>CAUJCX010000046.1 GCA_963169235.1 Actinomycetota bacterium | reverse complement strand
CCACGAACTCGGCGTTCTCGCTGAACACCGAGAAGTTCGTCCCATCGGCGCCGTCCCAGGTGGCGCCGATGGGGAACGGCTGTCCCGGCCAGATCTCCACGCATCTCCCATGGTTGTGAAGGTGGGCACGCTATCGGACGGCCCCGACGCAGGGCCACGGGCCGTCATCACGGCCCCGTGAGGTGCACGCTACGCCGTCGGGCCGGTAACGTCCGCCCAGATGGCCGCTCCTGACTCCCGCAGAAAGGCAGCATCCGTGCCCCCCGCGCCCGTGCCCCTCCCCGCGGACCCCGACGGCCGGCGCCGCGTGGTGATCGAGGCCGTCCATCCCGAGATCGACGACGGACGCTTCCCCATCAGCCGCACGGCCGGCGAGACGGTCACCGTGGAGTGCGACGCGTTCACCGACGGCCACGACAAGGTGCGGGTGGAGCTGTTGCACCGCCGCAAGGGCGCCCGCACGTGGGACGTGGTCGAGATGGAGCCCCTGGTCAACGACCGCTGGAGCGGGGCGTTCGCGGTGGGCGAGCCCGGCGGGCACCAGTACACGGTGCGCGCGTGGGTCGACCACTTCGCCACGTGGCAGCGCGGGCTGGGCAAGAAGGTGGAGGCCGGGCAGGACGTGGAGGTCGACCTGCTGGTGGGTGCCGAGCTTCTGCGCGCCGCGGCGCAGCGGGCCACCGGCCGCGACCAGGCGGTGCTGGAGGCCCTGGCCGAGCGCCTGGGCGGATCGGCGCTGATGAGCGACCGCGCGTCGCTGGCGCTCGACCCCACCACCACCATCGTGGTGGAGCGCAACCCCGACCGCAGCCTGGTGACCGAGTACGACCGCACGCTCAACGTCCACGTCGACCGTGAACGCGCCCGGTTCAGCACGTGGTACGAGCTGTTTCCGCGTTCGTGGTCGCCCGACCCCGACCGCCACGGAACCCTGGCCGACGTGGTGGACCAGCTCGACTACGTCGCCGACATGGGCTTCGACGTGGTCTACCTGCCGCCCATCCACCCCATCGGGCACACGTTCCGCAAGGGGCCCAACAACGCCGTCACGGCCGCGGAGGGCGACCTGGGCAGCCCGTGGGCCATCGGCGCCGCCGAAGGCGGCCACGACGCCATCCACCCCGACCTGGGCACGATGGACGACCTGGTGGCGCTGATCGCGGCCGCCAACGAGCGCGGCATGGAGATCGCCCTCGACCTGGCGCTGCAATGCGCCCCTGACCACCCGTGGGTGGCCGAGCACCCCCAGTGGTTCATCCACCGTCCCGACGGGTCGGTGCAGTACGCGGAGAACCCGCCCAAGAAGTACCAGGACATCTACCCCATCAACTTCGAAAGCGACGACTGGCAGGCGCTCTGGAAGGAGATCCTGCGGGTGGTCGAGGGCTGGGTCGGGGTCGGCGTGCGCATCTTCCGCGTCGACAACCCCCACACCAAGCCGTTCGCGTTCTGGGAGTGGCTCATCGCGTCGGTGCAGAAGCAGCACCCCGACGTGCTGTTCCTGGCCGAGGCGTTCACGCGGCCCAAGGTGATGAAGCGGCTGGCCAAGCTGGGCTTCACCCAGTCGTACACGTACTTCGCGTGGCGCAACACCCGCCACGAGCTCACCGAGTACTTCACCGAGCTCACGCGCACCGACCAGTACGAGTACTTCCGGCCCAACGTGTGGCCCAACACCCCCGACATCCTCACCGAGCACCTGCAGCACGGGGGGCGGCCCGCATTCGTGTCGCGGGTGGTGCTGGCCGCGACGCTGGCCGCGAGCTACGGCATCTACGGCCCCGCGTTCGAGCTGTGCGAGGGCCACGCGCGCGAGCCCGGCAGCGAGGAGTACCTCGACAGCGAGAAGTACCAGGCCCGCCGCTGGGACCGGTCGGTGAGCTGGAGCCTTCACCCGCTGATCGCGCGCCTCAACCGCGCCCGGCGCGAGCATCCAGCCTTGCAGACCAACGCCACCCTGCACTTCCACGGCAGCGACAACGACCGCCTGCTGGTCTACTCCAAGACCGATCCGTCCGGCGGCGACGTGGTGCTGTGCGTCGTCAACGTCGACCCGTACACCACGGCCTCCGGGTGGACGCAGCTCGACATGAAGGCCCTGGGCCTGGGTGACGAGGCGTTCCAGGTGCACGACGTCATCGGCGGGGGCCGCTTCATGTGGCAGGGTCCGTACAACTTCGTGCAGCTCGACCCCCAGGTGCTGCCCGCGCACGTGTTCGTCATCCGCCACCGCTCGCGCACGGAGAACGATTTCGACTACTTCGGCTAGGTGAGGTAACCGCCCCGATGGTGATCGACGCACTCGGCAACGACCCGCTCTGGTTCAAGGACGCGGTCATCTACCAACTGCACGTCAAGTCGTTCAGCGACTCCGACGGCGATGGCACGGGCGACTTCCGGGGCCTGGTGTCGAAGCTCGACTACCTGCAGGAGCTGGGCGTGTCGGCCCTGTGGCTCCTGCCGTTCTACCCGTCGCCCCTGCGCGACGACGGCTACGACATCGCCGACTTCACGGCCATCAACCCGGCGTACGGCAACATGCGCGACGTCAAGGTGCTTCTGCGCGAGGCCCACGCGCGCGGCATGCGGGTCATCACCGAGCTGGTGCTCAACCACACGTCCGACCAGCACCCCTGGTTCCAGCGCGCCCGGCAGGCGGGCCCCGACAGCCGCTGGGGACGCTTCTACGTGTGGAGCGACACGCCCGACCGGTACCGCGACGCCCGCATCATCTTCCAGGACTTCGAGACGTCCAACTGGTCATGGGACCCGGTGGCCGGCGCGTACTACTGGCACCGCTTCTACTCCCACCAGCCCGACCTCAACTACGAGAACCCCGAGGTGCACCGAGCCGTCACGCGCGCCCTCGACTTCTGGTTCGAGCAGGGCGTCGACGGCTTGCGCCTGGATGCCGTGCCGTACCTGTACGAGCAGGAAGGCACGATGTGCGAGAACCTGCCGCGCACCCACGACTTCCTCAAGTCGCTGCGCGCGCACATCGACGCCAAGTTCGAGAACCGCATGCTCTTGGCCGAGGCGAACCAGTGGCCCGAGGACGCCGCCGCCTACTTCGGTGACGGCGACGAGTGCCACATGGCGTTCCACTTCCCCGTGATGCCGCGCCTGTTCATGGCGGTGCAGATGGAAGACCGCTTCCCGGTGGTCGACATCATGCAGCAGACCCCCGAGATCCCCGACAACAGCCAGTGGGCGGTGTTCCTGCGCAACCACGACGAGCTGACGCTCGAGATGGTGACCGACGAGGAACGCGACTTCATGTACCGCATGTACGCCCGCGACAGCCGGGCGCGCATCAACCTGGGCATCCGCCGCCGCCTGGCGCCGCTGCTGGGCAACAACCGCCAGAAGATCCAGCTGCTCAACGGTCTGCTGATGTCGCTGCCTGGCACCCCGGTGATCTACTACGGCGACGAGATCGGGATGGGCGACAACGTGTACCTGGGCGACCGCGACGGGGTGCGCACGCCCATGCAGTGGAGCCCCGACCGCAGCGCCGGCTTCTCGTCGGTCAACCCGCAGGGCCTGCCGCTGCCGGTCATCATCGATCCCGAGTTCCACTACGAGACCGTCAACGTCGAGACCCAGGCGGCCAACCCCGAGTCGCTCCTGTGGTGGATGCGCCGCATCATCGCGCTGCGCCGCCGCCACCAGGTGCTGGGGCGCGGCGACATCCAGTTCCTGCAGCCCGACAACCCGCGCGTGCTGGCGTTCGTGCGCACGTACGGCGACGAGCGCGTGCTGGTGGTGGCCAACCTGTCGCGCTTCGCGCAGCACGTCGAGCTCGAGCTGGCCGAGTGGAAGAACCTCGTGCCCCGCGAGATCTTCGGCCAGACCCTGTTCCCGCCCATCGGCGACCTGCCCTACCTGCTGACGCTGGGACCGCACCAGTTCTACTGGCTGTCGCTCGAGCAGCCCGTCGACCACGACCAGGTGCACCGCGACAGCCCCACCATCACGGTGCGCGGCAAGGTGGACGCGTTGTTCTCGGCCCGCGCCCGGGGACGCGTGGAGGCGGCGCTGGCCACGTTCCTTCCCAGCGCGCGCTGGTTCGCGGGCAAGGACCGTGCGGCGCAGGGCGTGTCGCTGACCGACGTGATCCCGCTGGCGACGTCGCCGCTGCCGTCGGTGCTGGCGCTGGCGCAGGTGTCGTACCTGGAAGGCGAGCCCGAGACGTACGTGGTGCCCATGACGGTGCTGGCGGGCGAGGAGGCCCAGCGCGTCGCGTCCGACCAGCCGCACTCGGTGATCGCGAAGGCCAACTGGGACGGAGGCGAGGGCGTGCTGGTGGAGGGCATGATCGACCGCGACGTGTGCTCCGCGTTGTTCGACCTGGCCCGGCGCCGCCGCCGCGTGCAGGGCCGCACCGGCGCCCTCAGCAGCTGGCCCACGGCGGCGCTGCGGCTGGTGCTGGCCGAGTCGGACGGCCCCCTGGAGCCCGACCTGTTCCGCGCCGAGCAGAGCAACACGTCGGTGGTGTACGGGCACCGCGCCATCCTCAAGCTGTTCCGGCGCTGCGCGCCCGGGCTCAACCCCGACCTGGAGGTGGGGCTGCACCTCAACCACGCCCGGTTCGAGAACGCGCCGCGGGTGCTGGCGTCGCTGCGCCACACCGACGCCGACGGCACCGAGCGCACCGTGGCCATCGTGCACGAGGTGGTGCCCAACGAGGGCGACGCGTGGAGCTACGTGCGCGACGAGGTGGGCCGGTTCTACGAGCGGGCGCTGGCCGGGGGCGTCGAGCCCGAGCCCGGCACGTGGGACCGCCGCGCCGGACTGATGTCGCTGGCGGCGCGCGAGCTGCCGGAGGTCGCCCACGAGATGGCCGACTCGCTGTTGTACGCCATCGACACGCTGGGCCGCCGCGTGGGTGACCTGCACCTGGCGCTGGCCTCCACGGGCGACGCGGCGTTCCGTCCCGAGCCGACGGTGGCGCTGTACCTGCGCAGCACGTACCAGTCGCTGCGCAACCTCGAGACCCGCACGCTGCGCACGCTGCGCCGCAGCCTGGGCGAGATGAGCGAGGCCAACCGGGCGCTCGCCCACGAGGTGCTGGTGCGCGCCGACGAGATCACCGGGCACTTCCAGTCGATGGTCGACCTGAAGGGGTCGGGCATGCGCACCCGCTACCACGGCGACCTGCACCTGGGGCAGGTGCTGCACACGGGCCGCGACTTCATGCTGATCGACTTCGAGGGCGAGCCCGGGCGGTCGATGGCCGACCGGCGGGTGAAGCGCTCGCCCCTGCGCGACGTGGCGGGCATGATCCGCTCGTTCGACTACGTGCGCCACGTGGGCCTCAACGACGCCGTCGAGCGCGGCATGGTGGAGGCCGACAGCGAGCAGTACGCCCTGCTGGCCCGCTGGGGCGACCGGTGGCTGTCGTGGGTCACGGGGGCGTTCCTGGCGGCGTACCTCGACGTGGTGGGCGACGCGTCGTTCTTCCCCACCGACGCCGACTCCGCCGAGCGCCTGTTGCGCATCCTGCTGCTGGAGAAGGCCGTGTACGAGTGCGGCTACGAGATGGGCAGCCGCCCCGACTGGGTCGGCGTACCGTTGCAGGGCATCCTCGACCTGCTGGACACCACCGGCGAGGCCTCGCACCCCGCTTCCAAGGAGGTCGCACCATGACCGTGATCGACCCGGCCGACGCGTTCATCTCCGACCAGGACATCTACCTGTTCAACGAGGGCACGCACCTCGACCTGGCGACGGTGCTGGGCGCGCACCCGTGCGAGGTGGGGGGCGAGCGGGGCACGCGCTTCGCCATCTGGGCCCCGTCGGCACACCGCGTGACGGTGATGGGCGACTTCAACGGCTGGAACCGCGACATCGACGCCCTGTACCCACGCGCCTCGTCCGGCATCTGGCAGGGCTTCGTGCCCGGCGTGGGCGTGGGGGAGACGTACAAGTACGTCGTCGACGGGGCCGACGGCAGCCGGGTGGAGAAGGCCGACCCCGTGGCGTCGCTGGCCGAGGAGCCGCCGCGCACCGCGTCGGTGGTGTGGCAGGCCGACTACGCGTGGGGCGACGAGGGGTGGATGGCCGACCGGGCCGCCCGCAACGCCCTGGACGCGCCCATCTCCATCTACGAGCTGCACCTGGGGTCGTGGCGGCGCTCGCCCGACCAGGGCAACCGGTCGCTGACGTACCGCGAGGCCGCTCCCCTGCTGGTGGAGCACATGGCCCGGATGAACTTCACGCACGTGGAGTTCCTGCCCCTGATGGAGCACCCGTTCTACGGGTCGTGGGGGTACCAGACCACCGGCTACTTCGCGCCCACCAGCCGCTTCGGCCCGCCCGAAGACCTGATGTACCTGGTGGACACGCTTCACCAGGCGGGTTTCGGGGTCATCTACGACTGGGTGCCGTCGCACTTCCCGTCCGACCAGCACGGCCTGGCCCACTTCGACGGCTCGCACCTGTACGAGCACGCCGACCCGCGCGAGGGCGTCCACAAGGACTGGGACTCGCTCATCTTCAACTGGGGCCGGCACGAGGTGCGCAGCTTCCTGTTGTCGAGCGCGATGTGCTGGCTCGAGCGCTTCCACGGCGACGGCCTGCGGGTCGACGCGGTGGCCTCGATGCTGTACCGCGACTACTCGCGCGAGGAGGGGGAGTGGATCCCCAACGAGTTCGGCGGCCGCGAGAACCTTGAGGCCATCGCGTTCTTGAAGCAGCTGAACGAGGCGGTCTACTCGCGCCACCCCGACGTGCAGACGTACGCCGAGGAGTCCACGGCGTGGCCGGGCGTGTCGAAGCCCACGTACCTGGGGGGCCTCGGGTTCGGCCTCAAATGGGACATGGGCTGGATGCACGACACGCTGGAGTACTTCGGCGAGGACCCCGTGCACCGCCAGTACCACCACGGTGAGCTGACGTTCCGCGCCGTGTACGCGTTCGACGAGAACTTCGTGCTGCCCCTGTCGCACGACGAGGTGGTGCACGGCAAGGGGTCGCTGCTGGCGCGCATGCCCGGCGACGACTGGCAGCGGTTCGCCAACCTGCGCCTGCTGTACGCCTACATGTTCACCACGCCGGCCAAGAAGCTCTTGTTCATGGGCTCCGAGTTCGGGCAGCCGGGCGAGTGGTCGCACGAGTCGAGCCTCGACTGGCACCTGCTGGACGCCCCCGCCCACCACGGCGTGATGCGGTTCCTCGAGGACATCGCCCGCCTGTATCGCGACACCCCGGCCCTGCACACCCGCGACGCCGATCCCCAGGGCTTCGAGTGGATCGACCTGCACAACGCGTCCGAGAGCATCATCAGCTTCCTGCGCTGGAGCCCCGACGGGGACGTGGTGGCCGTGGTGATCAACCTCACGCCGGTGCCGCGTCCCAACCACCGGCTGGCCGTGCCGTTCGCGGGCGGATGGCGCGAGCTCGTCAACAGCGACTCGCCCGACTACGGCGGCAGCGGGCAGGGCAATCTGGGGCTGGTGGAGACGGTGCCGGTGCCGCTGGCCGGACGTGACCAGTCGCTGGTGCTGACGCTTCCGCCCCTGGGGGCGCTCGTGCTGGCGCCCGCCTGATGGGGCGCCCGGCGCGCGAGTCGGGCGTGCTCCTGCACGTCACCTCGCTGCCGTCGGGGCGCCTCGGAGACGACGCCCGCGCGTTCGTCGACTGGCTGCGCGAGGCGGGCCAGCGGTGGTGGCAGATCCTCCCCGTCACCCCGCCGGACGAGCACCACTCGCCGTACCGCAGCATGTCGGCGTTCGCCGGGTGGGAGGGCCTGCTCGAAGACCCGCAGGCGCCGGTGACGGGCCGCGAGCGCGACGCGTTCCGGCGCCGCCACGCGTTCTGGATCGACGGGTGGGAGCGGTTCGCGGGCGGCGACGCGGTGGACGACCAGGTGCGGTTCGCGCGGGAGTGGGACGCCCTGCGCGCGTATGCGCGCGAGCGCGGCGTGCGCATCATGGGCGACCTGCCCATCTTTGTCGCGTGGGGCGGCGCCGACCACCGCGAGCACCCCGAGCTGTTCAACGACGCCCTGGTGACCGGGTGCCCGCCCGATGCGTTCACCGCCGACGGCCAGCTGTGGGGCAACCCCGTGTACGACTGGCCGGCGCTGTGGCGGCGCGGCTACCGCTGGTGGGTGGAGCGCTTCCGGCGCACCATGCAGCTGCACGACACGGTGCGCGTGGACCACTTCCGCGGCTTCGTCGCCGGGTGGGGGGTGCCGGCCGGTGACGCCACGGCCCGCGGTGGGCGCTGGCGCCGGGGCCCGGGGCAGGCGCTGTTCGACGCGGTCGCCCGGGAGGTGCCCGACCTCGCCCTGGTGGCCGAGAACCTGGGGGTCATCACGCCACCCGTCGAGGCGCTGCGCCGCCACCTGGGGCTGCCGGGCATGGCCGTGCTGCAGTTCGCGTTCGACGGCCGTCCCGACAACGAGCACCATCCCGACCACATCACCGAGGACACCGTCGCGTACCCCGGCACGCACGACAACCAGACGGTGCAGGGGTGGTGGTCGGACGCGTCGGGCGATCAGCGGGCCGCGGTGGTGGCCGCCGCCCGGGCGCGCGACATCACCGACCCGGAGCCGTGGTGGATGTTCACCCGCCTGGCCCTCGAGTCGCCCGCTCGGCTGGCCGTGATCGCCGCGCAGGACATCATCGGCCTGGGCGACGAGGCGCGCATGAACTCGCCGGGCACCGAGGACGGCAACTGGACGTGGAGGATGCCGCGCCGGTCGCTGGGCGACCGGCACGCCGAGCGGCTGCTGGCGGCCACCGCCCGGGCGGGTCGCGCCTAGCCGGTGACGCCGTAGCGGTCGCGGTGCACCAGCGACCGCCACGGCCGGCGGTTGCGCGCGAGCGCCGGCGAGAGGCCGGTGGGGAACGCGGTGGGATGCCCCACGGGCGTGATGATCTCGGGCTCCGCGTCGTCGGGGATGCCGAGCAGCTCCTTCAGGCGGGGCTTCTCCCAGCGCATGAACGCGGTGGTGGGCACGGTGCCGAGACCCTCCGCGCGGGCGGCCAGCATCAGGTTCTCGAACGCGAACGCCAGCGACATCAGGTCGTCGTCGCGCCCGTCCGGGAAGTCGGCGGGGTAGCCGCGCGGCACCACGAGGCCCACGACGAACACCGGTACGTGCCGGTAGCTGGCCATCACCGACTCGGCGTACTCGCGCGCCCACGCCCGGTGCGCCTCGTCGTCGGCGCCGTCCGCGCGCGGACGCATCAGCGCGAAGTACGTCGCCCCGCCGCGGATGACCAGCTCGGCCACCTCGCGCCGTACCGCCTCGTCGCGCACCACCAGGAGCCCCCACGCCTGCGCCGCGCCCCCCGTCGGGGCCCGCAGCGCCAGCCGCAGCACGCGGTCGAGGGCGGCGTCGTCCACCGGCTGGTCGGTGTAGCTGCGCACGGCCCGCCGCCCGCGGATCGCCTCGCTCAGTTCCATCTCGCTCGCCTCCCGTGCGTCGTGTGCGGCCATTGTCGCCCGTGTGCGGACGGTCTGCACTGCGGGAGGGGCCCCGCCGCTCAACTCGCCTGGCGCGGCGCCGATTGGTCGCTAGCATGTGCGACCGGCGCGGAGAGGTGGCCGAGTGGTCGAAGGCGCTCGCCTGCTAAGCGAGTAACGGGGGTCAACTCCGTTCGAGGGTTCAAATCCCTCCCTCTCCGTCTTCACCTGGGGGCCCGGGGGAGCCGGTCCCCGGCGAGGGGTGCTATCCTCCCCGTCCGCACGTTCGCGTGCGCGAGTAGCTCAGTCGGATAGAGCGCCGGTCTACGAAACCGGAGGTCGCAGGTTCGAATCCTGCCTCGCGCGTCCCGGAAGGCCCTGGCGACAGGGCCTTTTGTGTGCTCCGAGGCCGTTGCCTGCCGGGGCTCCCGCGCCGACCCGGCATGGACGAATAGCCCATCCACACCGCATCAGCCCGGCACCCGCGGGTGCCGAT
>CAUJCX010000045.1 GCA_963169235.1 Actinomycetota bacterium | reverse complement strand
TGCGGCCCTTGACGGTGCGGCGGAACGCCGTGCGCATCGTCACCGCGCGCGGGCACTTCGCCCCGCGGCGCGTGACCGACACCGCGAACCGGTTGAACACCAGGGAGCCGGCGCTGACGTAGAGCCTCGGCAGCGTCGCCGCCACCCGCGCACCCGGGGCGGGGCCCGCACCGGTGCCACCGGGTGCACCCGCCCCCGGCCCGCCCGTGCCCGTATACACCTCGACGTGCCGGAACCCGGCGGCGTCGCCGCACGTCAGCGTCTGGGTCCCGTCAAGCGTGCAGCCGGTGGCAGCCCCATCCGGATCGTTGCTCACCGGGCTGATCCTCACCGAGAAACTCGGGTTGGCGGTGTTGGTGATCGCGACCTTGTCGGATCCGGACGTCCCGAGGAAGTAGAGCGTGCCGTTGGTGATCGTCGCCGTGCCCGCGGCGTGGGCCGCGGGTGCCACCACTGCCATGGCGACGGTGGCGAGCATGCCGGGAAGGAGCGCGCGGACGATTCGAGCCATGGCGGGAGGCCTCGCTTCGGACGTGATGACGGCCCGGACGGCAAGCGGGCCCGCACGACGGTACCCCGCCTGCCTCGGCGCGGGCAATCCCCCGTACGTATCGCGGGCGATCCCCCGAAAGTAGCGATCTGCCGCGGTGGCGCGTGCGTATCGATGCTCCGGCCTGACGCTCACTGCGCCTGCCCGTAGGCTCGGGCGATGACGACACCGCCGGGAAGAGACGAGGGCTGGCGCGACGGCGTGCAGGTGCGCGGCGCGCGCCAGAACAACCTCAAGGGCGTCGACCTCGACGTGCCCCGCGACGCCCTGGTGGTGTTCACGGGCGTCTCCGGATCGGGCAAGTCGTCGCTGGCGTTCGGCACGCTGTTCGCCGAGTCGCAGCGGCGCTACCTCGAGTCGGTGTCGCCGTACGCCCGGCGCCTCATCGACCAGGTCGGGGTGCCCGACGTCGACTCGGTCGAGGGCATGCCCCCCGCGGTGGCGCTGCAGCAGCAGCGGGCCGGAGGCAACGCCCGCTCCACGGTGGGCAGCCTCACCACCCTGTCGAGCCTGGTGCGCATGCTGTACTCCCGCGCCGGCTGGTATCCGCCCCGGCAGGCGATGCTGTACGCCGAGGACTTCTCGCCCAACACCGTGCAGGGCGCGTGCCCGGAGTGCCACGGCATCGGGCGCGTGTTCGAGGTGCCCGAGACGCTGATGGTGCCCGATCCGGCGCTCACCATCCGCCAGCGGGCCATCGCGTCGTGGCCGCCGGCGTGGCAGGGGCAGAACCAGCGCGACATCCTCGTCGCGATGGGCTACGACGTCGACCGCCCGTGGAACGAGCTGCCGCGGGAAGACCGCGATTGGATCCTCTACACCGAGGAACGCCCCACGGTGCCGGTGTATCCGGGCCTCACGCCCGCACAGACCCGTCGGGCCATCGAGGAGGGCTGGGAGCCGGGCTACCAGGGCACGTTCGTCGGGGCACGCCGCTACGTGCTCGACACGTTCGCGTCGACCAAGAGCGCCATCGTGAAGCGGCGGGTATCGCGGTTCGTCCAAAGCGCCGTGTGCCCCCAGTGCCACGGCGCGCGGCTGAAGGCCGAGGCGCTGTCGGTGACGTTCGAGGGCCTCGACATCGGCCAGTTCGGACATCTGCCCCTGGACCGGATCGCGCAGATCGCGCGGGACGTGCTGGCCGACGGCTGGGCCCCGGTGGAGGGCACCGCCGGCGGGGCGCTCGACCAGGCCAGCCGCAGGCGATCGGTGGACGAGCGCGTGGCGGCCGGGGGATCGGCCCACGCGTCGGCACCCGACGTACGTCGCACCAAGAACATGTCGGTCGAGAAGCAGGCCGCCGCGCAGCGCCTGGCGTCCGAGCTCATCGAGCGGCTCGAGCCGATGATCGACCTGGGCCTGGGATACCTGTCGCTCGATCGCACCACGCCCACGCTGTCGGGCGGCGAGCTGCAGCGGCTGCGCCTTGCGACGCAGCTGTCGTCGAAGCTCTTCGGCGTGGCGTACGTGCTCGACGAGCCGTCCGCCGGCCTTCACCCCCGCGACCTCGACGCGCTGCTGGGCATCCTGCGCGGGCTCAAGCAGCGGGGCAACAGCGTGTTCGTGGTGGAGCACTCGCTGCCGGTCATCCGCGAGGCCGACTGGCTGGTGGACATCGGCCCGGGAGCGGGCCAGCACGGCGGGCGCGTGCTCTACAGCGGCGAGCCCGCAGGGCTGGCCGGCGTGGGCGAGTCGGTGACCCGGCGCTACCTGTTCGCTCCGCCCGCGCCCGTCGCGCGCACGCCGCGGGAACCCACCGGGTGGCTGCGGCTTCACGACGTGCGCCGCAACAACCTGCGCGACGTGGCGGTCGAGTTCCCGTTCGGCTGCCTCACGGCCGTCACCGGCATCTCGGGCTCCGGCAAGTCGAGCCTGGTGAGCCAGGCCCTACCCGCCCTGGTCGAGGCCGCCCTCGGGCCGCCCCGCGCCGCCCCCGCCGACGAGGAGCCCGTCGACGACACCGACCTGCTGCTCACCGGCGACCAGGGCTCGGTGCACGGAATCATCGACGGCGGCCTCGGCGGCCTGCGCCGCGTGGTGGCCATCGACCAGAAGCCCATCGGGCGCACGCCGCGCTCGAACGTGGCGACGTACACGGGCCTCCTGGACGACGTGCGCGCCCTGTTCGCGGCCACGCCCGAGGCGCGGCGGCGCCGCTACAAGCCCGGGCGCTTCTCGTTCAACGTCCCGGCCGGACGGTGCCCCACGTGCGAGGGCGAGGGGTTCGTGATGGTCGAGCTGCTGTTCCTGCCCAGCGTCTACAGCCCGTGCCCCGACTGCCACGGCACGCGCTACAAGGACTCCACGCTTGAGGTGACGTGGCGCCGGCGCAACATCGCCGAGGTGCTGGCGATGAGCGTCGACGAGGCGCACGCGTTCTTCGCGGGCGAGGACGCCGTGCAGCGCGCCCTCGCGGTGCTGCGCGACGTGGGCCTCGGCTACCTGCGGCTGGGGCAGCCCGCGCCGGAACTCTCGGGCGGCGAGGCCCAGCGCGTGAAGCTCGCCTCCGAGCTGCAGCGGGCCCACCGGGGCGACACGCTGTACGTGCTCGACGAGCCCACCGCCGGGCTTCACGCCGCCGACGCCGACCGCCTGGTGGCGCACCTCGAGGGCCTCGTCGACGCCGGAAACACCGTGATCATGGTGGCGCTCGACATGCGCATCGTCGCCCGCGCCGACCACGTCATCGACCTCGGCCCCGGCGCCGGCGATGCGGGGGGCCGCGTGGTGGCCTCGGGCACACCTGCGCAGGTGGCGCGGAGCGACGCGAGCATCACCGCGGGCTACCTGCGGGACGCGCTGGCGGCGGGCTGACGCCACGCGGGCCCTTCAACCCCCGTCCCCTCCCGAGCCGGGGCCCACGGGCTCGGCGGGGGAGGGCTCCTCGCCGTCGTCGAACACCGCGCGGTCACGCCCCGCGTCCTTCGCGCGGTACAACGCCCGGTCGGCGCAGGCCACGAGGTCGGCGAACGCGGCGTGTGTCCCCAGCGTGGCCGCGCCGACGCTGACGGTGGTGCCGCGCCGCTCCGCCGCGCGGCGCACGTGATGCACCACCCGCTCGGCGATGTACCGGGCCTCGTGCGCCGGGGCGCCCGGCAGCAGCACCATGAACTCGTCGCCCGCGTAGCGTCCCACGGCGTCGGTGGGGCGCGATGCCGCGCGCAGGCCGTCCGCCACCGACCGCAGCACCTCATCACCCGCGCCGTGTCCGTGGCTGTCGTTGACGCGCTTGAAGTGGTCCACGTCCACCAGCAGCACCGACAGGTCGCCGTCGCGGCGGGCGCGCTGGAAGTGACGCTCGCCCATGTGCACGAGCTCGCGGCGCGTCAACAGGCCGGTGAGAGGGTCCCGTCCCGCGGCGTCCGACATGTCACCCAGCGGCCGGCGCATCGCGACCGCGACTCCGATCGCCAGCAGCATCGACACCAGCCCAAGGGCCGCGATGCCGCGCAGGCTGCGGGCACGCGCGTGCTCGGGCCCCAAGAGGTCGTCGGTGGGCGCGTGCAGCGCCACCACCCACCGGTCGCCGCCCACCTGCACGGGCGCGAGGGCGACGGTGGTGCGGCGCGCACCCGACCCGAACGTCGTCACGCTGGTGCCGCCCGACCGGCGGGCGGCCGCCAGCAGGTCGCGCACGACGTCCGGCGCCCCCAGCAGGGTCCCGGCGTCGGGAAGCGCCGGCATCTCGCCGGGACGCGCGTTGCGGATGGCATCGGGCGACCCGCCGGCCAGCACCGTGTCGCCGGGGCCGATCAGGGCCGCGCCGCCGTGATCGCCCACCCGCAGATCACCGGCGAAGCGCTCCAGCTCGGTGAGGCGCAGGTCGATCCCGATCACCACCCGTCGCCGATCCGTCCCGGTGGCCCGCGCGGCGGTGATGCCCGCGGCCTGATCGGTGAAGAAGAGGTACGGGTCGGTCCACACCGTGCCACCCCGGGCCAGGGCAGCGCGGTACCACGGCCGCGCGCGCGGGTCGTACCGGTCGCCGTGCACCTGCTCCCGCACCAGTACGCGGAATGCGGACGTGAGGTACGTCGCCCGCACCACGCGCCGCACGCCGCTGCGGGCACCCACGATGGTCTTCAGGCGGTACGCGGCACCCGGATACGCGTCGTCACGGCTGGCGTCGACGAACGAACCGTCCGGGTAGCCCACGTACACGGCGTCGAACGCCGCGTTGGAGCGCAGCGTCAGCAACAGGAACCGGGCCGTGCGCGCGTCGGCCACGCCGCCCAGGATCCCGGTGCGCTGGGCCCGCACGATGAGCCCGACGGTGCTCTCCACCTGGCCCGTGAACGCCGCCACCCGGGCCGTCGCCGCCTGGCCGGCCAGGTTGATGGTGCGCTCGGCCGAGTCGCCGGCGGCCCGGCTGCGGTCGTTCCAGAGCATCACCCCGAACACGCCCAGCGTCACCGCCTGGATCGCCAGCAGGCCGATGAGCATCAGCGTGATCGCCCGATGGCGGCGGCGCAGCGGCGTGTGGGCGGGGGTCGCGGGCATGACGGCGGGTCTCCGCGCGTATCGGCGTGCGAGCCCTGTGATGCCGCGCCGGGACGTACCCCTTCGCGTCACATGGGCGGGCCCCATGCCGACGCGGGACGTCTGGGGCTCAGCCCTCGCCGCGCACGCGCGGCGCCAGGCGCCGCACGGCCTTCTGCGCGCTCTTCTGCGGGATGAGGCCCTCGGCGGCGCTGGCGAACAACCGCACGGTGGTGGACGCACCCTCGGTGGCCACCACGCTGCACGCCACCAGCGTGGGGTTCATGCCGAAGAACCCGGAGCCGACCATGGCGGCCACGGTGGGGTGCGTGGCGGCGTCGGGCACCGACTCGGCGTACTCGGCCTCGTCGGGCAACAGCTCGCCCGCGTCGGACAGCACGTCGGCGCAGCGTCCCAGCGCCGCATCGGCCGCCAGGGCGATATCGACGTCGCGCGAGCACGCGCCCCGGGGCAGCGTCGCCGCCACCGTGGCCGCGCCCGAGCGGCCCAGCTTGCCCAGCTCACGGGAGATCACGTCGTGGTGAGGTGAGTCCATTTCGACACCGTACCGCGTGGGCGTACCCGCAAGCACTACCTGCGTCGCATCACGAGCAGCGTCACCCACTCCAGCACCGCTGTGCCCGCCAGCATGCCGAGCCCCAGCAGCACCGTCCCCACGAGGAAGAGGCCCGTTTCGTCGGTGGCGGCGGCATGGGCCGTCCAGGCCGTGCAGAAGCCCAGCGTCAGGCCGATGGGGGGCGCCATGATGTAGCGCTCGCCGGCGCGCACGCGCGCGGCGACGCCGACGGCCACGATGGCCAGCGCGGCCACCGCCACCTGCGCGGGGTAGCGCGACGTGCCCTCGCCCCACGACAGCGTCGCCCACCAGATGGCCGCTCCCGCGACGGCACCCGCGAGCACCAGGCCCAGATAACGCACGTCCGCCGCCTACGCGCCGCTCAGGGCGGCGTCGAGGTCCTCGCGCAGGTCCTCCACGTCCTCCAGCCCCACCGACAGGCGGATGACGCCGTCGCTGATGCCGGCCGCCGCGCGCCCGTCGGGCCCCAGGCGCCGGTGGGTGGTGGTGGCGGGATGCGTCACCAGCGACTTCGCGTCGCCGAGGTTGTTGCTGATGTCGATGATGCGCAGGGCGTCCAGCACGCGGAATGCGCCGTCCTTGGTGTCGTCGGCCAGCCGGAACGTCACCACGCTGCCACCCGCCGACATCTGCCGCCGGGCCAGGTCGTACTGAGGGTGGCTGGGCAGGTGCGGGTAGCGCACGTCGGCCACCGCCGGGTGCTGCTCGAGCCACGCCGCCAGGTCGAGCGCGGCCGCCGACTGGCGCTCCACGCGCAAGCCCATGGTCTCAAGGCCCTTCAGCAGCACCCACGCGTTGAACGGGCTGATGGAGGGCCCCGTGTGGCGGATGAACAGCTGCACGTCCTCGCGGATGTAGCGCGTGGGGCCCAGGATGGCGCCGCCCAGGACGCGCCCCTGGCCGTCGATGTGCTTGGTCGCCGAGTAGACCACGATGTCGCAGCCCATCTGCAGCGGGTGCGACAGCACCGGGGTGGCGAACACGTTGTCGGCGATCACCTTGGCGCCCGCGGCGTGCGCCATCTCGCACACGGCGGGCACGTCGATGAGGTCCTGCATGGGGTTGGACGGCGACTCGAAGAACACGGCGGCGGTGGGCGTCGCCAGGGCCTCGCGCCACTGGTCGAGGTCGTGGCCGTCGACGAACGTGGTGCTGACGCCGAAGCGGGGCAGGATCTCGGCCAGGATCACCGTGCACGAGCCGAACAGGGCGCGGGGAGCCACCACGCGGTCGCCCGAGCGCACCAGCGCCAGCAGGCTGTTGAACACCGCGGCCATGCCGCTGGCCGTCGCGTAGCACGCCTCGGCCCCCTCGATGGCCGCCAGGCGCTTCTCGAACACCGACACCGTGGGGTTGCCGTACCGCGAATAGATGTAGCGCTCGGCTTCGCCGGCGAACGCGGCCTCGGCCTGCGCCGCGGTGTCGTACACGTACCCCTGCGTGAGGAAGAGCGCCTCGGAGGTCTCGGCGAAGTCGCTGCGGTCGTGCCCGGCCCGCACCGCGCGGGTGGCGGGACGCGCCGTGCCGGGGAGGCCACGCGCGTTGTCAGGCACCCGCGAACTCCGGCAGCACGACGGCCTGCGCCACCACCACGCGGTCGCCGGCGAACGCCATGGCGGGCGAGCCGTGCAGGCGGTAGCCCTCGGCCAGCGCGGCGCTGACGCGCTCACAGAACGATCGGTCGTCCGGCCCCGACAGCAAGCGGTACGGCAGCGGTGCGGGCGCGGTCTCGGTCATGGCGGGCCTCGTGCGGACGGGGTGGGCGGGGCCATCCACTCTAGCGCCGCGGCCGCCGCGGCCCGCGCGGCCCGCGCCGGGGGCGTCCGGCGGCGCGCCTAGCCTGTCACGGCCTGTCACACCACTCCCGGGAGCGCCCCCGATCACGCCGAACCTCGCCCACGACGCCCGCTCGACCCCCCTGTCGGGGCAGGTGCTGGTGGCGGTGGAGCGCGCGCTGGCCGTCGCGCCCGGCGACGCGGTGGCCGCACAGGCGTGCACCCGGCGCGGCGAGCGCCTGCGCCAGCAGCTGCGTGCCCAGCCCGCAGCGGGAGGGGAGGCCCACGCCACGCTGCTGGTGCTGGCCGGCCTGGTGGGGCCCGTGGCGCAGGCGACGCGGGCGCGGCGCCGTCCCGCCGGGCAGCGGGAGCTCGACGAGTACCTCGACGCGGCCGCCCAGGCCGCGGTGGACGCCCTGCACGCCGCGCTGGCCGTGCCCCTCGACGACACCCACGCCCTCATCGGCGGCCGGGCGCGCGCGGCGGTGGTGTCGGTGACGTTGCGCATGATGATCGACCACATCGCCCAGCACGGCGGGCACCAGGCCGACGCGCTCAACGCGGTGCTGCTGGGGCGGCACCTGGAGCGCGTCGCCACGTGCGCGGCGCGGCTGATGGGGCGTGAGCGGCCGGCGATCCCGGCGCTGCCGGTGCTGCGCCGCGCGGCCTCGTAGACACCCGCACGGCGCTCAAGAATCCCGTGACGCCGCCGAAGACGTCGCGGGTACCGTCGTGAGGAGGAAGTGTTGAGGGCAGCGCCCGTGGTTTCGGTGGTGGTGACGGCGTACAACCTGGCGCGGTTCTTGCCGACGGCGCTCGACAGCGCGCTGGGGCAGGACTGGCCCCGTGACGCGGTGCAGGTGATCGTGGTCGATGACGGTTCGACGGACGAGACGCCCGCGGTGCTGGAGCGGTACCGGGACCGGGTGACGGTGATCCGGCAGGACAACGCGGGGCTGCCCGCCGCCGCCGCGCGTGGGCTGGGCGAAGCCCGCGGCGACTACGTGGCGCTCCTCGATGCCGACGACGAGTGGCCCGCGGACCGCGTCCACCGTCACGTGACGATGCTTGAGGAGCGTCCCGAGCTGGGTCTGGTGCATGGCGACATGGAGATCATCGACGACCGGGGCGCGACGGTGCACCCGTCGTTCTTCGCGGCCTGGGACGTCGATGCCACCGACGGCTGGGTGCTGGGGCGCCTCATGGCCCGTAACTTCGTGTCGGGTGGGGCCGCGACGTTTCGGGCGTCGCTTCTGCCGATGCTGCTGCCCCTGGCGCCGCAGGCCCCCTATCCCGACTGGTGGATCGCCGCGAACGTCGCGGCGGTCGCCCCCATCGCGCTCGTGCCCGGCTGCGCCAACCGGTACCGCCGCCACGAGGCGAACATGGGCCTCGACACGGGTGACGAAGGCGTCCTGCGCGCGCACGAGCGGGAGGTCCCGTGGCGGCAGTGGATGCTGGCGAACCTCGCGGGTGCTCCGTGGCTTGGGATCGGCGAGCTGAGGGCGGCCCTCTACAACACGCGCGGGCTGATGACGAGCGTCGCCGCCGCGCGCGGCCGCACGCCGCGTGAGCTCTACACGCCGACCGCTGAGGCGGAGGAACGCGCGGAGTGGCATTACGCCCGGGCGGTGGCGCGCGCGGGATCGCGGCCGGACCTGGCCACGCGAGACCTGGTGATGGCATACGGCCACAACCCGTGGCACGATCGCGCCCTCGCCGACCTCGAGGGCGGCCTCCCCAGTGCCAGGCCGGGCATGGCGGCACCCGCGCCCGACAACCTCCTGCAGGAACCGGCGGTGCGGGAGCACGCATACATCGTCCTGGCGGGCCGGCTGACCTCGCCCGGGGCGCCCGTCGCGCAGTACCTGGCCACGGCCCGTGGCGACACCACGTCGCTGATCGTGGCGATGGAGCCGGACGATGACATCGATGACCTCGCCCGGGCCCTCGAGGGCAACGGCATTGAGGATGTGGATGTCGTCGCGATCACCGACCCGGGCACCACGCCCGGGCGCATCCTCCTGCGCTCACGCGCGGACGGCGGCTGGCTGGGAGAACCGCCGGCGTCCTGGTAGCGCCCCTACCGGAGCGCGCCCGGGGCGGTCCACCACCGCAGCACCTGGGGCGGCACCGCGCGGAACACGTTGGTGGTGCAGTGCACCTCGCCGCCACCGGCGTGGGCGTGGTGGTAGTCCTCGATCCAGCGGATCTTCAGCCCGTGCGGGGTCAGGAGGCGCTCCACCTCGGCCTCGAACACGTCGCGGCCGCCCACCACCGGCCCGTGCTGGTGCGGTGACAGCAGCACGCCGTCGCCCAGATACTGGGAGTTGACGACGCTGGGGATGACGGTCACGCCGCCGCCCGAGCCCGCGGGGCTGCGCACCAGGATGGGCAGGCGCACGATCTCGTCGTCACGCAGCTCCAGCTCGCGCCGCAGCACGTCCACCTGGCTGTCGATCACGCGCTGGGCGTCGGCGGTGCCCTTCAGCACGTCCGGGTCGGCCAGCAGGTCGGTGAGGCGTTCGGCGACGCTGACCGCGCGGCCGCCGCCGTCGCTGCGGGTGATGCCGGTGAGCACCGTCCCGTCGCCCTGCCCGCGGGAGACCGCGTCGCGCACCAGCGCCAGGCCCGCCTGCGGGTCGGCGATGCCCACGATCCAGCCGCGCGCGTTGCGGGCGGGCAGGAACGTGATCATCTCGTCCAGGTGGCCCACGCCGGCCCAGCCGACGTCGACGCTGAACGGCGCCTGCAGGCCCTGGGCCTGGGCGATGGCCCGCAGACGGGCGTCCGGGCGGCCGCCGTAGATGATGCGACCCAGCGGGTAGGAGGCGGTGGCGGTGCGGTAGGGCGGCACCACGCTCCAGTTGCCGCCGGCGTTGTCTCCCAGGCGCTGCGCCGCACCGGCACCCCGCGACACGGGCGTGGACACCACCCCCACGCCGGGGCCGCGCAGGCGGTTGAAGAGCTCCAGCGAGATGCCGCCGAGGGCCGCCGGGGCGTTGGGGCGCACCAGGTCGGTGCGGCGCACCAGCAGCCGGATGGACTGCACCCGGCCGCCGGGGAGGGGACGGGTGGCGAGGGTGGGCTCGAACGCGTCCTGCACGTACACGTCGCCCACCGGGGACGGCAGCGAGGTGGTGCGCGCGCCGATGGGCGCCGCGGCGGCGGCCGCCTCCCGCGCGAAGCGGCGGGCGCCGCGCGACTGCTCCGGGTTCGTCGCGGAGGTGCCCGCCACGGTGCCCGCCGTGATGAGCGTCCGCACCGGGGTGAGGTCGTGCTGGTAGATGATGGGCGCCAACACGATCGGCGCGTCCACCGCGCGCATGCCCGGCGCCGTCACGCGCAGCGTCGCGCGGCCGTCCCATCCGCTGCGGCGGATGTCGGTGCCCTCGACGCCCAGCGTGACGGGGCGGCGCAGGTCGGCGCCCGTCAGGGGGCTGCGGTCGACGCCCACGTACTCCGCGCCGCGTCGCACCATCACCCGGAACACGCCCTTGGGCCCGCCGATGACGCGCACGTTCACGCGGGCGCCGGCCGCAACGCGGGCCTGGGCGCCGACGCGCACGGGGGTGATGTCGAGCATGTCCGCGGAGCCGTTGGAGCGGTCGTCCGCCGCGTCGTTGCAGCGGGTGACCGCGGTGCGCGCGATGCGGCGCCCCCGCGCGTCGCGCAGCAAGAACTTGGCGTCCTCGGTGGCTGCGGGGCAGCGGCGGGAGTCGTCGTCGAGGTTGGGCAGCACGATCAGCGGGTCCGGCGCGGGGGTGGGAGCGGCGACGGCGGCGTGGGCGCCCGCGGTCGCGAGGGCGGTGAGCGCGAGTGCGGTGGCGAGTGGGCGTGACATGCATCCCACGAAAGCACCCCCTCGTCACGCGCGTGGCACGCGAACATGACGATTCGGCGGCGGGACGATGTCAGCGCGTGGCGTCGGCGCACGACCCGGCACGGCGGCGGTCGTCACGGCGTGGCGCGGTCCCTCCCGCGGGGGCGGACGAGCCCGTCCGGAGTGGACAGACCATCCTGCGCGCGACGCGCCGCGACGCGGTTCTGGGACGGGCGGTACGGAAAACGATCCACAGACCCCACAGGTTCATCCACAGGCGGAGGCTCCAAGGCATCCGTAGAAACCCGCAGATGTGTCAGATTCGTTGCGCGAGCCTGCGTAGAGCGGGAAACGGTGGCGCGAAGCGCGCGTCGGTGGCCCACATGCCGGCCACCGCGAGCAGGGTGCCGGACACCGCCGCCACGACGGACAGCACGCTGGTGATGCGCAGGTCGAAGAACGCGCGCCAACTGGCCAGCGTGAGCACCACGACGAACAACAGCATCAGCACGCCCACCAGGGCCAGCGTCCAGTTGGTGCGCCGGGGCGAGGCCGCCGAGCCCTCCAGCAGCAGCACCAGGTACAGGCCGATCATCACCAGCGCCATGGTCGCCACCGTGCGGGCCTCGGTGAGGTCGGTGCCCAGCACGTTCTTGGCGATCAGGAACGCCGATACGACGCCGAGGCCCGTGGCGACGCCCGCCGGCACGCCGAAGCGGGTGACCTCGCGGATGAAGTGACGGCTGCGCCACGGCCCGTCGCTTGGCGACAGGGCCAGGATGAACGCCGGGATGCCCACGGTGAGCGCGGACGCCAGGGTCAGGTGGCGCGGCAGGAACGGGTACGCCTCGGGGCTGAGGCCGATGGTGAGGATGAGGAACGCCGCCAGGATCGACTTGGCGACGAACAGCTTGGCCACGCGCTGCAGGTTGCGCAGCACCATGCGCCCCTCGCGGATCATCGGCGGGATCGACTCGAACCCGCCCTTCACCAGCACCAGGTCGGCGATGGTGCGGGCCATGTCGGCGGCGTTGCCGGGGCACACCGCCACGCGGGCGGCCTTCAGGGCGGGCACGTCGTTGACGCCGTCGCCCATCATCGCGACGTCGCGTCCGTCGGACAGGGCCTCCACGATGCGCTTCTTGCCCTCCGGGGGCGTGCGGCCCACCACGCCCGCGGTCAGCACCGCGGCGCGCAACTGCACCGGGTCCTGGGGCAGGCGGCGCCCGTCGAGCGGCTCGCCCTCCACCGGGATGCCCGCGTCGCGGGCGATGGCGGCCACGGTCACGGGGTCGTCGCCCGAGATCACCACGGGGCGGACGCCCTCGCGCCGCAGGAACGCGATGGCGTCGGCGACCCCCTCGCGCATCTGCTCGGCCAGCACCACCAGCCCCAGCGCCTGCAGGTCGGCGGGCGGGGCCGGGTGCGCCGGGTCGGGCGTCCGCGTCGGCGAGCCGGCCTCGGCCAGCGCCAGCACGCGGCGCCCCGCGGCCTGGTGGGCCTCCACGGCGGCGTCCAGGCCGTGACCGGGGCGCGCGGACGCCAGCACCACCTCCGGCGCGCCCAGCACGAACGGGCGTCCCGCCAGCGTCATCGAGCTCCACATCCAGCGCGACGAGAACGGCACCACGGCGTCCGGCACGGTGGCGGGCGCGTCGGTGATCTCGCCCAGGGCCTCAAGCAGCGTGTCGCGCTCGGACGACGCCCGGCCGTACACCGCGGCGGTGTAGGCCACCTGCTCGCGCTCGTAGCCCGGGGCGGGTACCAGCTCGACGACGCGCAGCGCGTCCTCGGTGAGCGTGCCGGTCTTGTCGAGGCACAGCACGTCGGTGGAGCTCAGCGACTCGATGGCCGACAGCTGCTGCGCCAGCGCCCCCCGGCGCGACATGCGCAGCGCCGAGATGGCGTACGCCACGCTCACCAGCAGGATGAGGCCCTCGGGCACCAGCGTCACGACGCCCGCGGTGGCGCTCGACACCGACTCGCGCAGGCCGTGGTCCTTGCGGATGAGCACCACCGCGAACGCGGTGCCCAGCGGGATCATCAGCGCGACCATCGCCACCAGCAGCTTGTTCACCTGCATCTGCAGGGGGGACAGGGGATGGCGGAACTCGCGCGCCTCGCCGGCCACCCGCTGGGCGTAGCTGTCGGGGCCCACGGCGGTGGCGACGTAGCTGCCGGACCCCTCCGAGCAGAACGACCCGGCGCGCAGCTCCTCGCCCGGGCCGCGCGAGACGGGCAGCGACTCGCCGGTGAGCACCGACTCGTCGACCGCCAGCCCCTCGCTGCGATGCACGGTACCGTCGGCGATCACCTGCTCGCCGGGCGACACCAACAGGAGATCTCCCGGCACCACGTGCCCCACGCCGACGGTGCGCTCGATGCCGCCGCGCAGCACGCGGGCGTGGGGCGTCACCAGGGCGGCCAGCCGGTCGAGCGAACGCTTGGAGCGCAGCTCCTGCAGGATGCCGATGCCCGAGTTGCCCACCAGGATGGCCAGGAACACGGCGTCGCGCCAGTCGCCCATCGCCAGCGTGACGACGCCGAAGCCCGCCAGGATCAGGTTGAACAGCGTCAGCGTGTTGGCGCGGACGATGCTGGCGACGCTGCGGCTCGACTCGGGAGGCTCCGGAGGGCCACCGCGCGAGGCCAGCACGCGGGCGGCCTGCTCGTCGGTGAGGCCCACCTGGCCCGGTGCGGCGCCGGACGCCCCCATGGGCAGTGTGGGATCCCAGGTGCTCATCGGGTGCAGCGTACGGACGTCGCCGGGGGAACCGCGTCAGTCCCGGGTCGACACCAACGCGCCGCGGGCGCTACTCGACGGTGGGGACGCTGAACGTGTTGCAGGCGTTGGGGTCGCCCGAGGAGAACCCGGTGCCGAACCACTTCTTGCGCGCGGCCGACGAGCCGTGCGTCCAGTTCTCGGGGGTGACGCGTCCCTGCATGCGCTCCTGGATGCGGTCGTCGCCCACCGCGCTGGCCGCGTCGAGCGCCTCGTCGATGTCCTCTTGGGTGAGGTTGGTGATGAAGCCGGTGTCGACCGCGTGCTTGGCCCAGACGCCGGCCAGGCAGTCGGCCTGCAGCTCGCTGCGCACGGCCGCGCTCTGCGGGCCGGTGGAGCGGTCGCGCGCCACCTTGTCGAGGATGCCGCTGAGGTTCTGCACGTGGTGGCCGTACTCGTGCGCGATCACGTACGCCTCGGCGAAGTCGCCGCCCTTGGCGCCGAACTTCGACTGCAACTCCTGGAAGAAGCCGAGGTCGAGGTACACGCGCTGGTCGGGCGGGCAGTAGAACGGGCCCACGGCCGACGACGCGACGCCGCACTGCGTGCTGACCTGGCCCGAGAAGAACACCGTGCGGGCCTGCGTGTACTGCTGGCCCTGCGCCTTGAAGTATCCCGTCCAGTACTTCTGGATGCTGTTGGTGAAGCCGACGATGCGGCAGGCTTCCTTCTTGTCGGCGTCGGCCCCCGTGCGGCATTCCTGCGCGATGTTGCTGTTGTCGGCCGCGCCGCCGCCCATCTGGGTGCCGTTGAGGTCGTCCAGGTTGGGCAGCGTGCCGCCGCCTCCCCCGAGCACCTGCATCAGCACGAGGATGATGATGCCGACGATGCCGAGGCCGCCGACGGACACGCCGCCCGGCCCCAGGCGCCCGCCACCTGCGCCCCGGCGGTCCTCCACCTGCGAGGTGTCGAGCTGGACATCGTCGTCAAAGTCGGCCATGGCACGGAATCCTACGGGCGCCGATCGGCCGACGCCACCGGACGGGGCCGAGCGCGGTCAGGCCGCGGCCGGGCCCAGCGCGCGGCGGGCGGCGCGTCCCACCGCCACCGCCAGCGTGGAGACCGGCGCGGAGGGGGGAGTCCCGCCGTGGCACATGCGCGACGCGATGCCCCGGCGCACCCAGCCGGGGGTGAGGATCCTCTGGGTGAGGGCGGGCGAGCGCTCGGTCGTCAGCTTGCCCAGCCAGGCACCGGCGCGGTGGGCGCCCAGGGCCGTGCCGAGCGCGGCGGGGTAGGCCGAAAGGTCGGCGGCCTGCCCACCGAGGTACGCCGCGATCTCGCGGGCGGCGATGGCGCTCGACATGAACGCCTCGTACATGCCGTCGCCGCTGAACGGGTCCACCAGGCCCGCGGCGTCGCCCACCAGCACGCACGCCCCCACCGCCACCGCGGTGCCGGGCCGGCGGATGGGCAGGCGATACCCGCGCACCGCCTCCAGGGCGGCCGGGTCGGCGGCGTGGGCGCGGCACAGCGCGTCGAGGTGCTCACGTAGGCGCGGTCCCTCGTGCAGGTAGCCGCCGACGCCCAGGTTGACGTGGTCGCCCTTGGGGAAGATCCAGGCGTAGCCGCCGGGGACGGTGCCGAACACCAGGGCCGCCGTGTCGGTGAACGCGCGGTCGTCGAACCCACCGGTGCCGCGCGGCAGGTTGCCCTCGAGGGCCACGGCGAACGCCGGCTCGGGCACGCCCAGCGCGGCCCGTCCGGCGCCGTTGGCGCCGTCCGCCACCACCACCACCCGGGCCGTGACGTCGCCCGCGTCGGTGGTGGCCGTGACGCCCGCGTCGTGGTGGCGCAGGGCGCGCAGGCGCACGCCGTCGCGGAAGTCGACGCCGCGGGCGACGGCCGCCTCGGCCAGGTGGGCGTCCAGCCGGCGGCGCTGCGTCATGTGCACCATGGCCACGTCGCTGGTGATGGGCAGCACCGGGCGGTCATACCCCAGCCGCAGGTCGACGCGGTGCACCGTGCGCTCGACCACGGGCGTGATGTCGGCGGGAACGAGCCCCAGCCCGCGGGTGGTCACGCCGCCTCCGCACGGCTTGTCGCGGGGGAAACGAGCCCGGTCGATCATCACGACGCGGGCGCCCGCGGCGGCCAGGCGGTGCGCCGTGCTCGAGCCCGCCGGGCCCGCTCCGACCACCAGCACGTCACAACGCTCGGTCACTTCCGGGGCTCCCAGGTCGACGGCCCGGGGACACTAGTCGACCGTCAGTCGCCCACGCCGACGTTGGTGCCGTTGCCCACCACGCGTCGCACCACCGGTGGGGTGACGGGCCCCGGGCCGGCCGGGCGGGGGCGGCTGCGGGCGCCGGGCGCGTCGACCGCGTGCACCATGGCGGGACCCGGCCGCTGGAACAGGTAGCCCTGCCCGTAGTCGACGCCGATCTCGCGCAGCGTCTCAAGCTCCTCGTCACGCTCGACGCCCTCGGCCACCAGGGGGCAGCCCATCTCGGTGCTGAACGCCAGCATCGAGCGCACCAGCGCCCGTCGGGCGGGGTCGGCGTCGATGGACTCCACGATGGACCGGTCGAGCTTGGCGTAGTCGGGATCGAGGCGCACCACGTGGCGCAGCGTCGAGTGGCCCGCGCCCAGGTCGTCCACCGCGACGCGGGCGCCGCGTGCGCGCAGCGGCGCCAGGCTCGCCGCCAGCTCGCCGTAGTCGGCCACCTGGTCGTGCTCGGTCAGCTCGATCAGCAGCCAGTGCAGCGATCCGTCGGGCACCACGCGGTCGAGCAGACCCGACAGGATCAGCTGGGGGCTGCAGTTCAGCGACAGGTACGTGTGGTCGGGCAGGCTGGCGACGTGCGACAGCGCCCGGCGCATGCACTCGGACTCCATCTCGAGGCCCAGCCCCAGCTGGTGGGCCTCGGCGATCCACTCGTCCGGCCCCCGGCGGGGCTCGAGGTCGAAGCGGGTGAGGGCCTCGTGGCCCACCACCCCGAAGTCGCCCAGCCGCACGATCGGCTGGAACACGGGCCGGATCGCGGTGGGGCTCTGGATGATCTGGGCGATGCGCTCGCGGCGCGAGCGGAACGAGGCCGAGTACGTGCCGTCCACGGCGTAGCCGTCCAGCAGACCACGGTCGAACGCCACGATGCGGGTGCCGGAACGGGCCGCGGCCTCCAGGGCCTCGTCCATCGCGGCGATCACGTTGGCCGCGGTGGCGGCGTCGGTGGGGCACATGACCACGCCGCAGCGGGCGGACACGGCTGCGGCGGGGTCGGCGGCGGCGACGGCGATCAGCTCGGCCCACGCGGAGGCCTCGGGGCCGTCGGCGACGTGGCCGACCCAGTAGAAGCGGTCGGGGCCGATGCGGCCCCACACGCCGGGGCCGATGGGGGCTGCGACGCAGCGCTCGGCGACCTGGGTCAGAAGCTGGTCCCCGGCCGCGAACCCGTGCTCGGCGTTCCAGCGCCCGAAGCCGTCCAGGTCGACGCCCACCACGGCGATGGGCTCCAGCCGCGTGGCGGCGACGGCGACGCTCGAGATGTGGCGCTGGATCGAGCGGTTGTCGTGCAACCCGGTGAGGGGATCGATCTCGGACTGGCCCTGCGCGCTGATGAGGCTGTAGACGCGCCACGCGAGCACGCTGCCGAGCCCGAACACGATGGGCAGAAGCCACGGCTGGGAGACGGCGGCGGCGGGGGCCGACACCGCCAGGCCGATGGTCGCGATGAACCCGGTGACGCGCTCGTTGCCCAGGATGGTCTCGCGCATGAGGAGCTTGCGTCCCGACGCCACGGCGAACGAGGCCAGGGCCCCCGCCATCAGGATGACGGTGAGCGCGCCCACCACCACCAGGCCGTGGGCCATCACGAACCCGCTCGCGATGTGGGCGCCGAGGGCGAGGATGAAGCCGATCACCAGCCACACGTGGGCACCGTCCAGCTCCAGCGACGCGCGGCGCACGGCGTGGTAGGCGGCCGCGATCAGCAGCAGGTCCATGGCCACGGGCCCGAGCGCGATCAGATTGACCTGAAGCGTCAGCTCGTGCTGCCACAGCAGCTCCAGCACGACGACCCCCACGAGGCCGAGCGCCGCGAGCTCGGTGGCCACCGTCATGATGCGCGTGCGGCGGCTTGCGGACACCAGGGGCTGGCGTAGTAGCCACAGGGCGTAGAACCAGCAGACGTACATCCCGGCGCGGGGCACGCCCAGCCACGTCGGGGGAGCGTCGGTGAACGACAGCCCCCGGGTCATCAGCCACGCGTACAGGAACCAGCCCACCCCGCCGAACATGCACCCGGCCGCGAGCAGGCGCCACACCTGCCGTTGTCGCGCCGCCAGCCGCAGGGAGGCCGCCCACAGCACCAGGGCCGCGGAGTGGTACGCGAGCCCCAGAACCACGAGGGCGGAGGCGATGCCCGCGCTGTGCGTGATGCGGCCCGTGTTCACCGCGATCGCCAGCGCGGCGGCCGCCGCGGTGGGGATCACGAAGATCGCCGGAGCGATAAGGGGTGTGGAGGTCCTGCGCATCACTCCGTAAGGGTCGGCTTCCGGGTTCGGCCGCTTGAGGTTACGGGCAGTTTCGGCCGATCGGCCGCGCCGGGCCTGGGCGATCGTCTGGTTACGCCCTTCGGGGCGGCCGGGTTACCATCCGGCCAACAGTCTCGCAGGTGCGTCATCGCACGCGTGCACCTGCGACCACTCATCATGAGGGAGCGCGCATGAACGCAGTCCGGACCCGGCCCGCCGTCGCCCGGCGCCTCGGGATCGTCCTGGCCACGGGGGCCGCCGGCGTGACTCTGGCGGCCACGGCCCAGGCGGCCATCACCGTCAACGTGCAGGGCCCCGGCGGGGCGCCGCTGGCGGGCCAGTCCGTCACCCTCAGGGGGGCGGACGGTACGTACGCAACGTCTGGCACCACGGACGCGGCCGGCAACGTGGTGCTGACGCTGAGCACGCGCCCGCCCGCAGGCCCGTACACGGCGTCGACCCGGCTGAGCGTCTCGTCCAGCTGCGCCGAGCCCAGCAGCCAGGAACCGGCGCTGGCGGGCATCGCCGACGGCGGCACCGGCACCCTCGTCTCGACCCTCCCGCTCCTGTGCTCGGGATACGCACCGTCCGGCCAGCCGGATGCGACGGGCATCTTCGACGTCCCCACGCAGTCCGTCCTGGCTGTGCCCGGCGGCACCGTCGACCTCAACGTCACGGTGCCGTACTCGGCCACCGGCGTGACCGTCCTGGCCGGCGGCACCCCCATCGGGGGGCCGGTCGACTCGTCGACGGTCCGTGTCGCGGCGCCGGCAGCCGGGTACACCGGCCCGCTGACGGTCGCGTTCACGTACAACGGCGCCGCGGCGTCGTACAACGCGGGCACCATGACGGCGCGCGCCATCGTCCCGACGCCGTCGATCCCCGGTCCCATCGACATCGAGGCGGTCGTGGACGTGTCCGGGAGCATGTCCGGCAACGACCCGAAGTTCATCCGCAAGGACGCCATCAGCCTGCTGGTGGACCTGATGCGCAAGGGGGACAAGCTGGGCGTCACGGGCTTCGATGATTCGAGCAAGCCCATCGTGCCGCTCACCGAGATCACCGGTACCACCAACAACGCGAACATCATCAAGGGCGCGGCCCGGCGCGGCATCGTCAACGACGGCGGCACCGACTACGACATCGGCCTGACCGACGGGTACACGGCGCTGTCGTCCACGCCGGGCGTCGACCCCAACCGGCAGAAGGCCGTGGTGTTCCTCACCGACGGCGCCCACAGCGGCACGTACTACAACTCGCACCTGCGGCTGGCGCTCAACGCGACGGGCCGCTCGTGGCCCGTGTGCGCCGTGCAGCTGGGCGACCCCAAGTCGTTCAAGCCCGAGGACGTGGCCCGCCTGAAGCGCATCGCGACCGAGACGGGCGGCAAGTACTTCGCGGCCCCGACGGCAGGGCGCCTGACCGACATCTACGCCAGCTGCTTCAACCTGGTGGCGGCGCAGCGCACGGTGTTCAGCAAGACCATCGTGTTCCGGCCGCGCGTGACGAAGCAGGTGATCAAGAAGGTGCCGCGCAAGCTCAAGCAGGCGACCTTCATGGCCAACTGGGGCAACGGCATCTACACGGTCACGCTGATCGACCCCAAGGGCAAGCGGCACACGGCGAAGAAGCCCGGCAAGGGCGTGAACTACCGCCACGGCGCGACGTTCGCGTTCTACCGCATCAACAAGCCCGCCGCGGGCAAGTGGCGCATCATGGTGCAGAACAAGCGCATGACGGGTCCGAAGGACACGGGCAAGGTCACCATCACCACGCCCAAGTGAGCGCGTCCCGGTGGCCCGTCCCGCGCGGGCGGGCCACCGGTGCGGTGGCCGGCGTGAGGCGGTGTTCCCTCGCGGCGGCGGTGGTGACGGCCCTGGCGGCCGCGGCGCCGGCGGCGGCCATCACCACCGTCCCGGGGGTGCGCACCCAGACGGTGGTGACGGGCGTGCCGCGCCCCACCGCCATCGCCCTGGACGCGCGCGGCGGCATGTGGATCGCCAGCTCGGGCAACTACCACCTGGCCAGCGACGGCATCTGGTACGCGCCGTCCGCGGGGGCGCGCCCCCGGCAGGTGGTGTCGGACATGTTCCTGGCGCTCGGGCTCACCTGGCACGGGGGCGTGCTGTACGCCACCAACGTCACGCCCTCCGGCGGGTCGGACGCCGACGTGGCGGCGCGCCGGGGCCAGGTGCTGGCGCTGCGCGGGTTCGACGGGCGGCGCTTCCGGTCACGCCGGGTGCTGGTGGGCGACCTGCCGGTGGGGCGCCACACCATCGACAACGTGGTCGCCGGACCCGACGGCATGCTCTACGTGGGGCTCGGCAGCGTGGCCGACACGGCGCGCGGGCCCGCGCGCTTCTCGGCGTCCGTGCTGCGGGTCGACCCGCGCACCCGGCGGGTCGGCGTGGTGGCCCGTGGGCTTCGCAACCCGTTCGGGCTGGCGTTCATTCCCGGCACCCGGCACCTGGTCGTGACCGACAACGGCCGCGACGACCTGGGCCTCACGGCGCCCCCGGACGAGGTCAACGTGGTGGACACGTCGCGCGCGGCCCGCGACTACGGCTTCCCCGGCTGCTGGGGGCAGGGGGGTGCGCCGTGCCGCGGCCGCGTCCCCGCCGTCGCCCGCACGCACCCGCACGCGTCCACCGACGGCGTCGCGGTGGTGCGGGGGTTCGGCGATCGCCGCCTGACGGCGTTCGTGGCCAACAACGGGTCGACGCTGTTCTCGCGCCCGGTCACCAGCACGGTCGATCGCGTGCGCCTCACCCGCACCGCGTCCGGCTACCGCGGCCGGATCTCACGATTCGCCTGGGGTTTTCGGCGTTTCGATCCGCTGGGCATGACGTCCGACGCGCGGGGCCGAATCTACCTCACGCTGTGGCAGTCCGGCGCGGTGGTGCGGTTCTCTCCCCGTTGAGCGCGAATGGGACGGCGAAAACGCAAGAGGCGCGGCTGGAATCTGCCCCGTGGGGGTGCTATGACACGCATGAACCATGACGTACGTCCCCTCCCTTGCCCTGCGCTCGTCCGACGCCACCGCGGTGATCGCGGCGGCGCATCCCCAGTACCTGCGCACGCTCGCGCCGGGTGAGTTGCGGACCCTCCGCGGCGTGCTGCGCCGCGAGCGTCAGCGGGTGTGCGCCGAGGCGATCTCGTCCGGGCCCACCGACGATCTGTGCGTGCGCATGAACCGCCTGGAGGCCCTCGAGGAGGAGATCGCCCGCATCGAGCGGGCGGCGCCGCGCCGCCCTGGCGTGCGCCAGGTGTTCACCTCGTTCCTGCGCGGGGCCTCCGGGGCCTGACGGGGAGCGACGCGCGGGCCGTGCGCGTCAGCGGGTGCCGTCGGGCTTGGCGGCCGAGCGGATGTCGTCCGCGTCCAGGAGCGACAGATCGGCGTCGGCCTCGTTGACCACGCGGGTGGCGTGCGCCGCGATGGCGTCCTCGAACAGGTTGCGCATGGCCCGCGCGTTGCCGAAGTCGGGGCCCGCGTGGGCGCGCATGTCGGCCACCACCTCCACCATCGCGGCGTCGGCCTCGGGGGTCAGCCGGTAGTCGTACTTCGCGGCCGTCGAGCGGAAGATCTCGGCCAGCTCGTCCGCCGAGTACGTGGTGAACGCCAGCACGGTGGGGAAGCGGCTGCGGAGGCCGGGGTTGGAGGACAAGAGCTTCTGCATGGGCTCGTCGTACCCGGCGAGCACGACCGCCAGGCGGTCGCGGTGGTCCTCCATGCGCTTCAGCAGCGCGGCGAGGGCCTCGGGCCCGAAGTCGGACTCGCCCCCCTGGGCCAGCGCGTACGCCTCGTCGACGAACAGCACCCCGTCGAGGGCCTTGGTCACCACCTCGTCCACCTTCTGGGCGGTCTGGCCGACGTAGCCGGCCACCAGGCCGGCCCGGTCGACCTCCACGAGGTGGCCCGATTTCAGCAGCCCGAGGCCCCGGTAGATGCGGCCGATGAGGCGCGCGACGGTGGTCTTGCCGGTACCGGGCGGGCCCGTGAACACCAGGTGCAGCGAGACCTCGGGGATGCGCAGCCCCTCGGCCTTGCGGCGCGCCTGCACGGCCAGCAGGTCGGTGAGGGCCGTGATCTGCGACTTGATGGCGGTGAGCCCCACCAGCTCGTCCAGCTCGTGGCGGGCGGCCGTGAGGTCGGCGGCGATCTCCTCGGCCGTGGCCTCCGTCGCCGCGCCGTCCGTTCCCGGCGACCCGGAAGAACGGCCCGCGGCCCGCAGGGCTCCCGTGCGCTCGGTGGAGACGGCGGCGCGCACGTCCGGGTCGGCCGGGACGGCCTGCTCGGCCCCGTCCGCGGCGACGGTGAGGGCGTCCGCGGCCCCGTCCCGGTCGCCCGCGGCCGCCAGGGCCGCGCCCAGCAGGCGATGCGCGCGGACGGTGGCCCAGTCGGCCGCGCCCCGCAGCCGCAGCGTCAGCTCGGCGGCCTCGCGCAGCGACACCAGCGCCTGGTCGGGCAGTCCCGCCGCGGTGCGGGCGGCGCCCAGGTCGGTCAGCCACCCGTCGGCCAGCAGGTCGAGCCGCCCGGCCGTGCGGGCGCCCGCCACCGCGTCGGCCAGCATGGCGGCGCCCTCGGCCAGGTTGCCGTCGGCGATGGCGATGCGGCCCTTCAGGCGCAGGAGGCCCGCCGCCTCCACGGGTGTCAGCGTGGCCCCGTCCAGGCGCTCGACGGCGGCGCGGGCGTCGGCCATGCGGCTCTCGAGCAGCGCGCGGTCGACGCTGTGGGTCACGATGGACAGGCGATCCTGCGGCACAGCGCTCCTCGAGGCGACGGTAACCCGACCGAGTGTACGAGACGCGGGGAGAACCGATGCAGGCGAATCGGCCGCCGTGGCGTAGCGTGTGCATCACGGTGTGTCCCCGTGGAGGTGCGGCGTGTGGTGGTGGATCCTCGGTGTCGTCGTTGCCGTGCTGGTTGGCGTCGCCCTGTACGACGTGGTGCAGCCGCGCCACGCCGTCTTGCGCAACTTCCCCATCGTCGGGCACCTGCGCTACCTGCTCGAGAAGATCGGCCCGGAGCTGCGGCAGTACATCGTCACGGGCAACGACCAGGAGCGGCCGTTCAACCGCAACGAGCGGCGCTGGGTGTACGCGTCGTCCAAGCGTCAGAACAACTACTTCGGTTTCGGCTCCGACAGCCACATGGATGCCCGGGCCAGCTACATCATCCTGCGCCCCGCCGCGTTCCCGTACCCGGCCGCGGCCCCCGCGGTGGAGGCGGTGCCGTCCGCGAAGGTGATGGGGGAGGCCCGCGGCCGGCGGCACGCGTTCCGGCCCGCCTCGCTGGTGAACATCTCGGGCATGAGCTTCGGCTCGATGTCGGCCAATGCCGTCGAGGCGCTCAACCGGGGCGCGGCGCTGGCGGGATGCATGCACAACACCGGGGAGGGCGGCATCTCGAAGTACCACCGCCACGGCGGTGACCTGATGCTGCAGCTGGGGACCGCGTACTTCGGCTGCCGCGACGCCGACGGGCGCTTCTCGCTGGAGCGGCTGGTGGAGGCCTGCCAGCGCGATCCGGTGAAGGCCATCGAGATCAAGCTGTCGCAGGGCGCCAAGCCCGGCCAGGGTGGCGTGCTGCCCGCGGCCAAGGTGTCGGCCGAGATCGCGGCGGCCCGCGGCGTGCCCGAGGGCGTCGACTGCATCAGCCCGTCCCGCCACGCGGAGTTCAGCGACATCGACAGCATGCTCGACTTCGTGGAGCGCATCGCCGAGGCCACCGGGCTGCCGGTGGGCATCAAGGCGGCCATCGGATCGCGCCGCTTCTGGGACAGCCTCGCGGCCGAGATGGAGTCGGGCACCCGCGGCGTCGACTTCATCACCGTCGACGGAGGGGAGGGGGGCACGGGCGCCGCGCCGCTGGTGTTCGCCGACCACGTCTCGCTGCCGTTCATGGCCGCCCACGCCCGCGTGTTCAGCGCGTTCGCCGAGCGCGGGCTGCAGCAGAAGGTCACGTTCATCGGCTCGGGCCGGCTGGGGCTGCCCGACCGGGCCGCGCTGGCCTTGGCGCTGGGCGTCGACATGGTGCACATCGCCCGCGAGGCGATGCTGTCGATCGGCTGCATCCAGGCGCAGCGCTGCCACACCGGCCACTGCCCGGTGGGCGTCACCACCCAGTCACAGTGGCTCCAGAGGGGCCTCGAACCCCAGTCCAAGGGGCAGCGGGCGGGTACGTACGTGCGGGTGCTGCGCTCGGAGCTGCTCAAGCTGGCCAACGCGTGCGGCGTCGCCCACCCCGGGCTGCTCACGCTGGAGCACATCGAGCTGCTCGACCACGGCGTGCCGCAGAACCCGTGGGCCCGGTTCCGGTACGAGAAGGGATGGTCGCTCCCCGGCGAGAAGGACATTCGGGACGTGACCGAGCTGATGGACCAGGCGATACCCTTGGCGCATGGCTGACACCCGCGCACAGAGCTGGACGAACGCATGGAAGTGGTACGTCATCCCGGCGCTCGTGCTGGTGCTGATGCTCATCGCCGACCTCGCCGGCCTGCTCGAGGTGCTGCGCCCGTAGGGCGCCGAGCCGCTACTCCCGCGGCCTCGTGCTGACCGCCACGGACGTCGACTTCACCAGCGCCGTCGCCGGGCTCCCCACGCGCAGGCCCAGGTCCTCCGCCGCGGCCGCGGTGATGATGGCCACGACGCGGGTGGGCTCCGTGACGTCGATCTCCACCTGCGCCATCAGCCCGTCGACGGTGACGCTGCGCACCACGCCGGGGAAGCGGTTGCGGGTGCTGAGGCCGGTCTCGCGCTCGCCCCGCAGCCGGGCGACCTCGTCGGCCGTCACCACCCGCCGGTTGGCGGCGTCGCGGCGCACGGCGATGCGGCCCTGACGGTCCCAGCGCCGCAGGGTGTCGAGGCTGATGCCGAGCGCGCGGGCGGCCTCGCCGGCGGTGAGGGTGCGTTCGGTGCTCATGCGGAGGAGCCTAATGGGGATGCCGCGTGCGCGGTGAGCGTGGCCACGAACGGCGTCGCGGGACGGGACGCGAGCTGCTCGAGCGTGCCGTCCTGGGTGACGCGGCCCGCCTCCAGCGTCACCACCCGGTCGGCCAGCGCCAGGTCGTCCCGGTCGTGCGTCACCAGCAGGGTCGGCAGGGCGAGGATCCTGAGCACCGCGGCGAGTTCGCGCCGCACCCCCTGACGCGTGAACGGGTCGAGCGCCGCCATGGGCTCATCCAGCAAGAGCACCCGGGGACGGCGCGCAAGGGCACGCGCCAGGGCCACCCGCTGGCGCTCACCGCCCGAGATCGCCGCGGGCCGCGCGTCGGCCAGGTGCAGCACCCCCAGGCGCTCGAGCAGCGCGTCCGGGTCGTCCCCGCGCGCGAACGCCACGTTCTGCCTGACGGTCATGTGGGGGAACAACGCGAACTGCTGGAAGACCAGCCCCACCGACCGCCGCTCCGGAGGCGTCCAGGTGCGCGGCCGCGCTCGGAACCACGTCTCGCCCTGCACCGTGATCTCGCCGTCCACGGGCCGCTCCAGCCCGGCCACGGCGCGCAACAGGGTGGTCTTGCCCGATCCCGACGGTCCCACGATCGCGACGGTCTGCGGGCCGGCGTCGAGCTCTACGGCGACGTCGAAGTCGCGGCGCGGGACGCGGAGGTGCGCGTGAAGTAGCGGTGGCATGCGGGGATGAGCCTGACGGTGATGAGGATGGCGGCCGCGAACAGGATGAGCAGCGCCCCGATGGCGAGGGCCTGGTCGAAGTCGGCGTCCAGTTGCGAGTAGACGGCCAGCGGCAGGGTCTGCGTGATGCCCTGCAGCGAACCCGCGAAGATGATGGTGGCCCCGAACTCTCCCACGCCGCGGGCGAACGCCGTCGCCCACGCGGTGCCGAGCCCGCCGGCCGCCATCGGCACGGCGACCCGGGCGAACACGCGGGCGGGACCCGCTCCCAGGGTGCGCGCGGCCTCCGTGCAGTCACGGTCGACGGCGGCGAACGCGGCGACGGCGCCGCGCAGGTACAGCGGCCCGGCCACGAACGCCACCGCCAGTACCACGGCGGCCTCGCTGAACGCGATGGTGAGGCCCAGCGCCTCGATCTGCTCGCCCAAGAGGCCCACGCGCCCGAACGCGGCCAGCAGGCCGATGCCGGCCACCGCCGGCGGCATCACCAGCGGCAGCTCGCACAGTGTCACCAGCAGCGCCCGGCCCGGGATGCGGGTGGTGGCCAGCACGTACGCGGCGGGCGTGCCCACGACGAGGAACGCGAGGTTGGCGATGGCGCTGGTCTTGACCGTCACCCACAGCGCGTCGGTGGCCACCGTCGACGTGTACGCCTCGGTGGGCGGCACGTTGAGGAAGATCGCCGCCACCGGCAGCATCAGGAACGCCAGGACGGCGGCCAGGAACACGGCCGCCACCACCCAGAAGACGTGCCTCACGGCCGGCGGCGCGCGCTCACCGCGGCACCCGGAAGCCGAACTTCACCAGCCAGCGCTTGCCCATGGGCGTGCCGAGGTAGCGGACGAACGCGCGCGCCTTCGCCGGGTCCTTGGCGCTCTTGGACACCGCGATGGAGTACGCGACGGTGGGCTGGGCGGACGCGGGGATCGCGATGAACTTCACCCGCGCGCGCTGGTTGACGAAGTCGGTCCAGTACGCGACGCCGGCGTCGGCCTCGCCCAGGGCCACCTTGGTGACGACGCCCCGCACATCGGGCTCGTTGCTGACCACGTTGCCGAGCGCGGCGTTGAGATCGAGCTTCTTGAACACCGATCGCGTGTACGTGCCGACCGGCACGGTCTCGTCTCCGATGACGAGCTTCACCCCGGGGCGGGCCAGGTCGCTCACCGTGCGGATGCGCGCCGGGTTCGCCTTCGGCACGATCACCACCAGCACGTTGTACGCGAAGATGTGGGGCTGCTCCACGAGCCCCTTGCGGTACAGGGCGTCGGGGTACTTCACGTTGGCCGACGCGAACACGTCGGCCGGGGCGCCCTGCTCGATCTGGAACGCCAGCTGGTCGGAGCCCGCGAAGCTGTAGCGCACCTTCGGCATCGCGGCCGGGAACGCCTGCGCCAGCGACGCCGCGCCGAACACCGTGATGCCGTTGAGCGTCGCGTTCGCCTTCAGCGGGGGCGGCTTCCGGGCCGCCGTGCCGGTGGCGACCAGCGACGCGGCCAGTACCGCGGTCGAGATGATGACGGGCGTGCCGCGCATGCGGTGACTCCTCCGTGGTGGTTGCACGGCGAGCATAGGCGAAGCATAGGTAGACAGGGGGGTGACGGAGGCCGGAAGGGACGGTCGGCCCCGGCGCGGGGGTGGGCGTCCTACGCCACGCCGGCCACCCGCGGGGGGTGCTCGGTGTCCACGCCGGCCAGCACCAGCGCGCCCATCAGCCCTGCGTCGTCTCCCAGCCCCGGCCGCACCAGGAACCCGGGGTCCTGGTGCTCGGGCAGCCCCGGGAACGCGGCCAGCGACTGGGCCAGCAGCTCGCGGGTGGCGTCGTACAGGCCCTCCATGCGCGAGATGCCACCGCCCATCACGATCACCTCGGGGGCGGCGGCGTACACCAGCGAACGCAGGCCGTCGGCCACGGGAGCCGCGATCTGCGGTACCACGCGGGCGCGGGTGGCGGCGTCGATCTCGTCGGGCGCGGCGCCGCACCGGGCCGTGATGGCGGGGGCCGACACCAGCCCCTCCAGGCAGTCGCCGTGGTACGGGCACGTGCCGGGGAACGTGTCGCCGGCGGCCTTCCCCACGCGCAGGTGCCCGACCTCCGGGTGCGCCAGCCCGTGCACGGCGACGCCGTCGTGCAGGATGCCCGCCCCGACCCCCGTGCCGATGGTGAGGTAGGCGACGTTGCCGTGCCCGCGCGCTGCGCCCCACCGGGCCTCGGCCAGGGCGGCCGCGTTGACGTCGGTGTCGGCGTACACCGGGGCGCCGATGGCCTCGCGCAGGCGCGCCACCAGCGGGGCGCCCGACCAGCCGGGCTTGGGCGTGGCCAGCAGCGTGCCGTGGCCGGGTCCGGGGCGGAGGTCGATGGGCCCGAACGCGGCCAGGCCCACGGCGTCCACCTGCGGTCCGGGCGCGAAGAACTTCGCCATGGTGACGATGGTGCCGTCGGCACTCGTCGTGGGCACCACGGCGCGGCGCACCACCTCGCCGTCACGCCACAGCGCGAGACGGCATGTGGTGCCACCGGTCTCGATGCCCGCCAGTATCATCGCGCCCCCGATCCGTATCCCTTCCTTTGGAGCCTACGCCGTGACGGCCAGCACCACGCTGACGCGCGACCGGGCCGTGTGGATCGCGTACGCGACGGTCGGCCTGTGGGGCTACGTGCTCTACTCGATGGGTCCCACGCTGGCCGCCCTGCGCGACGAACTGGACGTCAGCCGCACCCAGATCGGGGCTGTGGGGACGGCCCTGGCGCTGGGCTCGCTGGCCGCCAGCCTGGCGGCATCGCGGCTGCTGGTGCGGTGGTCGCAGCGGGCGCTTCTGTGCGGGGCGTGCGCGGCCATCGGCGTCGCGGCCGTCGGCTTCGCCGTCGCACCCGGCCTGGGGTGGGTGCTGGCCGTCGCGGCCGTGCTGGGGGCGGGCGGCTCGCTGGCCACCATCGTGGTGCCCCTGGTCATCCAGGCGCGCCAGCCGTACGCCCGCGCCGTGGCCCTCACCGAGGCCAACTGCGTCGCCGGGCTGCTGGGGGCGGTGGCGCCGCTGGCCATCGGCGCGGCGATCGCGGGGGGCGCGCCGTGGTGGACCGGGCTGCTGGTGGGGGCCGTCGCGGCAGCGGGGGTGGTGGCGCTGGGGCGCACGCTGCCCCCGGCGCCGCACGTGACGGCGGTGGCCGAGGCGCACGATGCGCCCGACGGCAGCCGCCTGGGAGGACCGTACTGGCGCTGGTTCGGCGCGCTGGTGTGCGGCGTCGCGGCCGAGTTCTGCGTCAGCTTCTGGGCCGTCGACTACCTGTCCAGCGAGGTGCGGCTGAGCGACGCGTCGGCCAGCGGCCTGCTGACGGTGTTCGTCGCAGGCATCGGCGTGGGGCGCCTGGTGGGCGGCCGGCTGGCGGTCACCCGGGCGCCGTCCGCGCTGGTGGGCGCGTCGTTCGCGATGCTGCTGGCGGGGGCGCTGGTGTTCTGGGCGTGGGCGACGCCCGCGGGCAGCGTGGCGGGCCTGGCGCTTCTGGGCCTGGGGGTGTCGGTGGTGTACCCCATGTGCTTGTCGCTGGCGATCGGCGCGGCGCCGCCCAACCTGGCCGCCCCGGCCACGACGCGGGCGGCGGTGGGGGCGTCGCTGGCGATCCTGGCCGCGCCGTTCGTGCTGGGGGCCCTGGCCGACGCCGTCGGCCCCCGGCGCGCGTTCGGGCTGGTGCCCGCCCTCGCCGTGGTCGCGCTGATGCTCGTGGCGGGCGGGCGGCGGGGCGCCCGCTAGCCGGCGCCGTCCGTGGGGTTCTCGACCAGGCGCAACAGCGACCCCTCAGGGTCGAGCAACGCGCCGATGCGCAGTCCCGACGGCTCGCGGCGCGGGGGGTGGAGGCGGGGGAAGCCCGTGGTGGCCTCCGGTACGCCCGCGTCGCGGCAGACCCGGGCGAACGCGTCGACGTCGTCCAGGCGCAGGCAGCAGCTGCACGGGTTCGCGGCCGGGGCCAGGTCGGGCCAGGGAAGAACTCCAGCGTCAGCGCCCCGCGCACGAGCACCATCCAGCCGTCGTCGCGGAACGCCTGCGCGAACCCCAGGCGCGCGTAGAACCGGGCGGTCTCCTCCAGGTCGCGGGAAGGGAGGTTGGGCGTGGCGCGGTCGGGCACGGCGTCGTCCCTCACGTGATGAGGCGCCGGCGGGTGGTCCACACCGCCAGCCGCCACATCACGACGCCGAAGACGATCAGCGCGCCCAGGTGCCCCAGGTCGGCCAGCGGGTGCCATCCGAACACGGCGTGGCGCACCAGCTGCACGCAGTGGAACAGCGGGTTGAACCGCCCGGCGACCTGCGCCCACGACGGCAGCCCGTCGAGCGGGAAGTACGTGCCGGCCACCAGCATCACGGGGGTGATGACGATGCTGGTGACGTACGAGAAGCTGTCGAGCGACTTCATGACGGCCGAGATGACCATGCCGAACGAGGCCCAGCCGAAGCCGGTGGCGATGCCGATGGCGGGCACCACCAGCATGCCCCACGACGGCGACAGGCCGAACCCCATCGCCACCAGCAGCGGCACCGAGCCGTACACGCCGGCGCGGAACGCCACCCACAGCACCTCCGCGGTGACCAGCTCCTCGGTGTCGACGGGGGCCGACAGGATGGCGTCGTACGTGTGCTGGTACTCGCGCTTGACGAACGTGCCGAACATCGTGGTGAACACCGACGCGAACATCACGGCCGTCGCGACGGTGCCCGTGCCCACGTACTGCACGTAGTCGAGGCCGCCCACCTTCGACACCAGCGCGCCGATGCCGAACCCGAACGCCAGCAGGTAGATGGTGGGCTCGACGGTGGATGAGAACGTCACCGAGCGCCAGTAGGACGAGAAGTTGATGATCTCGCGCACCAGCACGCCCGCGATGGCGCTGGGCTCCAGCCGCCCCAGGCGCCGCGGCGGCCGTGACGGAGCGGCGGGGGCGGTCACGCGATCTCCTCGCCGGTCAGCAGCACGAACACGTCCTCGAGGTTGGGGTCGCGGCGCACGCCCTCGGGGAGCGGGCCGGTGGCGCGGTCGAGGCGCAGCAGCGACACCGACGTGCCGGTGCGCCGGGTGGTGACGCCGCACGCGGCGGCCTGACGCTCGGCCTCCGCCAGCACCGCGGGCGGGCCGTACACCTCCAGGGCCTCGGCCCCCGCGTGCTCGGTCACCAGGTCGGCGGGCGAGCCCCCGGCGACGGCCGTGCCGTGCGACACGATCACCACGGTGTCGCACAGGCGGGCGGCCTCCTCGATGTAGTGGGTCGACATCAGGATCGACACGCCGTCGGTGCGCAGCGCGTCGATGAGGGCCCAGATCTCCTGCCGCACCTGGGGGTCGAGGCCCACGGTGGGCTCGTCCATCACCACCAGCCGGGGACGGTGGATGAGGGCGCGGGCGATCAACAGGCGCCGGCGCATCCCTCCCGACAGGGCGGTCACCTTCTCGTCGGCCCGGTCGGTGAGGCGGGCGAGCTCGAGGGCGCGCTGGACCGCGTCGCGGCGCCCGGCACGCGGGACGCGGTACAGGTGCGAGAACACGATCAGGTTCTGGCGCGCGGTCAGGGTCACGTCGAGGTTGTCCTGCTGGGGCACCACGCCCATCTGCGCGCGCGCCGACTTGGACGCCGCCGGGAGGGGATAGCCCAGCACCTCGATGGTGCCGGCGTCGGCGATGCACTGGGCCGTCAGCATCTTCACCGTGGTGCTCTTGCCCGCCCCGTTCGGGCCCAGGAGGCCCACGCACGTGCCCTCGGGCACGTCGAGGTCGAGTCCGGTGACCGCGTGCACGTCGCCGAACGACTTGCGCACGCCTCGCAGCCGCAACGCGCTGCCCACGGGGGTCTGGGTCGTCACGCGCGGCACCCTAGACCACCCGGCGCGTGCGCGTCGGCGGCGTCGTCATCTCGCGGGCACCGACCCGTGACGCAGTCGTGACATGCGCGTGTCCCGTCCGAGGGGCGTGTGCGAGAGTCTGGCCGCGTCCTCATCTTTTCGCCAAGGAGAAGCTCCAATGAAGTCCACCCGTTCCGCCATCCGTCAGATGGCCGTCTCGGGCGCCGTCGTGGCCGGCCTTTTGGGCGTCGCGCACGCCCAGGCGAGCGCCGCTCCCCTGGCCACGTCGCCCGGTGAGTCCGCGACGCGGGGCGTCACGTTCCTCACCAACTGCAAGGGCGAAAGCGTGCGGTCGCCGCGCACATTCGCGATGAGCTGCCAGAACCAGAGCTACACCTTGCGCAACCTGCGCTGGAAGAACTGGGGCGCCAAGACGGCGACGGCCACGGGCATCGCGATGTACGGCGGTTGCGAGGGCGAGTGCGCCAGCACGAAGGGCGCGCGCTACAACGTCACGTTCACGGTGACGCAGCGCACCAACGGCGAGGCGTCCGTGCACTACCGGCGGGCCAGCACGGTGCTGACGCGCACCGAGAAGGGCAAGAAGGTGACCGTGCGCCACCAGTGGAACCTCACCGGCAAGGGCCCGGTCATCCGTACCGCCAAGAAGTAGCAGGGCTGCAGGTCCGCGCGGGGCGCTCATGGGGTGCGCCCCGCGCCCACGGGCCCACCGGCGGGATCCGGTCGGCCTGTCAGGGTGTTGACCGTCCGATGGACGATCCCGATGCCGAGCTGGTGCGCAGGGCCCGCGGGGGCGACGAGGCCGCGGCCGCCCAGCTCTTCCGCGTCGCGTGGCCGGAGGCCGCGGCGACGGCCCGCGCGGTCGCCGGCTCGGCGGCGTCCGACGACGTGGCCCAGACCGCCCTGCTGAAGGCGTTCCGGGCGTTACCGCGGTTCGACGGCCGGCGCCCGTTCCGGGCCTGGCTGCGCCGCATCGTGGTGAACGAGGCGCTCAACGTGCGCCGCTCGCCGCGTCGCCTGGCGCCCCTGTGGCCGCACGTCGCCGCCCCGCCGCAGCCCGCCCCGGAGGGCCTGGGCGCCCTGTGGGACGCTGTGGCCGAGCTGAGCCCCGACCGCCGCGTGGTGATCGGCCTGCGCTACGGGCGCGACCTGACCCCCGACGAGATCGCCGACGCGCTCGACGTGCCCGTCGGCACGGTGAAGAGCCGCCTGGCGCGCGCTCGACGACCTGCGCCAGGCCCTTGAAGGAGTGCCGCGATGAGCCCGCTCGACGACGACCTGCGCCGGCTGTGGCGCGCCGAGGGCGACGCCGGTGCGCCGCCCGGCCTGTGCGACGACGCGCTCGGGGCGCTGGCGGGCGGACGCCGCCGGGCGCGGGCCCGCCGGGTGGCGGTGGGCGTCGCCGGGGCGGCGCTCGCGGTAGGTGCCGGGGTGACGGCGGCGCAGGTGGTCCGCGACGGGCGCCAGGCGGGAGGCGGCGCGGCCACCACCGCCGGCGCTCCGTGTGCCGTCGCCCCCATCCGCTCCGGGCGCCTGCCGGGCGTCCCCTCCACCCGCATGGGGCCGTGGATGCGCCCCGACCCCAACCCGGCGGGCCTCACCGCCATCCTCCCGGGGCTGCCGGGTCCGGTCACCGAGATCCCTGCGGGCACGGGCGTGCTGTGGGCCACCGACCGGGCCGACCTCGACGACCGTGCCCCGGTGACCGTGACCGCGACGCTGGCGGGGGACGGGCGCGAGGAGCGCTCCACCACGTCGGGACGGGCCGTCGGCGCGATGCCGTCCCGGGAGGGCTGCTGGCGGCTGCGCATCGAGACGCGGGGCACGGTGTCGCAGCTCGTGGTGCGCATCGCCGCACCGCCGTCGCCTGCGCCCATCCCGGCGACGTGCCCCGCCGCCCCGACGCGCCG
>CAUJCX010000044.1 GCA_963169235.1 Actinomycetota bacterium | reverse complement strand
GGGGCGGGCAGGTGGATCGGGCCCGAGACGGCGGGCAGCCAGGCTGCCGCGGTGGCGGCGGTCGGCCCGGCACCGTCGGCCCGCAGGATCGTGCCCATCGCACTGGTGCCGGCCGCCCACGCGACCCCGCCGGCGTCGTGGTACATCGCCCGCTCCACGATCAGCGGTACCGGGGCGAGGCCCACGCTCTCGACGACCGCGCCGAACCGCCGGTCGGCCGCCTCCGGGAACGCGGCGGCGACCGCGACGTTGGTCCGGCTGGTCGGGGGCAGCGCGACCTCCTGCTCCGCCTGCGCCCCATCCTCGAAGGTCAGCGTGACCCGCGCCGTGCCCGCGCGATCGGCCGGGTTGCCGATCAGGAGGTAGGTCTCGCGCCCCTGGGGGCCGCCCACCTCGCCCTCCGCCAGCCCCCACGTCTGGCCCGTCGTCGTCGCGCCGGCTGCGTTGTGCCCCTCATACCAGCCTGTCGCGTCGCCCCACCACATGGCCCGCTCGACCACCACCGGCACGGCGTTGGTCACCGTGAAGGTGGTCGCCACCGCGGTGTCGGCGAGGGCGGCGCCCTCCTGGTCGACCCAGATCGTGAACCGACTCGTCGGCGCGACCGCGTACGTGCGCGTCACGACGGTGCCGTCGGGTTTCAGGTAGCGGGCGTCCACCTGGGCGGCCTGCGCATGCGGATTCGCGATCAGGAAGAACAGGTCGAACATCGGCCCGGTGGCGCCTTCGGCAAAGACCCACTGCGGCGCGGGCGCCGCCACGCCCGCACTGTCGTGCCCTGCCCCGAACACCTGCCCGTTCACCGGCCGATACATCGCCCGTTCCACGATGACCGGCACGGCGTTGGTCACCGTGAGCATCGCCGAGATCTCCGCCGCCGCGAGCGCCGTGTCTTCCCGGTTCACCCAGATGTTGAAGCGGCTGTGCGGCGCCACCGTGTACGTCTTCACCAGCGGCGGCGTGGGCGCGGGCAGCAGGTACCGCACCTCGAGCACCGCGGCCGTGTCGCCCGGGTTCTGCACCAGGTAGAACAGCTCGAACCCGCTGTGCGTGGCGCCCTCGGCCAGGAACCACGACGTCCGCGGCTGCGCGACGCTCGTCTCGGCGTGGCTCCCGTAGCCGGTGGCATCCCAGGTCATCGTCCGGTCGGCGAGGATCGGCTGGTCGGCCGCGATTACGGTCGCGAACTCGGCGTGCGGGAGCCCCAGCGTCTTCGGGTCGAGCGTCACCCGCTGGTGCCCCCCGAGCGCCACCGTCGTCGTCACCTCCGGGATCGGCGCCGGCTGCTGGAAGCGCACCGTGGCGGTCGTCGGCGCGCCCGTCGTATTCAGCAGCGCCACCTGCGTGTCGAAGAAGGCGCTGGTCGCGCCCTCGGCGAAGTAGCGCGTGAAGGCGCCACGGGTCGCCACGAAGGTGAGGTCGACGCGATCCCCGGTGAGGCCCGCCACCGTCTGATCGACCGGCGCCACACTCCACGCGGTGCCGGTGGGCGTCACGGTGTACGTCCCGCCGGCCGGCAGGCCGGCAAACGCGAACCGCCCGTCGCCGTCAGTCACCGTCGCGCCGGTCTGCGCGCCGGCCAGCGTCACCGGGACCCCCGCCACCCCCGTCCCGTTCAGGTCTCGCACCTGCCCGCTGATCGCGAAGGTCGGTCCCTGTGCCCACGCGGCGGCCGCACCCAGCAGCCCCAGCCCAATGACCAGGGCCGCGTGCCCCACCCCCGCCGCCACACGCCCCCACCCGCCCGCCGCCGGCATGCCCATGCGCGCCGCCCCCCTGCTCCCACGGAGGCGCCCCGCGATGTCACTTGCTCACGCCGCGGGACCACGTCATCGGCGCGAGCGCTCGCGGCCGCGCCGTTCGGTACAACCCGGCCGTGCAAAGGCGGATTCTCGCCTGTGGGTCGACGTCGTCGGGCCGTCGATCGGTTCGAGCGGGAGCACCTGGCCGACACGTGGAGGACTCCGCCTGACGCCATTCCGGCGGCCCGGGTCCTGATTGCGTTCGACACTCAGGCACGGCTGGCCGCGACCATCCGACCCGCGTCTGACCTGGAAGACCTTGCCATGTGGCAGCGCTTGACTCGGCTGCGTACGAGGCTCGCGCCTCGATGATGGAGGCTGATGACGCCCTGCTCGCCGCGTCGATTTCGTGGGCGTCAGCCTGCGGGTGGCCACGCCCGAGGATCTGGTCGTGCTGAAGGCGCTCATGCAGGGCGATCGCGACCGCGCCGACATCGAGCGCGTGCTCCTCGTCCACGCAGTCGACGTCAAACTCGCGCAGGTTCGGAGGCTCGTCGGCGTGTTCGCCGAGGCGGTCGAGGAACCGGAGCGGATCGGCGACTTCGACGCGCTGGTGCGGCGAAGGCTTCGCAACCGCTGACAGTGTGTGCCGACCGAGTCGCTTGTCGGCGTCGTTGTTCGTGCTACACAATGCGCCACGACGTCCCTGATGCCGGTGGTGGATACCCTGTCGTTGCTGGAACGCGCCCGGGCAGGCGACGAGGCAGCTCTCGACGCCCTCGTGGCACGCTATCGACCGGCGCTCGTCCGTTGGGCACGAGGGCGCCTGCCCGTGTGGGCGCGCGACCTCGCCGACACCGACGACTTGGTCCAGAGCGCCCTGATCAAGACCATTCGTAACTTGGACTCGTTCCAGCCGACCTGCGAGGCATCCTTCCAGCAATACCTGCGGCAGGCCGTACGCAACGTGGTCCGCGACGAGATCCGCGGCGCGCGGCGGCGGCCCGTGACCGCAGGAATCGACCCCGACCATGCATCGGACAGCCCAAGCCCGCTGGAACGGGTGCTGGGTCGCGAACGGCTGGCGCGCTACGAGGACGCCCTCGCGCGGCTGACCGCGGCCGAACGGGGGGCCATCGTCGCGCGGCTGGAGTTCGGGTTCACGCATCGGGAGCTGGCGGCCGCTCTCGGCAAGGGAACGCCGGATGCCGCCAGGAAGCTTACGCAGAAGGCGATGGGGCGGCTCCTGGAGTTGATGCGCGACGCTGCGCCCGTCGAGTAAGCGGGAAGGCCGTCAGTCCGGTCGTCGGCCTCCGCGACGTTCTTTTGGGGTGACCTGACCGTCCAGCCATGGCCGACTCCCTTCGCCGTGCCCTCGACGCGCTGACCGACGGCGAGCCCGTCGACTGGCTGGAGTTGCAGGCTACCGCTGCCGATGGGGATGAG
>CAUJCX010000043.1 GCA_963169235.1 Actinomycetota bacterium | reverse complement strand
AACGGCACGAACGCCGTGCAGACGTTGACGAAGGGCGGCACGATCACCGGGGGCACCTGGACAATCACGTTCGGTGGGGAGACCACCGGGGAGATCAACGCGTCCGCGACCGCGCAGGAGGTGCAGGCGCATCTGGAGCGCCTCGCCGGTGTCCGCCCCGGCGACATCCTCGTTACCGGTGGGCCGATCAACACCACCGCCCTGGTGCTCACGTTCCAGGGCGGCCTGAGCGCGAAGGTCGTTCCGGCCGTCACGGTCACCACCACGAACCTCACCGGCACCAGCCCGACGATCACCCCGTCGATGACGACGACGGGTGCCCCCGGCACCAACGTGGATTCCCTGGGCCGGGGCGCGGCGCCGGGTGCGTGGATCTGGGAGCTGGAGGCCCGCAACGGGCCGTTGGGTGCGCGTGGATTCACGGACGCGTTCACCCTCGGCATCGTCGCCGCCTACAACGAACAGCCGATCTTCGGGTCCGGGTTCGCGGTGAACAGCTTGAGCGTGTCGGGTGACGGTGGCGTCACCGGGGACATGGTCGGCCTGTTCGTCGAACGGTTCCTCACGGCCCCGACGCTGACGCCGACGTACGACTCGGAGGCCATCCGCCCCGTCCTCTTCAGTGACCTGAAGGCGACGTGGCTGGCGAACGGTGGCCCCGTCAGTGGGTTCTCGTGGCGTGTCGGGCACCAGCACGAGGTGTCGGACGACGCCGGCCGCCGCACCCCGGACTGGCCCGCCCGGAACTTCCTGTCGGGCCGCACCGAACTCACCGGGTCGATGGAGTCCTCGGCGTTCGACCCGCAGGACTGGGACATGATGCTCGCCGCCGCGACGTTCCCGCTCACGGCGGACTACGTCATCCCCTCCATGATCGGCGCCTCCGGCAGCCCGTACCGCTGCACCCTGTACGCCCCCGCGGTGCAGCTCGACGCGGACGGCGGCCCCGAGGCGATGAGCAACAAGTTCAGGCACGGCGCGACGTGGGGCTGGAAGGCCACCTACAGCTCCGCCGCCGGGTACGCCCACCGACTCATCCTCCACTGCGCCGTCACCGCCGTGGAAACCTACGTCTGATGGGTGACGTCACGATCGACGGCGTGGTGTTCCGGCCGCGCCGTCGGACCATCGCGGCACTCCTTGCCTCCAGCGAAGCTGGGGAGGCCCTCGCCGCCGCCGAGGACGAGGTCGCTGGCCTGGAGATGCGCATCGACCACACGTCGCGTCGGCTCAACGCCCTCGGCGACCAGGACGGCGACTTCGACGAGGAACTCCTGGCGCGCCTGCACCAGGAACGCGCCGCCTTGCGCGGCCGCCACCAGGCGGCCAACTCCAACCGGTTCCGCGCGCAGATGCAGGTCCTGCACACACAGTGCGAGGACCTCCCCGTCGACGTCGACTGGCTCATGGAACACCTCGTGTGGCCCGACGACGCGGTCCGCATCCTCGGCGCCAATGACCCCGGGGACGCGGATCAGGAGGATGGGACGGTTGACGTCCCCCCTACCCACCCGGGCGGCGAGACGTCTTGACCACGGTCGCCCACCTCATCGCAGCCGGGGTGCCGTGGGGCCTGCTCACGGGGCTCACGATGGATGAGGCCCACCACGTCGCCGCGGTGACAGCCCCGAGCGGGATAGGCGGCACCTGATGGCAAGGGGCGGGCGTGGCCCGACGTGGTACGCCACGCTCGACACGGGAGGCGTAGAACAGGGCGCCCGCCGCCTCGACCGTGAACTGTCCGGTCTTCACTCCCGGGCGACGGCTGTCGGCACGGCCCTGGGGATGCTCGGCGCGCAGGCCGTCACCGCTGGTATCCGTGGCCTGTCGTCCGCGGTGCGCACCGGGTGGGAGGAGATGCAGGAGGCCGCCGTCGCCGGTGCAAAGCTCGACGCGGTCCTGAAGTCCACGCACCAGGCCGCCGGGATGAACCGCGCCGCGATGGACGCCCTCAACGCCAGCCTGCAACAGCACTCCACCGTCGAGGGCGACGTCATCACCAACGCCCAGGCGTTGATGGCGACGTTCACGAAGGTCGGGCGGGAAACGTTCCCCGGGGCCATGAAGGCCGCGATGGACATGTCCCGCGTGTTCGACATGGACCTGTCGCGCTCTTCGGTGATGCTCGGCAAGGCTCTGCAGGACCCAGCGAAGGGCATCAGCGCCCTCACCCGCGTCGGGGTGACGTTCACGGCCCAGCAGAAGGAGCAGGTGAAGGCCCTCGTCGAGGCCGGGAAGGTGCAGCAGGCACAGGCGATGATCTTGCGGGAGGTGAACAAGCAGGTCGGGGGGGCGGAGGAACGCTACGGGCGTACGCTGCCGGGGGCACTGGAGAAGGCACGCCGCGGGTTCAAGGACCTCGCCGAGCAGGGCATCACCGCGCTGGAGCCGAGCCTGCTGCGTGCCGCGAACGCCTTGAACGACAAGCTGATGCCAGGGCTCGCGTCGTTCCAGAAGGACGCGATGCACATCCTCGGCGCGGACCTCGGCCTGGACCGGAAGCTGGAGTTGGTCTTCAAGCGCCTCGACCAGACGGGGGCACCCGCGGCGGTTCGCCGAGTGATCGAGAAGGGCATCGTCGCGGGCGCCTCGAACGGGCCGAAGCTGTTCATGGATGCGTTCATGGCGGCCCCGTGGCAGGGCCAGGCGATCATCGGGGCGATGCTGGTCAAGAAGTTCGGTCCGGCGTTCAGCCTCCTCGGCCAGGGCGCCGGGAAGGCCATCGGCAGCGGCCTCGGGACCGCGGCGTCGTCGAGTCGCCCCGTCCCGGTGTATGTCGTGAACGGCGGGGCTGGCCTGCCGGGCGGGAAAGCCCCACTCGGGGGCGCCCCTATCGCGTCGCCCGGGGGTATCGCGGCCCTGACGCGGGCGACGGCCGGCCCGTTGGCGCTCGGCGCTGGCCTCATCGTCGGTGGCATGGCCCTGGACAGGTACCAGCAGGGGCACGGGATCCCCATCCTGGGGCTGCCGTCCGCGAGGGAGGCGCGCGCGGAGGCTCAGCGTGCCGTGGACGCGACCTACGCGGCCGCGAAACAGGGGCGCGCACGGCTGCAGGCGGAGATGCGGCGCAGCCCCCTTGGGCTCATCAACCCGATCGCCAGCGACAAGGACGCCCGCGA
>CAUJCX010000042.1 GCA_963169235.1 Actinomycetota bacterium | reverse complement strand
ATGTGCGTGGGGTGGTCGCCCACGGGCCCCTCGCCGCGCAGGTTCCACTGGTCGTCGACGGCCAGGGCCCCGGCGATGTGCCACGCCGAGACGTTGCGCTCGGCCAGCACGACGACGTCGTCCGGGCTCAGCGTGTCGGCCAGGGCCGCCAGCACCCGCGGGGGCTCGCGCGTGAACGCCATGGTGCCGTCCAGCACGAACGCGCGGGGCGCCCCCTGGGGAGCCGCCGCGATGGCCGCGATCATGGCCTGGTCGAGCACGCGCACGTCGGCGGGCCCGTCGACGTCGACGCGCACGTGGCCGGCGGGGATGAGGTCCTCGAGGCCGCCCAGGCGCGTGCGCGGGGCCGGCACGGCGGGGACCGGGCGGGCCGGTTCGCCCTTCAGCCGGGCCCGCAGCAGGTACTGGTACACGCCGGCGCGGGCGATGGCCTCGCGCGGGTCGGACGTGGCGTTCGCGATGCCCGTGCACAGCGGCACGGCCGCCTCGGGAAGCGGCGCCAGGTGCGAGCTGGTCAGCGCGTCCACCTCGAAGCCGAGCCGGTCGCACATGTCCGAGATGGAACGAAGCGTGAAGAAGTGGACGTGAGTGCGGTCGAGCAGGCCCGAGTCCTCGTAGTGGAAGAGGTCATCCAGGATCAGCGGACCGACCACGCTCCAGTGCGCGAGGTTCGGGATGGACATCACCATCACGCCGCCGGGGTTGAGGTAGGCCGACAGCACGGCCAGCAGGCGCTCGGGGTCGAGCAGGTGCTCCAGCACGTCGCCGAACGTGATGGCGTCGAACTTCCCCGCCTCGGCGGGCAGCTCCTCCAGGCCATCGAGGTCGAGCTCGAGCACCATGTCGAGGTACTTGCGCGCGTGCGCCGCGGCCTCGGGGAAGCCCTCGATGCCGACGACGACGGAGTCCGGGACCTCCGACCGGAACGTGCCGCCGAACGAACCGCCTCCGCAGCCGACGTCCAGCAGGCGTCGGGCGGAGCTGGGGATGAGCGCCCGCAAGTCGGGGCGCGGCGACGCGAAGTAGTCGGTGAAGTCGCCGCTGGTGCGGACGCCGGCGCCGCGGGCGGGCGCGTCGTGGGAGAGTTCCGTGTCAGGCATGGCGGCCTTATCGGATGGGGACCCGTCGTTCTTGACTGGTGGGGACCGCGACTCAAGACGGCGTCGCCCGCGCCGATGGTGGCGTCGTGCCCACCATCATCCTTCCCCTGTCCACCGGCCTCGCGCAGGCGCGCGCCTGCGTGGAGTCCATCGCCGCACTGCCCGACGATCCCCGCCACGACGTGGTGGTGATCGACAACGGCGGCGCCGACCTCGCACCCCTGATGCGTCTCTTGGAGGGCGACGTCACCGTGGTGCGTCGCGCCCAGCGCGGCCACCTGTGGCAGGCGGTCAACGAGGGCCTCGACGCCGTGCGCGACGACGACGTCGTGCTGCTGACCGGCATGGCGACCGTGGAGCCCGGCTGGCTGGGCGCCCTCGTCGCCGCCGCCGGTGACGGCGCGGCGGCCGCGACCAGCGTCACCACCGTGAACGCGGACCTCGCGCCCGTGGCCTCCCCCGCCGCCGCGTGGCGGCGCTCCGACCTCCGCCTCATCCCCGACGTGCCGGACGACCTGGTGGTGGCCGCCATCTGCGCGGGCGTCGCCGGGCACGGCCGCGTGGTTGCGGCGCCCGCGTCGCGCGTGACCCCTCCGGGTACCCGCAACACGGCCGCCCGCGGAGGGCATCCCTTCGGCGGGGCACCCGAGCTGTCGGTGGTGATCCCCACGCTCGACGCGGCGGGAGACCGCCTGCGCGCGTGTGTCGCCTCGGTGCAGGCGGCCACGGACGTCGCGCACGAGATCATCATCGTCGACAACGGCGCGCCGCCGCAGGGCTTCACGGCGCCGGTGAACTCCGGCCTGCGGGCCGCCCGCGGGCGTTACATGGTGGTGTGCAACGACGATGTCGAGGTGCTGCCGGGCTGGTGGGCGCCGCTGCGTGCCGCGCTCGACGACGGCGCGGCCGTCGCGTTCCCGATGACCGTGGACGGCGTCATGCGCGAGGACTTCGCCGCCTGGTGCTTCGCCATCAGCCGCCACGCGCTCGACACGCATGCCGTCGCGCCGGGCGAGTTCCTCGACCCCGAGATGGTCGTGTGGTTCCAGGACACCGACCTGCTGCACCGGCTGCAGGCGGCCGGCAACCCTCCGCGCCTGGTGCGCGATGCCCACGTGCGGCACGGTCTGTCGCAGACGGTCGCCAGCGACGACGCGGACCTGCGGGCGTGGATCGCCGAGCAGGTGAAGCGTGACGAGGCCGTATTCTTCCGGCGGCACGGTTCCGTCCTCGTCGGAGACGGCGGGGAGTGAGCGAGCGGCCGACCGAAGGGCCCCACCGATGATCGTGTACGCCGCCTGCGTGGCCGACCAGGCCAAGTTCGACACCATCTGCCAGCCCGGCATCGCCCGCGCATTCCGCGACGGCGACTTCATGGTGACCACCAGCAGCGACCACTCCATCTTCGAGGCCTACAACGAGGTGCTCGACGCGTTCCGCGAGCGCGACGACCTCGAGGCCCTGGTGCTGCTGCACGAGGACACCGAGATCCTCAGCCCCCGGTTTCCCGACCTGGTGCGAGCGAGCCTCGACGTGCCGGACGTGGCGATCGTCGGGGCGGTGGGCGGCCTGGGTCAGCAGGGCATGGCCTGGTGGCGCGGCAGCATCATCGGCTGGGTCGAGACCAACAACCCGGACGCCACCCACGGCGTGCTCACGGGTGATGTGGACGGCCTGGACGGCTTCGTGCTGGTGATGTCGCCGTGGAGCGTGCGCAACCTGCGCTTCGACGACGTGGTGTTCGACGGCTTCGACGGTTACGACGCCGACATCTGCCGCCAGGCCGTGGAGGCCGGCAAGCGGGTGCGGGCCACGCCGCTGCCCATCGCACACCGCGACAGCCGGGTGGGGATGGAGCGCGCGGTCGACGACAACAAGTCGTTCCAGCGTGCCGACGCGGCGTTCCGCGTGAAGTGGGAGCCCCAGGCGGGCGTCGCCACCCGCGCCGCGGGCGAGCGCGAGGACGTGCAGGCGTCGTGGCACCGGCACCTCCTGCCGCTGGTCGCCCCGGGCGCGGGCCGCATCCTCGACGTCGGCGAGGACGCCGCGGGCCGCGCCGACGTGCTGCGCGCGACGCACCCGGGCGCCGACGTCGTCCAGGTGCCCGCGCTCACCCATGCCGCGGGGACGGGCCCGTACGACGTCGTCGTCCTCGCCGACGCGCTGGAGCGTACGCACGACCCGGACGGCGCCATGCGCGCCGCCTGCGACCTGCTGACCGACGACGGCACGGTGGTGTTCAGCGTGCCCAACGCCGGTTCGTTCCCGTTCGTCGTGAGCGCGATGGAGCGGTCCATCAACGCCGATCGGTGGGCGTTCCCGGGTTCGACGGACGTGCCCGTGCGGCACTTCACGCTCACCGAGGCCGTCGCTCTGGTGGAGCGCACCGGGGTGGAGATCACCGCGGTGACCCTGTCCGGTCATGACCTGTCCGAGGGGTCCGAGAGCGTGCTGTCCACCGTGGACGCCGCCCGCGTCGCGGCCGGCGGGTCCGGCCCGCGCGGCGACGCGACCACCCACCAGCGGATGATGGCGCTGCGGTACTACGCCGCCGCCCGGGCCACCGGGCGCCGCCCCGCGACGCCGGCCGCGCCACGCCTCGGCGACGTGGTGGACGCGGCGCTGGTCGACCTGCTCGACCCCGCCGCCCAGCACGTCGCCCGCCTCGACCAGGCGCTCGCTCCTGACGGCGACGTGATCGCCGACGGCGCCCTGGCCGATGCGGTCGCACGCCTCGCGGACGGGCCGTACGACGCGGTCGTGCTGGGCACGGCGCTCGATCACGTGCGGCACCCGGGCCGGGCGCTGCGGACGGTCCGGTCGGCGGTGCGGCCCGGCGGCGCCGTGCTGGCCACCGTCACCAACCTCATGCGGTACGACCTGTTCGGCGATCTGCTGGAGCGCGACGCGTTCGCGTACGGACAGGGCCCCCTCGCCCACCATCCCACCAGCCTCTACACGCTCGCCGACCTCCCCGACCACGCCGCCAACGGCGGCCTGTACGTGGAGCAGGTCGAGGACGAGCCGCTGCCGATCGACCCCGCCCGCGTCGCGGTGTGGACGCGGCTCGGCGAGGAGATGGGGTACCGGCCCGGCATCGGCGAGCGCATGGCGGTCGCCCGCATGCGGGTCGTCATGCGCCGACCGGATCGCTCGTGAGGGGGCACGGTCCGCCGACCGCCGGAGGGGAACGATGATCGTCTTCGGCGCGTGCGTGGGCAACCAGGCGGAGTTCGAGTCCATCTGCCTGCCCGGCATCGCCCGGACGTTCCGCGACGGCGACGCGATTGCGACGACGTCAAGCGACCGATCGATCTTCGAGGCCTGCAACGAGATCCTCGACGCGTTCCGAGACCGCACCGATCTCGAGGCGCTGGTGCTGCTGCACGACGACACCGAGATCACCAGCCCCCGCTTCCGCGACCGCGTCGCGCAGGCGTTCGCGGCTCCGGACGTGGCCATCGCCGGCGTCGCCGGCGGTTCTGGCATGCGCGGCATCGCGTGGTGGGAGGGCGACGCCGTGGGGCGGGTGGCCGAGACCCGCGGCATCGTCGACTTCGGTGGCACGTCGGGCGACGTGGACGCGCTTGACGGCATCGTGCTGGCGTTCTCGCCCTGGAGCGTGCGCAACCTGCGCTTCGACGACGTCGCGTTCACGGGCTTCGACGGCTACGACGCCGACATCTGCCGCCAGGCCCGCGCGGCCGGCAAGCGCGTGCGCTGCACCCCCCTGCCCGTCGTGCATCACGGGCGAGGCGAGGACGGACGCGACCAGTACGGGGCCGCGCGCAACGACGGCGGCTTGTTCGCCCGGGCCGACGCCGTGTTCCGCGCGAAGTGGGACCCTCACGCCGGGCCGGCGCCCATGACCGGCGACGAGATCGCTCAGGTGCAGGGGCAGTGGACGGTGCCGTTGGCCGCGCTCGTGCCTCCCGGGATCCGCCGCCTGCTGGACGTCGGCGACGACGCCGCGGGACGACGCGACGTGCTCGCGTCCGCCCACCCGGGCTGCGAGGTCGTCCCCGCCGCCACGGTCGCCGACGCGCCCGCCGGGCCGTTCGACGTCGTGATGCTGGCGGACGCGCTCGAGCACACCACCGCCCCCGACGCGATGCTGGCCGCGGCGCGCGAGCGCCTGTCCGACGGCGGCACCGTCGTGTTCTCGGTGTCCAACGTGGCCTCGTACGCCTACCTCCTGCACGCCCTCAGGCTCGCCGTGCACGCCGACCACCACGCGTTTCCGCAGTCGGTCGGCGAACCGCTGCACGCGTGGACGCGACACGAGGTCGGTGACGCCGTGGCGCGTGCCGGCATGACCGTGACCGCGCTCTGCAGCAACGACTGGCGACCCGACGAATGGTCCACCGCCCTCGTCGGCGCGGTGGCGGCGGCCCGCCCGGACGGCGACGCCAAGGTGGCCCTGGCGGCGCAGCGTTTCTTCGTCGCGGCGCAGGTGTCGCCGGGCTCCGCGGCCGTCGCCGCCACCGCCCCGCGCCGGGGATCGGTGGTGGACGATGGCCTCGTGGCGCTGGTGCCCCCCGGGGCGACGCGCGTCGCGCGGGTGGACGAGCGCCTCGGCACCGACGGGGACCTCGTCGCGGACGCCGACATCGCGGCGGCGATCGCCAGCTTCGGGGACGCGCCGTACGACGCGGTGGTGCTGGGAACGGCGCTCGAGCACGCGCGGCGTCCCAGCCTCGCGCTGCGTGCGGCCCGCACGCTGGTGGGGCCCACCGGGACGGTGCTCGTCTCGGTCGCCAACGCCGTCTACGCCGGGCTGTTCATCCCGCTGCTCGAGCGCGACGCCTGGACGTACGGCGAGGGTCCGCTGGCACACCATCCCGTGAGTTTCTTCACGCGCGCCCTTCTGAGGCTCGTCGCCGCGGACGGTGGCCTGCTGGTGGCGCGCGTCGACGACGCCGCGGGCGACGCCGACCCCGGGCGCACGGCCGCGTGGGAAAGCGTCGGCGACGAGCTGGGACGCGGACCGGCCGTCGGGCAGCGCATCGCGGTAGCCCGCATGCGGGTGGCCATGGTAATACCCGAGGGAGGTCGGCGCGCCGACCCTCCCGCACCCAGTGGGGGCTCTCGATGATCGTGTACGCGGCCTGCGTGGCCGACCAGCACAAGTTCGACACCATCTGCCACCCCGGCATCGCCCGCGCGTTCCGCGACGGCGACATCATGGTCACCACCAGCAGCACCCACTCCATCTTCGAGGCCTACAACGAGGTCCTCGACGCGTTCCGCGACCGCACCGACCTCGAGGCCCTGGTGCTGCTGCACGAGGACACCGAGATCCTCAGCAGGAGCTTCAGCAGCATCGTCCGCGACGGCGTCGCCTCGCCGGGCATCGCCGTGCTGGGCGTCGTAGGTGGCACCGGGGCGCGCGGCATCGCGTGGTGGGAGGGCAACGGCGTGGGCCGCGTCGAGGAGACGGTCGACGTCGTGGACTTCGGGGTGACGACGGGGGACGTCGACACGGTCGACGGCCTCATGCTCGTGCTGTCTCCGTGGAGCGTGCGCAACCTTCGCTTCGACGACGCCACGTTCACGGGGTTCGACGGGTACGACGCGGACATCTGCCGCCAGGCCCGCGAAGCGGGCAAGCGCGTGCGCTGCGTACCGCTGCCGATCGCCCATCGCCACCACCGCGGCCCACTGCACCGCGAAAACGACGACGGCGGGTCGTTCCGCTTCGCCGATGCCATGTTCCGGATGAAGTGGGACCCGAACGCCGGGCCGGCGCCGCTCGCACGCGACGAGGTGGAGCTGGTGGAGTCCGCCTGGATGGCGCACCTCACGCCGATGGTAGCCGCGGATGCGCGCCGGGTGCTCCATGTGGGAGACGACACGGAAGGCGCGCGGCGCGCCCTCGGCACGGACAGCCCCGCACGCGACATCACCACGGTCTCGGCCCTCGGCGACGTCGCCGCAGACGATCGCTTCGACGTTGTGATGTTCGCCGACGCTCTCGAGCGCACCTCTGATCCCGGGGCGCTCCTCGCCACCGCGCGCGGCCACCTCAATGAGGGTGGCAGAGTGGTGTTCGCGGTCCCCAACGTGGGCAGTTACCTCTATCTGCTGCTCGCCCTGGTGAAGGGCGGGCGCGCCCGCCGCCACGCGTTCGAAGAGTCGGTCGCCCCACCCGTCCACTTGTTCACACGGCGGGAGATCGACGACCTCGTCGCGGCGTCCGGAATGTGCATCGACGCGGTGTCAACATCGACGTGGCGGAACCAGGCGTTCAGCGACGTCCTCCTACCCCCCGTCGCGTCCGCACGCGGCGACTCTGGGACGGACGAGCGCCTCTCGGCGCTGCGCTACTTCGTCTCCGCGCGCGTCGCGCCCGGTGCTGCCGTGACCTTCCCGGTTGCGCCGCGACGAGGTAGCCAGGTAGACGAGGGTCTCGCCGCCTTGATGCCATCCGGCTGTGGGCGCATCGCCCGCATCGACGAGATGCTCGGCGGTGACGGCGCCGTCACCGCCGACGAGGAGATCGCCGAGGCGATCGCGGGTCTGGACGGAGGGGCGTACGACGCCATCGTACTGGGCACCGCGTTAGAACACGCGCAGTACCCCGGCCGGGCGCTGCGCGCGGCGCGGGCACTGCTCGCCCCGGGCGGGGTAGTGCTGGCCTCCGTCGCCAACGCCCTCCGGTTCGACCTGCTGGGAGCGCTGCTCGAGCGCGACGCGTGGACGTACGGTGAGGGGGCGCTCGCGCACCACCCCGTCAGCTACTACACCCGCGTCACCCTTGACGACGTGGCCGCTGACGGTGGCCTCGTCGTGCGCGGGGTGGAGGACGAACCCGCCGACGTCGACCCCGCGCGGGTCGCCCGGTGGTCCCGCGTCGCCTCGGAACTCGGATGCGTCTCGGACATCGCCACGCCCATGGGGGTGGCGCGCATGCGGGCCGTGATGGTGGCCGCCGTGCCCCCCGCGACCGTACTGTCCGTCAACGAGTCCCGAGGATGACCCGATGATCGTGTACGCGGCCTGCGTGGCCGACCAGGCCAAGTTCGACGCCATCTGCCAGCCCGGCATCGCCCGCACGTTCCGCGACGGCGACGTGATGGTCACCACCAGCAGCACCCACTCCATCTTCGAGGCCTACAACGAGGTGCTCGACGCGTTCCGCGACCGCGACGACCTCGAGGCCCTCGTACTGCTGCACGAGGACACCGAGATCCTCCACCGGCGGTTCGCGCCGACCCTTCTCGGCGCGCTGCGCCAACCCGACCTGGCGATCGTCGGCGTGGTCGGCGGCACGGGCATGCGCGGCATCGCGTGGTGGCACGGCGACCGGCAGGTGGGGCGCGTGGAGGAGACCCGCCGCACCCTCGAGTACGACGTCCGTGAGGGGGACGTGGAGGCTGTCGACGGGCTCCTTTTGGCGCTGTCGCCGTGGGCCGTGCGCAACCTCCGCTTCGATGACCACACGTACACCGGCTTCGACGGGTACGACGCCGACTTCTGCCGCCAGGCCCGGGTGGCCGGGAAGCGCGTCCGCTGCGTCGAGCTGCCGGTCGCCCACCGCCACGACCGCGACGGTGAGGTGCGGGTCTCCAGCGACAACAACTCGTTCTGCCGCGCGGACGCCGCGTTCCGCGCCAAGTGGAACCCCGACGTCGGGCTCCCGGTCACGGACGCCCGCGCACGCGCACGCATCCAGCAGGAGTGGCTCCTTTACCTGGCACCGCTCATCCCCGCCGGGGCCCGGCGCGTGCTGTACCTGGGTGACGACGTCGCCGGCCCGGGCGATCCCCTCGGTGAGATGTGTCCCGGCGCCACCGTCGTGCCCGTCGCCGACCTCGCCGACGTGCCCGACGGCGAGCGGTTCGACGCCGTGGTCCTGCCGGACGCCCTCGAGCGCACGCACGCCCCTGACGCCCTGATCGCGCGGGCACGTGACCTGCTGGACGACGACGGCGCGCTCGTGCTCTCGGCGCCGAACGCGGCGTCGTTCGGCTACTTCCTGGGGCTCCTGGCGGTGTGCAGCAACCCCGCGGGATGGGCGTTCGCCCAGTCCTTGGAGCCGCCCCTCCACCCGTACACGCTGAGCGAGCTCGTGGACCTCGCCGACCGCAACGGGCTGTCGTTCGCGGGGCTCTCCCTGTCCGGCCACGACCGCTCCGGCGAGGCCGGGCCCATCATCGCCGCCGCCGACGCGGGCTACGCCGCCGCGTCGCCCCCGCCCAAGGGCGCCGCGTCCGCGATCCAGCGCCTGACGGCGGTGCGGTACTACGCCTCCGCCCGCATCGCGGGCGCGGCGGCGGCCCCTCCCCCGCCGCCGGTGCTGGGCAGCGTGGTGGACGAGGCGCTCCTGGAGCTCGTCGACCCGTCCGCGCAGCGCATCGCCCGCATCGACGTGATGCTGCCGCCCGGCGGCGACGTGGTGGCCGACGACGCCATCCTCCGCGCGATCGCCTCGCTGGACGACGGCCCGTACGACGCGGTCGTGCTCGGCACGGCGCTCGACCACGCCCGCGTTCCCGAGGTGGTCCTGCGCGCCGCTCGCTCGCTGGTGTCCGCGGAGGGCGCCGTGCTGGCGACGCTGACCAACCTGCTGCGCGTCGATCTGCTGGGCGGGCTCCTCGAACGCGATGCGTGGACCTACGGTGAGGGCGCCCTCGCGGGCTTCCCCGTCCGCCAGTTCACCCAGTTCGACCTCGCCATCTTGTCGGCGGACGGCGGGCTGTACGTCGACCGCGTCGAGGACGAGCTCCTGCCGCACCCCGACCCCGCACGCATCGCGGTGTGGACGCGGATCGCCGACGAGCTTGAGGTCGGCAAGGACATCGGCACGCACGCGGCGGTCGGCCGCATGCGCGTCGTCATGCGCCACCCCGGGCCGTAGTCACCCCTCGCCACTAGTCTGCGGCGGTGGAGAGCCGCCGCGACAGTCCCCTCGCCCGTCTGTGGCGGTACGAGGCCAGCTCGCGTCGGCGGGTGTGGCTGGCGACGCTGTTCACGTGCCTCAACAAGCTGTTCGACGTCGCCCCCGAGATCCTCATCGGCGTCGCGGTCGACGTGGTCGTCACGGGCGACCGGTCGCTCATGGCCGAGTGGTTCGGCATCGAGAGCCGCTGGAACCAGCTGCTGGCGCTGGCCGCGGCCAACTTCGTCATCTGGCTCTTGGAGTCGCTGACCGAGTGGATCTCGACGCTGATGTGGCGGCGCCTGTCGCAGTCGGTGGAGCACGACCTGCGTATGGACGCGTACGCCCAGGTGCAGCGGCTCGAGCTTGCCTACTTCGAGGATCGCACCACCGGCGGATTGATGGCCGTGCTCAACGACGACGTCAATCAGCTGGAGCGCTTCCTCGACGTCGGCGCGTCCGAGATCATCCGCACGGCCCTCAACGTGGTGCTGGTGGGCATCGTGTTCGCGGCCATCTCGTGGCAGCTGTTCGTGCTGGCGTTCCTGCCGGTGCCCATCATCATCTGGGGCTCCATGCGCTACCAGCGCCGTTTCCAGCCGGCGTACGCGGCCGTGCGCGAGCGGGTGGGCGCGCTGTCCTCGTCGCTGGCCAACAACCTGGGCGGCATCGCGACCATCAAGGCGTTCACGTCGGAGGATCGCGAGGTCGCCCGCATCGGCGCCGACTCGCGCGCCTACATGGCTGCGAACGACGCCGCCATCCGCATCAGCTCGGCGTTCGTGCCGCTCATCCGGGTCGCCATCCTCGTCGGTTTCACCTGCACGCTGCTGGTGGGCGGGCACATGGCGCTCAACGGCAGCCTCCGGGTGGGGCTCTACTCCGTGCTGGTGTTCATGACCCAGCGCCTTCTGTGGCCGCTGACCCGGCTGGGTGAGGTGATGGACCTGTACCAGCGGGGCATGGCGTCCACCCGCCGCATCCTCGACCTCATCGACACCCGGCCGACCATCGTGTCGGGCGCCGCGGCGCTGCCCTCCCCGGTGCGTGGTGCGGTGAGGTTCGACGACGTGCACTTCCGCTACGCGTCCGGCCCGCCCGTGTTGCGGGGCATCGACATCGACGTGCCCGCCGGCCAGACGCACGCCATCGTGGGGCTCACCGGGTCGGGCAAGAGCACGCTGGTGAAACTGCTCCTGCGGTTCTACGAGCCGACGTCCGGCGTGATCACCATGGACGGGCACGACGTGGCCACGCTCGATTTCGCGTCGCTACGCGGCGCCGTTGGGCTCGTGAACCAGGACACGTTCCTCTTCGACGGCACGGTCGCCGAGAACATCGCCTACGGGCGCCCCGATGCCGACCACGACGACGTGCGCCGCGCGGCCCGGCTGGCCGAGGCCGAGGAGTTCATCAGCCACCTGGCCGACGGCTACGACACTGTGGTGGGCGAGCGCGGCCAGAAGCTGTCGGGTGGGCAGCGTCAGCGCCTGGCGATCGCCCGCGCGATCCTGCGCGACCCCGCCGTGCTGCTGCTCGACGAGGCGACGTCCGCCGTCGACAACGAGACCGAGGCCGCCATCCAGCG
>CAUJCX010000041.1 GCA_963169235.1 Actinomycetota bacterium | reverse complement strand
CGCACGCCGTCGCGGGCCCCCTTGCGAGTCGGCGTGAGCGGGCCCCAGAAGACCTCGGCCCACAGCCGCTGGTCGGGGTGGCGCAGCAGCAGCCGCACGTTGCCGTTGAGCTCGAAGACCGCCTCACAGCGCCCGCCCGGGGGCACCACCGCGCGCGGCACCGCAAGGTCGGCGGGGTCGGTGGCGGCCACCGGGATGCGGGCGCACAGGGCCTTCGCCTGCTTCGCCTTCACCGCGGCGGACGGCGGCTTCTTGGCCGTGGGCGCCGGGGTGGCGGCGAACGCCGGCGCCACGGCCAGGGCGGCCGCGCCGGCCAGCGTCGCGACGGCGTGCATGCGTGTGGATGCCATGCGGCGTTCCCTCTCGTTCGGTGGCCTGGCGGAGGTGGTCCTTCACCGGCACCGTACCCCCCCCCACAACAATGTCAAGGTTTCGCATGTCGTGCTCGATCGATGCCTGCAGCGGCCCGCCCCGCCGCGTCCGGTGCGTGGTCGCCGCCCCGCGCGGCGTGCGCGGGCACCGCCCGGGACGTCGCGTCAGTCGTACACGTAGAGGCTCACCACCGAGCCGGACGGGTTCTGGGGATCGGACCTCACCTGCAGGTAGGGCGAAAGCCCGGGGGCCCGCGCCGCGCCCTGGGGGATGATGTTGTGCGTCTCGCCGGTGGGGACGCCGCGCGTGGAGCTGCGCCCCATCGCCTTGGGATCGAGCGCCATGCCGTCGACGGGGAACGCGGCGTAGTAGTGCGCCAGCACCGCAGTCCAGGGGCGGTTGGTCTTCCACTCCATCACCGCGTCGGGCAGCGCCGTGGGCGGCACCGCGCGGCCTCCCGGCGGGGCCAGCGCCGCGGGGTTGGCGATGGTGACAGGCGCCTGGTCGGCGGGCCGGCCACCGCCACCCCCCGCGGACGGGGACGGCGTGCCTCCACCGCCGCCGGCCGTGGGCCCCACCGGGTCGGATGAGCCGCCGAGCAGCACGATCGCACCCACCATGCCGAGGACCGCCAGCAGGCCGACCAGCAGCACGAGGGGGCGGAACGGGAGCCCCTGCGGAGCCCCGGCGGACGTGGCGACGGCCGGCGACGTCCGGGGATCGCGGGGACCGGTCATGCGCGCCTCCTCATGCGCGGGGTGGCGATCGCCAGCCCGATGATGGTGATGAGGTACCCGATGGAGCCCGCCCACGCCCCGGCGCCGGGCGACGGGCCCGGCCCCTCGAACACCTTGGCGACGTACGCCGCGTGCCACACCACGCCCGCGCCGGCGGCGCAGGCGACGAGCACCCGCAGCCCCGTGCCATCGCCCCGATTCACCGCCGCCGCCACCAGCGCGACGCCGGCGATCACCAGCAGCAACAGCAGAATCCACCCCCAGGCCCCGTAGTGGTACGCGATCTTGGCGTCGTCGTACGTGGTCGACTCCCACCGATCGGTCAGCTTTCGCACGTCGCTGAACGTGGCGCTGTCGGCCCAGCTGAGCGCGGTGACCGACAAGCCCGTCACCACGACGCCGAGGGCCGCGACGCCGACGCCGTACCAGCTGAGGCGGCGCCCCTCAGAGCGGGGCGCCACGGCGGCGGCGGATGCCGGCGACGCATCGGGCGCCTGCGTCTCGGGTCCCGCCGCGGCGCCGGGCACCGCGTCGGTGGTGGTCATGCCGTTCGCGCCCACCACCTGATCGGTCCAGCCACCGCCGTCGAAGTAGCGCTGGGAGAAGCGCCCCGAGGGGTCGGGGTACCAGCCCGCGCTCACGCCGCCCGGGGGGCCGCTGGGGGCGTTCGGTTCCATGCGTGGTGCTCCTCGTCGGTCGCTACGGGTGCCGGCCCGGCCGGGGCGCGAGTCCGGCGGCAAGTCTGCCAGAGGGGTCCGTGGTCCCCACCCTGCCCACGTGGAGGGATACCCGCGCTCGCGCACCGCGTTTCACGCGCCTGCGCATCCGCGGTGGCGTGTCCCGGCATGCGCCGCGGGGAACGGCACGTGGGCGTGCGTGGCGAGGATCCCTCACCCGTCGTCGTCCCGCCGGCCCCGCCTCCCGTCCGCCCGCCTCACGCGGGCGAGCAGCGCGATCCGCCGCGCGACGCCGGCCAACGGAAACGCGACGCGCGGGCTGGAGAAGTTGCCGCAGCGGCGGATCGGATCCTCGCCCTCCTCCCGTTCGTCGCGATTCCACGCGATGCCCGCCCCGATGACCAGCGCCCCGTACGCGACGAACGCACCGCCCATCGCGGCCACGAGGGAGACGACCGTGTCGACGCCCCGTCCCGACCACGCGATCGCCGCCATCGTGAGCGCGATGGCCACGACGAGCCACGCCAGGTGCGCCCGCCTGGTCACCGCCCGTCGCCAGCCTCCGCCGTCCATCCGCCGCCCCTCCTCGTGCCACGATGGTCACTCCGCGGCGGTGAGCTCCAGGAACGCGTCGCCGTACTGCTCCAGGCGCTTGGGCCCGACGCCCGAGATGCCGGCCATCTCGTCGCGCGTGCGGGGCCGGCTGCGCGCCATCTCGAACAGCGTCGCGTCCGGGAACACCACGTACGCCGGCACACCCGCCTCGCGGGCCAGCTCGCGGCGCCGGGCCTTGAGGCGCTCGACCAACGCCTCGTCGACGTCGCGGGGCACGGCCCGGAACGTGGCCTTCGCGCCGCGCGTCGCGCTGCGCCTGGCCCGGGGCTCGCGGAACGCGAACGCGCCTGCGTCACCGTCGGCGAGCGCGCGCCCGCGCGCCGTCACCACCAGCCGCCCGTAGCGGGCCACGTCGGTGGTGACCAGGCCCGCGGCGCCCGCCTGGCGCACCAGCGCCTGCCAGTGGGCCAGGTCGCGCGACGCACCCGCGCCGTACGCGGGCACGCCCTGGTGCCCACGCTGGCGCACCTTCTCGGTGTCGGCGCCCCGCAGCACGTCGATGACGTGCGCCGCGCCGAACATCTCCCCCGTCTGCTGGATCGCCTGTACCAGCGCCCGGGCCTCGCCCGTGGCGTCGACCGTCACCGGCGGGTCCGTGCAGTTGTCGCAGTTGCCGCACGGCTCGGAGGCCTCGTCGAAGTACGCCAGCAGCGCGACGCGGCGGCACGACGCGGTCTCGCAGTACGCCACCATCGCCTCCAGCCGCTGCCCCTCGCGGCGGGCATGGTCCTCGTCGCCGCCGTCCATCTGGATGAAACGACGCCGCATGCGCACGTCATCCAGGCCGTAGAAAAGGCGCGTGTCGGCGGGCGCCCCGTCGCGTCCGGCGCGGCCGATCTCCTGGTAGTACGCCTCCACGCTGCCCGGCAGGTTCAGGTGGCACACGAACCGGATGTCGGGCTTGTCGATGCCCATGCCGAACGCGATGGTGGCCACCATCACCACGCCGCGCTCGCTCATGAAGCGGTCCTGCGCGTCGCGACGCTGGCCGGCGTCAAGACCCGCGTGGTACGCGATCGCGTCGACGCCCGTGCCCGCCAGGTACTCGGCGACCTCCTCGGTGAACGCCCGCGACAGGCAGTAGACGATGCCCGAGCGGCCCGGGTGGGGCTCGAGGAAATCGGTCAGCTGGGCGCGCCAGTCGTCGCGTGGCGTCACGGCCAGATGCAGGTTGGGGCGGTCGAAGCCATGCACGTGCACGTCGCCGCGCCCGCCCAGCAGCTGGGCCGAGATGTCGGCCCGCGTCGCGGCGTCGGCCGTCGCGGTGAATGCGGCGATGCGGGCCTGCGGGAACCGCGCGGGGAGGGCCGACAACAGCGCGTACTCGGGCCGGAAGCTGGGGCCCCACTTCGACACGCAGTGGGCCTCGTCCACCACGAACATCGCGGGCCCGAGGCGGCCGACGGCGGCCAGCATGCGCTCGGTCATGAGGCGCTCGGGCGACATGTACGCCAGGCGCGCCCGGCCCGCGGCCAGTTGCCGCCACGCCTCCACCTGCTCGTCGCGGGGCATGCCGGAGTGGATCGCGACGGCCGGCACGCCGTCCATGCGCAGGCGCGCCACCTGATCGTCCATCAGCGCGGTGAGGGGCGACACCACGATTGTGGGACCGCCGAACAGCAGCGCCGGCACCTGGTAGCACAGCGACTTGCCCGCACCGGTCGGCATCACGGCCAGCACATTGCGCCCGCGCTCGAGCGCGTCGATCACGTCCTCCTGCCCCGGCCGGAACGCCGCGAAGCCGAACGTGTCGCGCAGGATGTCGTGGCGGGTGCTCACCCGTCCCACACTAGGGGGCGCCCACGACGTCCGTCGCGATCAGCCGCGCCGGATGTGTGCCGCCCCCGCGGCCCGCGCGTCAGCCGAACAGGGCGCCCTTGGCGGCGTCACCCATGGGCACCGGCTCCAGGATGTGAATGCGGATGGGCTCGGCCAGCATCTCGGCCGACTTCGCCGCCGCGTTCTTGAAGTGGTCGGCGTTGATGTGGCCGCCCAGCTTCTCCTGGTTCTCCCAGCGCTCCACGAACACCAGCTGGCCGGGGTTGCGCTTGTCGCGGTGAAGGGCGTACGTGAGGCAGCCGTCCTCGGCGTGGGTGGGCTCCACCAGCGAGGAGAACAGCTCCTCGACGGCCTTCTCCTGGCCCTCCTTGGGGACGACGACGGCGACGACGAGCACTTCGGACATGCGTTTGCTCCCGGTGTGGGCCGCGCGGGGGTCCGTGAGGACCCCCGCAGGCGTGTGTCAGTACGTGATCAGCGGCTTGATGATGCCGTCTTCCTTGGACTCCATCAGACGGAACGCCTTCACGGCGTCGCCGATGGGCATGGTGTGCGTGGTCATCGGCGTGGGGTCGATCTTGCCCATGTCCAGCAGGCGCAGGATGCGGCTCATGCGCTCGTTGCCACCCGGGCACAGCGCCGTGTTGATGGACTTGTCGCCCATGCCCAGGAGGAACGCGTCCAGCGGGATGGTGAGCGTGGGGCCGGACTCGCCGTGGTAGCCGACGTTCGACACCGTGCCGCCGGGCTTCGTGACCCGCAGGCAGTTCTCGAACGTGGCCTGGATGCCGAGTGCCTCGACGGCCGAGTCCACACCGCCGTCGGACGCGTCCCTGATCTGGTCGAGCGCGTCGGAGTCGGCCGGGTCGATCACGACGTCGGCACCGAAGTGCTTCGCCAGCTCCCGGCGGGCCGGGATGCCGTCGACCGCGATGATGAGGCCCGCGCCCAGCAGCTTCGCGCCGATGGTGGCGCTGAGGCCCACGGCGCCCTGCGCGAAGATCGCCACGCTGCCGCCCAACGGGATCTTGGCGTTCTCGGCGCCGGCGAAGCCCGTGGTGAGCATGTCGCACGCGTACACGGCCTTCTCGTCCGGCAGCGAGTCGGGGATCGGCGTGAGGTTGAAGTTCGCGTCGTTCACCAGGAAGTACTCGGACATGTTGCCGTCGCGCTGGGCCGTGTAGCGGTATCCGCCGAGGCCGCCGCCGCACTGCGACGTGTAGCCCCGCTGGCAGGCCGCGCACGTACCGTCGGGCGTGACGGCACACACCATCACGCGGTCGCCGACCTTCGCGGCGGTCACGCCATCGCCGACCTCGTGCACGATGCCCAGGCTCTCGTGGCCCAGGAGACGTCCATCAGGAATGCCCAGGAGGCCCTTGACCGTGTGCACGTCCGACGTGCACAAGAGCGACATGGTGGTCTTGACGACCGCCTCACCGGGACCGGGGCGGGGGATGTCGCGATCGACCATCCCCACCTCGCCGATGCCCAGCATGCACAGCCCCTTCATGGTGGCCATAACACTTTCTCCTTAGGTCGAACGATGGATCCGGACGGGGCTGGTCGCGCCCGCCCGGCTGTCCCCCCGGAGCAGCCTTGCAGTCGACGTGTCCTGCATGGTGAAGATAACGCGGGGCGCGGCGCGTCACCGCACGCGCCCCACGCGCATGTATCGCCCTACGCCTTCAGTACCACCTTCAGCGCCTCTTCCTTGGCGGCATTCTGGAACGTGTCCCACGCCTTGTCGATGTCGTTCAGCGCGAACGTGTGCGTGCCCATCTTCTCGGACGCGATCCGGCCCGACGCCACCATCTTCAGCAGCGTCGCCGTGGACGTGGCGTCCACGAGGCCCATCGAGACGTTGAGGTTCTGGATCCAGAGCGCCTCCATGGGGAACTCCACCGCGCTGCCGTGCACGCCGATGTTGGCGACGCGGCCACGCGGGCGCACCAGCGAGATGGCCTGCTGGAGGGTCTCGGGGTAGCCGACGGCCTCGATGGCCACGTCGACGCCCAGGCCGTCGGTGAGGGCCATGACCTTCTCGCGCAGGTCCGGGTCGTTCGCGTTGACCGTGTCGGTGGCACCGAACTCCAGGGCCTTCTTGAGGCGGAAGTCGTTGGTGTCGATGCCGATCACGCGCGACGCCCCGTACAGGCCGGCGGTGAGGACGGACGCGAGGCCCACGGCCCCGGTGCCGACCACGGCGACGACGTCGCCCGGCTTGACCCCACCCGCGATCACGCCCACCTCGAAGCCCGTGGGCAGGGAGTCCGACAGGAACACCGCCTGCTCGTCGGTGACGCCCTCCGGCACCTTGGTCGTCGAGAAGTCGGCGTGCGGGATGCGTACGTACTCGGCCAGCGTGCCGTTGATGCGGTGTCCCAGGATCCAGCCGATGCCGGCGTCGTTGGACTGGCAGTGGTCGGGGTACCCCGCCTGGCAGAACGCGCACGAGCCACACTTGGTGATGCACGAGACGATGACGCGGTCGCCCTTCTTGACGTTGCTGACGCCGCTGCCCACCTCGACCACCTCGGCCACGCCCTCATGGCCCAGGATGGTGCCCTCGTCGCACGAAGCCACGTCGCCGTGGAAGATGTGCAGGTCGGTGCCGCAGATCGTCGTCGTGTTGATCTTCACGATCGCGTCGGTCGCGTCGATGATCCCGGGATCATCGACGGTCTCCCAGCTCTTGTTCCCTGCGCCCCCGTACACCAGTGCCTTCATGTTCCCCCCTTGATGTGGCGCGTCGAAGTGACGTACTCGACGCTACAAACGGCCCGTCGGCGTGCGCCACCCGCCGCCCGCGCCGCCGGGACCCGTGACGGGTCGGGAATGCCGTGGCCATGGGCTTCTCACGGGCTTCGGGCAAGGTCACCCTTTCGGGTGAATGAGGGCGACGCCGCCGCTCACCGGGCGTGGTCGAGGGTGGGCGTCCCTCCCCCACAGGCGCGCCGGCGGGGTCGCATCGCACCGCGTCACCTCACCCGACCGGGCTCGCCCGAAGGGGTGAGACGCCGGGGCGGCGCATCACGCCCGAAACGCGAGCGGTACGCCGATCACGACGGTTCGACTCGCGTCGGCACCCGCGCGGGGCGTGCAACCCGTGTGTGACACCGGGAGGCGTGCCCCGCAGGATGGCGAGGACCTCCGGGTCGCGCTGTCTTTTGCCATCTGCCCCAAGGACGCACACATGGATAACCAAGGAGACCCCCAGCTCTTGGGGGTGCCGATCTTCGTCGCGGGCTCCGTCGCCCTCGGCCTGTGCCTGCTCGGGTACATCCCGGGGGACACCCACCAGGCGTCGTACGCGGCGCTGCCGATCATCGCTTTCGCCACGGCCATCGGCCTGCTGATCGCCACGATCTGGGCGGCGAAGGCCGGCCAGTCGTTCGTCGCCTGCGTATTCGGCGTGTTCTGCGGGTTCTGGGCCAGCTTCCCGGCGCTCGTGGTGGGCCTCGTGCACGGCTGGTGGGGAATCGACACGGCCAACCCCGACGCCCTGAAGCGGGCGGTCGCGCTGTTCCTGATCTCCTGGTTCGTGACGATCCTGTTCCTCACGCTGGCGAGCGTGAGGCTGCCGGTCATCTACACGGTGTTGCTGGTGCTGGTGGAGCTCGCCCTGCTGCTGAACATCTTCGGCGTCCTCGCCGACGACGGTTCGACCCTCCTGAAGGTCGAGGGCATCGTGGTGCTGGCGTTCGCCGCCGTCGGCGCGTACATCTTCATGGCCGTGGCGTCGCTGTCGCTCGGTGGGAAGGGCCTGCCCATGGGCAAGCCCATCGTGTCCGGCTGACAGACGACGAGTCAGGTGCCGGTTCGCGCCGGCACCCGTTCCCCGGGGCGACGATAACGCGGCGCCGCCCCGGGGATCAGATCGTCGATCCCGCCCCGGGTGTCCGCGTCCCCGCCGAGATCACAGCAGGCCGCGCTGCTGGGCCTGCGACAGCGCCTGCACGCGGTTGTGGGCGTCGAGTTTGGTGAACACGGCTCGCGTGTGGCTCTTGATGGTGTTGGGCGACAGGTCGAGCTGCTCGCCGATCTCCTGGGTGTTGAGCCCGCGGGCGATGAGGCCGAGCACCTCTTGCTCGCGCTCGGTCAGCCGGGGCTGTGAGCCACCGGTCGACCGCGGCAGCCGGGCGCCCGCCACGCGGGGGTCGTACACCTCCCGGCCGTTGACCACCTGCATCAGCGCGCCCAGGAGGCGCTGCTCACCGGTGTCCTTGAACAGGCAGCCCGACGCGCCGGCCTTCAGGCAGCCGCGTACGGCCATCTCCTCGGGATGGGCGGTGAGGATCACGATCTGGATGGCCGGGTCGATCTCCTTGACCCGGTTGCAGATGGTCGACGCCGGCAGGTCGGGCAGCCGTAGGTCGAGCAACAGCACGTCGGGACGCAGCTGCATGCACCGCAGGATCGCCTCGCTGCCGGTGCTGGCCTCACCGACCAGGTCGAAGAACCGGCTTCCCGAGAACACCAGCCGCAGGCCGGAGATGACGATGGGGTGGTCGTCGGCCACCACCACGGTGCGGGCGGCGCCGGGCGGCCTCAACGCCATGGAATGCGTGCCCGCAGCGTCGACCCGGTGTCGTCCCCACGGCTCAGCCTCAGATCGCCGCCCATCCGCGCCAGCTCCTCGGACAGCGTGCGCAGGCCGAAGCCCTGCGTGGCGCCGGTGGTGACCCCGACCCCGTCGTCGTGCACCGCCGCCTCGACGCCCTCGGCGTCGAACGCCAGCGTCACCACGACCTCGCGCGCGTGGGCGTGGCGGTCGGCGTTGCGTAGCCCCTCCTGCACCGACCGCACCAGCGCGTCGGCGCGGTCGCCGTCGAGTGACGTCTCCTCGCCCAGCACCACCAGGTGCGCCGGCAACCCCGTGCGCTCGCGGAACGCCGCGGTGTGCTCTCGCAGCATCACGGCCACGGCGCCCGCCGGAGTAGGTGGGGTGTCGAGCTGCTTCAGGGTGGTGCGCAGCGCGGCGGTGGTGCCCGCCACCTCGCGGGTGAGGCCCTCGATCTGCGCCAGCAGATCGGGCCGGCCGCTGGTGGCCCCCTTCAGCACCGAGTTGGCCAGGATGCCGATGCCGAACAGGCGCTGTCCCAGCTCATCGTGCAGGGCGCGCGCCAGGCGACGGCGTTCGCGCTGGGCCGCGATCTCCTCCACCCGGGCGCGGTCACGGGCCGCCGCCATGGCGGCACCGGCGTACGTGCACACCCGCGTGAGCGCCTCGACCACCGTCGCGGACGGCACGCCGCGGTGCCGCATGCCGACGTAGACGACCGCCCGCACCTCGCCTCCGAACGCGACGGGCACGGCGGTGAGCCCCGCGATGCCCTCCTCACGCCCGACGATGTCGCGCAGGTGGGGGTCGGTGACGACCTCGCAGTAGTCGTCGCACGACTCCGGAAGGGCCTGCTCGAGCACCCGGCCGCCCATGCCGGCGTCGTGCACGACCACCAGACCGGGCATGCGCGGCCCCCGGTTGCCCAGCACGGCGCGCACCCTCAGCGACGTCTGGCAGTGGTGCAGCGTGCACGGCGCGCGGTGCGTGCACGTGGACGTGCGCACCGCGAACGACACCACGTCGCACGCCACCAGACGGCTGATCTCGGACACCGTGCCCCACGCGATGCGCGATGCCACGAGCTCCCGGAACAAGCGCTGTCCCGCCGCGTCGGCGCGGCGCATCAGGCTGGCATGACCGGACGCGACGGTGGAGGCCGACGACGTCGATGTCGAGTCGGTGAACATGTGACATCCGCATCATACGCCGCGGGTGCTGGTCAATGCACGGCCTCACCCGTTCGGGTGAGGCCGGGTGGGCCCGGCGCCGCCCCGCGGTAGGGTCTTCGCCACGACGGCGACCCGAGAGGCGGCGCAGATGGCCGAGACGATGCGCGCGGCGGTGTTCAAGGATGTGCGCGACATCCACATCGAGGAGGTGCCGCGCCCCACGTGCGGCCCCACCGACGCCGTCATCCGCATGACGACCACCAGCATCTGCGGTACCGACTCGCACATCTGGCGCGGCGAGTACCCCGTGGCCCCCGGGCGGGTCATCGGCCATGAGCCTTCCGGTGTCATCCACGAGCTGGGCGAAGCGGTGCAGGGCTACGAGGTGGGCGAGCGCGTCATCGTGGGCGCCATCACCCCGTGCGGCGCGTGCTTCTACTGCCAGTCGGGCGACCCGTCGCAGTGCGCGGGCTACGAGGACCAGTGGGGCAGCATCGGCGGGTGGCGCCTGGGCAACTCGATGGACGGCGTGCAGGCCGAGTACTTCAAGGTGCCGTACGCCCAGGCGAACCTCGCGCGGGTGCCCGAGGGGCTGTCCGACGAGGACGTGCTGTTCGTCACCGACATCGCCACCACCGGCATCTCGGCCGTCGAGACCGCCGAGGTGAAGATGGGCGACGCGGTGGCCGTGTTCGCCCAGGGCCCCATCGGCCTGTGCGCCACCGCCGGCGCGAGGCTGCGCGGCGCCGGCCTGGTGATCGCGGTCGACTCCAACCCGGTGCGGCTCGACATGGCCCGCCGGATGGGCGCCGACGTGGTGATCGACTACACGCAGGAGGACCCGATCGCGAAGATCAAGGCCCTCACCGAGGGGCGCGGGGCCGATGTGTGCATCGAGGCGCTGGGCATCCAGGAGACGTTCGAGAACTGCATCAAGTCGGTGCGCCCGGCCGGCATGGTGTCGTCGCTGGGCGTCTACGGCGACAAGGTCACGATCCCGCTCGAGCCGTTCGTCTACGGCATCGGCGACATCGACATCCGCACCACGCTCTGCCCCGGCGGCAAGCGCCGGCTCACGGCACTGATGTCGCTGGTGAAGGCCGGACGGCTCGACCTGAAGCAGCTGGTCACGCACCGCTTCACGCTGGACCAGATCGAGGAGGCGTACGCGCTGTTCTCGAACCAGGAGGACGGCGTGGTGAAGGTGGTGGTCACCCCGTAGCCCCGGCTCGGTCGGCGGCGCACGGCCGATCGGTACGCTGCCCGACGTGGAGATCGGTGTCTGCACGTTCGGCGACCTGGGTGAGCATCCCGTCTCGGGGGATGCGGCCTCGCCCGCCGAGCGCATCGCGCAGTTGATCGACGAGGCCGTGCGGGCCGACGAGATCGGCCTGGACGTGTTCGCCGTCGGCGAACACCATCGCCGTGACTACGTGGTGTCGGCGCCCGCGGTGGTGCTGTCGGCGATGGCCGCGCGTACCCGCCGCATCCGCCTGTCGAGCGCCGTGACGGTGCTGGGATCCGACGACCCGGTGCGCGTGTTCGAGGAGTTCGCGACGCTCGACCTCGTCTCGGGCGGAAGGGCCGAGATCATGGCCGGCCGCGGCTCGTTCATCGAGTCGTTCCCGCTGTTCGGCTACGACCTCGACGACTACGACGCCCTGTTCGCCGAGAAGCTCGCCCTGCTGCTGCGCCTGCGCGAGCAGGAGACCGTCACGTGGTCCGGGCGCTTCCGCGCCGCCATCGACGAGCGCGGCGTGTACCCGCGGCCCGTGCAGCCGCACATCCCCATCTGGGTCGCGGTCGGGGGCACGCCGGCGTCGGCGCTGCGCGCCGGCAGCATGGGGCTGCCGCTGGCGCTCGCGATCATCGGGGGCGAGCCCGCGCGGTTCGTGCCGTTCATCGAGATGTACCGCGCCAGCGCCGACCAGGCCGGCCATCACGGCGACCGCCTGCCGGTGGCCATCAACTGCCACGGCTTCATCGCCGACGACGCGGCCCACGCCGCGGACGTGTTCTACGCGCCGTACGCGTCGGCGATGAACCGCATCGGCGCCGAGCGGGGCTGGGCACCCACCACCCGTGGCCAGTTCGACCAGATGCTGGCGCCGTCCGGCTCGCTGCTGGTGGGCACGCCGGACGACGTCACCGAGAAGATCCTGTCGCTGCACCGCCTGTTCGGCAACACCCGGCTGCTGCTGCAGATGGGTGTGGGTCCCGTGCCGCACGACGAGCTGATGCGGTCGCTGGAGTTGCTGGGCACGGTGGTCGCGCCCGCCGTGCGCGAGGCCCTGGCGGCCTGACGCCGGCGCCGCCGCGTGCACCCGGTGGTGGCGCGGCGGGCCCCACCCCGCTATAAACGCCTGAATGTCCGCCCTGCACCGTGCGGTGGCCGCGCTCACGGCCCATCATTACCGCCTGCTGGTGCTGGCGGCGCTGGCGCTGTGCGCCACCGCCATCGGGTGGGAGGCCGTGTCGCACGACGACGCGCCCGCCCCGGTGTCCGAGGTCACCACATCCCCCGCCAAGCGCGGGCTGCCGGGTGGCGCCACCAGCATCCTCCCGGAGCACCGGGTGGTGGCGTTCTACGGTGCGCCGCAGGACGAGAAGCTCGGCATCCTGGGCATCGGGTCACCCACCACGGCCGGCATCCGCCTGGCCCGTCAGGCCAAGCAGTACGCGCGTCCCAAGCGGCCCGTGATGAAGGCCATGGAGCTGATCGCCGTGGTGGCGTCCGCCGCCCCGGGCGAGGGCGGGCTGCACCGCATGCGTCAAAGCGACGAGGTGATCCAGCGCTACCTGGACGCCGCCCGCGAGGCCGACGCCATCCTCATCCTCGACATCCAGCCCGGCCAGGCCGACTTCCTCACCGAGGCCAAGGCGCTGGAGAAGTACCTGCGCGAGCCCGACGTCAGCCTCGCCCTCGACCCCGAGTGGCGCATGGCCAAGGGGCAGCTGCCGGGCAAGGTCATCGGCAGCGTCGACGCGCGCGAGATCAACCGCGTGTCGATGTGGTTGTCGCAGCTGTCCGCAGCCAACAAACTCCCCGACAAGCTCCTCATCATCCACCAGTTCACCGACGGCATGATCCGCGACCGCCAGCGGCTGCGTCCCCGGCCCGGCCTCGACATCGTGCTGAACGCCGACGGGTTCGGCAGCCCCGAGCTGAAGACGGCGACGTACACGCGGGTGACGCGCGGGCGCGGCTCGCTCTACACGGGGTTCAAGCTGTTCTACACCGAGGACACGTCCGACGGCAGCCCGCTGATGACCCCCGCCGAGGTGATGCGCCTGCGACCGACCCCGCTGGTCGTCGCGTACGAGTAGACCGTCCGGTCTAGGCGGTGAGGGCGTCCACGGCCGCGGCCAGGTCGGCGCTGACCAGGTGCGGGGCGGGATCGAGCGTCGCCGCCAGGCGGGCGTCCGTGACGCCGCTCAGCACCAGCGCGAAGCGTGCCCCCAGTTCGACCGCCATGAGCCCGTCGGTGGTGGACCGGTCGCCCACCATCACGTCGATGCGCCCGACCCGCTCGGCGGCCAGGGCCGCCATGGGCGCGAACGGCTTGCCGGCGAACGTGGGCGCCACGCCGGACGCCGTCGCCACCGCGGCCGCCATGGTGCCGGCGCCCGGAAGCAGCCCCTCGGGCGTGGGGTACGTGGGGTCGTCGTTGGTGCCGACGAAGCGCGCGCCCGCGCGCACCGCGGAGGCCGCGGCCCCGAGCGTCGCGTACGTGAACGCCTTGTCGATGCCAACCACGACGGCGTCCACCGGGCCGGTCATCTGCACGCGGCAGCCCCGCCCCTCCACGGCCTCCACGACGCCCGGCCCGCCCAGCACGTGGACCCGCTCGCCCGGCTGCACCATGACGGCGGCCGCCTGCGCGGAGGTCAGCACGTCGTCGGCCTCGGCGTCGATGCCCACCGCCCGCAGCGTCGCCACGTGCTGGGCCACGGTGGGCGACGAGTTGTTGGTCATGAACACCACGCGGCGGCCTCGTTCGCGCAGGCGCACGATGGCCTCCGGCGCGCCCGCGATGGGGTGACCCGCCAGCCACACCACGCCGTCCAGGTCGAGCGCCCAGGTCTCGGCGCCGCTCACGCGGGCTCCGGCGACCCGTCGCGGCGCCGCTGGGCCACGGCGGCCACCGCCCGCCAGCCCAGCATCGCGACGCCCAGCGCGATCACGGCGACCGCGATGAACCCCGGCGCCGTGCCGCGGTCGGTGGCCAGCACGCGTAGCAGCATGCCGCCGAGCGCCGCGCACGGCCACACCACGAGGCCGGTGGAGAGGGCCGCGGGACGCCGCCAGGCGCGCGCGGCGACCCATCCGGCGGCCGCACCCACCAGGAACGGCCAGGCGGTCTCGGCGATGCCCGCAAGCGTCGCGGTCTCGGCGTGGCTGCGGCGACCGGCGGCCGCGAACGCGAGCACGCAGGCGCCGTCCACGGCGGCGAGGGCGAGGCGCTTCATGCAGTCAGCCTAGCGGGCTGCGCCCACGCTCACGCGGCCAGCGCGTCGTCCCCCGCCACCGAGATGCGGTCGCGGCCCTGGTGCTTCGAGCGGTACAGCGCGGCGCCGGCCCGGGCCACGAGCGACTCCGGGTCCTCCACGTCCCGCCATCCGGCGACGCCCACCGAGCACGTCAGCCCGCCGGGCATCTCGGCCTGCATCAGGGCCTTGCGCACCCGCTCGGCCAGCGTCGAGGCCGCCTGCGACGTGGTGTCGGGCATGAGGCACGCGAACTCGGCGCCGCCGGTGCGGGCCACCAGGTCGGTCAGCCGGCACGTGTCGGTGAGCACGGTCGCGAAGCGGGCGATGGTGTCGTCGCCCATGTCGTGCCCGAATGCCGCGTTCAGCTGTCCCAGGCGGTCGATGTCGAACATCGCGAGCGACAGGGGGCGCCCGTAGCGGCGGGCACGCTCGGTCTCACGCACCAGCGCGTCGTCGAACGCGCGCCGGTTGGGCAGACCGGTCAGTTCGTCGAGCGTAGCCGCCATCTCCAGACGCAGTCGCGCCTCGGCGCTCTCGAGCGCCAGGCCCGCCATCTCGCCGAAGCCCGCCAGCCGCGAGCGCTCGTCGCCGATGCCGGACGCGGCGCGGGTCGAGATCAGCACGGCCCCCCACAGCGTGCCCTTCACCAGGATGGGGGCGGCCACCGAGCACACCACGCCCGCCTCGCGCGCGATGACGCCCGCGGCGCTGTCGGTGAGGTACTCGTACGCCACGCGCGCCGGGGCGCCGTTGGCCGCGGCGCGGGCCACCGCGGCGTCGAAGCCTGCGGGCATCACGGCCCCCTGGCTGTAGAACGCGCCGGGCGACGGCACGCCCGCGACGGCGGCGACGTCGTTGACGAACCGCACCACGATGCCGCACTCGACGCCGAACACCTCGCCCAGCTCGGAGGAGATCAGCGAGAAGACCCGCTCGGTGTCCGGCTCTCCGGCCACCGCGGCAGCCAGCCGCCGCAGCGACGCCTGCTCACGGCGCGAGCTCTGCAGGGCCACCCGCGAACGGGTCTGGTCGGTGAGGTCGCGCACCAGGGCGACGCGCGCACGGCGCCCTCCCGCGCGGTCGGGCACGACGTGAACGGTGACGGGGATCGTGAGGCCGTCGGGGCGCTGCACCACGGCCTCGACGTCGCCCATGCCGCCCTCCAGCGCCGTCGCGAGGGCCGCGTCGGCGTCCGCCGCGAGGTCCGGCTGCCACCACGGAAGCGGCGGTACGGCGCCCACCAGATCCCGCACGGGGCGACCGGTGAGGCGTACCATCGCGGGGTTGGTCTCGAGCACGCGGCCGGCGTCGTCGAACACCAGCAGGCCCTCCATCATGTCGCCGAACACGGCGTGGACGGTGGCCTCGCGGCGATGGGCCTCCACGGCGTACACGCTGGCGCGGGTGGCGTCGGCCCAGCTCTTCATGCCGGCCGCCACTCGCGCCGCGAACTCGGCGCGGCGCACCGGCGCCACCATGCACTCATCGCAGCCCGCGGTCAGGGCCGCCTCGATGACGGCCTCGTCGTCGGGGCACACGGCGATCAGGTGCGGGTGCGCGGCCCCCGTGCGCGCCACGGCGGCCACCACGCTGACACCGGGTCCGTCGCCCTCGTCGACGGCCACCACCACGACGCGTGGCGGACGGTCGTCCAGGCGGCCCAGCGCGTCACCGAAGCGTGCGGTCACGGCGTGGTAGCCGGCGTCCTCCAGCAGCGCGCACAGCGCGTCCTGGGCGGGGCCGCGGTCGCCCACCACGAGTACGCGGGAGTTGTTGGCGAGCGTGTTGCCGGTCACGACCGACCCTTCCGTTGCGGACGCCTCCCCGTGTGCATCGGCGTCGGCGGCCGCCGACTTGATCGCTCAGGCGGGTGCGTCCCGGCGCCGGAACACCAGCACGGCGTTGTGCCCGCCGAACCCGAATGACGTCGACAGGGCCACCCGCGCGTCGGCGGCACGGGCCTCGCGCACCAGGTCGAGTGCCACGGCGGGATCGGGCGCGTCGAGGTTGGCGGTGGGCGGCAGCACGCCCCGGGTGAGCGCCAGCAGGCAGGCGACGGCCTCGATGCCCCCCGCGGCACCCAGCGCGTGCCCGTGGGCACCCTTGGTGGACGACACCGGGCACGCCCCCAGACCGGCGGCCACGAGGGCCCGGGACTCGGCCACGTCCCCCACCGGCGTGGACGTGGCGTGGGCGTTCACGTAGCCGACGTCGCCGGGCGCGATACGGGCGTCGGCCATCGCCTCGGCGATCGCACGGGCCGGTCCCGCGCCCGTGGGGTCGGGGTCGGTGAGGTGCCCGGCGTCGCACGAGCTGCCGTACCCGGCCAGCTCGCCGTACACCCGCGCGCCGCGGGCGCGCGCGTGGCCCTCCTCCTCCAGCACGATGACCCCCGCGCCCTCGGCGATCACGAAGCCGTCGCGCCCGGCGTCGAACGGACGCGACGCCACGGCGGCGTCCTGCCGACGGCTGAGGGCCCCCAGCGCGGCGTAGCCGCCGATCACCAGGGGTGACAGCGGCGCCTCGGCGCCACCCGCCACCACCACGTCGGCGCGCCCCGCGCGCACGGCGGCCAGCGCCTGACCGATGGCGTCGGTGGCGGCCGCGCACGCCGTCGTCACCGACAGCGACGGCCCCGTCAGGCCCAGCACGCGCGCAGCGCCCGCCGCGGGGCTGTTGGTGAGGCCCAGCGGCACGGTGAGGGGGCTCACGCGATCGGCGCCGCGCTCGCGCAGCGTGTCGTGCCCCGTGAACCACGCCTCCGCGCCGCCGTGCACGCAACCCAGGCTGAGGCCGACGCCGTCGTGCGGCGTGTCGCCGAGGCCCGCATCCTCCAGCGCGTCCGCCACGGCCAGCGCCGCCAGCCGGCCGGCGCGCGACATGCGGCGCGCGTCGCGGGCACCGAATCGTGCGGCGGCGTCGTCGGCCCCGTCCACCACCACGGCGGGCACGGTGCCGACCGCCACGGCCTCGAACGGCTCGGCCGCGGAACGCCCGGACACCAACCCGTCCCAGAACGCGTCGAGGGCACGCCCGAACGGGCTGGCGACCCCCAGCCCGGTGACGACGACACGGCGGCTCACGCCGGGCCCGCCGGAGGGGGATCGAGCGTGGCCTCGAGGCCGGTCGCGAGGTGGCGCACGTACGCCCGGATCATCGCGGCCCGGCCCACGTGGTCGCGCGTCTGCGCGTCGATCCCCTGGGGCAGGGCCGATTTCGCGCGGTTGTCGAACGTGACGGCCAGGCGCGTCAGGTCGCGCTGGTGCTCCTGCATCCACCGCAGGGTGTCGTCCGACAGGCCGTCCGCCGCCGGTCCCAGGTGCCCTTCGAGGCCGATGAGGAAGAACCGCACCCACGCGTTCATGCGCGTCCGCCGGTCGAGCGCCAGATCGAGCGACGGGTCGGTGCCCGGCAGGGTGTGGAACTGGAGGTGCTGCTCGAGCGCGATCGCGCCGCGGGCAAGCTCCAGGTGGTCGGCGTAGACGTCCTCGTTCAGCGTGAACCACTCCTGCAGTCCCTCGGCGAACCCGTCGAGGGCGTCGCGCAGCGATCCCTGCGCGCTCTCCTCCATCGCCTCCGCCAGAAACTGGAGGTGCGCCCGCATCGAATGGTCGGACGAGATGTCCTCGTCGTCGGGGTCCAGCTCGACCAGATCGCGCAGGCGATCGTCGTGGGTCGCCATCCAGCGCATCAGACGGCCGGTGTCGAAGGGCTCGCCAGACGCGGCCGGGTCGGTCATCCCGTCACCATACCCCCCGCATCCCCCGCGCCACGTGGGCCGCGGCACCTGCGCGCGGCGACCACTAGGGTCGCGGCGTGACCCGCCCCCGCACCGACCGCGCCCAGTTGCTCGCCGCCGCCGGTCGTGAGATCCCCGACCGCGTGGCGCCAGGCCTGCGCCTGCTCGTGTGCGGCATCAACCCGGGGCTCTGGTCGGGCCACACCGGTCACCACTTCGCGGGCCCGGGCAACCGGCTGTGGCCCGCGCTTGACGCCGCCGGCATCACCCCCGGGCGCCTCACCGCCGCCGACGTGGACCGGTTGCTCGAGCGTGGCGTGGGCATCACGAACCTGGTGATGCGCACCACGGCCACGGCGGCCGAGGTGACCCGGGCCGAGCTGGTGGCCGGCGGCGAGCGCCTGGCAGCGCTGGTGGAGCGCATCCGTCCCGGCGCCGTCGCGGTGCTGGGCATGGGCGCGTACCGTCAGGCGTTCGGTATCCCGGGAGCAGAGCTGGGACTCCGCCCCGAGCGCATCGGCGGTGCCCCGGTGTGGTTGCTGCCGAACCCCAGCGGCCTGCAGGCCCGCTACGGGGTCGACGTGATCGCGGCGTTGCTGGCCGAGGCCTACGCGGCCGGCACGGACGCCCGGGCCTAACGACCCCCGACCGCGTCCAGCCGGGCGACCTGCTCGGCGCTCAGCGTCACGTCGGCGGCGCCCATCAACTCCGCCAGTTGCGACGGCGTGGTGGCGCTGGCGATGGGGCCGACGATCGTCGGCCGCGCCATCAGCCAGGCCAGCGCCACCTGCGCGGGCGTCGCCTGCGTCTCGGCGGCCACGGCGTCCACCTCGGCCAGCGCGGCGGCCGGACGCGGACCCGAGTAGTCGCGCAGCACCCCCGCGGCACGGGGACCGGCGGGCGTCGGTGCGCCGGCCCGGTACTTGCCCGTCAAGAACCCCCGTGCCAGCGTGAAGTACGGCATCACCGCCACGCCCCGGTCCCGGCACACGTCCTCCAACTCGGATGGGAAGCCGCCCCGGTCGATCAGGTTGAACTCGGGCTGGAGCACGCGGAACCCGGGCACGCCGGCCTCGTCGGCGGCGTCCAGGGCGGCGGCGAGGCGGGCGGCGGAGTAGTTGGACGCGCCCGCCATCGCGACGCTGCCGTCGGCCACCAGTTCGCCGAACGCCGCGACGGTCTCGGCCAGCGGCGTGCCGGCATCGTCCTCGTGTGCGTAGAACAGGTCCACCCGGTCGGTACCGAGCCGCGCAAGCGATCCCTCCAGCCCCGCGCGCACCTGGTCGCGCGTGAGCCCCTTGGGGAAGTCGCCGCCCGCCATCCCGACCTTGGTCGCCAGGAACACGCGGTCGCGCACGCCGCGGTCGCGCATCCACTCGCCGATGAGCGTCTCGGACGTCCCGCCCGGGTTTCCGGGCACCCACGCCGAGTACACGTTGGCGGTGTCGATCGCGGTGCCGCCGGCCTCGAGGAACGCGTCGAGCACGGCGAACGACGCGTCCCGATCGGCGCTCCAGCCGAACACGTTGCCACCCAGCACCAGCGGGTGGATGCGGAGCGGGTGGTCGCCCAGGCGGGGCAGGGTCACGAGCGGTCCTCCGTGCGGGGTGACGACGAGACGGTGGGCTATCGTAGTCGGTGCGCCCCCGCGAGAAAGGACGCCGTGGACAGCCTCGTCACCCGGGCGGTGATCGCGCTGGCGGCCAACGCCGTCGCGCTGCTACTGGCCGCACTGCTGCTGGACGGCGTGCGCGTGAAGCCCCTGTTCTTCCTGCTGCTGGTGGCGGTGTTCACCGTGATCAGCCTGCTGGTCACCCCCACGCTGACCGCCTTCGTCAAGGAGAACGCGGCGCCGATCGCGTCGCTGGCGGGGCTGATCGCGGCGTTCGTGGCACTCGTGATCACCGTGCTGGTGTCGGACTCGCTGCGCGTCACCGGGCTCGTCAGCTGGGTGATGGCCACGCTGATCATGTGGGTCGCCGCGCTGATCGTGCAGTACATCAGCCCGCTGGTGGTGCGCGAGCGCGAGGAGCGCCGGCAGCAACGTGGCCAGCCCCCCGCGTGAGTCAGGTGCGCTCGGGGTCGTCCACCTCGGCGTCGATGCCGGCGCCCAGCAGCAGGGCGATCGCCGACAGCCACAGCCACATCAGCGTGACCACCACGACGCTCAGCGAGCCCCACGCGGCGTTGAAGCTGCCGAGGCGGGACGTGTAGAGGGCGAACAGGCCCGAGATCGCCAGCCACAGCACGGTCGCGACGACGGCTCCCAGCGACGCCACGCGCCAGGGGGCGCGCCGGTCGGGGCCCAGGAACAGCATGCCGCCGAACGACAGCATGATGCCGCCCACCAGCACCGGCCACTGGAGCGTCCACCACAACGCCTTCGTCAACCCCGGGTGCCCCATGGCGTCGCCGATCCAGCCCGACAGCGCCGGCCCCAGGATGAGCAGCACCACCACGAGCGCCACGGCCACCAGCGTCCAGACGAGCATCAGCATCGCCGTGGTGCGCTGGCGTACGAACGACCGCCCCTCGTCCACGCGGTACATGGCGTTGAGCGCCCGCATCAACGCGTTCATCGCGCCGCTACCCGACCACATCGCCAGCGCGAAACCGGCGATCACCATCAGCACCCCGTCGGAGCTACCGCCGGCCACGCGCCCGATGCTGTTGTTCAGCAGCGTGACGGCCTCGGGGGGCATCACGTCGCCGGTCTTGTCCAGCAGGCGGCGGACATCGTCAGGCTCCGCCACCAGCCCGACGACGCCGAGCGCGAGGATCAGCACCGACGGCACGGCCAGGAAGCCGTAGTACGCCAGCGCCGCTGCCCTGTCCGGCACCTGCTCCTCCATCAACCGCGACGCGGCGCGCTTCACGCGGGCGAGGTCCATGGTGCACCTCCTCCCGGTCGCGTGACGCAACGTGCGGCTTTCGCGGGTGATGTCACGGCGTGCCCTCCGGATCGACCTCGGGTCGCCCCGAGTTCTACCGGAGGGCGCGTCGCGTCACATGGTGGCGACCAGATCCTTCTGCGGATCGATGCGCCAGCGCTCGGCCACGTGCAGCAGGTCGGCGTTCACCGGCCACGAGTCGGCCTTCTCGTCGCCGGAGTGGCCCGGCGTGCCACCCTTCAGCGACATGCAGCCGGCGTTCTCGCCGACGGCGGCGATCTCGGCGATCTCATCGGCGCTCAGCACCGGGCCCGACGGCACCGCGGCCAGCTCGGCGCGCTTGTCCTCGATGGGCTTGGCGCCGTCGCCCGGCTCCTGGATCAGCGTCGGCACGACGCTGTGCACCGCCGGCTGGGCCAGCGTCCACACGCACGACAGCTGCAGCGGCGTCAGGCCGTGACGCTCGGCGATGGGCAGCACCCGCGAAAGCCGCTCGCGCCCCGAGTCGACCCAGCCGGAGGGCCGGAACGCGCGGTGGTCACGCTCGGGCAGCGCGTCCTCGTCCGGCACGTCGCCGTGGAAGATGCCGCCGTAGTCGACCACGCGCGCCAGCACCTTCACGTCGTTCGCCTCGCACGCCGGCAGCGCCATGCGGCCGGGCCACGGCTCGAACGGGTTGAGGATGAGCATCGCCCAGTCGATGACCTCGCCGAACCGCTCGATGCAGCCGATCACGTCCAGCGTGTAGCCGTTCGCGGGTCCGGGGGCGACGCCCAGCATGCGCGTGAGGCCCTGGTCCTTGAGGTCGCTCATCGCGCGCCACACCGCCTCGGACGAATAGCCGGTGCGGTCGGGGTTGTGCAGCATCACCAGGTCGAAATGGTCGACGCCGCACGCCTCGAGGCTGCGCTCGCACGCCATGCGCAGGTAGTCGCTGTAGCGCTCGGGTCCACGCAGCCGGGCGTCGGTGAACCGGGGAAATCCCTTCGCCCCCTCGCGCGTGCCCTCGTAGAAGTCGTGACCCAGGGCGGTGGTCAGGCAGTACGAGTCGCGCGGCAACCCCTCAAGGGCGCGGCCCACCAGCACGTCCGCGGCACCCGCGCCGTAGACGTCGGCCGTCACCACCGTGTCGATGCCGTCTCCGGGGCGCAGCAGCGCCACCAGGCGGTCCTCGTCGATGGGCAGGCCGAAGCTCATGTGACGGCCGCCGCTCCAGGAGCCGAGAGCCGTGTGTCCGATGTCAGTCATGTGGCGCAGTCTGCCACCGACGCGCCCGGCCGGCCTTATGCCGAAGGGGGCCTCGAGATATTCGAGGCCCCCTTGGTCCTACCGTCACGTGGCAGCCGGGCTACTTGCCCCGGCGACCCCGCTGCGAGCCGTCCTTGCCGTTGTCCTTGCCCCGCGGCTCCGTCGCCGTGGCCGGGGTCGCGTCCTCATCGCCCGGGTCGACCGTGGTGTCGGTCTCCGGCAGCACGTTCACCTTCTCGCAGCTGGAGTCTGCGGTGTCCTCGGCGCGCAGGTTGACCACGTCGTAGCCGCGTCCGCACGAGATGACGTCCTGCTGGGCGTCGCGGGCACGCGCGTTGATGACGTCGTTGCCGCGGCCGCCGAACACGGTGTCGGCGCCGGCACCGGCGTAGATGGTGTCGGCCTGGTCGCCGCCGAAGATGCGGTCGTCACCGCTGCCGCCGCTGAGGGTGTCGCGCTGCGCGCCGCCGGTCAGCACGTCGTCGCCGGCCTGGCCCAGCACCACGTCGCGGCCCTTCCCGCCCATGAGCGTGTCGTTGTCCTGACCACCCATCAGCACGTCCGCGTCCTCGCCGCCCAGGAGCACGTCGGCGCCTTCCTGGCCCATGAGCGTGTCGCGCCCGTGGAAGCCCATCACGACGTCGTTCCCGGCGCCTGCCATCACCACGTCGGCGGAGCGCGTGCCCCGCAACGTGTCGTTGCCGGGCGTCCCGTTGACGTTGCTGGCGGCGAACGCGGTGGGGGCCGCAACGGCCAGAGCAGCGAGGGCACCCGCGAGCTTTCGGCTGGAGATCATGCTGAGAGGTCCTTTCACGGTGGGCGTCGCGGAAAGCGCCGGCGACGAACTGCAGTCTGCGGAGCGTTTGTGATGGGTTTGCCCTTGCGGATGTCAGGAAGTGCGGCGGCAAAATGTGAGACTGACCGCAGCGTGTGAGCGTTCTGCACGCGTGTGTGTGCGGCGTGTGTGCGCCGGCCCCGGCGGCGCCGCCCGAACCCCGACGAGGAGGCCCACATGGCCCGCCCCATCCACCAGATGATCCGCGTGCGCGACGAGGGTGCGTCGCTCGACTTCTACCGCGAGGCGTTCGGTCTCACCGAAGCGGTGCGGCTGCCGTTCGACGACTTCACGCTGATCTACCTGCGCGGCCCGGAGGACGACTTCGAGGTGGAGCTCACCGTCAACCACGACCGCGACGCGGCATACGAACTGGGCGACGGCTACGGGCACCTGGCGGTGAGCGTCGACGACCTGGACGCCGAGCGGGCCCGCATGGACGCCGCGGGGCTCGCGCCGGGGGACGTCAAGGAGCTGGTCAACGGCGACTTCCGCGCCCGCTACTTCTTCATCCGCGACCCCGACGGCTACGCCATCGAGGTGCTGCAGCGCGGCGGTAGGTTCGTGTAGCTTTCCCGCCGTCCCTCAGGCTTGACTCGACCCTGAGGCCTGCTGGGCCGCCCGGGTGGCCTCGCTGCGCATGCGGTGCACATCGGTTGCCTTCTTGCGTGCAATCGCTTGTGACGCTTCGATGCCGGCGAGGTCGCCCCGCACGCGCGGCATCACCTCCCGCGCGATCAGCTCGTACGAGCGCAACACCGCGGGGCGAGCGGCCCATTCGTGGCCCCACACCAGCAGCGCGCCGAACCCTCCGCTGGCCTCCCGCATCGCGTCGATCACCGCCACGAGGTCGTCGGGGGTGCCCACCACCCAGGCCCCGCGCTCGGCCATCTGCTCCGCGATCTGATCGGGGGGACCGGGAACGGGACACGGCCGGCCGGTCGTCGCCTCGACGTACTCCAGCAGGTGGCGCGCTCCCCCCTCCCTGATCTGCGCGATGGCGTCGGCGCGGGTCTCGGCGATGTGGGCGGGGATCACCAGCCGCCAGCCGTCGCGGCGGGCGGTGCGACCTGCCTCGGCGGCCGCCTCCTCGGCGTGGGCCCAGTGGGCCCGCAGGTTCATGGGCACGCCCGTCGCCTTCGCCACCGCCAGTTGCAGTACCCCGGCCCCGGTGAGGCCGGCCAGGCGCATGCCGGCCGGCGATTCGAGGCTGGTGACGGCCAGCGGCGGATGCGGACGTTGGTACGGACGCAGCTGCAGAACCGCATCGACAAGCCGGAACCAGCTCGCCTCATACGAGTACGCAGACGGGTCTGTCAGCAGGCGGATGATGACACCCAGCGACTCCGCCATCATGTCGCGCAGGTGCGCCGGGTCGAGGCCAAGCATCACCGCGTCGGTCACGTGGCCGCCCGGGCCGACGCCGAAGTTGATGCGGCCGCGGGTGAGGTGGTCGAGCAGCACGATGCGGTCGGCCACCATCAGCGGGTGGTGGTACGGCAGGCTGACGGCCCCCGTGCCCAGGCGGATGTGCTTGGTGCGCTCGGCGGCGAACGCGAGGAACAGCTCGGGCGACGCGATGGTCTCCCAGCCCGTGGAGTGGTGCTCGCCCACCCACGCCTCCTGAAACCCCAGGCGGTCGCAGTGGACGATGGTCTCGAGGTCGCGTTCCAAGGCCAGCGTGGGGTTCTGGCCCGGTTCGTGGAAGGGGGGCAGGAAGATGCCGAAATCGATGCGATCGACCATGCGGGCAGTCTCGTCCCGCTCGCGGACGGCACGGAAGCCGCTGCTAGTGTGGCCCGCGGCATGGGCGGCTATCAGCGACGCATCGACACGGGCCTCAGCGCGGCATTCGCCAAGGACGCCGCCGACGAGGACTTCCTCGAGCACCTCAACCTGCTGCTCGAGCCGCACGAGCGCGAGGCCGTCGACCCCGCGGCCGACGAGGTGATGCCGACGCTGCACGTGGTCGGCTCCCCGCGTTCCGGCACCACGCTGATGTACCAGCTGATCGCCAGCGGGCTCGACGTCGGCTACGTCAACAACCTGAGCGCCGCGTTCTGGCTGGCCCCGACGTACGGGGTGCGGCTGGCGCGCAAGCTGGGCGTCGCCAGCCTGCGGTCGTCGTTCTCGTCGCAGTTCGGCCGCACCAGCGGCGTGTCCGAGCCTCACGAGTTCGGCTACTTCTGGAGCCACCACCTGCGCTACGCCGACATGCGGCAAAGGGACGCGGCCCACGAGCAGACGATCGACTGGGGCCGCCTGCGGGCGACGCTGATCGCGATGGCGTCCGCCCACGGCGCGCCCATGACGTTCAAGCCGATGCTGATGGCCTGGCACATGGACGCGATGGTGCGGCACATGCCGCGGACGTGCTTCGTGTGGGTGCGCCGCGATCCCCGCGACACCGCGCTTTCGCTGCTGAAGATGCGCCGCTCGCTGTACGGCGACGAGACGCAGTGGGCCTCCCTCCACCCCCACGCGCCCGGCCTGGACGACGAGCCTCCGGCGGGCCAGGTGGCCGCCCAGGTGCTGCTGGTGGAGCGCGCCATCGGTGAGTCCGCCGCGCGCCTGGGACCCGATCACGTGCTGGAGGTGCCGTACGAGCGGCTGTGCGCCCACCCCGTGGAGGTGCTGCGCGACGTGCGCACCCTGATGGGGGGCCGCGGACACGCCCCGGAACTGCGCACCGACGACATCCCGCCGTTCACCGAGATGGGGAACCCAGCCCTGGAGGCGGCGTTCGGCGACCAGGTGGACGAGGCCCTGCGACGCCACCGGGCGGCGCTCGCGGGCTGACGCCGCCTCAGGCGGGCTCGTCCTCCTCGGGCGGGGGTGGCGGCGAGCCGGTGTCGGTCGCGAGGGGCACGCCGGCCTCGTGCAGCGCCACCACCAGGCGCCGCCGCAGCTCGCGGCCCATGGCGAACTGACGCCCGGGCGGGGTCTCGACGAACACGGCCAGCTCGATGCCGGTGTCGGTGAACGCGTCGACGCCGAGCACCGCCGGGGGGCCGGTGAGGTCACCGGACAGCGCGGGGTCGGCGGCCATCTGCCGGGCCGCGGCCCGCACGGCCTTCAGCGCGGCGTCGATGTCGGCGCTGAACGCCACCGGCACCCTCACCACGGCCCGCGAGTAGCGGCGGGTGGCGTTGGTGCTGACGCGGATCTCGCCGTTGGACACCACGTGGCGGGCGCCGTCCAGGCCGCGCAGCACCGTGCTGCGCAACGTGATCGCCTCCACCGTGCCCTCCACGCCCGCCACCTTCACGCTGTCGCCCACGTCGTACTGGTTCTCGGACAGGATGAATAGCCCGGCGACGCAGTCGCGCACGAGGTTCTGCAGACCGAAGCCCAGCGCCACGCCACCGATGCCCGCGGTCGCGATCAGCGGCCCGACGGGCACGCCGCTGACGTCCAGCACGGTCAGCACGGCGACGAGCCAGATGAAGACGATGCCGACGGCTCCCAACACGCTGGCGAGCGTGCGGGCGCGCTTGCCGGCCGGGCTTTCGTCGGGCAGCGCTCCCCGCACGCGGCGGGCCACGCGCGACAGCACGCGGCGCAGCAGCCACGTCAGGGCGAGCGCGACGAGCACGATGACCACGACGGCGACGAGGCGCTCGCCCCAGTCGGGCAGATCAGGCACCGTGCACCGCCCCGGAGGCTTCGGCGGGGGCGCCGGTGGCGGGCGGGTCGTTCAGCGCCGCGTCCAGCGCGGCGAGCGCCACGGCCAGCTCGCCGGGACCCGGTTCGCGCGTGGTGAGGCGCTGAGCGGCCATGCCGGGCGCCGACACCAGCCGCCACGCGCCACCCCGGCCCGCGGCGCGGCGCTGGATCTCGAACGCGATCGCGGTCACCACGGGTCCGCCCACCAGCCGGGTGGCGATGAGGGCGGGGTACGTGAACACGCCCGTCACGGCCAGCACCAGCCCGTAGACGGCGATGGACACCACGGCCGACACCACCAGAAACGACGTGCCGCAACGGGGGTGGAAGCGCGAGCACACCGCGGCCGCCGCAGGGGTCAGCGGCCCGCCGGCCTCCAGCGCGGCGATGGCCTTGTGCTCGGCCCCGTGGTACCGCAGCAGGCGGCGGAACGGCGGCAGCGCGCTGACCGCCATCAGGGTGCAGAGCATCAGCGCGAGACGGATCGCGGCGTCGGCCACGATGAACGGCGCGCCCGTGAGCCCCAGCTCCTTGGCGATCACCACCGGCCCCACCCGGTAGCCGAGCACCTGCACCACCAGGCCGACCAGCGCGCCCCCCACCACCGCCGCGGTCACCGCCGGCCCCGCGGCGGGTTGCGCGTCGGCGCCCCAGCGCAGGCGCTCGCCGGTCTCCATCGCCCGCCGGCCGGTCGACAGCGCCGTGCCCATCGCCACCACGCCCCGCACCAGCGGCCGACGCGCCCATCGCCCGGCCGGCACCGACGGCGCGAACGTCTCGGTGACGATGTCACCCGAGGGCTCCGCGCGCACGGCGATGCCCACGCGCGTCGGCGTGCGCATCATCACCCCGCCCGGAAGGGCGCTACCGCCCACCTGTACCGGGGTGCCGCTCACCCGCGCCCCCGACGTGCCCGGATCACTCCGGCCGCTCCTCCCGCAACCCCGCCCACAGCTCGATCAGCCGGGCGTCCGCCATCTCGGCGTTCTTCAACGCCTCGCGTGCGATGCGCGCGCCGTCGCGTGACGCCGCGCCGATGCCGCGGGCGACATCCAGCTGGAACTCACCGCTCACCACGCCCCGGTCGGGGTCCATCGTGGTGCCGTGCACCTGGCCGATGCCGGGAAGCGTCTGCAACGCGTCACGCAGCCGCCCGGCGGCCTCGGCGTCCACGGGTGCCTCGTCACGGGCCGTGAAGCGGATGAGGTATGTGGTCGGTCGCGGCGGCACGCCCAGAGCTTACGCGCCCGGCGTGACCGTCACCCCGCCGGGGACGCCGCCCAGGCCCGCAGGTCGGCGGTGCGCGCCACCGCGGCGAGGCGGTCGAGCGCCGCGATCGCCTGCGACTCGGGCACGTCGGCCACCGCCCGCCAGCGCCACACGCCGCCGCCCTCGTCGGCCACCACGCCCACCCGCCTGCCGTCGCCGTCCGACGGGCCCATGCCGACGCTGACCCCGGTCAGGACGGGATGCGGGCCGAGCACGATCACCACGCGCCCGTCGCCGTCCACCAGGTGCGGGCCCGCGCCGTCGGTCAGCATGGCGTCCAGCGTGACGGCGACCAGCACCCCGGAGAGGTCGACGACGTCGCGCAGACGGACGCCGGCGCCCTCGGCCTCGGGGCGCGTGAGCCCCGGGAAGCGGGGTCCGGCGGGGGTCTCAAGCGCCCAGCGGCGGGTGAGGTCGCCGGCACCCAGGGGGGCGTCGGGCGCAGTGACGGGTCGGCACACGCCGCCGATGGTACGCGCCGCCCGGCCCGCGCCGCTCAGATGCCCTTGCCCGCGTGGGTGATCGCACCCTTGAGAATGCCGCGCAACGACGTGGCGATGTCGTTACCCCAGCCCTTGGACGCGACGGCGATGCCTCCCAGCAACAGGGCCATGGTGACGACGATGCCGACGTACTCGACGGTCCCCTGGCCGTTCTGCCCCTGCTCGAGGGCGTCGCGGCGGGTGTTCCACCACGCCTGGGCGTAGGCGGCGGTGGCGGCGCTGGTGCGGTGCAGCATGGTTCCTCCCGAACGGTGTGATCAACATGGGGCCACGCTACGAACGCGCCCTCACACCGATCCACACCGGTTCGTGACGAGGTACGCACCACGGTGGGACGCCTGCCGGTACAATGGGTGGGTACGCACCGATCCGCAGTCACACGGAGGCGCCGTTGTCGATCCTCGATCAGATCACGCAGCAGGCCGGGCGCCTGGCCGGCGACGTGCAGCAGTCCGTGAAGCGGGCCCGCATCCAGGGCGAGCGGCGGCTGCTGGAGCGCCAGCATCGTGCTGCCTTGGAGGAGCTGGGCGAACGCGCGTACGCGCTGGTGAAGGACGGCAGCCTGGACGGTGCCGCGCTCAGCCCGCAGGTGGCGGCCGTCGACAGCGCGCTGATGGAGATCGAGGGCAAGGACGCCGAGATCGCGGCGTTCCACGACGACGCACCGGCGCCCCCCACCCCGGCGCCGTCCCCGGCCTCCGCGCCCGATGCATCGGCTGCGTCGCGCTCGGCGGGCACCGGCTGGGAGGCGGCCGACCGCTTCTTCGCCACGAAGAACGACGACGACTGAACCCATGCGCCCGGAATCCACCGACCTCCAGGGCAACCACCGTTCCGACTCGCCCACGTGCGGTAACTGTGGCCTCCCCCTGGCGCACGGCGTGACCGTGTGCCCGTTCTGTGCACGCGATGTCGCCGAGCGGCCCGTGGGAGCGGGGCGCGCCATACTGGGCGTGTCCGAGCGCACGCTGCTGTACGTCGCCGCCGCCGCGTTGGTGCTGGCCGGCATCGTGACGACGGCCGTCGCCGTCTTTTCCTAGTCCGACCCCCGGGGGGCCCGTGAGCACGTCCGATCAACTGCATGAGGTGGGCGACGCCGTCGTCGGGTCGTTCCGCTGCGCGTCGTGCGACCTGCTGATCGCCTCACCCAACGAGAACGACGGCGTGCTGGTGCTGCCCCCGTGCCCGCTGTGCGCCGGGGAGTCCTGGCGCCGCATCGCCTGACGGCGCTACAGCGCGGCACCGCCGAACCGGCCCGGGTCGCCCAGGTCCATCTCGTCGGTGGACACGGCGGGCATCGTCTCGAAGTACGCGCTGCCGCGTGAGCCCAGCTCGGTGGTGATGCGTGCGACGACGTGCTCGTCGGCGGCCTCGATGATGGTGAGGAAGTCGTACGGCCCCAGCACCGCCCACTGGCGCAGTACCCGGCCCCCGTACGCCTCGACCTCGCGGTTCACCTCGAGCAGCCGCTCGGGCGTGACATGCAGGTTGGCGGCGCCCTGGGGCGTCAACGTCGACAGCAACACGAACGTCTTCACCGGCGCTCCTCACGCAGCGTGGTCGAGCTCACGGGGCAGTGTGCCACAGGCCGGGCCGGGCCGGATGCGGCGCGGGGTATGCTGGCCCCCTTCCACCCGGCTCACACGAGGAGCACGATGCCCGAATCGGAATTCATCCCCAACGAGCTGCACAAGGCGCTCCTGCTGCACGAGCAGACCGAGCTCGAGAAGCGCCTCATCGAATGGACGCGCGAGAACTGGGCGCAGGCCGCGCGCGGCATGGTGTACGCCCGCCAGGAGGCCGAGAAGACGGTGTCGGGGGTCGGCGGCGTGCGCTCCGACGAGGGCAAGCTGGTGCTCGAGGTCGCGACGCGCGCGGCCATCGCCGAACGCGAGCTGATGGCCCGGGCCATCGCGGCGGTGCTGCCGCAGTGGCTGGAGGACAACTACGACCTGCGGCCCAAGAAGGACCCGACGCCCTAGGCGGCCTTCGGCTCGGTGGGGTAGCCCGCCTCGTCCCAGGCGGGCCAGCCCCCCACCAGCACCCCCACGCGGTTGCGGCCGTGGTCGAACGCCCACATCGCGATCTTCAGCGACGTGGCCTCGCCGGGACGCTCGCAGTAGAAGATGAGCTCCTTGCCCTCGGGCAGCTGGGCGATCTGCGACTCGAACTCCATCGGGTCGATGCGCAGCGCTCCCTTGATCTGCGTCTCGGCCTCACGGTAGTCGCGGTCACGCACGTCGACCGGCTGCACCGAGTCGCCCATGCGGAACGAGGCGTACAGGTCGACCGGCTGCCAGCGTTTGACGTCATCCCAGGCCATGCGCTCCCCTTCGTCGAGACGGGAAGAACGTACACGACGCCCGTACGGCGCCCTCCCCGTCAGTCACCCTCGCACGGGGATGCGGGCAGCGCGCCGCCCAGCGTGATGCCCAGGGCCGGCAGCGCCGGGGCCCGGCGCGGGTCGGGCGACGGGGCCCAGCGGCCACCGTCGAGCGCGTAGGTCCAGGTCTCGCCGTCGCGCACCAGGGTGTGCAGCGCGTCCACCAGGCGCTCCACGTCGTCGCGGCGCGATCCGACGCCGAGGCTGGCGCGCACGGCGCCGGCCGCGTGGCCCAGGCGGGCCACCAGCGGGTGCGCGCAGAAGCGGCCGTCGCGGACGCCGATGCCGTGCTCGGCCGACAGGTACGCGGCCGCCCGCCCGGCGTCGTGGCCGTCGACGGTGAACGTGACGACGCCCACCGACTCCTCGCTGTCGTCCCAGATGCGCACGATGCTGACGCCCGGCACGCCGGCCAGGCCGTCGCGCAGGAGGCCGGCCAGCTCGGCCTCATGGGCCAGCAGCTCGCCCTCGGGCACCAGCGCCAGCGTCTCGCACGCCGTCGCCAGGGCCACCGCGCCCAGCACGTTGGGCGACCCGCCCTCGTGCCGCTGCGGCGCCGCCGCCCACTCCACGTGGTCGGCCGTCACCTCGCGCACGGCTCCGCCGCCCGCAAGGTAGGCCGGGGCGGCGTCCAGCCAGTCGCGGCGGCCCACCAGCGCGCCCGCGCCGTGCGGCGCGTACAGCTTGTGGCCCGACAGGGCGAGGTAGTCGATGCCCAGGGCCGCGATGTCGACCCGCCGGTGCGGCACCAGCTGCGCGCCGTCCACGACGATGCGGGCGCCGTGCCGGTGCGCGATCTCCACCAGGCGCGCCAGCGGCAGCAGCTCGCCGGTGACGTTGCTGCACCCCGTCACGGCCACCAGCGCCGTCGGGGACGAGGCGACGGCGGCCTCCAGGGCCGCCAGCGTCGCGGCGATGGTGGACCGCAGCGGCACCACCCGGCAGCCGCCGCGCCGCCACGGCAGCAGGTTGGCGTGGTGCTCCACGTCCAGCACCACCACGTCGCCTTGGTCGCTCGGCACGGCCGTCGCCAGCAGGTTGAGGCTGTCGGTGGTGTTGCGGGTGATCACCACGACGTCGTCGGAGCGCGCGCCGACGAACTCGCCCACCACCTCGCGGGAGCGCTCGTACAGCGCCGTGGAGACCTGGGAGGCGTATCCGGCGCCGCGGTGGACGCTGGCGTAGTACGGCAGCACGGCCTCCAGCTGGCGGGTGACGGCGTCGAGGGCGGGCGCGCTGGCCGCGTAGTCGAGGTTGGCGTAGCGCACGTTGCGCCCGTCGACCAGCGGCGTCAGCGAGCGCGCGTCCGACACGGGCAGCAGCGGCTCGCCGTCGCGGGATGCAGGGGTGCAGGGGTGCAGAAACGGAGCGATCGTCGCCATGGTGAGTCCTTTTCGGTTCGGACCCACGGATGCTGCGGGTCCGCGCTTACGGGAGCCGTGTGGCGTCCCGCCCGGTCTTCACCCGGAGCACCCCACCGCGGAGGAGGGTTGCCGGCCAGCAAGCCGGGGCTTTGCGCTGGCGCTCATGACCGCTGTAAACGGTACGCGTAAACGCGACCGGTTTTCAAGGGCTGCGCCGCACTCGGCGTGCGACAACCCGTGTGTCGGTGTATCGGCACGTGACGGCCGTCCCCTGAGCCCGCGCGGCGGCGAAGGCGCGATGATGCGGGCAATGGAGACTCCCGTGCGCCACGACACGACGCCACCGGTGCGCGTCGGCCCCGCCACCGCCGCCGACGTGGACGCGCTGGCCGCCGTGCTCGAGGACGCGCTGGCCGACAAGTACCGCGCCGCCTTCGGGGGGTACGCGCGCGCCGCCATCGCGGCGCTGGCCCGCGCGGAGCTGGCCGCGGGGGTGCACGGCTACCTGGTGGCGCGGCGGGGCGACGACGTGGTGGGAGCCGCGCACGTGAGCGTGTCGGACGACGCGGGCGTGGTGGACTGGAGCGGCACGGTGCGACGGGCCGTCGGCTGGCCGCGCAGCGTGCGCGCCGACCTGGTGCTGTCGGTGCTGGCGCACGGCCCGCTGGGGGCCGACGAGGCGTACATCGGTGAGGTGGCCGTGCGCGCCGACCACCGCCGCGCAGGCGTGGCCTCGGCGCTGCTCGACGCCGTCGAGCAGCTGGCCGCCCAGCGGGGCCGGACGCTCTTGTCGCTCTGGGTCACCGTGGAGAACGACGGGGCCCTCGCGCTCTACCACCGCGCCGGGTTCCGGCCCGTCACCACGCGCCGCTGGCCGCTGGGCCGGCGCCTGTTCCGCGCCTGGGGCGCGACCCTCATGCACAAGCGCATCACGCCCCCACGCGGCTCCGTCACCGGGAAGGACTCGCCCCCGTGACGCCGTAACTGATCGGGTCGGCCGAGCCCACGCGGCCGGGTTTCACGACGCCGGATGCGTCGCGAGTGTCCCGATAGCAGACCTGAAAGCGAATTCCCCGTGTCCTCACGCCGCCCCGACCGCGATATTCCCCGCACGATGACCGCCAGCGAGGCGGCCGCCCTGGTGGGGGTGAGCGTCGCGACGATCCGCGGGTGGGCGGACGCCGGCGTGATCCCCGCCCACCGCACCATCGGCGGCCATCGCCGCTTCGAGGTGGAGGAGCTGCGCGAGTGGCTCAACCGGCGTGGGGCCCCCGCCGCCGGGCGCCTGAGGCCGCAGCGCCGGACGGGCCTCTCGCTGCCGCGCTGTCCCCATCTCGCCCGCGAGCTGAACGCCCGCACCGAGGCCATCATCGACGCCGTCGAGGCGGGCTACGACGACGAGGTGCCGCTGGTCGTCAATCGCTCCACCCCACCCGCGCTGCGACGCTCGGTGCTGCGGTTCCTGCGCCTGGCCACGCACGCGCTCGACTCGGGCAGCACGGCCAGCGCCATCGGCCGGGCCGAGTTGGTGGGCGTGCGCGCCGGGCTGCAGGGCGACGAGGGCCTGGGGGCCGTCGCCGAGTTCACGCGCTTCGCCGTCGTGGTGGCCGCCGAGACCGAGGCGCTCGTCGCCGGCGCGAGCGATGTGGAGCACGAGGCCCTGCCCGTGCTGCTGACGGTGCTGGACGGCATCGGGGCCGCCCTGGTGAGCGGCTTCACCGGGCGCGAGGTCGACGACGCCGTGGCCACAGCCCCTCCCGCGCACACACCGGCCGCGCCGGACGCCTGACGAACTAGATGACGCCCCGTCGCCGGGGCGTCATCCGTAGCGGGCCTGTAAGCCGGATTCTGTCGAGGGCAGCCATCTATCTGGGACGCCCGTCGCCGGACGCCTCGTGCGGCCTACCCGGAGCTGGGCGAGCAACCCGTGACGCTCCCGTTCGGCCTTGCACCAAGTGGGGTTTACCCAGCCGGCCTGTCACCAGACCGCTGGTGCGCTCTTACCGCACCTTTTCACCGTTGCCCGCGCCGAAGCCCGGGCTGTGTCGTTTCTGTGGCACTTTCCCTGGGGTTTCCCCCGCTGGCCGTTAGCCAGCACCCTGCTCTGTGGTGTCCGGACTTTCCTCGGCCCGCCGAAGCGTGCCGCGGCTGCCCGGCCCGCGCCCGCATTGTACGGCACGTGCAGGACTCGCGGTGGCCCGTGGCGAACACACGTCCGCCCCACGTGTTAGCGTACGGAACACCTGTTCGTCACGGCCGGGAGGCCCCATGAGCACCCTCACGCCGCGTCAGGCCGAGATCCTGGCGTTCATCACGAAACACACCCGCGAGCGGGGCTACCCGCCGACGGTGCGTGAGATCGGCCAGGCGGTGGGGCTCGCGTCGCCGTCGACGGTGCACGCGCACCTGGCCAAGCTGGCCGAGGGCGGCCACATCTCCCGCGACGCCACCAAGCCCCGGGCCATGAACGTGCGCGCCGCCGAGCCCGCCCCGGTCGCATCACTCGACGACGCCCGCCGTGCCCGGCAGGAGCGCGAGGGGCGGCTGCCCCTGGTGGGTTCGGTCGCCGCCGGTCTCCCCCGCCTGGCCGACGAGCAGGTCGACGAGTGGGTCGAGACCCCGTTCCGGGCCGACTTCATGCTGCGCATCAGCGGCGAGTCGATGAAGGACGCGGGCATCCTCGACGGCGACCTGGTGGCCGTCAAGCGTCAGCCCACGGCCAACAACGGCGAGATCGTCATCGCGTTGATGGACGACGAGGCCACGTGCAAGCGGCTCGACCGCAGCGGCGGCCGCGTCACCCTGCTGGCCGAGAACCCGGCGTTCGATCCCATCATCCCCCAGGGCGACGTCACCATCCTGGGCAAGGTCGTCGGGGTGCTGCGCAGCCTCTGACGTCAGGTCCACCGGTGCGCTGCCGATTGCTAGTATCCGTGGGCGGTATGCGGCTGTGGCGGAATTGGTAGACGCGCAAGGTTGAGGGCCTTGTGTCCTTAGGGACGTGGAGGTTCAAGTCCTCTCAGCCGCACCTCACGAGAACCCTGCTTCGGCGGGGTTCTCGTCGTTCCGGGGCCGGGTGTCCGACCCCGCGGCCGGAGGCGGCGCCCCCGGTCGGCCGGGTCAGGCGGCCTCGTGCGCCGGATCGGCGGCCGCGTGGATCCCCAGCGTCGCCGTGTGCGACGTCAGGCCGTGCGGCGTCTTCTCCCACACGAACGGGTTGAACGCCAGCTGACCCAGCGCCCGCCACGCCGCGATGCTGTGGAGGATCCAGTACACGGGGTTGAGCAGCGCGAACGGCAGCAGGCCCAGGATGCGGCGGCGTCCCACGGCGAGCGCGTTCAGCGCGATCATGAACAGGTTCCCGATCACCAGGTTCGCCAGCGCCACGAGCTCGAAGGGACCGGGCAGGAGGTCGGCGGGCCCCGCCCCCCACAGCGCCGGCGCGAAGCTCATCGCCGTGATCACCCACATCACGGGCGACGCCAGGAACGTCAGCGGCGTGCCCGCCACCAAGAGGCCCAGGCCCAGCGCCCCGCGCGGGCCGGCCGCGGCCAGGCTGCGTAGCGGCTGGCGGCTGTGCACCAGGGCGGTCTGCATGTAGCCCTTGATCCACCGGGTGCGCTGCTTGATCCACGGCCGGTAGCGCCCGCACGCCTCCTCGAACGTGGTCGATGCGATCACGCCCACGGTGTAGCCCTTGGCGTTGGCGCGCAGGCCCAGGTCGGCGTCCTCGGTGACGTTCCAGGCGTCCCATCCGCCGAGCTCCCGCAGCACGCTGGTGCGGAAGTGGTTCGACGTGCCGCCCAGCGGGATGGGCAGCCGCAGCCGGTCGAGCCCGGGCAGCATGTAGTCGAACCACCACGAGTACTCCAGCGTGAACATGCGCGTCAGCAGGTTCTCGTGGGCGTTGTAGTAGTTGAGGCGCGCCTGCACGCAGGCCAGCTCGGGACCCGAGTTGCGGAACGCCGACACGGCCTCGCGCAGCTGGCCCGGCTCGGGGATGTCCTCCGCGTCGTAGATCACCAGGAACTCGCCCCGGGCGAACACGAGGCCGAGGTTGCAGGCGCGCGGCTTCGTCTGGGGCTTGCCGCGCGGCACGATGACGAACTTCACCATCGACGGGGGCCGGGCCGCCCGGGCCGCCGCGATGGTCTCCTCGTCGTCCTCCTCCAGCAGCAGCAGGATCTCGAGCTTCTCCTGCGGGTAGTCCAGTCGGCCGAGGTGCTCGACCAGGTCGCCCACCACGTTGGCCTCGCCGAACACGGGCACCAGCACCGTGTAGACGGGCAGCTCGTGGTCGGGGATGCGGTCGTCGCGGCGCGTGTCGGCCCGACGCACCGCCCGCCAGCCCACCGCCGCCGTGAGGGCCTTGAAGCCCACGGCGAGCGCGAACGCGACGTTCGCGGCCACCAGCACGCCGACCAGAACGACCAACGGCTGCCACACCAGGGCGGCGATCACCAGCAGGGCGCACAGGGCGCCGAGGACCTTCTGCGGGCGGGTCAGCACCGTGCGCGCCGACAGCATCGGGTCCGAATCGAACAGGTGGTTCGCCGCCCGGTCGGCCAGCGGCGCGCGGAACACCTGGCGCAGCGCGCCGTCCACGTCCCAGTCGGTGGTGGCGCCGAACGTCACCGTGACCTGCGGCCCCAGCACGTCGCGCACCACGTCGGCGATGCCCGCGTGCGGGCGCTCCGACGTCGCCACCCGCACCACGTCGCCCTTGCGAGCCACGGGGATCCAGCCGCCGTCGGCCAGCACCACCGGATCGAACGCGTGGCACAGCGTCGCGTCGATCGGGGTGCGGGTGAGGTCGACGAACGGCAGGCCCCACACCTCACCGAGCGCCCGGTGCATGTCGAGCCGCGACACGTAGCCCAGCGACAGCAGCACGCGCCCCAGCCGCTCGCCGCTGCGGCGATGCACGTCGAGGGCCTCGTCGAGCTTCTCCCGTGTCAGAAGGCCGCGGGCGACCAGCACGTCGCCGAGCGTGGCGGCCCGGGGCGAGGCTGCGGCGCGCACGTCCGCGCGGGTCGCGGCCTCCTCGAGGCGCGCCTGGGTGATGGGGTCGTCGTCCATGACGGCTCGGTCTCTCCGATGCGGGGTGGCGGAGAGCCTCCTACACGGTGTATCGGCAGGACGTCACGTCATGGTGAATCGTCCGCGCGGACGCGGTGCGCGGGGCGCCCCCACGCAGCGATCAACGCTCGGACGGCAACGGGCCGGCGTCAGCGAACGCCGGGCACCGCGGAACCGTTCTATCCGACGATCAGCGAGATCAACCACACCACCGCCGCGATGATGTAGACGTGGAGCGCGGCCACGACGTAGATCACGAGGCCGACGACGATGGCGGCGACGAGGGCGGCGATGAGCCTGGCGGGGTATGGCATGTTCTTGGTCACGTCGCGGATCCTACCGTGTCGGCCGGTCGATGGCGGCCCCGCTTCCGGACCGCGTCCGGCGAGGGACTAATGGCCGGGCAAAACACGGGCGATCGCCCCGCTTTCGAAGGAGACCACGCATGACCGACGACACTCCCCTGGCCGACGAGGTGCGCGACGCGCTGCTGCGCGCGATCCTCGCCCAGGTGGCGCGGGCGCCCAACGCCACCACGCTGCAGCGCCTGTCCGAGGCGTACGCCTGGACGGTGGAGCCCGCCCAGCCGCACGGCGGGGTCAACGAGAAGTAGGCCCTAGAGCGTGCGCGCCAGCAGGTACGTCGTGACGAAGAACGCCACGGTCGCCACCACGGTGAAGCGGTCGAGGTTGCGCTCGACGATGGCGGACGAGCCGCCGTGCGCCCCACCGCCTGCGCCCACGCCGAGCGCGCCCGACAGACCCGCGTCCTTCCCGCTGTGCAGCAGGATGAAGAGGATCACGATGGCGCTGATGAGCGAGTGGGCGACGACGAGCACGGAGGTCATGCGGGCGGCTTTCGCGACGGGGCCGGGCGGGGGCCGGACGGGCCTGTGGGGGCCACAGGGTAGCATCGCCCGCATGCCCGGCCACCGACGCCTCGGGGCGCGCCCGACGTGACCCCCGGTCCCCTCCTGAACCCGTCCGAGTTCACCGGGTGCTTCGTGTGCGGCATGGACAACCCCGACGGGCTGCGCCTGCCCATCCACCAGGACGGCGACGAGGCGGTCGCGCACTACGTCCCGCTGCCTGGGCAGGTGGGCTACCCCGGCCGTTTCCACGGCGGGCTGGTGGGGCTGCTGGTGGACGAGATGCTGGTGTACGCGGGGGTGTGCCACGGCCTGTGGTCGATGACGGCCCGGGTGGGCTACCGGCTGCGGGAACCGATCGCGGTGGGCTCCCCGCTGGACGTGCGCGCCCGCATGGTGCGGCGCGCCCGCGGCGCGTTCCGGGCCGAGGTGACGGTACGTTGCGGCGAGCTTCTGGTGGCCGACGGCGAGGGGCTGTGCGTGGTCCACGACGCCGCCGCTCTGGTGGCGCCGCTGCACGTCTCCGGCGGCGAGGCGTCAACCCGCCGCTAGTTCGTGCCGATGCATGGGGGGAACTGCCCTGGCAACCCCAGTCGAGGCACAAGGCGGAGTGGACGAATACGCATACAAACGGCTTGAGCGCGAGGCGCGCGCTCGTCACACGGGAACGTCGCGCGTGGGCTCGTCGTCTCGGTCGACGGTGTGCGAGCTGTGCGGAGGCGGCGACGTGGTCTGGGGCAGCATGTGCCAGGCGTGCCGTGGACGACTGCTGGGTGGCCCCGGACCGGGCGAGGAGGTCGCACCCCCGGCGTCCCCCCTCCAGCGCTCGCCGAAGTCGCGCCGCAGGCGGCGTGCCGGCGGCGGGGTGATCGCCCCGTCCGGCACCGCGACGGCGCCCCCCGCGCCCGCGCCGGTGAACCGTCCCGGCATGAGCCTGATCCAGAACGTTCCGGGCGCCATCTACCGCTGCCTCACCGACAACGCCCGCACCGTCATCTTCGTGACGCATCAGATCTGCACGATGACGGGCCGCACGGCCGCCGAGTTCCGCCCCGGGGCCAGCAACCTCAGCTCGCTCGTGCACCCCGACGACGCCGCGCAGGTCGCGGCCCATCTGTCGGCGCTGGGCGAGGGCGAGGCGTTCGAGTGCGAGTACCGGCTGGTGACGGACGAGGGTGAGCGCTGGGTGCACGACCGTGCGCACGTGGTGGTGGACGACGCCGGGCACCGGTTCATGGACGGCGTGCTGATGGACGTCACCGAGCGGCGCCGCGCCCAGGACGAGATGCAGTGGATGGCGCTGCACGACCCGCTGACGACCCTGCCGAACCGGCGGGCCTTCGCGGAGGAGCTCGCCGTCGAGCTCGGCCGCGCGGACGATCGCCGCAACCTGTCGGCCGCCGTGTTCGACATCGACCACTTCAAGTCCATCAACGACACGCACGGTCACGAGACCGGCGACGTGGCCCTGGTGGAGGTGGCCGCACGCCTGCGCAGCGCCATCGGCGGCTCCGGGTCCGTGTCCCGCACCGGGGGCGAGGAGTTCGTCGCCCTGCTGCCCGGCCACAGCCTGGCCCAGGCCACCGTGGTCGCCGAGCTGGCCCGCCGGGCGGTGTGCGCGGCGCCCATCGGCGTGCTGGACGTGACGGTGTCGGGCGGCGTCGCATGCCTGGCCGCCGGCGACGACCTGGTGGGCAACGCCGACACGGCCCTCTACCGCGCCAAGCACGAGGGCCGCAACCGGGTGGTGGCGTTCCCGTAGCGGGCGCACCGTGAGGGGCCGCGCGGCGGGCGTTGTACGTATGCTGGCCGTTCACGTCCCACTTCATCGGAGTACGCGTGGCTGATCAGCTCATCCGTCTCGGGCACAGCCCGGACCCCGACGACGCGTTCATGTTCTACGCGCTCGCCGAGGACCTCATCCCGACCCACGGCTTCCGTTTCGAGCATGTCCTTGAGGACATCGAGACGCTCAACCGGTGGGCCCTTGAGGGACGCCTCGAGGTGACCGCGATCTCCATCCACGCCTACGCCTACCTGTCGGACAAGTACCGCCTGCTCCCGCACGGCGCGTCGATGGGCGACAAGTACGGCCCCATCGTCGTGGCCCGCGAGGACATCGACCCGGCCACACTGCCGTCGCTGAAGGTGGCCGTTCCCGGCACGTGGACCAGCGCGTTCCTCGAGCTGCAGCTGGCGGTGGGGCGCATCGAGAACCCATACGTGGTGCCGTTCGACACGGTGCTCGACGAGGTGGCATCGGGCAACGCCGACGCCGGCCTGGTCATCCACGAGGGGCAGCTGACGTACGCGTCGCAGGGCCTCACGTCGGTGCTCGACCTGGGCGAGTGGTGGGACCGCGAGACCGGCGGGCTGCCGCTGCCGCTGGGCGGCAACACCGTGCGCCGCGACATCGAAGGCGAGGCGATGACCCGGTTGTCGCACGTGCTGCGCGACAGCATCGCGTACAGCCTCGAGCACCGCTCGCCTGCGCTCAAGCATGCGGAGCGCTACGGCCGCGGCCTCGACACCGGCCTGGCCGACCGCTTCGTGGGCATGTACGTCAACGACCGCACGCTGGAGTACGGCGAGGACGGCCGCGAGGCCGTGCGCGAGCTGTTGCGACGCGGACACGAGGCGGGGCTTGTGCCCGGCCCCGTCGACGTGGACTTCATCGAGGACTGACGCCCGTGACCGAGGCGCGCGACTGGCACGCCGAGATCACCCGCTGGACCGAGCGGTTCCGCGGCGAGCCCCGCCCCCCGGCGGCGTTCGCCGCGGCGCTCAGTGACGGCTGGGACCCCGCCGCCCGCGACGCTCTGGCGGCGGGCGCCGAGGAACACGCCCGCCACCAACGCGGCTTCCTCGAACAGCTGCGCCGCGAGGGCTGCGAGCTGGTGCGCATCGACATGGCCGACGACGACTGCAGCGTCTGCGAGGACCTCGGCGGCAAGGTGTTCGCGATGGACGACGACCACCCCGACCTGCCGCGCCACCCCACCATGCCCCTGTGCCCCGCCTGCCGGCATCGCGTGAACCTGCTGACGCCGTTCTTCCTGTCGTCGCTGGGACTCACCGTGGACGACCTGGCCGGCGGCACGGACATCCTCCGGGACCTGGAGTAGGTGGCCGCACCCCCGCCCCCACCGCCGCCCGCCCGCCTCACCCCGGGCGACGTGCTGGCCGGCGCCGTGGCGCTGTACCGCGCCCGACCCGGTGCGTACATCGTGATCGCGATCGCGTCGGCGCTGCCCATGACCGTCATCGCGGCGCTGTTCAACCTGTCGGTGGGGCCGAACGACCCACCGGGCCGCCAGGCGTCGGGCCTGGTCGTGATGCTGGCGGCGTACGTCTTCCTGTCGCAGTTCTCCACCGCCGGCACGGCCGTCGCCGTGATCGACGCGCGGCACGGCCGGCCGCCGTCGGCGGGCCGGTCGCTGGGGGCGGTGGGCGACCGGATGCGCGCCGTCGTGGGCGTGGGCGTCATCAGCGGCGTGCTGATCGCGCTGGGGGCGTTCGTGCTGATCCCCGCGGTCTACCTGGCGATCGTTTGGGCGTTCGCGGGCACCGTTGCCGTCACCGAGCGCAAAGGCCCCATGGACGCGCTGCGGCGGTCGTCCGCGCTGGTGCACAGAGCGTTCTGGTGGACTCTTGGCATGGTGACGCTGGTGACCGTGGTGTTCGGTCTCGCGGCCCTGGGTATGGCGGCCGCGCTCGACCTCGTCATCGCGGCCCCGTTCGACGGCGACGCCGCCGTGGTGGCGTCGTCGGTCAGCGCGTTCGTCGCCGGCATCGTGGTGGGGCCGCTGACGCAGATCGCGGCGGCGCTGATCTACATGCATCGCCACGCCGCGGTGGACGGCCGCCGGCCCGCGCCGGTCCCCGACGGCCTCGACGTGCGCGCGTAGGGCCTCAGCCGACCTCGACGAACACGGCGTCCGCGGCGCCGGTGGGCACGGCCACCTCGACGCCGTCGACGCGCACCACCACCGGGCCACCGAACGGCTCGTGGCGCACCACGTCGCAGCGGGCCCCGGGCACCAGCCCCGTGCGGGCCAGGTAGCCCAGCAGCTCCGCGTCGCGGTCGCTGACGCGGGTGACGCGCCCTGATTCGCCCGCCCGCACGTCGCGGAGCCGCTCGCCGCGCACCGGTGCGACCGCCCCGTCGACGCCCGGGATGGGATCGCCGTGGGGATCGTGCCCCGGGTGGCCGAGGTCGGCGGCGATGCGGGCCCCGAGCTCCTCGGAGAGGTGGTGCTCGAGCACCTCCGCCTCGCCGTGCGCGTCCTCCAGCGGCACGCCCAGGCGCTCCACCAGGAACGTCTCGAGCAGGCGATGCAGACGCACCACCTGCAGCGCGTGGGCGCGCCCCTCGTCGGTGAGGCCGAACTCGCCCCGGCCGATCTGGCGCACGAACCCCAGCCCGGTGAGGCGCTTCAGCATGCTGCTGGCCGACGGGCTGGTGACGCCCAGCCACCCCGCCACCTGCGACGTCGACACCGACGCTGCGCCCGTGGACTCCTCCTCGAGCACGTACACGCACTTGAGATAGTCCTGCACGGCGGGAGAGGGACGGGGGCTCGTCACGCGGCCCCCGGGACGCTGCGGGGATCGATGGGAAACACGCCGGAAATGCTAGCCGTCTGGCGCTTTCGCGTCCTCCGGAACCCCCCTCAGATCTTCTGCGCGACCTTAGAAGGCCATAACAATCCGCTGCGAGCCTAGTCGCATGGCTATCGCACTCCGTCCTTCGCCCACCTCGACCCGCACCGCCCGCCCCCTGCGCGCGGTCCGCGGCGCGCTTTCGCGTATGGACCTTTTCGCAGGTCTGCCCGATGCCGACGTCGCGCTTCTTGAGAACCGCCTGCCCATCGTCCGCTGGCCCGCCGGCGCCGATGTGCCCGAGCCGCTGACCCGCCCCGAGCACGTGTTCATCGTGCGCGAGGGCAGCGTCGCCGTGTTCGAGCGGGCCTCGAACGGACACGAGGTCATGACCTCGGTGCTCGACGAGGGCAGCATCTGGTCGACCCTTGGGACCGTGGGCCCGGCGTCCGTCGCCGCGCTCGACGACGCCGCCGTCTCGGCCCTCTCGGGCCGTGCGGTCGAGGGCCTGATCGCCCGCTACCCCCGCCTGGGCCGCAACCTCGCCGCCCAGCTCTCCGAGCGGGTGTGCGCGCTGCACGAGACCGTGGCGCTGGTCAGCGAGATGCGGGTGGAGGACCGCCTGCGGGCGCGCCTGCACCAGCTGGCCGAGCGTTTCGGCGTGGCCGGTCCCGACGGCGTGCTGCTGCGCCTCGAGCTGACGCACGCCCAGTGGGCGTCGCTCGTGGGAGCCTCCCGCGAGGCCGTCACCACAGCGTTCAGCAAGCTGCGCAACCAGGGTGCCGTCGAGGTGGACGGCCGGGCGATCACGCTCCCCTGGGACGTGGTGCGCGAGCACCAGGAGATGTTGGATCAGCGGGCGGCGGACGCCGCCTGAGCATCAGCACCCCCCGGGCGCGCTCGTCGCGTCCTTGGGGGTGACCGGGGGGCTCAACACGGCGTGGCTGTTGCCGATGAGTGAGTCAATGGACGCCTCCCCCCACTCACACGACCGCCCCGTCAACGTGGACGCCATCCGTTCGGCGCGGTTCCCCCTGGCCCAGGAGGGCTACGACGTCGAGTCCGTCAAGGGCTTCGTCGCCTCCGTGGCCGACGGCCTCGACCGTCAGCAGGCCGCCGTGGTACGCCTGACCGCCGAGCGCGACACGGCGCGCCACGAGGCCGCCGACCGCGCGGCCCAGGCCGCGCAGGCCCACGCGAACGCCGAGGACGCGGCCCGCCGGCTGCGCGACGCACAGGCCGCTCCCCCGCCCGCCGACAACGCGATGGTCGCCCGTGCGGAGGCCCTCCAGGCCGCCCTGGACGCGACGCACGCGGCCGTGCTGGACGCTGACGACAAGCGCGCCCACGCGGAATCCCTGCGCGCCGAGTCCGACGCGCTGGCCGATGAGCTGCGCGCCCGCGTCGATGAGCTCGAGACGCGTCACAGCTCCCGCACCATCGACGACCTGATGGACGAGGTGGGCGGCACCGTCGCCCGCGTGCTGGCCGAGGCCCAGACGGCCGCGACCGCGCTCACCGCGGATGCCGACGCGTACGCCGATCGCACCCGCCGCGAGGCCGACGACGCCGCCGCCGAGGAGCGCCGCGCCGCCGCCGCCGAGACGGCGTGCCTGCGTGCCGAGGTGGAGCAGGCCGCCACGCTCACCCGCGAGGCCGCCGAGCGCGAGACCACGCTGGCCCGCCGCGCCGCCGAGGAGTCGTCCGAGCAGCTGCTGCGGGTCGCGCGCGAGCGCGCCCGCGAGATGGAGACCGAGGCCGCCGCGAAGGCCCGCGCGACCACGCTGGAGGCCGAGACGCTCGCCGAGGCCACTCTGCACGCCGCCGAGGCCCGCGCGGCCGAGATGACGGCGTCGGCCAAGGAGCACGTCGCCTCCATCGAGGCCGAGCTGGCCGCCACCCGCGAGCGCGAGCAGCGCCTGGTGGGTCAGATGCGCGATGCCCGGGACGCGCTGGAGCGCTACCTCGCCACCACGCGCGAGGGCATCGACGAGGTCATCGCCCGCGCCGCGCTGAGCCGCGACCTGGGCTGAGCCCTGCGTCTGCGTCCCGGGCGTCGCGAGGCGCCCTGGGACGCGCGTGCGCGTCAGGCCTCGGGCGCGGCGGGCCGGCGAGTGACCGCGAGGCTCGCCGCCACGACCAGCGCCATCCCGGCCAGGTCGGCCCCGCCGACGCCCTGCGCCAGGATGAGGAGCCCCGCGAGCACCGCGGCCACCGGCTCGAGGCTCATCAGCACGCCGAAGACCCGCGCGTCCATGCGCCGCAGGGCGGCGGTCTCGAGCGAGAACGGGATCACGCTGCCCGTGAGCGCGATGCCCACCCCGGCGGCCAGCAGCCACGGATCGACAAGCGCCAGCCCGGCCTGCGCGACCCCTGGGACGAGGGGCACGGCCGTGGCCACGACGAGCGCGAGCGCGAGGCCGTCGCCGTTGCCGAACGCCTTCGACGTCGCCTGCGCGCAGAGGATGTAGAGCGCCCACGCGGCCCCCGCGGCGAGCGCCAGCCCCGCGCCCGCGGGGTCGAGCGGATCGCCGAACGGGTCGGTGATCAGCACCACGCCGGCCGCGGCGACCACGGCCGCCGCCACGTCGGCGGGCCGGCGCGACAACAGCACGGCGAGCCCCAGTGGTCCCGCGAACTCCAGGGTGACGGCCGCCCCCAGGGGGATGCGCGCGATCGCCTCGTAGAACGAGTAGTTCATCAGCCCCACCACCAGGCCGAATGCGGCGACGAGGCGCCAGTGGGGGCGGGCCTTCCGCAGAGACGGGCGGCACATCGCACACAGCACCACGGCGGCGAACGCGAGGCGCAAGAGGGATGCGCCCCCGGCCCCGAGCCGGTCGAACAGCGTGGCCGCCCACGCGCCGCCCACCTGCACCGACGCGATGCCGCCCAGCACCATGAGCTCGGGGGGTACCACGCGCGGGCCGCCGGGGCGCCCGACAGCGCTCTCGTCGAGGCCGGCCATGCGCCCGAGTATCGCGCCTTTGGCCGGCGCGTCGTCCGCCCCCTACGCCGCGGGCGCCCCGACCGCCGCGGTGTCGTGCACGGCGCCCGGCCCCGCGGCGACGGGCGCGTCCGGGACGTCGCCGGTGCCATCACCCGCCGTCACCGCATCGCCGATGCGGGCGATGGCGGGCAGCGCGATGAGCACCAAGGCCACGCCCGCCAGCACGCACGCGGCGGCGGTGTAGACCCACACCAGGTGCGGGGTTTCCTGCAACAGCATCTGGGCCGTCACGCGCACGGCCAGGGCCCCACCCGCCAGCAGCAGCGCCATGCCCGCCGCGGGCGCCACCCGCCGGCGCAGCAGTCCACCCTCGGCGGGCGGGTCGATCACCTCACGCCCGCCCGCACCAGCCCGGCCCCGGCGCTCACCAGGTCGCGACGCGAGTGCACGCCGCTCTTGCGCAGCACCGACTGGGCATGCGTGCGCACCGTGTGCCACGACAGCCCCATCTGCTGGGCGATCTCCTTGTACGTCAGGTGCTGGCGCATCAGCCGCAGCACGGCCCGCTCCTGGTCGGTGAGCGCCGCGTCGGCACCCGAGCCGCGGTGCGCCATCTCGGCCAGCGAGCGCACGACGTCCAGGTCGAAGCGGGTCACGCCGCGCAGCCCGTCGGCCACGGCCTCGCACACCATCGCCCGGTCCCACGTGCGCGGGATGCACCCCGACGCGCCCAGGGACAACGCGTTCATCTGGGCCTCCGCGTCGTTCTCGTCGACGACGAACATGGTGCGCGCGTCCATGAGCGAGCGGCGCAGCTCGTACGCCAGGTCCATTCCGGCGCCGTCCACGAGCCAGTCGTCGATGAGCACCATGGCGGCGTTGGTCTCGCGCGTCATGCGCACGGCCGAGTCGACCGTGTGGACGATGATGGGATCGAGCGGCGGGTCGTGAAGGAACGCCGCCAGCCCGTGGGCGAAGGCGGGGCTCCCGCTGGCGATGACGAGCGGGACCAGGTCCTCGGGCACTGCGGTTACCCCCAGGAGCGTTGTGCGAGCGGGTGGTGGCCACCCGCCTCCTTGGGATCGGCAGTTTCCGCCGGAAGCATGACCCGCCCCGGGGCGGGTCAGCGGCCGCCCGCGGTGCGCACCTCGTCGATCGCGGCGGGCAGCGTGTCGGCCCGCTCGATCATCTGTCGCACCTGGCCCTGCGAGGCCAGCCGGGCCACCGTCTCCATGGTGGCGCACACCCGGTTGAGCGGCGCGGCGACGGCGGCCCGCTGCGTCTCGAGGCGGGTGTCGTCGAGACGGGCCGCGGACAGCCGGTTACACAGCGCGCGGGCCGTGGCCGCCTGCTGGGTGAGTTGCGGCGCGAGCTTGCGTGCCTCGGCGATGGTGACGGTGTCGCCCGCCGATGACAGCGTCTGCGAGAACGCCCGCACCACGCCGGTGACCGTGGCGGCGTCGTTGAGATAGTCCTGGGCCGAGACCACGGTGCCGCGCGGCAACGCGTCGGTGCGCTGCGACAGGGATTCTGACGCGCATCCCGAGACGGCGAGCGCGACGGCGACGATGGCGCTGGCAAGGCGGCGGTTCACACTTCCCCCGAGGGCGACGAGCGGCGCAGACGGACGACGGCGCGGCTGCTCGCGCCTCCGCCACCATACGTGACGGGCCGGAACACGCGGTGCCCCGGCGGTCTGTGGGCTATTGTCCGCGGCCGTGCCCATGCCCGACGACATCCCCCTGGCGCTCTCGTACGACGACGTGATGCTGGTGCCGCAGCGCAGCACCATCCGCTCGCGCAGCGACGTCGACACGTCCACCCGCCTCACCCGCAACGTCCGCATCGCCATGCCCATCGTGGCGGCCAACATGGACACGGTGTGCGAGTCGGCGATGGGCATCGCCATGGCGCGCGCGGGCGGCATCGGCATCATCCACCGCTTCCTGTCCGTCGAGGAGCAGGCCGCCCAGGTGCGGCGCGTGAAACGCGCCGAGGCGAAGATCATCGAGGATCCGCACACCGTCGCCGCGACGCAGACGCTGGCGGAGGCCCGCCGCGTGATGGTCGACCGCGGGGTCAGCGGCCTCGTGGTCGTCGACCAGGGCCGCCTGGCGGGCATGCTGACGCGCCGCGACGTGGAGATGGCCGACGGCGCCGTGACCGTCGCCGAGGCCATGACCCCCCGCGAGCGGCTGGCGGTGGGCGCGCGCGGCATCTCGTCGCCCGAGGCCCTCGCGCGCATGCGCGAAGCCCGAGTGGAGAAGCTGCCCCTGGTGGACGACGACGGCGGGGTCGCCGGCCTGGTGACCATGAAGGACCTGCTGCTTCTGGAGCAGCGTCCCGAGGCCAGCACGGACGCGCGGGGGCGCCTGTCGGTGGGCGCCGCCATTGGCGTGCGGGGCGACTACATCGAGCGGGCCACCGCCCTGGCCGAGGCCGGCGCCGACGTGCTGGTGCTCGACATCGCCCACGGCCACGCCGAGCACGCCATCGCGGCCATCGACGTGGTGAAGCGCGCCGTGCCGGGCGTCGACATCATCGCCGGCAACGTCGCCACGGCCGAGGGCGCCCGCGACCTGGCCGAGGCCGGCGCGGACGCCGTGAAGGTGGGCGTGGGGCCCGGCTCGGTGTGCACCACCCGCCTGGTGGCCGGCGTCGGCGTGCCCCAGCTGACCGCGGTCATGCGGTGCGCGGCGGCCTGCGCCGAGTTCAACGTGCCGGTGATCGCCGACGGCGGCGTGCGCTATCCGGGCGACGTCGCGAAGGCCATCGCCGGCGGGGCCGAGAGCGTGATGCTGGGCGGCCTGCTGGCTGGCACCCCCGAGAGCCCCGGCGTGGCCGTGGTGCGCGACGGACGCAGGGTGAAGGTGTTCCGCGGCATGGCGTCCGCGCCCGCGGCGGAGGCCCGGCGCGGCGTCGAGGAGCAGGGCGAGGAGGAGTTCACCCCCGTCGTGCCCGAGGGGGTCGAGACCGTGGTGCCGCTGCGCGAGCCCGCGGCCGACGTGGTGCGCACCATGGTGGGCGGCCTGCGCAGCGGCATGAGCTACAGCGACGCGCACACCATCCGCGAGATGAACGCGCGCGGCCGCTTCGTGCGCATCACGCCCGCCGGCCTCAGCGAGAGCCACCCGCACGGGGCGCGCTGACCGGGCGGGCGCCGGGTCGCGAAGGGTGGACTAGACTCGCTGTCGCTCCTTTCCCCCACCGTGAGGTGAACTCCGTGGCACGTGAGCTCGCATCGCCCGAGCTGGTGGCGACGACCATCCGCACGCTGTCGATCGACGCCGTCGAGAAGGCCAACAGCGGCCATCCCGGCGCGCCGATGGGCCTCGCGCCGGTGGGCTGGGAGCTGTTCTCCCGCCAGATGGCGCACGCGCCGTCCGACCCCGGCTGGGTCGACCGCGACCGGTTCGTGCTGTCGGCGGGCCACGCGTCGATGCTGCTGTACAGCCTGCTGCACCTGTCGGGGTACGCCCTGTCGATGGACGAGATCAAGGCGTTCCGGCAGCTGGGGTCCGAGACGCCGGGACACCCCGAGCGCGGCGACACGCCCGGCGTGGAGATCACCACCGGCCCGCTGGGCCAGGGGGTCGCGAACGCCGTGGGCTTCGCGCTGGCCGAGCGCATGCTGGCGGCCCGCTACAACCGCGAGGGACACGCGATCGTCGACCACCGCACGTGGTGCATCTGCTCGGACGGCGACCTGATGGAGGGCATCTCGCACGAGGCGGGTTCGCTGGCCGGCCACCTGGGCCTCGACCGCCTGGTGATGGTGTACGACGACAACGACGTCACGCTGGACGGCCCCGCCTCGTTGTCGTTCTCGGAGCAGGTACCGGGGCGCTTCGCGGCGTACGGCTGGCGGGTGCTCGACATCACCGACGGCAACGACGCCGCGCAGATCAGCCGGGTGCTGGACGAGGCCGCCGAGTCGGACGGACGCCCCACGCTGGTGCGGTGCCGCACCCACATCGGCTTCGGCGCGCCCACCAAGCAGGACACCGCCGCGGCGCACGGCTCGCCGTTGGGGGCCGAGGAGGCCGCGGGCGCCAAGCGCAATTACGGCTGGCCCGAGGACGCGCAGTTCCTGGTGCCCGACGACGTGGCCGCCTGGGCCGACGAACTGCGCGAGCGGGGCACGCGCGCCCAGGACGAGTGGAACGCGCGCTTCGCGGCGTACCGCGAGGCCCACCCCGACCTGGCCGCCGAGTTCACGCGGGTGACCGAGGGCGTCCTCCCCGATGGCTGGGAGAAGGGGCTGCCCACGTTCGAGGCCGGTGCGTCGGTGGCCACCCGCGCGTCGTCCGGCACCGCCATCAACGGGCTGGCCGGCACCATCCCGGAGCTGGTGCAGGGCGCCGCCGACCTGTCGTCGTCGACGTCGACCACCATCAAGGACGGCGGCGACGTCGCCCACGGCGAGTACGCGGGCCGCAACATCCGCTACGGCGTGCGCGAGTTCGCGATGGGCGCGATCACCAACGCCCTCGTCGCCCACGGCGGGCTGCGGCCCCTGTGCTCGACGTTCCTGACGTTCTCGGACTACATGAAGAACACGATCCGCATGGCCGCGCTGATGCGGCTGCCGTCGATCTTCGTGTACACGCACGACTCGGTGGCGCTGGGTGAGGACGGCCCCACCCACCAGCCCATCGAGCAGCTGGCCGGCCTACGGGCCATCCCCAACACCGTGGTGCTGCGCCCCGCGGACGCCACCGAGGTGGCCGCCGCCTGGAAGGTGGCGATCTCCCGCAGCGACGGCCCCACCGTGCTGGTGCTGACGCGCCAGGGCCTGCCCACCATGGAGGGGACGCCTCCGGTGGACAAGGGCGGGTACGTGGTGCGCGACGGCGCCGACTGCATCCTGGTGGCCACGGGCAGCGAGGTGCCGCTGTCGCTGGAGGCCGCCGACCTGCTGAAGGGCGACGGCATCGACGCCCGGGTGGTGAGCCTGCCCAGCTTCGAGCTGTTCGGCCGCCAGCCGAAGGAGTACCGCGACTCGGTGCTGCCCCCGTCCATCACGGCCCGCGTGGCGGTGGAGGCGGCGGCGTCGCTGGGCTGGCACCGCTGGGTGGGGATCGACGGCGAGCTGGTCACGATCGACCGCTTCGGCGCGTCCGCACCCGGTCCCGAGGCCATGGCGTATCTGGGCATCACGGCCGAGTCGGTGGCGCAGGCCGCGCGGGACCAGCTGGGGCGGTAGGTGGCGCGGGGACCGTGCCGCGTGCGGTGAGACCCACCGCGGTGCACTCTCTCACGGGCACTCCCACCCGGGGTGCCCCCGACCAGGAGGTTGGCACGTGGAACTGGCGATGATCGGGTTCGGGCGGATGGGCTCCGGGCTCACCGGCCGGCTCACCCAGGCAGGGCACCGCGTCGTGGTGGTCGACCCGCACGCCGAGGCCGCGAAGGTGGCCGAGCGCGGCGGGGAGGGGCCGGTGGCGCTGGCCGGCATCCGCGAGCAACTGGCCGCCCCGCGCGTCGCGTGGGTGATGGTGCCCGCGGGCGACCCCACCGAGGAGGTCATCACCCAGCTCCACGACATCCTGGAGCCCGGCGACCTCATCATCGACGGCGGCAACTCCAACTTCCACGACTCCCAGCGGCGCGCCCGGAAGGCCGAGGCGCACGGGCTGGCGTTCATGGACATCGGCGTCTCGGGCGGCGTGTGGGGGCTCACCGAGGGCTTCGGGCTGATGGCCGGCGGCGACGACGCGTCGTTCGCCCGCATGGAGCCCGCGCTCACGGCCCTGGCCCCGCCGGACGGCGGCCTGGTGCACGCGGGCCCCGCCGGTGCCGGCCACTTCACCAAGATGGTGCACAACGGCATCGAGTACGGGCTGATGCAGGCCTACGCCGAGGGCTTCGAGATCCTCAAGGCCAGCGAGTTCGACCTCGACCTGGGAGCCGTCGCCGAGGCGTGGCGCCACGGCACGGTCATCCGCAGCTGGCTGCTGGACCTGACTGCGGCCGCCCTCACCCGCGAGCCCGACCTGGCCTCGGTGAAGGACTACGTGGAGGACTCCGGCGAAGGCCGCTGGACGGTGGCGCAGGCCATCGACACCAACGTGCCGGCCCCCATCATCACGCTGTCGCTGCTGGAGCGGTTCCGCTCGCGCCAGGACGTCAGCTTCACCGCGCAGGTGGTGGCGGCCCTGCGGCGCGAGTTCGGCGGTCACGCCGTCAAGCACCAGTGACGACCGCGAGCGACAGCCCGTTCGACCTGGGGTGGCGGCTCAACCGCACGCCCGCGCCCACGGCCGTGGTGGTGTTCGGCGCGTCCGGCGACCTCTCGCACCGCAAGCTGATGCCGGCGCTTTACAACCTGGCGCTGCAGCAGCTCCTGCCGCCCGAGATGGTGATCGTGGGCGTGGCGCTGACGCCGTGGTCGGACGACGAGTTCCGCACCGAGATGAAGGCGGCCATCAGCGAGCACAGCCGCAACGGCGAGGTGGACGACGAGGTCTGGCACGGCTTCGCGCAGCGCCTGCGCTACGTGTCGGGATCATTCGACGACCTCGATCTGTACCAGCGGCTGGACGCGCTGCTGAAGGAGGCCGACGCCGACCTGGGCACGCGCGGCAACCGGCTGTTCTACCTGGCGACGGCGCCCACGTTCTTCCCGGTGATCGCGATGAACCTGGGCAAGGTGGGGCTTGCCGACGAGTCGGACGGCGTCTACCGCCGGCTGGTGGTCGAGAAGCCGTTCGGCGAGGACCTGGCCACGGCGCAGGCGCTGAACCAGGAGCTCTCGCAGGTGTTCGCCGAGGCGCAGGTGTACCGCATCGATCACTACCTGGGCAAGGAGACCGTCCAGAACCTGATGGTGCTGAGGTTCGGCAACCTCATCTTCGAGCCGCTGTGGAACCGGCGCTACGTGGACCACGTGCAGATCACGGCCGCCGAGGACCTGGGGGTCGAGGGCCGCGGCGGCTACTACGACGGCGCCGGCGCCCTGCGCGACATCCTGCAGAACCACCTGTTCCAGGTGCTGTCGCTGGTGGCGATGGAGCCCCCCGCCCGCTTCGACAGCCGCGACGTGCACGACGAGAAGGTGAAGGTGCTGCGCGCCATCCCGCCGGTGCGGGTGGAGGAGGTGGCCGAGGTCGCCGCGCGGGGCCAGTACGGGCCCGGATACATCGCCGGCGTGCCGGTGCCGGGGTACCGGGAGGAGGAGAAGGTCGACCCCAACTCCAACACCGAGACGTTCGTGGCCCTGAAGGTGCGGGTGGAGAACTGGCGCTGGGCGGGCACCCCGTTCTACCTGCGCGCCGCGAAGCGGCTGCCCAAGCGCGCCACCGAGATCGCCGTGCAGTTCCGGTCCCCCCCGCACCTGCCGTTCCTCGAGACGCCGGTGGAGACGGTGACGCCGAACCTGCTGACGCTGCGCATCCAGCCGGACGAGGGCGCATCGCTGAAGTTCGTGGCGAAGGTGCCCGGGCCCAGCGTCGACCTGCGCACGGTCAGCATGGACTTCAGCTACGGCTCGTCGTTCCTGAAGGGCTCCCCCGAGGCGTACGAGCGCCTCTTGCTGGACGCGCTGGTGGGCGACAGCACCCTGTTCGCGCGCTGGGACGAGGTGGAGACGGCCTGGGAGATCGTGGACCAGGTGCTGACGGCCTGGGCGGGCAGCGCGGCCGACTTCCCCAACTACGACGCCGGGTCGTGGGGCCCGGAGTCGTCCGACGACCTGATGGCCCGCGACGGGCGGCGCTGGAGGCGGCTGTGACCGCCGCGGGCGACACGCCCGCGCGCCGTACCCGCGCGTCGGCGGCGAAGAAGGCGCCCGCGAAGCCGTCCGCGTCGAAGTCCAAGGCGGAGGCGAAGACGACGGCCGCCGCGAAGCCGGCCGCGTCCACGTCGAAGTCCGAGGCGGCGAAGAAGCCCACCGCCACGAAGCCCGCCGCGAGGAAGCCCGCAACGAAGACGACGGCCACGAAGAAGCCCACCCCCACGAAGGCGGCGACCGCGAAGAAGCCCACCGCCACGAAGAGCGCCGCCAAGAAGCCCGCCGCGCGCAAGCCCGCCCCCCGCAAGGCCCGCGCCACGTCCACCCGCCCGGCTGGGACGCAGCACGAGTGGGACGGCACCGTCACGTCGGTCACCGAGCTGGCCCGCCACCTGCACGCGCTGCGGGTGGAGCCGGACGGGCGCCCCGTGCCGTCCGCGAGCGTGCTGAACCTGGTGGCGGTGGCCGACGACGAGAGCGCGCACGAGGTGGAGTCGATCATCGAGTCGATGAGCGACCACCAGCCGTCCCGCGCCCTCATCGTGAAGACCGTGGGGGGCAAGGGCGGCATCGACGCGCACCTCGAGACCCGGGCGACGGTGTTCCGTGGCCGTGCGTCGGTGCAGGTGGAGCTGATCCGCCTGATGCTGCACACCGACCAGCCCGAGGGCGTCGCCAGCGCCATCATCCCGCTGTTGCGGTCCGACCTGCCCGTGTACCTGTGGTGGCCGGGCGTGCCGATGCCCGACGACCTGCTGTACCGCGAGATCGAGGACACCGTCGACCGCGTGGTGACCGAGGCCGAGCGCGAACCCGACGCGATGGTCGCGCTGGCGCAGCTGGCCGAGGTGGTGAGTGCCGGGCGGGTGTCGGTCACCGACCTGGCGTGGGCGCGCCTGACCACGTGGCGGCAGCTCATCACCCAGTTGATCGACCGGCACCACGCCGACCGCATGCGGCGCGGATCGGTGTTGCAGATCTGGTACGCCGGTGCGCAGCCCACCCCTGATGCGCTGCTGTTCGCGGGCTGGTTCCGCGAGGCCATCGGCGACAAGCTGATGGTCGAGCTGCACCCGCGCGCCGACGTCGACATCACCGGCCTGGTGGAGGTGCACGTCGACGCCGGGGGCCCACAGCACCTCAGCATCGAGCGCATCCCCGAGAGGGAATCGGCGGCCGTGGTGGTCTACACTGCCGGGCGGCCCACCCGCAGGAGGGTGTTGCCGCTGCCGAGCCGCTCGCGCTCGGAACTGCTGGCCGGCGAGCTCGAGATGCTCCGGCCCGACGTCCCGTTCGAACGGGCGTTGCCCCGCGCTCTGGAGGTGGGCGCCGCATGAACCGACCCGAGATCGTTGTGGTGAGCGATTCCGCGGCCCTCGCCGACGAGGCGGCACGCCGCATCGAGGCCGTGGCGTCCGACCAGGCCTGGGGCGGCACGGCATCCGTCGCCCTGGCCGGAGGCAGCACGCCGCGCGTCGCCTACCAGCACCTGGGCTCGCGCTGTTGCCCGTGGGCGAAGCTCAGCATCTTCTTCGGCGACGAGCGGTGCGTCCCGCCCGATGACGAGGGCTCGAACTACCGCATGGTGCGCGAGGCCCTCATCGACCGGGTACCGTTCCCACCCGACAACGTGCACCGCATCCACGGCGAGCTGTCGCCCGACGAGGCCGCCGCGCGGGCCGAAGAGGACCTGCGGCGCGCGTTCCCGCGCCAGGACATCCCCCGATTCGACCTGATGGTGCTGGGCATCGGCGCCGACGGACACACGGCGTCGCTGTTCCCCGGATCGCCCGAGATGGACGAGACCGAGCGGCTGATGGTGCCGGTGCATCGTCCCGAGCTGCCGCAGCCGTGGCGGGTCAGCATGACCCTGCCCGTGCTGAACGCCGCCGCCCGCGTGCTGTTCCTGGTGGCCGACCCGGCCAAGGGCGACGTGGTGCGGCGCGCCATCGCGGGCGACCCGGCGCTGCCGGCCGGGCGTGTTCAGCCCACCGACGGCGCCGAGACCTGGATCGTCACCGAGGACGTGGCGGACGCGGCCGGCATCACCGACCGCTGACCCGCCGCCCTAGTCGAGGGCGGCGAACTCCTCGGCCGAGCGGGTGGGGCCGAACACCACCACCAGGTCGCCGAGATTGAGCAGGGTGTCCTGGGTGGCGTACGTGAACCGTCCCCCGGGGCGCTTGACGCACAGGATCGACACGTCGAACTTGGAACGCACCTGCGCCTCGCCGATCATGCGGCCGGCCAGCTGCCGCGGCACCGTGGTCTCGATGAGCACGAACTCGTCATCGAGCTCCACGTAGTCGATGGTGCGGCCCAGCATCGTGTGGGCGACGCGCACGCCCATGTCACGCTCGGGGAACACGACGCGGTGGGCGCCCACGCGCTGCAGGATGGCGCCGTGCTGGGCCGTGATGGCCTTCGCCCAGATGCGGGGGATGCCCAGGTCGACCAGCGCGTACGTGGCCATGATGCTGGCCTGGATGTCGTTGCCGATCGCGACGACCGCGGTGCGGAACTCGCCCGCCCCCACCTGACGCAGCGCGTCGGTGGACGTCGCGTCGGCCTGCACCACGTGGCCGATGGTCTGGCTGCACTCCTGGCAGGCCTGGGCGTCGGCGTCGACCGCCATCACCTCGTGTCCCAGGCTGAGGAGCGTCTCGGCCAGGGCGCGGCCGAACCGGCCGAGGCCGATCACCAGGATGTCGTCGCGGGTCGCCACGGATTGCCGTCCTTTTCGTCGATCCGGTCAGCCCACCAGCGGGCTGGCCTCGGGGTACTGGTAGAGCCGCTGCTTCTGGCGCCCGGCGAGGGCCAGCACCAGGGCCAGTGGCCCGACGCGGCCCAGGTACATCATCGCGACCAGCACAAGCTGGCCGGGCGTTCCCAGGTCGGGTGTGATGCCGGTGCTGAGGCCCACGGTGGAGAACGCCGAGATCACCTCCAGGATGCAGCGGTCGAGCGAGTACGGGGTCAGCATCATCAGCGCCAGCGTGGCCAGCGTGATGGCGTTGATCGCCAGGAACGCCACCGCCAGGCTCTGACGCAGCGCGGGCACCGGGATGCGGCGACCGAACGCCTCGGGGGGCATGCCGCCGCGGGCCTCTCCCAGCACGATCAGCACGAGCACCAGGAACGTCGCCACCTTGACGCCACCGGCCGTCGACCCGCTGCCACCGCCCACGAACATCAGCATGTCGGTGATGAGCCACGACTCGTCGCGGAAGTCGCCCATGGCCACCGAGCTGAACCCGGCGGTGCGCGCCGTGGTCGACTGGAACCAGGCCGACAGCACCTTGGTGGCCATGTTCATCGGCGCGAACGTCTTGCCGTTGTCCCACTCGGTCAGGAGGAACGCGAGCGTGCCACCGAACAGCAGCACCGCGGTGCCGGTGAGCGTCAGCTTGCTGTGCAGCGTCAGGCTCCCGACCGCCGTGCGACAGCGGCCCAGGTCGGCGAACACGGGATGCCCGAGGCCGCCGATGATGATGCCGAGGCCGATCGGCACGATGATGAGCCAGTCGGCCTGGAAGCCGATCAGGTTGTCGGTGTACAGCGCGAAGCCGGCGTTGTTGAACGACGAGACCGCGTGGAAGACCCCGCGCCAGGCCGCGTCGCCCCAGCCCACGTCGTACGCGAAGTGCAGGCGCAGGGCCAGCACCACGGCGATCGCGCCCTCCACCGCCAGCGTGAACACCGCCACCGACCCCACCACCCGCCGCACGTCGCTGGCGGTGATGGCCTGCGACTCCGACTGGGTCAGCATGCGGCTCCGCATGCCCAGGTTGCGTCGCGCGACCACCAGCAACAGGGATGCGGCCGTCACGATGCCGAAGCCGCCCACCTGGATGAGCGCCATGATCACGATCTGCCCGAACAGCGTCCAGTACGTGGGGGTGTCCACGATGGCGTGCCCGGTGACGCACACGGCGGACGTCGAGGTGAACAGCGCGGCCTTCCACGCCATGGGGTCGTGGCCGCTGCGGGAGGCGGGCAACCACAACAGCAGGGTGCCCAGAAAGATGACGCCGGCGAACCCCAGCAGCACGATCTGGCCCGGCTTGATGCTACGCAGCGTGACCTCCGACGCGGACGCGCCATCATAGCCCGGTGCCGCTGGTGCGGGGTGCCCTGGGCTACACCGCCGGACGGGGCGCGACGAGCTCCAGCAGGGGCCGGCCGTCGGGGTGGTCGGCCAGCTGGGCCAGCAGCGCCACGGCGGCCCGCACGGACGGATCGGCCGGGGTGGCGCGGTCCATCATGTCGCGCACCACCGTCGCGGGCGTACACGGGGCCCCGGCCGGGTCCGTGGTGAACACGGCGACGTCCAGCAGCAGCACCAGATCCTCGTCACGCCCCGTGGGGACGGCGAACTCGTGCTCCAGCGGGGCCATTCCGCGGATGGACCCCTCCATGGCCGCGAAGCGGTGGTGCGCCAGGATCACCGCGATGCGCTCGTGCCCCGCCTGACGGGCGGTGCGCGCCGTTGCGCGCCGCCCCAGAAGGTCGTCGCCCCCCACCGCGTGCAGCCACGCGACGCACAGAAGGCGCGCGCGGTCCTCACGGTTGAGGTGGGTGTTGCGGGCCAGGCGGGCCGCCTGCTGCGCGACGCCGCGGGTGCGGGCATAACCGTCAGGTTGAAGCTGAGCCTCGGCGATGGCGTGCGCCCCGGTGGGCACGTCGGCCGCCGCCCAGTCGGCGTCACGCTTCACGGCTGGTGGGGCGTCTGCCGCAGCAGCACCCTGGCCTGGTCGACCACCTGCCCGCCCTCCGCGTCGGCCTGCGCCCTCTGCTCGGCGGGCACCTCGGGCTCGACGTCGCCGGTGAGCGTGGGCGTCAGCAGCATGCCCGCCCGCCCGGACGCCTCGGCCACCCACTCGGCGGGCATGTCATCATCGAGTTCGGCGCCCAGCATGGTGGCGAACAGCATGGTCCACGCCCGGGGCACCACGTCGGTGTGGTACCCGCCGCCGCCGAGGGCCACCAGGCGGCCGCCGCACGCGTCGGCCGCGATGTCCACCAGCATGCGATACAGGCGCGGGAACGTCGCCATGGTGATCTGCAGGTGTGCCAGCGGGTCGCGATGGTGCGGGTCGGCGCCGTTCTGGGTCACGATCACGTCGGGCCGGAACGCGGTGACGGCCGGGCCGATGACGTCCTCGACCGCGCGCAGGTACGGTGCCTGCCCGGCGTACGGCGGCAGCGGGATGTTGACCGCGGTGCCCTCCGCCGCGCCGACGCCGCGCTCGCCCAGGTGCCCGGTGCCCGGGAACAGGTACCGGCCGCTCTCGTGTACCGAGCACGTCAGCACGCGCGGGTCCTCGTAGAAGATCCACTGGGTGCCGTCGCCGTGGTGCACGTCGACGTCGATGTACGCCACCCGCTCGGCGCCCTCGGCCAGCAGCGCGTGGATGGCCACGGCGGGGTCGTTGTAGACGCAGAAGCCCGCGGCGCGGTTGGCGAGCGCGTGGTGGAGGCCGCCACCGGCGGAGAACGCCTGGTCGGCGCGGCCCTCCCATACCTCCATCGCGGCGGTGATGGACGCCCCGCACAGAAGCGCCGCGGCCTCGTGCATGCCCGCGAACGCCGGGGTGTCACCGCCGGCGGCGAAGCCCCACTGGCCCGCCTCCCACTCGTGCGACAAAAGCGGCGACGCGCTGTAGCGCTTGGTGGCCGCGATGTACGCGGGCGCGTGGGCGCGGGCGATCTCGTCGTCGACGGCGCGCCGCGCGGGCACCACGGTGACGTCGTCACGGTCGAGCAGGCCGTAGGCGCGGATGAGGTCGACGGCCAGGCGGCGCCGCAGCGGCGAGAGCGGATGCTCGTCGCCCAGGTCGTACTGGAGCATGCCCTCGTCGAAGACGAACGATGTGCGCGGCATGCGGGAATCCTACGCCTCGCCCCCGTGCCCGCCCTCGCCGGGGGTCCGGCGGCGCGGGGTGCCGCGCGGCCTGGGGCGGTGGACGTCCACATCCACCGCCCCAGGGACGTGATTCAGCGCGCCGGCAGGCTGACGCGAACGGTGCGCGTCACGGTCGTGGCCGAGCGGAGGCCCACGCGCAGTGTGGTGCGCAGGCGCGGCCCGGGGTCCGAACGCAGGGTGAGCGCGCCGCTCACGCGGCACCGCACCGCGTCACCGACCCGCAACCTGACGGCCCTGACGCTGCTGCGTGCGATCGCAAGCGGCCGGCCGCCGGCGGGGGCGATCGTCGCCGCGATGGTCTGCCCGCTGGGACAGGCGGACGTACCCGGTCGCGGCGTGAGGTCGAGGTCGATCGCGACCGTGCGCCCCCGCAGCACTGCGGCGACCCGTGGTGGGGTGATGCGTACGGTGCGGGTGACCGTGGTCGTCCCGCCGACGATCAGACGGAGCGAGGCCCGGGTGCCGGGCGCGGGGGCCCTCCGCAGGGTGACGGTGCCGGTGGCGCGGCAGCGCGCCACGCCGTTGACCGTGATCTTCGTGACGCTGACGCTCCTGCGCGCGATCGCAAGCGGCCGGGCGTGCGGTGGACGGACGGTGGTGGTGATGGTTCGGCCCGTGGGGCAGGCCGTCGCGCCCCGCCGCAGGGCGACGTCGAGGTCGAGCACGACCGTGCGTCCGCGCAGCGTCGCGGGTACGCGCGGTGCGGCGGGCGGAGGCGTGGTGACCGGCCCGCTCACCGGCGGCGTGACCGGTGCGGTGACCGTGACCGTCCGCGACGCGGCGTCCCCCACGTGGCCGGCACCGTCCACCGCCCGGGCCGTCACGACGTACGTCCCCGCGCCGGCGAAGGCGTGCGTGATCGCCTGGGCGGGGGCCGACGTGGCGGTGGCGCCGTCGCCGAACGTCCAGCGGATCTGGCTGACTCCGGTGCGCGTATCGGTCCCCGTGGCGGAGAAGTCTCCCGCCTGCCCCTGCGTGATGGTGCCGGGTACCGTGATGCCGTCGATCACGGGGTCCGCGCCGTCGGCCTCCATGATCCACACGCGCTGCTTTCCCGCGGGCGCCGCACCGTTCCTCCAGCCGAGCGCCGTGACGTCGCCGGCGGGGCTGACCGCGAGAGCCGACGGATCGTCCAGGACGTCCGTGGTCGACGCGGGCGATCCCGCGACTGCCGGCGTCCCGTCGGCGGCCAACTGGAACCCGAGCATCTGGGTCCCCGTCTTGGTGTAGGAAGGGGCCGGCCCGACGAGGACGGTGGAGAAGATGCCGACGTACCCGCCGTCGGCTCGCGGTGCGACGCGGAGGTCACCGTACCCCCCGGGGGTCTGGCCGATCGGCGCGGACGCCGTCCAGGTGCCGTCGGGGCGAAGCGACCGCACGCTCAGGCGCCGCTCCACCGAGGACTGGGAGCTGAGCACGACGTGTCGTCCGACGACGGTACCCAGAAGCCGGCCGGCGCCGAGCGGGGTCACCGGTCCGAAGCCGGTCGCGGCGGTCCAGCGGCGCGCGAAGGCCCCCTGCGCCGCCGTCGACTCCACGATCGTCGCCGCGCCCGTCTCGTCGAAGCCCAGGCCCGGCGTGAGGAGGTACGTGGGGTCCGAGGCGACCTCGACGGGGACGGCGCCGGCGACGCCGGTCGGGCGGGCCATGAGCCGCTGACCGGTGCCGGCCGTCTCGAGCCACGCCACGATGCCGACACCGTCGCCGCGGCCGGCGATCACCGGCTGCTCGTCGGAGCCGGCGGTGGCGAGGTTGATCGGGTTCGACCAGGCCCCCGGAGCGGTGAACCGCGAGAGCGCCGGCAGGTCCGTCGCCGTGTGCAGGTAGCCGGCGATGAAGCTGCCGGGCTTGTCGGCGGTGAGCGTCACGGGATCGGACCGATACTCGACGTCGCCGGTTCCCGGCAGCGGCTGGGCCGCACCCCACGTCCCGCCGGCCGGTCGATAGCTCGACACCAGGCCGATCGCCGCCGGGGGGCCGGAGGGATTCGCCGCGTTGATGCGCTTCCAGCGCCACACCGCCAGCATGTTGCCCGTCGCGTCCGTGGCGATGGCGGGGCTGCCGACGGAGGCCGCGGGGGACCCCGCGGGGGCCGTCCACAGCACGCGCTCGGTCTCGGCGCCCGTCGCCGCGCGGTCACGCGCCACGACCGCGACGTCGGAGGTCGCCTCCCTGGCGTAGACGATCGCGAGGGTGCCGTCCGGCAGATACGCGGCACCGGGGCCCGACTGCACGACGCCGGAGGCCACGAACGGCACCGGCGCGCTCAGCACGGGCGGTGGGAGGGTGGCGGCGAATGCGGTGGCGACGAGCGCCGTCGCCGTGGTCGCCGCGAGGACGACGGTGCGGATCAGTCGGTTCATAGACGGAAGTTGGGGACCCTCACGCCATTCCGTACCCTACGAAAGGACGGCGACGCGATCAGATGAAGTCGAGCCCCAGGTCGAGCACGCGCGCGGAGTGGGTCAGCTCGCCCACCGCGATGTAATCGACACCCGTCGCTCCCACGGCGGCCGCGTCGGCCAGGGTCAGCCCGCCGCTCGCCTCCAGCACCGCCGCGGGCCGCCGGGCGTCACGCAACGCCACGGCCTCCCGCATCAGGTCGGGCGTGAAGTTGTCGAGGAGCACCACGTCGGCGCCCAGGTCGAGCACCTCCCGCAGGCCGTCGAGGCCGTCGACCTCCACCTCCACCGGCACGTCGGGGAACCGCTCGCGCACCAGCGCGAACGCCTCCCCCACCCCGCCCGCGGCGACCACGTGGTTGTCCTTCACCAGCGCCGCGTCCCACAAGCCCATGCGGTGGTTCACCCCGCCGCCGCAGCGCACCGCGTACTTCGCGAGCGCCCGCATGCCGGGAATGGTCTTGCGGGTGTCGCGCACGCGCGCCGACGTGCCCTCCAGCGCGTCGGCCCACGCCCGGGTCAGGGTCGCGACGCCCGACAGGTGGCACATCAGGTTGAGCATGGTGCGCTCGGCCGTCAGCAGCGCGCGGCTCGGCGCGGTGATGCGCATCACCACGTCGCCGGGCGCGACGCGGGTGCCGTCGCCGCGTTCCACGACGACCTCAAGCGCGTCGGCGCCGCACACGGCCTCCAGCACCGCGACGCCCGCGGGCACGCCCGCGACGGTGCCGGCCCTGCGCGCGCCGACGCCGGCCCGCGAGCGGGCGTCGGGTGGCACGGTGGCGGCCGACGTGACGTCGACCCCGCCGCCCAGGTCCTCGCGCACGGCGGCGCGCACGAACGCGGCGAGATCGTCGGCGTCGAGCCCCGCGTCGGCCAGCATCCGGCGGGTGCCCTCCGACAGGGGGTGGAACGTGGTCACGGAGCCACCGAATCGGCGACGGCGGGCGCCGCCAGGGCCCCGCTTGGGTCCATCACCAGCCGGATGTGGTGGTGCCACTCGTCGCGGGGGCCGTCGACGTCGGTACGCCGGTGGCAGCCGCGGCTCTCCTCGCGGGTGAGCGCGGACAGCACGATGGCGCGCGCCACGGTGAGCACGTTGGTGGCCTCCCAGGCGGCCCGCGACGGCTCCACCTCGGCCGTCGCCGCGTCGGCGACGCCGTCGAGCACCCGTGTGGCCTCGGCCAGCCCGTCGGGCGTGCGCATCACGCCCACGTGGCGCGACATGGCGGCCCGCACGGTGGCGACGTCGTCGGGGGTGCACATGGCTCCGTCGCCCTCGGGCGGCGCGCCCGCGTCGGAGGGGCGCCCGGGCAGCTCGTCGGCCAGCGCGATGCCCACGCGGATGCCGCCGACGACGCTCTCGGTGAGGCTGTTGGAGGCCAGGCGGTTGGCGCCGTGCAACCCGGTGCAGGCCGTCTCGCCCACGCAGAACAGACCGGTCGTCGCGGTGCGCCCGTGCAGGTCGGCCACCACGCCGCCGCACGCGTAGTGGGCGGCGGGCGCGACGGGGATCCAGTCCTTCGCCGGATCGATGCCCGCGGCCAGGCACGCCTCGGTGATGCCGGGGAAGCGCTCGGCGAAGCGGGCGCCCATGTGCGTGGCGTCCAGCATCACGTGGTCGCGGCCGGGGCCGGTGCTGCGGGCCATCGCCGCCGAGATCGCGGCGGCCACCACGTCGCGGGGGGCCATGTCCTCCAGCGGGTGCACGCCGGGCATGATGCGCTCGCCGTCGACGGTGCGCAGCACCGCGCCCTCGCCCCGCACCGCCTCGCTGATGAGCGGCTGCTGGCCGCGCGCCTCCGCGCTCAGCCACAGCACGGTGGGGTGGAACTGCACGAACTCGACGTCGGCGACCGGCAGCCCGGCCCGCAGGCACATGGCGACGCCATCGCCGGTGACCGCCGGGGGGTTGGACGTCGACGCGAACACCTGCCCGAAGCCGCCGGTGGCCATGACCACGGCCCGCGCGTGGACGACGCCGGTGGACACCACCCGGCCCGTCTCGTCGGTGAGCGCGATGCGCGCGCCCGTCACCTGCGGGTCGCCCGCGGCGTCGCGGCCGACGATCAGGTCGAGCGCGAACGCGTGGTCCATCACCTGGACGCCCGCCAGCACGGCCGCCTGGTCGAGCGTGCGCTGCACCTCGGCGCCCGACTTGTCACCCTGCGAGTGGACGATGCGGTTGCGCGAGTGCCCGCCCTCGCGCGTCAACGCGGGCCCGGCCCCGTCGGCCGCCGGGTCGAAGCGCGCCCCCAGCGCGATCAGCTGGTGGATGGCCGCGGGTGCCGCGGCGCACAGGTCGCGCACCACGGCCTCATCGCACAGGCCCGCGCCGGCCTCCAGCGTGTCGCGCACGTGCTCCTCGATGGAGTCGCCCGGGTCGAGCACGGCGGCGAGCCCGCCCTGCGCCCACGCGGTGGACCCGGCCGACAGCACGTCTTTTGTGACCAGCAGCACCGACCGCTCGGGCCGGGCCGCGAGCCCCGCCGCGAGGCCGGCCGCCCCCGACCCGAGGATCAGCACGTCGACCCGCTTGCGCCACGTACCCGCCGGGGCGGCGAGGGCGGTGGGCAGGCGCGCCGTGGGGTGGCTCACCGGGCTACTCGCCGTGCGCCGACGGCTGCCCGATGGCGATCATGCGCTCCACGCACGCACGCGCCTTGTCGGCGATGTCCTCGGGCACCGTGACCTCGTCGCGCATCTCGCGCAGCGACCGCACCAGCTTCTGGGGCGTGATCATCTTCATGTACTTGCACACCGCCCGCGGGTTCACCGGCTTGAACTCGACGTTCGCGTTCATGTGCTCGAGCTGGTGGATGATGCCGGTCTCGGTGGCGATCAGCACCGTGGAGGCCTTGGTGTTCTTGGCCATGTCCACCATGTTGCCGGTGGACATGATGTGCGTGCGCTCCTCGGGCACGATGCCCTCGCCCGCCAGGTACAGGGCGCTGGTGGCGCACCCGCACTCGGGGTGGATGAACAGCTCGGCCTCGGGCTCGGCGTCGACGATCTCCTTGAGGTCCTGCCCCGTGATGCCGGCGTGCACGTGGCACTCGCCCATCCAGATGCGCATGTTCTCGCGGCCCGTCTGGCGCTTGACGTGGGCGCCCAGGAACTGGTCGGGCAGGAACAGGATCTCGCGGTCGGCGGGAATGGCGTTGACGATGTCGACCGCGTTGGACGACGTGCACGCGTAGTCGGTCTCGGCCTTCACGGCCGCCGTCGTATTGACGTACGACACCACCACCGCGCCCGGGTGCTCGGCCTTCCACGCCCGCAGCTGGTCGGCGTCGATGGAGTCGGCCAGCGAGCAGCCGGCGTCCTTGTCGGGGATCAGCACGGTGCGGTCGGGGGCCAGGATCTTGGCCGTCTCGGCCATGAAGTGGACGCCGCAGAACACGATCACCGACGCGTCGCTGGCCGCCGCGATGCGCGACAGGGCCAGCGAGTCGCCCACGTAGTCGGCGATGTCCTGCACGTCGGGCACCTGGTAGTTGTGGGCGAGGATCACCGCGTCGCGCTCCTTGGCGAGCGTCCTCACCTCGTCTGCCCACGCGCGTCGCTCGGACGCCGTCATCGTGATGTCGTTCATGACCACCTCCGCGCCGCTCGGCGCCGCATCGAACACGACGGTGCCCGCCCCGCGCGGGCCCTGGGCAAAGCCTAGTGCAGCGCTAGTCGCCGATGACCAGCGTCCACGGCTCGATGCGATGGCGCACCACGAGCCCGGCCTCCCCGTACGGATCGGCGTCCACGTACTTCTCCGCGGCCTCACGGGTGCGGAACACGAACAGCGCACCGGTGACCGGGTCGCCGGTGCCGCCCGCGCGGATCACGTCGCCCGCCTCGTACGCGGTGCGCAACAGCGCCAGGTGCTCCTCACGCAGCGGCACGCGCCGCTCGAGGATGTCGGCGACGTACTGGTACTTCAGCACCCACAGCTGATCGGGCATGGACACCTTTCGGGACGAGGCCGGAGGGCCTACGGCAGAGCGCGCGCGGTCAGACGATACGGCGTCTGGCCGCCCCTGGCATAGACGTTGACGTAGTACCGGCCGCTGGTGGGGACGCGCACCACCATGGTCTGCCGCCGCGTGTCGCGGCCGCGGTACGCCACGAGGTTGCGCGACAGGTTGCCGTCGCCGGTGCGCACCGTGCGCGTGCCGGGCCGCCACAGGTAGATGGCCAGGCGACCCCGGCGGGCCGTCAGCTCCAGCCGCAGGCGGGCGCCGCCGCGGATGGCCACCGGGTACACGTCGTCGGGATCGTCGAACTGGTCGATGTCGGCGTCGATCACCGCCGGGGGCGCCCCGATGCCGAGGACGCGCGGCGCGCGGCCCTTGACGTACGGGATCTCGTCGTTGACCTCGTCGGTGTCGTCGGCGACCACCTGGCGCGTCACGGCCGCGTCGATGTTGAGCGACCCGTAGCCCGACTGGTTGTCGCGTCCCGTGGGCCCCATGTCCGTCGCGGTGTTCTCCAGTTGCCGGCGCACCTGGAACGGCGACAGGCGGTTGCCGTTGGCGGCCTGCAGCAGCGCGGCGGCGCCGGTGACGAACGGGCTGGCCATCGACGTGCCGTCCTTGATGCCGTACCCCGGGGCGATGAGGTCGCGCTCGACCGAGGCCGGCACCGTCGACACGATGCCGTCGCCGGGCGCGGTGATGTCGACCGTGGAGTTGCGGTTGGAGTACGCGGCCACCCCGTACGCGCGCGGGCACGCGGCGTTGAGGTCGCCGCTGCACTGCGCCGCCACGCCGATGACCCGCCGGTACGCGGCCGGGTAGTTGATCGGGTTGGCGCTGTCCCCCTCGTTGCCGACGGCCGCCACGATCACGGCGCCCCGCTGGGTGGCCCAGAACACCGTGCGCTCGAACGCCGCCACCGCGCCCGGCCCGCCGGCCGAGATGTTGATGACGCGCGCCCCGTTCTGGACCGCGAACCGGATGCCGGCGATGAGGTCGGCGTCGGAGAAGTCACCGAAGCGGTCGGCCACCTGCACGGGCATCACCGAGGCGGTGCCCGCCCGGCCGGGTGCCACGCCCACGATGCCGATGCCGTTGGCCGGAGCCGCCGCGACGCCCGCCACGTGCGTGCCGTGCCCGGTGAGGCCCCAGTCGTCGGCCAGCGCGTCGGACTGCCCCGGAAACGCCGTGAACCCGCCCGTCAGCGGGGAGTCGGGGCCGGACCATTCGGGATGGTCGCGGTCGATGCCGCCGTCGAGGATCGCGATGATGGGGCGCGGCGTGCGCCCGGTGTCGATCGCCGACCAGCGCGCGGCGGCCAGGCCCCACTGACGCGCCTGCAGGGGCTCGGCGATGGGCCCGGGGTCGACGGCCGCGAGGGGAGGTGGCGGCACGTCGCGCGCGTCGCTGCGGCGCACCAGCGGCCACTCGGCCGCCACCACGCCCGTGCGCACGCGGGCCGCGGCCAGCACCGTTCCGGGGTCGCGCGGCGTCAGCCTCCACACGCCCGCGTCGGGCACGAGGCCCGCCACGCCGCCCAGGTCGCCCAGCCTGCGTGTCACCTCGGCCGCCGACGGGCGGTCGGAGAACGTCACCAGGACGCCGTCGCCCGGGGACGCCGTGCCCATGCCGGATGCGGGCGGCAGCGCCTTGCGCGCCACCGCGTCGATGTCCACGGAGGCGACGGCAGGCACGGGCAGGGCCGCGGCGGCGATGGCCCCGGCGAGGAACGCGCGACGGACGCCCCTCGTCATGCGGGGAGGGGTGTGCCAGGTGACGTGATGGTCGCTCCGATCAGCTGAGCCGGACGCACCATGCCCCCGGACGTTGCGCACCGTACCCGCGCGCGGCCCGAAAACGGAGGAGGACGGCGAAACCTGCGACCGACGCCGGCGCGCGGGTGGGCCCGCGACGGTGCGCTGGGGCCGCGCGTGATCGGTGGGAGCTCCGCGGGCAGGTATTGTGAGGGTCACCGTGGGGAGGCACGTTACCGCCTCCCGGCGAGGGTTTTCCGCCAGCGATGTGCCGGAGGTGCGTACCGATGTCGTCGATGCCGCCACAACGCCGTGGCCCGTCGGGTCCCGGCGCCGCGGGCTCAGGCCGCGGCATGAGCCCCCAGCAGGGCGCGCAGGAGGCCGAACGCCGGCTGGGCCTGCCCTGCTTCTTCGCGGGGCAGCGCGTTCAGGGCATGTTCGGCTGCGTCGCGTGCCAGCTTCAGATCCGGCCGCGGGCCGGGGCGACACTGCCGGTGTGCCCGCAGTGCGGCGAGATGATCTGGGCGTACCTCGAAGGAGGCGAGCGGCCGGTGCCCGAGGGGGAGGCGGCGCCGCTGCCCACCGAGCAGCCCGCGCCCGACGTGTCGGTGACCGACGGCGTCAAGCTGGACGGCCCGTCGCGACCCGTGTCCGTCGAGGACGGCGTCAAGCTCCAGCCCTGACGTCGACCGGCCCGCCGGTCCACAGAAACCTCACATTTCCGGCAAGGATCGCTGACGTCGGCCGGGGCAATTAGCTCATGGATCGCGCGCACCATCCGACAAGGCCAGTAACCCCCGTCGTCGCCACCGCGAGAACTCATGTCCTTCCGCCACCGCATCCTTCCGTCCCTCGGCCTCGGCCTGCTGCTGAGCCTGGCGCTGTTGTTCGCCACGGCCGCGGCCCAGACCATGGACGGACGCCTGCAGGTGGACGGCAGCGGCAGCGTCGCCGTCGACGGCAAGGTGGCGGTGATCGGTGCGGCCAGCTCCCGTAGGAACGCGACGCTGCGCGTGGTCGACCGCTTGGGCGACGCCCAGGTGTCGTTCAACGGCATCACGCTGACGCCGCGGGTGGTCGCGGGTCGGCGCGAGTTCCGGGTGCGCGAGAACGGCCGCTTCCTGGTGACGGGCAGCGCGATCTCGGTGGACGTCTCCGGCGACGCCCTCAGCCTGTCCATCGCCGGCGTCGGCACGGCCCGCCTGCGCGGCAAGGGCACCATGCAGGTGGACGGCGGCCCCGTGCAGGCGCTCGGCAACACCACGGTGCGGCTGGGAAGCCAGGCCCGCCGCGGTAACAGCTCGGGCAAGCGCAAGGTCAGAAACAGGTCCGTCGCCGTCGCGCGCCCGTGACCTCGGTGCCGCGCGGCGTACATCGCACGACGAAGGAGGGCATCCCATGGCCGGTACCCACATCGGCGAGCGACCGGCGGTAGCATCCGCGACGGTGGCAACGGACTCCCCACATATCCTGATCGTCGAGGATGAGGAAAACATCGCCTCGTTCGCCCGCATGTACCTGGAGGCCGCGGGCTTCCGGGTGTCGCACGCCGACCGCGGCGACCTGGGCCTCACCATGGCGCAGGAGGAGAAGCCCGACCTGATCCTGCTCGACCTGATGCTGCCGGGCATCGACGGGTACGAGCTCACGCGCCGCTACCGGGCCGACAACGCAACGCCCATCATCATGCTGACGGCCCGTGACGAGGCCGTCGACAAGGTGGTCGGCCTGGAGCTGGGCGCCGACGACTACGTCACCAAGCCGTTCAATCCCCGGGAGCTGGTCGCGCGGGTGCGCGCCGTGCTGCGCCGCGCCGACCACTCCGGTGGCGCGACGGACGCCCCCAAGGACACCATCATCGAGCTGGACGACCTGCGCATCGAGGTGGGCGGCCGCGAGGTCTTCGTCGGCGGTGAGCGCGTCGCGCTGACGCCCAAGGAGTTCGACCTGCTGGTGACGCTCATCGAGAACCGCGGCATCGTGCTGACCCGCGAGCAGCTGCTGGAGCAGGTGTGGGGCTTCACGTTCCTGGGCGACAGCCGTACGATCGACGTGCATGTGCGACAGCTGCGACGCAAGCTCGAAGACGCCTGTCCCATCCAGACCGTGTGGGGTACCGGCTACAAGGTTCCCGCCAAGCGCTGACCCGTGAAACCGCGCGGGGCACCTCGCATGGAGGCACCGTGGCGCACGCTGCGGGGTCGCCTGGCCCTGGCGTCGGTGGCGGGGCTGGTGGCCGCGTCGCTGGTGTTCGCGCTGGTGTCGTCCAGCCTGGTCAGCTCGCTGAGCGAGCGCAACGCGCGCGACCAGTTCGATCGCGAGACCTCCCGCGTCACCGCCCTGGCGTCGGCGCAGATCGAGCGGGCCGCCAGCGGAGGCGGCTGCCGCACGTACAGCCCGGCCGAGCTGGCGGCGTTCGTCGGCCCCGGCACGCGCGTGTACGCCACGGGCCTGAAGACGTGCCCCGGCACCGACGAGGCCCCGTTCAAGCTGGCGCCTCCGGCGCTCGCCAAGGCGGTGGATCGGCACGTGCTGGCGACGCAGCCGTTCGTGCGCATCCCGCCTGAGGCGATCCCGGGTCCCGGTGACCAGGTGGCCACGGCGGCCACGCTGCGCATCGGCAACACCAGCTTCGGCGAGCTCATCATCGTCAAACCGCGCGACGCGGTGCGCGCCACCGTCGCCGACACCGCGCCCCGCCTGGTGGCCGCGGCCGTCATCGGGCTCATCCCCGCCGTGCTGCTGACGCTGCTTTTGACCACGCGCCTCACCCGCCCCATCCGGGGCATGCGGGACGCCACCGACCGCGTGGCCGCCGGCGACATGTCGGTGACCGTGGCCCGCACCGGCACGTCCGATCTGGACGCGCTGGCGGACGACTTCAACATCATGGTGGCCCGCCTGCAGCAGCGCGACGCGCAGTCCCGTGACTTCCTGATGAAGGTGACGCACGACCTGCGCACGCCGCTCACCGCCATCCGCGGCCACGCGGCGGCCCTGGCCGACGGCGTGGTCCCCCCCGAGATGCGCGAACGCTCGCTGCAGACCATCGAGACCGAGGCCCAGCGCCTTGAGCACATGGTGGCCGACCTGCTCGACCTGGCCCGCATGGAGGCGCGCCGCTTCCGGGTGAGCGTGGTGCCCGTGGATGCGGCGGAGCTGGTGCGGCAGGCCGTCGCCGCCCACGAGGCCGTGGCCCTGCGCAGGGACGTCGCGCTGTCACAGCGCATCGGCGACGAGGGCGAGGTGCACAGCGACCCCGACCGGCTGCGCCAGATCATCGGCAACCTGGTGGACAACGCCGTGCGCTGGACGCCACCCGGTGGGACGGTGCAGGTGGACGCCGACGTGTCGGCCACCGACGGGCTGCGGGTGGAGGTGCGCGACGACGGCCCCGGCGTGCCGCCCGAGCGGCGTGACCAGGTGTTCGCCCCGTTCGAGTCCAGCGAGACACCGGACGGGCGCACGGGCACGGGCCTGGGACTTGCGATCTGCCGCCAGCTCGCGCGCGCGCTCGGGGGCGACGTGACGGTGCACGACGCCCCCGGGGGCGGCGCCGCGTTCGTGCTGACGCTGCCGCCGCGCGCGCCCGAGACCGACATCACGTGAGGGGGCGCGGCGTCCGTGCCGCGCCCCGGTCGCCTCACGTCGCCAGCGGATCCTCGTGGCGGGCCAGCACCGCCGGCCCGCGCTCGCCGGTGCGCACGCGCACCGCCTCGGCGACGTTGAAGATGAGGATCTTGCCGTCGCCGGGCTCGCCGGTGTGGGCGAGCTCGAGGATGGTCGCGACGGCGCTCTCGACGTCCTCGTCGTCGACGGCCATCTCCAGCTTCAGCTTGGGCCGCAGGAAGATGGTCGTCTTCGCCCCCCGGTAGCTCTCGGTGTACCCCTGCTGCCGGCCGGATCCCTTCACCTCCGACACGGTCATGGACGGCAGCCCCATGTTCGCCAGCCGGTCGCGGATGGCGTCGAACGCCTCGTGCCGGATGAACGCCTCGATCTTCTTCATGTCCGTCTCCTTCAGGGGGCCGTGGCGGGTGTGGACGTCGTCATCGCGTGGGAGGGGTCGGCGTCGCCGCCCCACGCGGGCCCGGGCGTGGGCTGCGCGCCCGGCACCTCGATGAAGCTCTCGGGGTAGCCGAACATGCCGTGCTCCGAGATGTCGAGGCCGCTGGCCTCGTGGTCCTCGCTGACGCGCAGGCCGATGGTGTGCTTGATCGCCAGGAACGTGACGGCGCACAGCGTGCCGGTGAACGCCATGGTGGCGGCGACACCGTAGAACTGCACCCACAGCTGCGAGAACCCGCCGCCCATGAACAGGCCTGCCCGTGACGGCAGCCCGACCACGTCGACGATGACGGGGTCCATGCGCGTGGCGGTACCGAACAGGCCGATGGCGAGCGTGCCCCACACCCCGGCCACGCCGTGCGCGGCCAGTGCTCCCAGCGGGTCGTCGATGCCGCGGCGCTCGACGAACACCACCACGACGGGGATCAGGAGGCCGGCCACCAGGCCCACCACGAACGCGGCCCAGTAGTCGACGAACGCGCAGGACGCGGTGATGGCGACCAGGCCGCCGATGGCGCCGTTGCCCATCTGCGACACGTCGATGGTGCGGAACATCAGCAGCGAGCCCAGCGTGGCGCCCATGACGCCCGCGGCCGCGGCGAAGTTGGTGGTGAGCAGCACGTCGGCGAAGTCGACGCCGTGGGCCACCAGCGACGAGCCGCCGTTGAAGCCCATCCACCCGAACCACAGGATCAGCACGCCGGCGATGGCGAGCGGAATGGAGTGCCCCGGGATCGGCACGGGCTCGCCGTTCTTGCGGAACTTCCCCAGGCGCGGGCCCAGGATGATCGCGCCCGCCAGCGCGCCCAGCGCGCCCTGCAGGTGCACGATGGACGACCCGGCGTAGTCGAGGAAGCCGTCCTTGAAGAGCCAGCCACCGCCCCACGTCCAGTGCGCGACCATCGGGTAGATGACGCCGGCGAACACGACGCCGAACGCGATGTAGGCGGCGAACTTCGTGCGGTCGAGCATCGAGCCGAACACGATGGCCAGCGAGATGGCGCAGAACGCCATCTGGAAGATGAACAGGCTGGACACGCTGGCCGACGCCGAGGCGAACGCGGTCCCGGCGGCCGCGGGGAAGCCCGTGGCGTTGAAGAACCAGCCGGACGTTCCGATGAAGTCGTTGCCGCTGCCGAACGCCAGCGCGAAGCCGCTGATCCAGAACATCGTGATGGCGACGGCCAGGTTGATGAGGATCTTCGCCATCACGGCGCCGGCGTTCTTCGACCGCGACAGCCCCGTCTCGAGCAGGGCGAATCCGGCCTGCATGAACAGCACGAAACAGGCGGCCACCACCACCCAGACGGTGTCGATGGCGCTGGCGAGCGATGCCACCTGGGCGGCCAGTGAGTCGGTGGTCGCCGCGGGCGCGTCCTGCGCGGCGGCGGCGACGGGGAGGGCGAGCAACGTGCCGAGGCCGCATGCGGCGGCGGCGAGTGGTCGTGAGCGCATGGTTCCTGCCTCCGGGGGGTCGGGCGAGGCCGCGGTGCGGCGTCGCAGCGGATCAGGAGGGAGGGTAGGAGCGGCACCGCGGCCGGCGTATGGCCCGTCGGCGAGAGTGTCGCCCCCCGGATGTGCTCCCCGTGGACAACCGCCCGGGGAACGGCGCGTGCGGCCTACTGCAGCGCGTGGGTGTGGCGGTACTCCCGCGCCGCGGCCACCAGCGACGCGATGACGGGGCTGGCGGGATCGGCCTCGGGATGCCATTGCACGCCCAGCAGGTAGCCGCCGGGATGGTCGCGCTCGAGCGCCTCCACCGTGCCGTCGTCGGCCCGCGCGGTGACCGCGAAGCCGTCGCCCACCCGGTCGACCGCCTGGTGGTGGTGCGAGTAGACGCGGTGCGGGGCGTCCCCCACCACGCGCTGGAGCAGCGACCCGGGTGCCACGCTCACCGGGTGGTCGTTGCCCTCGAACGCGCCCACCACGCGCCGGTGCTCGTCGGTGCCCAGGGCCTCGGGCAGGTGCTGGGTCAGCGTGCCGCCGCGCGCGACGTTGAGCACCTGGATGCCGCGGCAGATGCCCAGCACGGGCTGGTGCCGGTGCATCGCGCGGGCGGCGAGCGCGATCTCCACCGCGTCGCGGACGGGCTGGTACACCTCGGCCGTCGCGTGGGGCTCCTGCCCGTAGCGCCCGGCGTGCAGGTCGGCTCCGCCCAGCATCATCAGCCCGTCCACCCGGCTCAGGACCTCGTCGGGCGCGTCGGCCAGCTGGGGATCGGGCGGGATCAGCACGGCCAGCCCGCCCGCGGACCACACGGCGTCCAGGTACATGCGCGACACGACGGCCGCGTCCATGTCCCACACCGCCCAGCGCGCGCGCTCGAGGGGTGCGCAGACCGCGATGACGGGGCGGGGCTCGTGGTGGCTCATCCCACCCTCCATCCGATGTCGGTGCTGCGGCCGTGCACGATCAGGTAGCGGGCGTGCCCGCGCCGCGGCGTGCACACCACCGTGACGGTCTCGCCCTCCACCATGCCCAGCTCGCCCGGCAGCTTGCGGGAGACCACCTCGTGCATCGCGCCGGACGCGTCCAGCAGCACCAGCACGTGCCGGGCCCGCAGGCCGCGCCAGACCAGGTGGGGACGTCCCACCAGCGTCGCCCCCACGTACGCCCGGAACGCGCCGCGGCACGACGGGCAGCGCACCAGCACGGGGCGGCCTCCCCCGTCGGGCACGCCGCAGCGTCCCAGGCATTGGGGGCACGGCACCTCCAGGTGCGCCGCGGGCTCGTCGGCGGACGGGCGGCTGAGGTCGTAGCGGCGCCGGCGCGCGGGGTCGCCCAGCACCTCCCACGCCGCGTTGACGCGGGCGGCCATGAGGTGGGCGCGCTCGGCCTGCTCGGGCGACGTGTAGCGATCGGGATGGAACGCCTCGATGGCGAACCGCCACGCGGCCCGCACCTCGTCGGCCCCCGCGTCCGGGGCGACTCCCAGCACCTGGTAGTGGTCGTCCGCGGCGCGGTGCGTCATGGCGTCGTCCACGTGGTGGTGGCCCCCGGGGCGGACGGCGCCTCGTCCCAGCCCCTGACGGCGACCACGTACGCGGTGGCGGGGCGCAGCCGCCAGGCGGCGACCCACGGCACCGCGATGCGCGTGGTGCCCGCCTGCAGCTGCGCGGTGAGCGCCGCGTCGGGCGTGCGGGCGCCCACCGGGGTGAACGTGACGGTGGCGGGACCCCCGCGCCGGGCAGCCACCGACAGCCACACGGCATCGCCACCGCCGGCGGCGAAGACGCCGTCGATCAGCGCGGGGCGGGCCGGCTCGGCGGCGACGCCCCGGCGCCCCGTGGCCACGCCCCCGTCGACCATCCACGTCACCGCCCGGCCGCCTCCGGGGCCGATGGCGAACGCCGCGCTCACGGGGCCGGGGGCCGTCGGCACCTGCGCCGCAACCGGCCACGCCGGCGCCGCGGCGACGTCCGCGGCCGGCATCGCCCCGCGGCCGCCGAAGCGCCCGGACGGTGCCGGGGCGCCGGACGCGGGGCGCACCGTGAGGGCCACGTCGCCGCGCAGCACCCAGGCCACCGCCACCTGGTTCACGCGATCGGTCATCACCTGCACCGGCGAGCGGTCCGCCCGGCCCCGCCCCGGCGCTCCGGGCACGGTGCCGTCGGCCGTCCAGTGCCGGCCCGCGGCGCGGCTGGCGCCGGCGAGCCCGCGGGTGGTCGACCACAGCACCACGGCGTCGCCCCCGGCGGTGAGGCGCAGCGCCTCCACCCGGGCGCCCGGGATCGTCTGCGGCAGCACGGCCGACGAGGCGGGCCAGCGTCCCGAGGGCCCGGCCATCGACCACCACACGCGGTGGCGACCCGCTGCTCCCGCGGTCCACGCGATCATCGCGGTGCCGTCCGCCGACAGGTCGGCGTCGAACGCGAGCGCGGCGGCGGGCACCGCGCGTGGCACCGGCGCGCGGGCGGGGGCCGACCACTCGCCGCCCGCGGGCATGCGGCTGGTGAGCACGGTCTCCCGGCCCGGGCCCGCGGGAACCCGCCACGCGGCCAGGGCGTCGCCCGACTCGCCCACGGCGAGGTCGGGCAGCGTCCCCCCTGGCGCGCTCAGCACCGCCTGGCGCGGTCCGTCCACCGTCACGATGCGCATCGTGACGCCGTCGGTGGCCGCCAGCACCAGCGTGCCGTCCGGCCCCGCCGCCGCGGTGTAGCGCAGCGTCGCGCCGGGCGCCGGGCCCATCACCACCGGCAGCGCCGTCCACCCCGCCGCCGTGCCGAGCGCGGCCTCCACGACAGGCCCGGCGCCGCGGTCGACGACGCCGATCGCCACCAGAGCCCCCGCGGGCGTGAAGAACGACGGCCACAGCCCCGCGGGCGCGCCGGACGGAGCGGGAGCCTGCCAAGCCCCGCCGGGCTGCATGCGCCGGGTGTCCCAGCCGGCGAACGGGCCGAAGCCCACCGGGGCGGTGACCGCGACCGCCCCGCCGTCCGCGGTCAGCGCGATGGGCGGCGCCGGCGCCGTCGCGTCCACGCGCGGCTGGCCCAGCCACGCGTCCGTCGTCCACGCGCCCGCCGAGACGGGGGCGACGACCAGCGAGGTGGCGGCCACGAGGACCGTGAGGTGGTTACGGCGTGTCGGCACAGCTGATGAACGGGCTCACGGACGGCAACGGGATCAGTTGCCCGTCGCTGTCGATGCGGAAGCACGAGCCCGGACTCAGCGTACCGTCGACGTAGTCGGCCGTGCCGTCGTCGTTCACCCGGACCAGGCGCAGGTCGCCCGGCGACGCGTCCGGCACCGTCTTGCCGTCGGCCAGGCCCGACGCGTACCCCTCGTCGCGGCCCTGGGCGATGCCCTTCTTGAGGCCCGCGGCCTCGCCCGCTTTGCGGCCGTCGGCCAGGCCCTTGGTGCGGCCCCGGGTCACCCCGTTGCGAAAGCCGTTGTGGTACGCCTCGTCGCGGGCCTGGACCATGTCGGGATCGTTGCGGTCCTCGTAGAACATGCCCGCCGCCGCAGCGCCGGCCGCCACCAGCAGCATCACCGCCAGGGTGCCCAGCACCCGCCGCACGCGCCGAGGATGCCGCGCGCGCGGCGCCGGGGCCGGGGGCACCTGGGCGCCGCCCCCGGCGGGGGCCCGCGGCGCCATCATCGTCGCGTCGTTCGAGACCCGCCGCACGACGGCCGTCCACTCGCTGCCGCCCGCGGCGGGCAGGGCGTGCACGCGTGTGTCGCCGTCCCGCGCGTCCGGGTGCGACGTGTCCGCGTGCGCGGCGAACGCGGCCCGCAGGCGCCGCACCACGTCCTCGGCCGACCGCGGCCGCCGTGCGGGGTCCTTGGCCAGCACGGCCGCGAACACCTCGTCCAGCTCGGCCGGCAGCCGCGGGTCGAGCCCGCGCACAGGCGGCGGGCGGTCGCGGACGTGGGCGATCAGCACGGCGCTCGACTGGCGGTGCACGAACGGGGGCCGCCCGGTGAGCGCCTCGAAGCACACGACGCCGAACGCGTACAGGTCGGACGCCGCCGTCGCCGGGCGCCCCTCCGCCTGCTCCGGCGACATGTACTCGACGGTGCCCAGCCAGTCACCGCGCTGCGTGAGGCGCGGCAGGTCGTCGACGCGCGCGACCCCGAAGTCGCTGAGGAACGCCGTGTCGTCGACGTCGAGCAGCACGTTGGCGGGCTTGATGTCGCGGTGGATGAGGTTCTGGGCGTGCGCGGCGTCGACGGCCGCGGCGATGTGGGTGAGCACCCCCAGCGCCCGCGGCGGCGCCAGCGCCCCGAACCGCGCCAGCACCTCGGCCAGAGACGGCCCCGGCACCAGCCGCATGGCCAGGAACGGCACGCCGTCCACGTCGCCCGACTCGTACACGGGCACGATGTTGGCGTGCTCGACCCGCGCGGCTGCCACGGCCTCCCGGCGGAAGCGCGCCCGCTTGGTCTCGTCCTCGATCTCGGCGAACAGCTTCAGGGCCACCGAGCGCTCGGTGCCGCGCTGGCGGGCGCGGTACACCACGCCCTGGCCGCCGCGCCCCAGCTCGGACTCGATCACGTACGCCCCGAAGTGCTCGCCCGGCACCAGCTGTGCGCACAAAACGGCGGCCACTCCTTCGTCCCGCAGGATTCTACGCGGGGGGAGCGCGCCTCACGCCGGGATCGGGTGCAGGCGCCGGAACGGCCGCGGCCCGGACGCGCAAGGCGCCGGGCCGGGGCGGGGCAGGTGCGTCCGGTCGACAGACGCACGCGAGGGGGTGGGGCGCGTCAGCGGCGCGCCGCGCGGGCCTTCCTGGCTTTCGCTTTCGCGGCCTTGGCCTTGGCGGCCTTCGCCTTGGCCTTGGCCGACTTCGCCTTGGCCGCCGTGACGTTCGCCGCGGGCCGGGACGGGGCCGCGGACATACCCGCCGCCGCGGCCGGCGCGGACGCGGACGCCGGTGCGTCGCCCGTCAGCGGCGCGCTCTCGGCCGCGCCGAGGGCCAGCACGCCTCCCCATCCCGGGTCCGGGTCGGGCGTGGGTGCGGGCGGCGGCGGGTCCGGCGTCACCACCGGGTCCGGGTCGGGCGTGGGTGCGGGCGGCGGCGGCGGGTCCGGCGTCACCACCGGATCCGGGTCGGGCGTGGGTGCGGGCGGCGGCGTGAGGTATGCGGGCGGGTCGACCACGGGAGCGCTGCCCACCGTGATGCGGAAGTTGTCGGTCTTCGTGCGCGACGGCGAGAACACCGCCACCCCGCCCTGCGCGACGGGCACCACGTGCAGCTTGTACTCGCCGTTCGCGCTGGTGGCGGCGAACGGCCCCACGCGCAGCACGGCGCCGCAGCGCGTCACGTTGATCGGGTGGTCCGCCGCGTCGGACGCCGCCACCACCGCCCCGGACGCCACCCGGAACTGGCGCTCGACGGCCGGCTCCGCGGCCGTCATGTCGGTGTGCCCCGACGAGTCGGTCACCTTGAACGCGTACCAGCCGTCGGGCAGGTCGGACATGTTGCGGGCGTTGCACAGCGGGCCGCCGCTCAGGTACACGTCCGTGGAGTACGCGTAGTGGTTCTCGTTGACCACCTCACCGTCGGCGGTGGTGGTGAACAGCGCGCCGGATGGGGCTCCCCACGCGGTCGTGGCCCCCAGGGCGAGCGCGGCGACGCTTCCCCACAGCAGTCCGGCGGTGATCTTCACGGCGTAGGCACCTCGTCGTCGTGTGGCACTGGGCAGGTCGTTCCGCTCACAGTCATCGACGATCGGTGCGGGCGCATGCTCCCGCACCGTGCATGAGATTCCTCTACGCGCCTATTTCCCCGCCACCGTCCGCCTCAGCGCCGCCACGCGTGAGTCGAGCCGCTGCGCGTCGCGCATCAGGCGCACCGCGGGGGGCCGGTCGTCCAGCCCCGCCGCGATCAGCTCGGCTCCCGCCGCGCACTGCTCCAGCGCGATCGCGGTCTCCCCCGCCGCGTTGCGCCACGTCACGGGCACCCGCCACGCCACCACGCGTTCGCGGGCCTCCCGGCACGCGCGGGCGTAGCGCCCCAGCGCGGACGCGCCCGGCCGCGGCGTGGCCAGCACGGCCTCGCGCACCCGCACCACGCGCACGAGCGCCGGTGCGACCCGCGCGCGGAAGGCGGCGCGCGACCGGGCGGGGGCGACGTCCGCGGCGCCGGCGCCCGTGATCGCGTGCGGCGCACCGTCGTCGCGGGCCCGCACCGCCAGCACCGCCGCCGACGCGATCAACACCACGGCGGCGAGCACGGCCACGACCACGAGGGACCTACCGGAGGGGATGCGCGACACGCCGACGGCTCACTCGCTGGGGAGGGGATGGGACGACAACCATGCCACGACCGCGGGCGGGCACGCGTGGCGCCGGAAGGGGCACACTGTGGGCATGCTCGACGATGCCGGTGACCTCCTGAACCTGCGGTTGCTTCAGTCGCAGGCCGCGTCGCCCCACCGGGGGCTGTTCGCGCGCATGGCGCGGGACTGGGCCGACGACGTCGACGCGCGCATCCGGGCGGCGCGCACGGCGAGCGCCGCCGACATGCCCATCCGCCTGCACGAGCTGCGGTCGCTCAGCCACACGGCGGGAGCGGGGGCGCTCAGCGCCGGCGTCGCCGTGCTCGAGCAGCGCGTCGAGGGCGGCGACACCGCCACCGACGACGATTTCGTCATCGTCAGCGCGCTCGCGGTGCGCAGCCGCGACGCCCTGGCGGCCTGGTGGGGCACCCACTGACAAGCGGTCCTGGGGATTGCGTGAGCGACTCCCCCGGGAGTTTCGCGGCGCGAATAATGGTCCGGTAACGCATCTGTATGAGGAAGGTCCTGTCGGGCGACAGCATCGTTCCTCCTGACGTAAGGTTCCGCCATGCTTACTCGTCGAATCACCCTCCTCCTGGTCCCCGCGCTCGCCGCGGGCGCCATGGCAACGTCCCAGGCCGACGCGCGCACGGTGCAGTGGGGATCCCTCGTCATGGACCGGGTCGCGACCCCGCCTCGTGTCGGTCTCTCCAACGACCAGCCGACGTCGACGCGCGCGATCCTGGCGGCGAAGGCGTACTGCCGCAAGAAGGGCGGCAAGCACTGCCGCAAGGTCGCGGTGTTCAAGAACGCCTGCGGCGCGATGTACATCCGCCCGAAGGACCGCCGCATCGGCTGGGGCGTGTCGTTCTACCTGAACGACGCCAAGCGCCGCGCCAAGAAGGAATGCGGCAGCTCCTCGTGCCGCATGGCCGGCTGGTCGTGCACCACCCGCTGGCGCTGACGTAGTACTCGTCGCCGGTCCGGGCACCCGTGCCCGGACCGGTCGCGTGTCGCGGACGCTCCGCATGCACGCGCCGGGGTCTATCCTGTCGGGTCTCGTGCCCACCGAACCCTCCCGCCCGCCGCTCCACGTCGCCGCACGCCGTGCCCGCATGGCGGGGCGCGACGTGTCCGAGAGCCACCGGGTGTCGACGCCGCTGGAGCTGTTGTTCGACCTCGCGGTGGTCGTCGCCATCGCTCAGGCCGCCGCCGGGCTGCATCACGGCATCGCCGAGCAGCACATCGCCGCCGGCCTGCTGACGTTCGCGTGGGTGTTCGGCGCCATCTGGTGGGCGTGGATGAACTACAGCTGGTTCGCGTCGGCCTACGACACGGGTGACGTCCTCTTCCGGCTGCTGACGTTCGTGCAGATGGGCGGCGTCATCCTGCTGGCCGCCCCGGGTCGACGACGCGTTCGCCGACCCGGGGCATCTGGTGACCGTGCCGATCGTCGGTTACGTGGTGATGCGCGTCGGGCTGGTGCTGCAGTGGCTGCGGGCCGCGGCGGGCGACTCGGCCCACAAGCGCACGTGCCTGCGCTACGCGCTCGGCGTGCTGGCGGTGCAGGCGTTCTGGGTCACGGCCCTGGTGGCCGGGCCGCCGTCGTGGGGGCCCGCGTTCATCCTGATCGGCTTCCCGCTCGAGCTGGCCGTGCCGTGGTGGGCCGAGCGGGCCGGTGCGACGCCGTGGCACCCGCACCACATCGCCGAGCGCTACTCGCTGCTGGTCATCATCGTGCTGGGCGAGGGCGTGCTGGGCACCACCACCGCCCTCTCCTCCACCCTGGACGCCACCGGCTGGACCGTCGACCTGGTGGTGGTGGGCGCGGGCGCGCTGGCGCTGGTGTTCGCGCTGTGGTGGTCGTACTTCCTCACCCCGTACGGCGAGATCCTCGCCCGTCATCGCGATCGCCGCGCGTTCGTGTTCGGCTACGGCCACGTGGTGCCGCTGGGGGCCCTCGCCGCGGTCGGCGCGGGCCTCGTGGTGATGGCCGAGGCGCTGGCGCCCGAGCATGAGGTGCCCACGCTGCGGGCCACGCTGGCCGTTGCCGTGGCGCTCGCGGTGTTCCTGGTGTCGAAGGCCGCCATCCACGAGGTGCTGGTGGGGATGGACCGCGTCTACATCGCGACGCTCGTGATGGGCCTCGGCATCGTCGGGATCGCCGTGGCGCTGGCCGCGTCCGGCGTGGGGTTGCCGTGGTGCCTGGCGACCCTGGCGCTGGCGCCCGCGTCGCTGGTGGTCGTGGCCGAGGTGCTCGAACGGCGGAGCCGTTCCGGCAGCGCTGCCACCACCCCGTAGCGGCGTCTCAGCCTCCGTCCCGCCTCGATCGTCGCGAAGGAGCAGTCCGCGCCGCCGCTCAGCGGGCGACGGCCTCTGCGCGATCGGACGAGTAGGCCACCGCGTCGGCCGTGAGGGGTGGGCGGAGGCGCCGTGTCGATCTCGCGGCCCGAAGGCCATTGAGGATCACGACCACCTCGGCGGCTTCGTGGACCAGCACCACCGCGGCCAGGCCCAGCACCCCGAACAGGGCCAACGGGAACAGCACGACGATGATCGCGAGAGCCAGAGCGATGTTCCCGGTCATGATCACCCGGCCCCGACGGGCATGGGCCAGCGCGTCGGGGATCAGCCGCAGGTCGGTGCCGGTGAACGCGACGTCCGCGGACTCCACCGCCGCGGCCGAACCGGTGACGCCCATCGCGATGCCCACCGTCGCGGACGCCAGGGCGGGAGCGTCGTTGATGCCGTCGCCGATCATCGCCGTCGGCGCCCGTTCGAGGGAACGACGGACGTAGTCGGCCTTGGCGGCCGGCAGCTGTTCGGCGTGGACCTCCTCGATCCCGGCCTGCCCGGCGATCGCCTCCGCCGTGCGGACGTTGTCCCCCGTGAGCATCACCGTCGCCACGCCCTGCGCGGTCAGGGCGGCGATGGCGTCGCGGGCCTCCGGGCGTAGCTCGTCGCGGATGCCGATGATGCCGGCGACGCACCTGTCGGTCTCAACCACGATGACGCTCATGCCCTGCCCGGCCAACTCGTTGGCGTCGGCGGTGAGCGCGCGGGGGTCGATCCAGCGCGGGCTGCCCACCCGCACCCGGCGCCCGTCGACGAGGCCGCTCAGCCCGTGGCCGGGATGCTCCTGCACCTCCGCCGCCCTCGCCGTCGCCCGGCGCGGAGAGGCCTCGGTGATCGCCACCGCCAGCGGATGACCGCTCACCGCCTCCAACGCGGCGGCGAGCTCGAGCACGTCGGCCTCGGTGTGCCCACCCTCGGTGCGGGTCGCGACGACCTTCGGCCGGTTGCGGGTGAGGGTGCCCGTCTTGTCGAACGCAACGCGGCGGATGGTGCCGAGCTGCTCGAACGCCGCACCGGACTTGATGACCACCCCGAACTTCGAGGCCGACCCGATCGCGGAGACCACCGTCACGGGAACCGCGATGGCCAGTGCACACGGCGACGCGGCGACGAGGACGACGAGAGCCCGTTCGATCCAGAGGCCGGGTTCCCCGGCCAGCACCCCGAACGCGGCGATCACGACGGCGGCGATGAGCACCAGGGGAACCAGGGGGCGGGCGATCCGGTCGGCCATGCGCGCGCGTTCGCCCTTGTTCGCGTGGGCCTGCTCGACCAGATGCACGATCGTCGTCAACGAGTTGTCCCGCCCGTCGGCGGTCGCCTGCAGGTGCAGGGCGCCCGAGCCGTTGACCGACCCGGCCGGTACCGCATCGCCGGGGCCGACCTCGACGGGTATCGACTCGCCGGTGATCGCCGAGACGTCCACCCACGATCGGCCGGAGGCGACCACCCCGTCGGTGGCGACCCGCTCGCCGGCGCCGACGATGAGCACATCCCGTGCGCGCACATCGGCGGCCGGGATGACCTGCTCTCCGGTGGTGCGGGAGACGCGGGCGGTCTCGGGGATCAAGGACAGCAGGGCGCGAAGGCCCTGCCGGGCACGGTCCATCGCGCGCTCCTCCAGGGTCTCGGCGATCGAGAACAGGAACGCCAAAGCCGTAGCCTCACCGAGGTGCCCCAGCAGCACCGCGCCGATGGCCGCGATGGTCATCAGCAGTCCCACACCGAGGCGGGCCCGCCCCGTGGCGGTCAGCAGGCGGGTGATCGCGCCGGGCACGAACGTCCACCCCCCCGCGACGAGCCCGAGTGCGAACACGACCGGGGCGCGTGTCCCCAGACCCGTGTATTCCATGACGAGCCCGGTCACCCACAGCAGGCCGGAGGCGGCCGGGAGCGCCAGGGCCCGATCACGCCACCACGGCGGAACTTCCTCGTGCTCGCGACCGCCCGTCGGAGTCGGGCCGCAGCAGGCATCGAGCGGCGCGCGGGCCACCGGCTCGTCGGGATCGCAGCACTCCCGGCTCACCGCGCCCCCGCGCTCTCGGCGCCGGCGGGCGTCCTCGCGGCGGGGCCACAGCACATCGGGACGTCGCAGTCCGCGTCCACGCAGGGCTCGCCGTCATCGACGGCGAGCACCACATCGACCAGGGCGCCGAGCGCGCGCGCCAGGTGCGGGTCGGCGATCTCGTACCGCGTCCTGCGACCCTCCGGCACGGCAACAACGATCCCGCAGCCACGCAGACACGCCAGATGGTTCGACACGTTCGTCCGCGACAGGTCCAGGTCACGCGCGAGCTGTGCCGGATACCCGGGCTCGGCCAGCAGCGAAAGCAGGATGCGCGAGCGGGTTGCATCGGCCATCGCCCGGCCCAGCCGGTGCATCACGTCCAAGCGGAAATCTTGCGTCAGCATCCGCTGACCATACATCAGACAGTGACCAATCGGTTGCCGCCCGGCTCCACACGCGACGGGGCGCCGCCTCGCGCGTCGGCGCCGATGCCGGCGAATGCACCGAACCCGAATGCGCCAGCCGCCCTGGCCGCGCTCGCCGCGGCCGTCGAGGAGCCGTGCCTGCTCGCAACTCGCCGCGAGACCTCTCGCGGCGACGCCGACTCCGTCGGGTGATTTCGTCCCCGGCATCGGGCGACCGTAGTGGAAGCAATGGAGCGCTGCGGGAACAGACGACCACGGGTCGAGAGACTGGTTTCCGCATGGAGTCGAGGCGTTCGCGGGGATGCCGAGGCCGACGGCGAGGCTGACGACCCACTGATCGGCGCGTCAGCGGAACCAACGAAACGGCCTCGAACACGTCTCACGGAGGAGGAAGTGGACGCTGTGCGAACAGCTCTTGAGCGTGGCGTGAGCGTAAACGCGGTAGCGACGCAGTTCGGTGTCCACCGTGGCACGGTGTGGGCGAAGACGCGCGCCCGAGCCGGGAAGCGACGCTAAGAACTCGACTCTACGGTCAGCGCTGCCAGCCTCGCCTTCGCGGTCGCCGTGAGACCTCCGGGTCTCGTCGAGGAAACGTACTCCAGGAAGTCAACCATTCCCGCTTGCTGGTCGTTCCCATAGCTATCCTTCGTAGGGCGCGCCATGAGTTCGTCGAGTTCGTCATCGGTCAGTTCGCCCGCAACGAGTTCTAATTGCATTAGCGCGATGTTGCTTTGATCGAAACTGCGCGTGAAGTCAGCCTCCTCGACCCACTTCGCCTTCAGCCGCTTGCGAACCGCGACCGACTTGAAACAGTCGGGAAGCACCAACGAACTGATCCATCTGCCGTTCTCAAATTCCCGGTAGAAGGCAGTGGCCGACCTGTAGCCTCGGCGCTTCGCGACCACGAGGTCCTCGATCTCCTTCACAGTCGCTTCGCCAACGTGCCGTGTGACGAGGTCATACGCGAGACTGGCGAGCGCAACATAGTGGATCGCCAGGTTCGGCTCCATGTCGGTCGCTAGAGTGTGCGCCTTCTCGTTGCGCAGAAACTGGACACCCAGATGCAAATACCCCACGCCTCTGCGGAAGTCTCGCTCTGCCTGGGTGGGAGAAGGATCGTCGCCAAAGAACTTGGGGTAGTGCCGCTCGTTCAGCGCATTCTCGTTGAAGATGGCGGTGGCACGCTCCTCGCCCGTGAGCTCTCGGAGCTTCTCCCGCACAACCTTGTACGCCTCTTCGACAGCATGGAAATAATCGGAAGCGGCGATGTATGACTGGATGTGTGAACGGATGTCTGGGTGGATCTCGATCCGCAGTTCGCTTCCCACCGTGGCCTCTGCACCGAGTGCCGAGTCGGGCGCCGAAATGGCCACTGGCATTCCGAGGTCGGCTGCAATACCGCGTACACGTTCGATCTGCTCGCCGGACACGTCTAGAGCGCCCGCCTGGACGGCATTCTTAGCGTCGACATAGTC
>CAUJCX010000040.1 GCA_963169235.1 Actinomycetota bacterium | reverse complement strand
CTGTCGTCCACGCTGAACGTCTCCGACATGGACGTCAGCGCCTCGACGCCGCACGTCATCCAGGACGTCGACGTCACCACGATGATCGACAGCACGTTCTCGGGTGACGCGACCATCACGCTGACGCACACGCCCCCCACGGGTGCCGCCCGCAGCGTCACCCTGGTGTCGCCCGAGACGAGCGTGCGCACCTGGGACCACCAGGACAACCTGTGGCAGAACCGCCTGTTCGACGACCAGGCCGGCCAGACCGCCATGACGGCCCGTGGTGACGCCAACGGCCCCGCGGCCGGTGCCGTGGCCCCGCAGGCCAAGCTGGCGGCGTTCAACGGCATGGACCCGCGCGGTACGTGGACGCTGACCGTGAAGGACTCGGCCGACCGGTACGTCGCCCCCACCCCCGGCGACGACGTCACGCCCGCCGACCCCGGCGTCGCCGACGACGGCTCCCTGAAGGGCTTCTCGCTCAGCATCACCAGCGCGAAGACGGCCGACGTGCCCGCCTCGACCACCACCACGGTCGCCTCGACGGCCCCGTCGGTGGCCATCCCGGACGGCGTCACCGCGCCGGCTCCCGGCCCCGGCGCGCCCGTGTCGATGCCCGTCAACGTCGCGGGCCTCAACGGCAACATCTCCAACATCACCGTCGCCACCGACATCAACCCGTTCGGGTACGACGGCAGCCCCGACCGCAGCCGCAGCGACCTGCGGCTCGAGCTGACGTCGCCCACCGGCACCACGGTGCTCTTGACCCCCGGCGGTGGCTCGACCACCAACTTCGCGGGTCTCACCACGTGGAGCGACCTGGGCACGGGCCTCGTCATCAAGAGCCCCGACAAGACGGCCAGCATGCAGCCGCAGCTGGCCCTGTCGCGCCTCATCGGCGACGAGCCCAACGGCACCTGGACGCTGACCGCTCAGGACCGGTTCGCCGGTGACAGCGGCGTCCTCAACAAGGTGACGCTCACCATCGGCACCACCACGGGCTGCGCCGTGCCGCAGGAGCCCGAGACGCCGACCACGCCGACGACGCCCACGACGCCGACCACCCCGACGACGCCGACCCCGCCCCCGCCCGCCCCGCCGGCGCCCACGCCGACGCCGACGCCCACCGTGGTGACGCCGCCCGCGACGCCGCCCGTCGTGGTCATCACCGGCACCGGTCGCCTGGTGGTCACCGGCATCGCCAAGCAGTACGTGGTCAAGCGCGGCAAGAACGTGACCGTGCGCGTCAAGCTGAGCTCGGCCGCCAAGGTGCAGGTGCAGATGCGCAAGGGCAAGAAGGTCGTGCGCAAGGCCACGTTCAAGGGCCGCAAGGGCATCAACACGTTCCGCCTGAACGTGGGCCGCGTCACCGGCACCTACCGCGTGACGCTCACCAGCCGCCCGACCAACGGCAAGGCCGTCACCAAGACGACCAAGCTGCGGGTCGTGCGCTAAACCGCACACCGGGCGGGACGGGCCACCGGCTCGCCCCGCCCCCGCACGTCACGAGGGGCCGCCACCCGCACACCGGGAGCGGCCCCTCGCTGTTGCTACGCCCCGGAGAACTCGCGGGCACGCCCCACGGGCACGGGATCGTCGCCCCGGGCCACGGCGGCCAGCATGGCCGCGACGCGCGCGCCGGCATGGCCGTCGCCGTACGGGTTCGCGATGCGCGCCACCGCGTCCCGGGCGGCCTGGTCGCTCAGAAGGCGCGTGGCCTCACGCACGATCAGCTCGCGGTCGGTGCCCACCAGCTGCGCCACGCCCGCCTCGACGCCCTCCTGGCGCTCGGTCTCGGTGCGGGCGACCAGCACGGGCGTGCCCAGCGACGGGGCCTCCTCCTGGATGCCGCCCGAGTCGGAGATGATCACCGTGGCCTTCGACAGGAGCCGCGCGAAGTCGCCGTACCCCACGGGGTCGGCGATGTGGGCGCGCGGATGCCCGCCCAGCACCGCGTCCACGTCGGCGCGCACCGCCGGGTTGGGGTGGGCGGCGTGCACCACGCGCAGGTCGGGGAACGCCTCCAGCAGGTCGTGCAGCGCGCCCGCGATGCGGCGGATGCCGTCACCCCAGTTCTCGCGCCGGTGCGTGGTGGCCACCACCAGGGGCCACGGCCCGTCGGCCACGGCGGCCAGGGCCGGGTCGACGAACGCGTCGCGCATCCGCACGGCCGCCAGGAACGCGTCGATGCCGGTGTTGCCGGTCATCACCACGGTCTCGGGGTCGATGCCCTCGCGCACGAGGTTCTGACGCGGCCCCGACGTCGGGGGCAGGTGTACCGACGCGATGCGGCCGATGATGCGCCGGTTCATCTCCTCGGGAAACGGCAGCGCCGGGTTGCTGGTGCGCAGGCCCGCCTCCACGTGCCACACCGGCAGCCCCAAGTAGAACGCGCCCAGCGCGCCCATCGCGGCGGTGGTGGTGTCGCCCTGCACGATCACCACGTCGGCGTGCGACTGGGCCATGAGCCCGTCGAACGCCTCGAGGCAACGGGCCGACAGGGCCGCGAGGCTCTGGCCGGGGCGCATCACGTCGGCCTGGTACGCCGCCTCGAAGCCGAACAGGTTGAGGATGTCGTCGAACACCTCTTTGTGCTGACCGGTGGCCAGCACCAGGGGCTCCACACCGGGGGCCTCGCGTGCGGCGAGCACGACGGGGGCGAGCTTGATGGCCTCAGGCCGCGTCCCCATCACGATCAGCACGCGCATGCGTCGGTCCCCCGGTGTGTGTGCCTTCCGTTACCGCGCGTGGGGTGTCAGCCCACGCGCTCCTTCACCAGCTGCGCGACCTCGGTGGGGTTGGTGCCCACCGCGACGCCCTTGGCCTCGAGGGCCTCCTTCTTGGCCTGCGCCGTACCGGACGAGCCGGTGATGATGGCGCCGGCGTGACCCATCTGCTTTCCGGGGGGAGCCTGGAAGCCGGCGATGTAGCCGACCACCGGGGTCTTCATGTTGGCCGCGATGTACTCGGCCGCCTTCTCCTCCTCGTTGCCGCCGATCTCGCCCACCATCACGACCAGGTCGGTGTCGGGGTCGGCCTCGAAGGCCTCGAGGCAGTCGATGAACGACGTGCCGACGACGGGGTCGCCGCCGATTCCCACCACGGTGCTCTGGCCGATGCCCACCAGCTCGAGCTCCTTGCTGATCTGGTACGTGAGCGTGCCGGAGCGGCTCACCAGGCCGACGCGGCCCGGCTGGAACACCTGCGTGGGCATGATGCCCACCGTGGCCTTGCCGGGGCTGATGATGCCCGGGCAGTTGGGGCCCACCAGGCGCTGACCGCTGCGCTTGAGGTGCGTGTACGCGCGCATCATGTCGTGGGCGGGGATGCCCTCGGTGATGCACACCACCAGGTCGACGCCCGAGTCGAGCGCCTCGTACACGGCGTCGGTGGCGAACCGCGGCGGCACGAACACCATGGCGGTGTTGGCGCCCGTCTCGTCCACCGCGTCGCGCACGGTGTTGAACACGGGGATGCCGTCGACGTCCTGGCCCTGCTTGCCCGGCGTGACGCCCGCCACCACGTGGGTGCCGTACGCCTTGTTGCGGCCCGCGTGGAACGCGCCCTCACGGCCGGTGATGCCCTGGACGACCAGCTTCGTGTTCTCGTCTACCCAGATGCTCACTCAGGCTCCCTTGGCAAGCTCGACGGCGCGCTCGGCGGCCGACAGCATCGTCTTTTCCACCACCACGTTGGACGGGGCGCGCTCGGCGATGATCTTGCGGCCCTCCTCCTCGTTGGTGCCGTCCAGGCGCACCACGATGGGCAGCGTCGCCTTGGTCTGGTCGAGCGCCGTCAGGAGGCCGTTGGCCACCTCGTCGCAGCGCGTGATGCCGCCGAAGATGTTGACCAGCAGCGACTTCACCTTGGGGTCGCTCAGCAGCACCTCGAGGGCGGTCACCACCTCGTCGGCCTTCGAGCCGCCGCCGGCGTCCAGGAAGTTGGCCGGCCGGCCACCCGCCAGGGCGACCACGTCGAGCGTGCTCATCACGAGCCCGGCGCCGTTGCCCAAGATGCCGACGTCGCCGTCGAGCTTCACGTACGTGACGCCCCGGTCGTGGGCCATCTTCTCCTGCGGGTCGTCGGTGACCGACTCGCGCAGCTCGGTGTAGTCGGGGTGCCGGAACATGGCGTTGCCGTCCAGGCTGACCTTCGCGTCGAGCGCCACCACGTCACCGGACTTCGTCCAGATGAGGGGGTTGATCTCCACCAGCGTCGCGTCGAGCTCGATGAACGCCTGGTAGAGCTTCTCGAGGATGGCGACGACGCCCTTCTGCGCGCCCTCGTCGATCTTCGCCGTGTACACGAGCCAGCGGGCGTGGTGCTGCTGGAACCCGGTCAGCGGGTCGACGTGCAGCTTCGCCAGGGCGTCGGGGTTGTTGTGCGCGACGTCCTCGATGTCGACGCCGCCCATGGCCGACAGCATCACCAGGGGCTTCTTCTCGCCCCGGTCGAACGTGACCGACGCGTAGTACTCCTTGACGATCTCGGAGGCGGCCTCGATCCACACGCGGTGCACGGTGTGGCCCTTGATGTCCATCCCGAGGATCTCGCCCGCGCGGGCCTCGGCCTCGTCGGGGTTCTCCGCCAGCTTGATGCCGCCGGCCTTCCCGCGGCCTCCCACCTGCACCTGCGCCTTCACCACCACCTTGCCGCCGATGCGCTCGGCGGCGGCCCTGGCCTCTGCCGGCGTCTCGGCCACCTCACCGGACGGCACCGGGATGCCATGGCGCGCGAAGAGCTGCTTGCCCTGGTACTCGAAGAGATCCACACCTGCCCCTTGTCGGGTTGACACGGCGGGCTCCCGTCACGAAAGCCCCGGGGAGCATACCCGGGGTGCGCGATCCGACGCCGTCCGCGCGGGGCAGATGAGGACGACGGTCCCGGCGCGCGGGACGTCCCCGCCCACGGGCGTCAGGGTGAGACCTGGGTCACCTTGAGCGAGTCGTGGAACACCACGCCGGTGCCGCCGATGTGGCGCGAGCGGTAGTAGCCCAGCTTGAAGTAGTTGGGCTGCCCCGGGTACAGCGTGTTGACGTAGGTCTTGACGCCCGCGGGCACGCCGTTCACCCACGCCTGCACGTAGCCGACGCCGGGGTTGTCCGACCACTTCACGTGCAGCGTGATGTCGTACCAGCGCTGCGTGCGCAGCGGCAGGCGGAACACGAAGCGCGGGCGGCGCATGTCGGACGACGGCACGCGCAGGCGCAGCTCACCGTCCTCGGCGTACAGCGCCATGGGCGGCACCCCGTCGCGGACGGAGTGGAACTGCGCCACCAGCTGCCACTCGGCCCACGTGGGGAAGCCCTTGGCGAAGCGGGTGCGCCAGCTGTACCAGCGCTCGACGCCCTCTTTCTCGTCGAGGCCGAACGACACCTCGGCACGGTCGTTCTCGTCCACCGGGTTGTCGCCCTGGGTCACCGAGAACCGCGCGGCCCTGCCGCCGTCGGCGCCGGGGGCGGGAGCCGAGCGGATGCGGTCGGCGGCGACCCGCTGGAAGCCGGCGACGCGGTCGACGTCGTCCATGCTGCGATCGAAGCCGAACGACATCACCGTGCGGCCCTTCAGCTTCGGCCCCTTGGTGGCCTTGGCCTTCGCCGGCCCGGTGGTCGTCTTCGGTGCCGATACGGCCGACGTGGCACCGCCCCCGCCGCACGCGGCCAGCAGCGCCGCACAGGCGAGTGCGGTCATGGCGAAGCCCCCGTGGCGCAGGGCGCGCGGGGCGGTCGGGGCAAGGGACGGTCTCATCCGGCGAGGCACGCTAGCAGAGCCGCGCCCGCCGTCCCGCGGGTCGGGTGCGGCGCGCCCGCCGGCCCCGGCGCGGGTACGCGCGTCACCGGTGCAGCCCCGTGGGTAGGCGCGTACCCATCCCCGGCATGCCCGTGCCCATGGGCCGCTCGTACGCTCGCCACGAGTCCCATCCCGGTCCGAAGGAGCACCCCATGTCACCGTCTCCCCCGCCTGCCCCCGGCTGGTACGCCGACCCCCACGGCGGGCCCCAGCAGCGTTACTGGGACGGCACGCAGTGGACGGATCACGTCCAGAACGCGTCGCCGCCCACCGGCGCCGCAGCGCCCGCCGCAGCCGCCGCACCGCCGAAGAAGCGCCACACCGTCCGCAACATCCTGGGCATCGTCGCGGCGCTGGTGATCGTGATGGTGGTGATCTCGGCCCTCAGCGGCGGCGGTGCGGACGACCCCGCCGCGCCGGGAGATGCCGCCGCGGCGAAGGACACCGCCGCGAAGGGCGCCACGAAGAAGGGCTGCGGCACCACCGCCACCGACGACTGCACGCCGCGCGTCGCACAGGGCCAGGCCGTGACCGTCGACGCGCTGACGTGGCGCGTCCAGGGGGTGCGGACCGCCACCCAGCTGGGTGACCCGGACACGTTCGGCGAGAAGGCCGACGGGCGCTTCGTGGTGGTGAAGCTCAGCGTCACCAGCAACCACGACGAGGCCGTCACGCTCACCGACACGATGGTGAAGCTCGAGATCGAGGGCACGACGTACGACTCGGACACGACCGCGCTGATCGGCTCGGGCGAGACGCCGTTCTTCCTCGACGACCTGGGTCCCGACATCACGAAGCGGGGCACGGTGGTGTTCGACGTGCCGCCGTCCAAGATCGGCCGGCCCATGGCCCTGCGGTTCGGCGAGATGGGCCTGGGCACGTCCCACGCGTACGTCACCATCCGCCCGTGACGGCGGACGGGGCCGCGGGCGGCGACGGGCCGGCCGCGGCCCCCGGCGCGCTCAGCGCGCGACGATGTCGACGGGCACGCCGGGGGCCGCGTACTTCCGCAGCCGCACCACCGCGCCGTCGGTGATGCGGATGCAGCCGTGGCTGACGGCGTTGCCGCCGACGCCTGCGTAGCCGTGGATCGCCACCAGGCCGTTGCCACCGTTGAACGTGCGCAGCACCGGTGAGTAGGCCGTCAGCGTGATGATGTAGCGACCGTACGTCGGCCGGGTCGCGGGCGTCGTCGGCACGGGGTCGTGCACGGCGAACCGCCCCAGCGGCGTGGGGGTGGCCGACGTGCCCACGTCGGCGCGCACGCTCATCACCCGGCGATCTCCGCGCCACACCTCGACGCGGCGCGGGCGCACGCGCACCACGATGCGCGTGGTCGTGCGGGCCAGCACCACGAACTCCTCACGGATCCAGCCCTGGCTGCCGTTGGGCCGCCGGGGCAGCCGCACCCTCACCCACCGCCGGCCGGGCCGCTCGAGACGCCGCTCGGTCACCAGCAGCACGTGCGCGTCACGCGTGAAATCGGTGTACGGCGACACCCTCATCACCACCCGCGAGCGCTCCGACGGGCGGGCGTGCGCCGTCACCGGCACCAGCACCCGGGCCAGCTGCGCGGGCGGGGCGGGCGCGGCGGACGCGGCGACCGACGACGCCGCCGGGACCGCCGTGAAGGCCGCGATGGCGGACGCCGCGACGCGCGCGTGGATCAGGTGCTTCATGAGCTCCCCCCGGGGACGATGTCGGACGGCACGTGGGGGCGGGCGACGGCCGCACCGGGCCGCGAAAACGCGAAAGGGCCCCGACCGCTGCTCGCGGCCGGGACCCTAGCGGTCCCTCGTATCGGGGGGTCTACGTCAGCCGGTGACGGCCGGGGCGACCACGGCGGGCTGCGTGCGGGCCTTGGGGCCGACGAAGCGCGTGGCGGCACGGGCGGTGACGCGGGCGACACCCGTCGCGGTGGCGGTGGCCACGTTGACGCGGCGACCCACCAGGCCGGTGCGCGAACGCACGGTGACCTGGATGACCTTGCTGGCGCCGGGCGCCAGCGTGCCGACGCGGAAGCTCACCGAGGCGCCGGAGCGCGTGCCCTGGCGACCCACCAGCGTCATGCCACCGGGCAGGCGGTCGGTGACGACCACGTTGCGGGCGGGGGCCTTGCCGGTGTTCGTGACCTTCACCGTGTACCGCAGCGTCATGCCGGCGGTGGCCCGCGCGGGACCCGCCTTCACGATGTGCAGCGCGGCACGCGGGGCCTGGGCCACCACCACGGTCGGGGCGGGGGCCGGGGCGGGCGCCGAGGACGGCGCCGGGGCCGGCGTGGACGTCGGCGTCGACGGCGTGGTGACCGTGGTCGGCGCGGCGGTGAACGTCACGTTGGTGGCGGCGTCCAGCACGACCGGGGCGGCGTACGACGTGGTCTGCGTGTCCTTGACCGGGTCGACGCGGTACAGCACGGGGTCACCCGCGGTGCGGGCGGCCAGTGCGACGGTGCCGGGGCCGGTGGTGGTCAGCGTGACCATGGCCGTGCCCGACGCGCCGATGGTGACCTGCGCGGCCGACAGCGTGCCGTTGCCGGACGTGACCGACAGCGTCACGACGGCGCCGGGACGGGCCGAGATGGTGACCTGCGTGGTGGTGGCACCGGCGGCGGGAGCCGACGGGGTGATCACCAGCGAGGCGGGAACGTCGGTGGCGGCCAGGGCCTCGTCACGCAGCGCCTTCGCCGCGGCGTTGAGGGCCGCGTCGTTGCTGGGGTTGTCGGCGTTCACCTGACCGCGCAGCAGCCACACGGCGATCTGCGAGGCGGCGGCCTTCGAGGCCTTGTCGGGCGTCGTGGCGCCCTGCGGCAGGTTGGAGATGATCCACGCCACCGCGCGGTCCGTGTGGGTGGGAGCCGTGACGGCGCTCACGTCCACCGACGCCGCGCTGTCGTCGAACGCGCGGGCGGTGTCGACGCACAGGCCGACGTACGGGACGCCGTTGATGGTGAAGTTGAGGGTGCCCACCTCACCGCTGGACACGGTGACGGGCGAGCCGTCGGTCTTGAAGATCTCGACGCCCGTGCGCTCGATGTCGGGCGTGGCGCCGCCGGAGTGGCCCGTCCACACCTGCGTGGCCGGTGCGGCCGACGCGAGGGACGCCATCGCGGCCATCATCGCCGCGACCACCGCGAGCAGCATCAGCTGCAGTACGGGTCGGGCGCTCCTTGCGGGACTTGTCATGGGTGGCACCTCCGGATGCATACCGACGCACGTGGGTTCGCCGGGCTGTCACCACGGTACCCCGAGAACATCGTGACGACCCACACCAAGGGGTCGAGCCTCCCACCTAGCCGTGGGTGGAGAGTTTGGAACTCTCACGACCGACACACGGTTAGGTGCCGGGCCCGCCGGGCCCGTCCGCGGGGAGGGAATCGCGTATCCGTGCCCGTACGGGGCGACGCAGGCGCGTTTCGGCCACTACGATCCCCGCGGCGTGCACGCTCGCTGCGATCGCCCGCGCCCGGCGACGAAAGGACCGGCTCACCCGTGGAGGAACTGCTCAAACAGCTCGACGCGATCCGTCGCTGGCGCACGCTGGTGGTGCTGATCGCGGTGATCGGTGCCGTGTCGGCGCTGCTCTTGAGCCTCACCAAGGAATCGACGTACAGCGCCCAGACGACCATGTTCGTCGGATCGTCCACGCAGGACGGGGGCAACGCGCCGGAGCAGGACGCCGTCACCGCGCGGTCGTACGTGGAGTTCCTCAACAGCCCCGCCAACCAGGCCCCGTTGCGCGCCAGCGCCGGCCTTCCCGACGACGTCGACATCACCGCGTCCAACGTCGCGGACGGCCCCGTGATCTACATCACGGCGACGGCGCCGGGCGAGGACGACGCCATCACGGGGTCGGCCAAGTTCGCGAAGGCGTTCGAGAAGTCGCTGACCACGCTGTTCAAGAAGCAGTTCGACGACACCATCGACCCGCTTCAGCGCGAGTTCCAGAGCAACAACACCGAGATCGCCACCGCGCAGGCCGAGCTCGACTCGGGCTCGGGCCTCACCCCCGCCCAGCGGGTGGAGCGTCAGGCCACCATCCGGCTGCTGCAGTCCGAGAACTCGTCGCTCACCAGCCAGATCGAGAGCCTGCGCGGCGCGGCCGGCAACAGCCGGGCCGCGTCCGTGTACCAGAGCGCCCAGCAGGCGCAGGAGAGCTCGCCCGGCATCGTGCGCAACACCATGCTGGGCTTCATCGGCGGCGGCATCCTCGGCATCGTGGTCGCGATGGTGCTGGGATCGCTCCAGTCGCGCGTGGACTCCCCCGAGGAGGTGCGCGCCCGGCTCGACCTGCCGACGCTCGCCACCGTGTCCACCGGCAACGCCGAGCAGCGGGCGGAAGACCTGCGGGCCCTGTCCAGCGGCCTGTCGCTGATGCCGGGTCAGGCGCAGACCCTGGCGGTCACCAGCGCGGTGCAGGACGAGGGCAAGACCATGGTGGCCAGCAACCTGGCGCGCATCCGCGCCGGCCTGGGCGACCGGGTCATCCTGATCGACGCCAACCTGCGCCAAGCCGCGGGTGGTACCGCCGGCAAGGGCCGCAAGGGCGGGCTCGCGGCCATCCTCGGCCGCGGCGGCGAGCGCACGCTCGAGGACGAGCTGGTGCCGTCGGGCATCCCCAACATGTCGGTGCTGCCGGCCGGCGGCCCGTCGTCCGACCCGTACTCGCTGATGTCCAGCGAGCGCATGCGCGCGCTGCTCGAGCAGGCCGCGCCGCTGGCCGACCTGATCGTGCTGGACACCCCGTCGCTTCTGACGGCCGCCGAGAGCCAGGTGGTGTGCTCGCTGTGCGACCAGACCATCCTGGTGGTCGACTCCAACTCCACCGGGGCGAAGGACGCGGTCGAGGCCCGCGACCTTCTGGAGCGCGTCAACGCCAACACGCTCGGCGTGGTGCTCACCCGCGTCAACAAGTAGCACCCCGCGCGGGGCGGCCGGGTCAGGCCCGCCGCCCCGCGATGCTGGTCTGGAGGTTCTTGCGCAGCCGCCGGATGCTCTCGCGGTCCAGCATCCACAGGGTGACGGCGTAGACGGCCACGCCCACGAGGAAGACCGCGAGCACGACGCCGAGGCCCGCGATGGTGGGCACGAAGCCGTCGACCACGTCCCAGTGGGGCCACTCGTGCGACAGGTACCAGTGCAGCCCCCACATGACCCCGGCCTGCACCAGGCCGGCCCCCATCGACGCGCGCACCGCACGCCACTGCTCGCCCACCCTCAGCGCGCCCAGCCGGTGCGCCTGCACGATGTACGTGCACGCCAGCACGCCGCCGCTGATGGCGCGCCCCAGGGCGACGGCCCACAACGACAGGTGCCCCGTGCCCCACAGCACGCCCAGGTAGAGGATGGCCGCGGCGGTCTCGAACGCGGCGCCGCGGGCCACCAGCATGGGACGGCCCAGCGCCTTGAAGATCTCGCGCCCGTTGTCGGACAGACCCAGGCAGATCGCCCAGAAGCCGATGAACTGCAGCACGACGCCGGCGCCGCGCCACTCGCTGCCGTACACGACGCCCATGATCGGCACGCCCATCGTCATGAACGTGACGCCCACCGGCACGATCAGCATGCTGTTCATCTGCAGCGCCTCGGACGCCACGGCGCGGAAGCGGGGCAGGTCGTGCTTCAGGCGCGACAGCGCCGAGAACACCACGCCGCCGGTGACCTGGACGATGCCGGTGAGCGGCAGCTTGCCCAGCCGCATGCCGGCCTGCCACAGGCCCACGGCGTGCGTGTCGACGCCGCGGCCCAGCACCACCGGGGCGGCCTGCGCCTCGACCGACTCCACCATGTTGGCGGCTAGCAGGCCCCGCCCGTAGCGGGCGATGCTGCGGTACACGTCCCAGCTGGGGCGGCCCTTGCGGAAGCGCGGCTTGGCCAGCCACCACGCGCCCGCCGTGATGATGGTGAAGCTGACGAACTGGCCGATGACCAGCGACCACGGACCCAGGCCGGCCAGCGCCAGCACGATCACGGTGACGCCGTACCCGACGATGGACAGGGGGTCGATGACCGCCCGGCGGATGCGCAGGTCGAGCCGTCGCTGCAGCAGCGCGTCCGGCACGATGGACAGCGAGAAGATGAACAAGAGCCACGACATCGTGAACGCGATCCACACCAGCCGCGGCTCGTGGTAGAAGCTCGCGATCAGCGAGCTGCACGCCGCGATCACGCACGAGCCGACGAAGCCCGCCAGCGGCACGGACACCATCGCGGTGGACACCGCGTCCGCCAGGTCGTCCCCCTCCCGGTGCACCAGCGCGGCGCGCGTGCCCGAGTCGGCGAACAGCTGGGCCACCACCACGATCACCAGCACCATCCCCACCAGGCCGAACTCGGCGGGCGTCAGCAGCCGGGCGGTCACCAGGCTGAAGACGAATGAGAGGATGAACGACGAGTACCAGCCGATGCTCGCCCAGAGCACGGCCCCACCCGCGCGGTCACGCGAGACGGAGGAATCGTCCGACGATGTCAACGAAGCACCCCGCCGAACCCGCACGGCTCTTGTTCGTGGTCCCCAGCCTCAGCGTGGGGGGCGCCGAGCGCCACCTGGCGCGCGTGCTGCCTCAACTGGACCCCGCCCGGTTCACCGCGCGCGTGGTCTGCATCAAGGAGCGCGGGCCGTTCTTTGATGCGGTGAAGGATGCGGGCATCGGTGTGGACTCGCTCGATCGATCGGACAAGCGGCTGGGCGGTGCGGTGGGTGACCTGGTGCGCCTGATGCGGCGGCACCGCCCCGACATGGTGATCACGCGGGGTTTCAACGCGGAGATGCTGGGGGCCCTGGCGGCACGGATCGCCCGCGTGCCGATGACCGTGGTGTGGAAGCATAACTGCGGGGATGTGAAACGACGTCACCGCGAGCGCGTGCTGGGCCCCGTCATCACCCGCATGAGCGACGCGTTCCTGGGCGTCGCGTTCGGGCAGGTGCCGTATCTGGTCAACGAGCTGGGCATCCCGGGCGCGAAGATCCGCGTCATCCACAACGGGGTGGACCCGGCCGAGTACTCGCCCGACGGTCGCCGCACGGCGCGCACCGAGCCCGTGGCGGCCGAGCTGGGCATCGCGCCCGGCGACGACGTGGTGGGCATCCTGGCGGTGCTGCGCACCGAGAAGGACCACGCCACGTTCCTGCGGGCGGGGCGCCTGGTGGTCGACGCCCACCCGTCCGCGAAGCTGCTGGTGGTGGGCGACGGCCCGCTGCGGCCGCAGCTCGAGCAGCTGGCGGCCGAGCTGGGGCTCGGCGACCGCGTGGTGTTCGCCGGCATGCGCAGCGACGTGGACGTGATGCTGCGGCTGATCGACGTGGCCGTGCTGTCGTCGTACACCATCGAGTGCTTCCCGTTCGCGATCCTCGAGGCGATGACGGCGGGGCTGCCGGCGGTGTGCACGTCCATCGGCGGGCTGCCCGAGATGGTGGAGGACGGCGAGACCGGTCACCTGGTGCCGCCGCGCGACCCGCGCGGGCTGGCCGACGCCATCGTGCGGGTGCTCAGCGACCCCGAGCGCCGCCGCGCCATGGGTGACGCGGGCCGGCGCCGGCTGGAGGCCCACTTCACGCTGGAGCGCAGCGTGGCCGAGACCCAGCGGGTGCTCACCGACCTGCTGGGCCCGCGCCGGTCGCGCCGCTGACGCCCGCGCGGCCGCGGCGGGCGGCGACCGCGGCGAACACCTGCGCGTAGCGGTCCACCGTGCGGGTGAGGGGGTACTCGGTGGCGGCCCGGTGCCGCGCCGCCGCGCCCATCCGGGCGCGGGCGCCCGCGTCGCCCAGCAGGCGCCCCAGCCGGTCGACGAGGGCGTCCTCGTCGCCGACCCGGATGCGGAAACCCGTGACGCCGTCGTCCACCAGGGGCGGCACGCCCGGCGGGTCGGTCATCACCACGGGCACGCCCGCCGCCATCGCCTCGATCACCGACGTGGGGAACGTCTCCTGCACCGACACCAGGCACGCGACGTCGAGGCCGCACGCCAGCTGCACGGCGTCGGGACGGAAACCGGCGAACACGGTGCGGTCGCCGATGCCCAGTCGCTGCGCCTCGGCGCGCAGCTCGGCGTCGCGCGCGCCGCTGCCGATCAACACCAGCCGCAGCGCGGGGTGATCGCCCGCCATCCGGGCCGCGGCGCGCATCAGCAGCTCGTGGTCCTTCTCGGGCCGCAGCGCCGCGACGATGCCGACGGCGAGGTCGCCGGGGTCGAGCCCGAGCTCGTGGCGCGCCTGCGCCCGCTCGTCCGCGGTGGCCGGCGGGGGGATGTCGACGCCGTTGGGGATCACCGCGATGGGGGCCCGGCGCCACGGGAACCGCAGGAAGCCCTCCTCGGCCCGCAGGTAGTCCACCTGCGCCCGGGTCAGCACCACCAGCGCGTCCAGCAGGAACGCGCCCTCGACGCTGTGGCGGGGGAAGCTGGGGATGCCGATGGCCTTCCCCCCGGTCTGATGCAGCCCCAGCACCAGACCGGCACCGGCCAGGCGGGCCGCGGGCGGCGCGAACATCAGCGTGGCGTGGTGGGTGGTCAGCAGCACCACGTCGGTGCGGCGGCGGCGCAGCTCACGCGCCAGGGCCGGCACGGTGGCCAGGTGCGCCGCGCCCCGCCGCCCCATCACGTGCACGTCGACGCCCGCCTCCTCGAACCGCGGCGCCATCACGCCCGCCTCGCGCAGGCAGACCACCGACGCGTGGAAGCGGCTGCGGTCGAGCCCGGAGAGCACGCGCAGTTGTAAGGATTCGGCTCCGCCCAACGGAAGCGTGTCGGCAACCATCGTGACGCCGATAGATGTAAGAGAGCCGGACATCGCCCGCACCGTAGGGAAAACGACCGGGGCCGCGCAAGGCGACGAAGGGTGGGTCGTCGACGCGTCCCCGGCATTCGTACAGGTACGGGTCCAGCCCTGCGGGTAGCACGTCGGCGACGGGGCGGTATCTACCATGAGATCGCTTTGTTCGCTTACCGGAACACGTCACGGAATGGACGCTCGATGAGCACAACGCTGCCCACTGGTCTGGAGACCACGCTTTCGCCGCCCCCCGCCGGCGCCGATGGGTGGACCCCGAGCCGGCGCTACGAGGCCGAATGCCGCCGCACGGCGTCGCTGCTGATGCTGTGCGACCTGGGCGCGTTCACCGGCGTCGCGTTGGTGCTGCTGGCCTCCAGCCAGCTGTGGGGCTTCCCCAGCGACGGCTTCGCGATGAAGTCTGGCCTGCTGTTCGCGGCCATCGCGCCCATGGTGTTCGCGCTGTTCAACCTGTACGGGTTCCGCGCGCTCACCACGTCGGTGCTGGACGAGGCCCGCGCCATCGCCAGCGCCCTGGCGCTGCTGACCCTGGCGTGGCTGTTCTTCGGCCTGCTGCTGCGGCCCGGCAGCTTCGGCCGCCCCGAGGCCATCGCCATGGCCGCCTGGCTGTCGCTGGCGTTCGTGCTCGGCCTGGCCATGCGCGGCGCCGTGCGCGCGTACGCCCGGCACCGCAACCCGGAGCGCGTCCTCATCTACGGCGCCGGGCAGATGGGCCAGACGCTCGCCGAGCGCATCCGCACCAGCGGCCACGGCATCCGGGTGGTGGGCTTCGTCGACGACGACCCCATCCCGCTGCGCGACTCGCTGAAGGACATCCCGGTGCTGCCGGAGTCGCAGGGCATCACGCCGGCGCTGCGCGAGACCGACGCGACCCGCCTGGTGCTGGCATTCAGCTCGTCCCCCACCCACCAGGTGCTCGAGTCGATCCGCACGTCCAAGTTCGGCCGCCTGCCCATCAGCATCGTGCCGCGGTACTTCGAGATCACCCCGGCGCACTCCACCCTCAGCGAGATCAACGGCGTGCCGCTGCTCGACCTGCGCAGCGCCCAGCTGTCGCACGGCGCGCGGGCCGCCAAGCGTGCGCTCGACCTCATCGTGGCCGCCGGCGCGCTGGTGGTGCTGGCGCCGGTGCTCGCCGCCATCGCCGTGGCCGTCAAGCTCGACTCCCGCGGCCCGGTGTTCTTCCGCCAGGAGCGGCTGGGTTCCAACGGGCGCCCGTTCCACATCCTGAAGTTCCGCAGCATGGTGCAGGACGCCGAGGCGCAGCGCATGGGCCTGGCCGACCGCAACGAGATGGAGGGCTCCGGCCCCCTGTTCAAGATGAAGAACGACCCGCGCGTCACGCGCACCGGCCGCTTCCTGCGCAAGACGAGCCTGGATGAGCTGCCGCAGCTGTTCAACGTGCTCAGCGGCGACATGAGCGTGGTGGGGCCGCGCCCGTTCGTGACCCACGAGGCCGTGCAGATCCAGGGTTGGGGCCGCAAGCGGCTGGACATCAAGCCCGGCATCACCGGCCTGTGGCAGGTTCGCGGCCGCAACGACGTACCATTCGACGAGATGGTGCGCCTCGACTACATGTACGTCACCAACTGGTCGCTGTGGTGGGACATCCGCCTCATCCTCCAGACCGTCCCGCGCGTGCTGCGGGGAGACGGCGCCAGTTGACGCGGCGCGTGACCTGGAAGGCGCTCGCGGCGGGCGTCTTGATGTGGCTGGCCATCGGGGCCGCCCCGCTCGTGGCGCAGGACCTGCCGGGCGCGCCCGATCCCGTGCCGCAGGCGCCGGACCCGGTGCCCGCGGCACCGTCGCGCCCCGCCCCGGCACCGTCGCGCCCCGCCCCCGCACCGTCACGCCCCGCCCCCTCGCCGACTCCTTCCCCGGTCACGCCGGCCACGCCGACGCCGGTGGAGCCCAGCGGGCCGACGCCCGAGCAGATCCAGCAGCAGCGGGCCCGTGAGGCTGCCGCCGCCCGGGCCCGGCAGCGCGCCGCCCGCATCGCCCGTCAGCGCGAGATCAGGCGCCAGAAGGCGCTGCGCGCGGCCGCGGCCCGGCGTGCCGCCCTCGCCGGGGCGCGCAACACGTCGCGTGCCATGCGCGAGACCGGCGGCCTGGCCGAGCAGGTGGCCACCGCCGCGGGCAACGCGCCCGTCCCCGTCGTGGCCGCCGAGGCCGACGCGTCCAACGGCAACGGCGCGATCATCTCGCTGGGCCTGTTGGCCGTGGCCCTGCTGACGGGCCTCCTGGCGGCCGCCACGGGCCTGGGTCGCCGCGCGTCGCTGGGCGCCCTCGCCCGCGTCGCCCAGCACCGACTCGAGCTGGCCGCCGTCTCCGCCTCGTGCGTGCTGATGGCGCTGTTCATCCTGGGACTGCGCTAAGGCGCCACAGGTGAGGCCGGCGCCCATCGGCGCGGCGCTCGTGGCCGCGGCCGCCGCCGCGACGTCCGCCTGGGCGCTCGCCACCACGCCCGCCGGCGTGCCGCAGGCGCAGGGCGCGGCGTCGATACCGGCGCCGACCCGGCAGGCAGCACCGACGCCCCTGCTGGACGAGCGCTTCGCCGACCCCGGCCTGCCGCACTGGGACGTCGTCCACGCGGCCCGGGCCGGCTCCGTGCGGGTGCTGGCCAGCGGCGACCGCCGGCTGGTGCGCTTCACCGTCGGCGCCCGCGACCACCTGTGGGACGACACCAACGGCGCCGCCCTGGCCCTCGTCGAACGCCCGGCCGAGGGCTCGGTGCGCGCGTACACCGTCGTGTTCCGCACCGGGCGCGTGCCCCTCACCCGGCGCTGGCAGGCGCTCGCGAAGTGGTCGTCGTCGCGGCGCGACGCCGTCCCGGCCGTCGCGCTGATGCTCGACGGCGGCCGGATTGTGCTGCAACTGGGGACCGGCCCGGACGGGCGCCCGCACGTGGTGCCCGGGCCGCGCGTCGCGGACGGGGCCTGGCACACGGTGTTGCTGCGCGTGACGTGGGCATCCGGGCCCGCCGGCAGGGCCGCGCTCAGCGTCGACGGCCGCGCACCCGTGACGTTCGCGGGCGCCACGCACGCGCCCGGCCCGCCGCCCGACACGCTGCAGGTGGGGTACACGCGCGACGCCCGCATCGGCGGCACCGCCCACGTCGACATCGCCCAGGTGGTGATCGCCCAGTAGGCTGCGCCGGTGTCGCCCAGCCAGCATTTCCGCGCCAACGTGGGCGTCGCCGTCGTCGGCCGCGACGGCCGCGTGCTGACGTTCGAGCGCAGCGACCGCCCCGGCAACTGGCAGCTTCCCCAGGGCGGCCTCGACGTCGGCGAGGAACCCCTGGACGGCGGCCTGCGCGAGCTGTGGGAGGAGACCGGAATCACCGCCGACCAGGTGGAGGTGATCGGCGAGTTCCCCGAGTGGCTGGCGTACGAGTGGCCCGCCGTCGTGCGCGACGGGCGCCACGACGGGCGCCGCGGGCAGGTGCAGCGCTGGTTCGCCGTGCGTCCCCGGGGCGACCTGCGCATCGACCTCAGCGCCAGCGAGGAGTTCCAGGACCACCGCTGGACCGACCTCGACGGGCTGGTGGCGGGTGCGCACGAGATGCGGGCCGCCGTGTATCGCCGCCTGGTGCCGTGGCTGGAGCAGCTCGCTGCGGCGTGAGCCGCCGTGCCGTCCCCCCTTTCGTACAGCCCTCCGGCGCGAAAACCCCCCGCCTGGCATGAGGGCGAATGGGCCGCGCGGGCTTAGGATCGCCCCGAGACTTCGGACCAGGTGATTCTTTGCCCGCTTTTCCCTCCCGTACGAGCCTTGTGACCCTCGGCGCCGCCGCCGCGCTGGCCTGGGCCATGCCCGCCGGGGCCGCGGTCATCACGTCCGCCCCGGCGCCGCTGTCCAACCAGAACCCGTCGGTGGCGTGGGCGCCGACCGCGGGCGGCACCACGTTCACGTGGCGCCTGGTCAACACGGGCACCGGCGCGACCGTGGGCTCGGACAGCGGCCCGGCGACGTCCGCGGGCCCCATCGCCGTCGGCTCCGGCACGTACCGCTTCGATGTGGACGAGACTCCGCCGGCTACGGCTCCACCCACGGACCCGCCCCCGACCGAGTCCGTCGCGTTCACGGTCGACAAGATCCCGCCGATCCTCCGCCGGCAGTTCCTGGACCCCATCAATTCCGCTCCAGTGACCCCCAATGCGGCTGGCTGGGTGCGGCAGGCCGTTGTGGTGCACTACGACTGCATGCCGGAGGATGCCGCGCCGTGCCCGGCCGACGAGGGCCCGTTCGAGCACCCCACGAAGGACACCCCGCTGCCCGAGCACACGGTCAGCGATGCCGCGGGCAACACCACCACCGTCCCCGCCATGTTTCTCGGCGTCGACAACCAGCCGCCCGCCATGTACTTCGCCGTACCACCGTCCAACGGCCCGCTGGACGGCCCGTCTGCCTGGACCTGGACCGGCACGTCGCTGGCGCCCGGCGGCGGCTCGCCTCGCATCGAGCTCGGCCCGGCTTCGGCGTTCACGTTCACGCCGGGCTGCGCGATCGACCGCGAGACGTCGGGGCTGGCGGGCTGCACGACCACCATGCGCATCGGAACCCGGACGGTCAACCTCGCCCCCCAACAGGGTCCTCTGGGGTCGGGCACCCCGGTCACCGACGCCATCCCGATGACGCGCGACGCGACCCAGCTCGGTGACCGCGTCATCACATACGCGGGCAGCGACGTGGCGGGCAACACCAACGCCAAGACGGTCCGCTACACCGTGGTCGACACCATCGCCCCGGGCAAGCCCATGCCCACGATGCCAGCGGAGACGGTGAACACGCGCCGCCCCACGTTCTCGTGGCCCCGCTCCACGGAGACCGGCACGGGCATGCAGCGGTACGAGGTGTGGATCGACAACGCGAAGTCGTTCGAGGTGAAACCACTTTCGAGCAACGGCCTCGAGCTTGCCGAGTACTCGATCCCGCTTCCCGACCTCGAGTTCATCGACGAGAACAACAATGGCAGGCTGGATACGGGTGAGAAGGTGACCCAGCAGAAGGTGCCCGATCTCTCCAGTGGACAGCACACGTGGCAGCTGCGCGCCGTGGACGGCGCCGGCCTCACCTCCCGCTCCGACACCATCGCGTTCCGCGTCGACACCACGGCCCCCGACGCGCCCCAGGTCAGCGGGCCCAGCGGCCTCGTCGCCACGCGCACGCCCGTATTCCAGGCGTCCGGCCTGCCCAACGCCATGTTCAGTTGGGTACTCGAGGGCTTCGTCCCGGACGGATCCACGACCCCGGTGCAGTCCGGCGCCCCCAGCCCCAGTGGCACCGTGGCGCCCTCCGCGCTCGACGACGGCGCGTACCGGCTCAAGGTGCGGCAGCGCAACGCGCTGGGCACCGACGGCCAGTACGCGATCGTGCTGTTTACCGTAGACGGCACCCCGCCGCCCGCGCCCGCGGGCCTCACCGGCGCCAGCGCCGACGGCGACGCACAGCCGGTGTTCACGTGGACGGCCGGTGAGCCCGGCGGCACGTTCCGCTGGCAGGTGCTCGGTCCCGCGGGCGACACGCGCCTGGGCCCCGGCAGCGTCGCCGCCGCCCCGATGCGCCTGCCCGCGGCGCTCCCGCCCGGTGCGTACACGTTCCGCCTGGTGCAGGCGGACGCCGCCGGCAACCTCAGCGCGCCCGCCGACGTGGCGTTCCGCGTCGCCGCGCCGCCCGCGCCCGGGCCTGTGCCCGCTCCGATCGCCGGCGCCCCGCCCGCCACCACCACGTCCGTCCGCCCGGGCACCACCAAGCTGGTCGTCGCCACCATCGGCGCCGCGCGCTCGCGGCCGAAGGCCGGCGCGACGGTGCGCACGCTGGCGCCCCGCCTCAGCTGGCCCCGCTACCGCGGCGCGACCGTCTACAACGTGCAGGTGTACCGCATGCAGGGCACCCGCTTCGTCAAGGTCGTGTCGGCGTTCCCGCGCCGCAACGCGTACGTGGTCTCGGCGAAGAAGCTGAAGAAGGGCCAGCGGTACCTGTGGCGCGTGTGGCCCTACATCGGCGCCCGCAAGCGCTACACGGCCACCGCGAAGGCGCAGAGCTGGTTCACGGTGTCGCGCACCGCCAAGGCCCCGGTGAAGAAGCGGGTGACGCGCACCAAGCGCTGACCCCCGGGGGTAGGCTGGGCCCCCCGCCCGCCCCCTCTGCGAGGAGCCCCATGCGCGCCACCCTGTTGCAGTCGGTGTTCCCGTCGGACAGCAACTCGCTGGGCACGCTGTTCGCCGGCACGCTGGTGGGCTGGATGGACAAGGCCTCGGCCTACGCGGCGATGCGGCGCGTACACGGCCCCGTGGTGACCGTGGCGATGGAGGGCATCGAGTTCCGCCGCCCCATCCGCGTCGGCGAGCTGGTGGAGGTGGACGCCAACGTGGTGCGGGTGGGCACGTCGTCACTGCGGGTGAAGGTGGACGTGTGGCGCGAGCGGCTCGACACCGCCGGCCGCGAGCTGTGCGTCGAAGGCCACTTCACCATGGTCGCCGTCGACTCCGACGGGCGCCCCACGCCGGTGCCACCCGAGGCGGACGAGGCCTGAGAACGGCGAAGGGGGCCCGGTGGGGCCCCCTTCGGACGAACACGTACCGGGCGACGCGGCTTAGAGCAGCTCGGCCACCGTCTCGCGCTCCTCCACCAGCTCGGCGTTGGAGGCGTCGATCTTGCCCTGGGCGAACGCGTCGTGCGTGAGGCCCTTCTGCACCTCGTACACGCCCTTGCCCGTGGTCTTCACGGGCACGGACGCCCACACGCCGTCGGCGAAGCCGTAGCTGCCGTCGCTGGGCACCGCGATGGAGTGCACGTCGTCGCTGGGGGTGTACAGCGACTTGACGTGGTCGATCAGCGCGTTGGCCGCCGACATGGCGCTCGACAGGCCGCGGGCCGCGATGATCTCGGCGCCGCGCTTACCGACCTTAGGCAGGAAGTCCTCCTGCAGCCACGCGGCGTCGGTGATGACGTCGGTGGCGGGCTTCCCGCCGATGGTGGCGTGGAAGTAGTCGGCGAACATCGACGGCGAGTGGTTGCCGTAGATCACGATGTCGTCGACCTCGGTCACCGCGACCCCGGCCTTCTGCGCCAGCTGGCTGGCGGCGCGGTTCTGGTCGAGGCGGGTCATCGCCGTGATCGACTCGCGCGGGATGCGCGTGAACTGGTTCGCCGCGATCATGGCGTTGGTGTTGCACGGGTTGCCCACCACGACGGCCTTCACGTCCGCGGCGCCCACCTCGTCGATGGCCTTGCCCTGGGCGATGAAGATCTTGCCGTTGTCCTTCAGCAGGTCGGCGCGCTCCATGCCCGGACCGCGGGGCTTGGAACCCACCAGCAGGCACCAGTCGGCGTCGCCGAAGGCCTCACGCGGATCGTCGGTGCAGACGATGCGGGAAAGCAGCGGGAACGCGCAGTCGTCCAGCTCCATCGCGACGCCCTGAAGGGCCTTCTGCACCTGCTCCACCGGGATCTCCAGCAGCCGCAGCTCGATCGGCTGGTCCTTGCCGAACATCTCGCCCGCGGCGATGCGGGGGAGCAGGGCGTAGCCGATCTGGCCGGCGGCGCCGGTGACGGCGACTCGAAGCGGGGTAGCCATCTATGCCTCTTCCATCTTGGCGATGATGCCGTCGGCCACCTCGCTGGTGCCCACGGCCGTCGGGTCGTTGCGGTCGGGCTTCATGTCGTACGTGACCGTCTTGCCCTCCTTGATGATCGCGGCGATGGCGTTCTCCATCTTGTCCGCGGCCTCGTTCTCCTTCAGGTACCGCAGCATCATGACGCCCGACAGCATCATGGCCATCGGGTTCACCTTGTTCTGCCCGGCGTACTTGGGAGCGGAGCCGTGCGTGGGCTCGAACAGCGCGGCGTTGGTGCCGATGTTCGCGCCGGGCGCGACGCCCAGGCCACCGGTGAGGCCGGCGCCGAGGTCGCTCAGCACGTCGCCGTAGAGGTTCGGAAGCACCAGCACGTCATACAGCTCGGGCTTCTGCACCAGCTGCATGCACATGTTGTCGACGATGCGCTCCTCGAACTCGATGTCCGGGTTCTCGGCAGCGACCTGGGTGGCGATCTCGAGGAACAGACCGTCCGTGAACTTCATGATGTTGGCCTTGTGCACGGCCGTGACCTTCTTGCGCCCGTTGTCGCGGGCGTACTGGAATGCGTACTCCACGATGCGGCGAGAACCCTCGACCGAGATGGGCTTGATCGAGATGCCCGTGCCCTCACCGAACGACGCGTCCGGGTTGATGTCCCGGAGGTACTCGATGAGCTTGCCCGTCTCGGGGGTGTCGCGCTCGAACTCGATGCCCGCGTACAGGTCCTCGGTGTTCTCGCGGATGAATACGAGGTCCACGTCCTTGTACTTGGTGCGTACACCGTCGTAGTACTTGGTGGGACGGACGCAGGCGTACAGGTTGCAGATCTTCCGCAGGGCCACGTTGACGCTGCGGAAGCCCGTGCCGACGGGTGTCGTGATCGGGCCCTTGATCCCGATCTTGTTCGTCAGGATGGAGTCGATGGTGGCCTGCGGGAGCGGAGTACCCTCCTCGGCCATGATGTCGACGCCGGCCTGCTGGATGTCCCAGTCGAAATCGACACCCGTCGCGTCGAGAACCCGCTTGGTCGCCTCGGCGATCTCGGGACCCGTCCCGTCGCCGGGGATGAACGTGACGCGATAAGCCACTATCCGGCTCTCCTTCGTGTGGCAGTTCTGGCGAGATATGGCGGTCGCCGCCGGAGCGCAGGGCTCATCGGCGCGTCCGCGAAGCGGCGACACTATAGCCTGACCACGCGTTCGGGACCCGCGCGCGCGGGCCTGCGGGCACCACCCCGGACGGACGCCCGCCCACGAGGTGCCTCTGTCCCGGTACTCTGGCCCATCGGGCGCGGCGGAAAGGGGCAACTGTCCCCCTCGCTCGCCACGGCACTGCGGTAACTTCTGTGGTCGTTATCAGCCTATCGATGCACCTTTGCGAGGGGGGCGGAAGATTGCACACCCATGACGTCGTCGTCGTCGGCGCGGGTCTGGCGGGGATGCGTGCGGCAATCGCGGCTCACGAGGCCGGCGTGGACGTCGCTCTCGTGACGAAGATCCACCCCGTGCGAAGCCACTCCGGCGCCGCGCAGGGCGGGATCAACGCCGCGCTCGGCAACGAGACCGACGACTCCACCGACAACCACACCTTCGACACCGTCAAGGGCTCGGACTATCTGGGCGACCAGGACGCCATCGAGATCCTGTGCGCGGACGCGCCCGGCGAGATCATCCAGCTCGAGCACTGGGGTGCCGTCTTCAGCCGGCACGAGACCACCGGCAAGATCGCCCAGCGCCCGTTCGGTGGCGCCGGCTTCCCGCGTACCTGCTACGCCGCCGACCTCACCGGCCTGGTGATCCTGCACACGCTCTACACCGTGTGCGTGAAGTACGACATCCCGTGCTACGAGGAGTACTTCGTCACCGAGCTGATCACCGACGACAAGGGCTCGTGCTGCGGCGTCGTGGCGTACGACATGGTGCACGGCACCATCGAGACCATCGGCGCGAAGGCCGTGGTTCTGGCCACCGGCGGCGCGGGTCGCGTCTACGCCCCGTCCACCAACGCCCACGCGTCGACGGGTGACGGCATGAGCCTGGCGCTGCGCGCCGGCGTGCCGCTGAAGGACATGGAGTTCATGCAGTTCCACCCCACGACGCTGAGCCCCAGCGGCGTGCTGGTGACGGAGGGCGCCCGCGGAGAGGGCGGCATCCTCCTCAACAGCGAGGGTGAGCGCTTCATGAGCAAGTACGCGCCCAACAAGCTCGAGCTCGCCTCCCGCGACGTGGTGTCGCGCTCGGAGGCCACCGAGATCCTCGAGGGTCGCGGCGTCAACGGCTGCGTCATGCTCGACCTGCGTCACCTCGGCCGCGAGAAGATCATGGAGCGGCTGCCGCAGATCCGCGAGCTGGCCATGGCGTTCGCCGGCGTCGACCCCATCGACGCGCCCATCCCGATCCGCCCCGGCGCCCATTACCACATGGGTGGCGTACACGTGGACTCGTGGGGAGCCGCTCCGCACATGTCCGGGCTGTTCGCGGCCGGTGAGTGCGCCTGCGTCTCGGTGCACGGCGCCAACCGCCTCGGCGGCAACTCGCTGCTGGAGGCCGTGGTGTTCGGCGCCCGCACCGGCGACGCCGCCGCCCGCTTCGTGCACGACGGCCACGGCGACGTGTCGGGTGCCACTCCCGAGGCCGCGCTGGAGTACGAGAAGAAGCTGCGCGCCCTCCTCGAGCGCACGCAGGGCACGCCGCAGCACCTCATCCGCGACCCGCTGGCCGACATGATGCAGGACAAGGTGGGCGTGTTCCGTAACGCCGAGGACCTCGCCGCCGCGAAGGTCGTGGTGGACGACCTCAAGGAGAAGGTCCCCACCATGGTGATCAGCGACAAGGGCCGCACGTTCAACCAGTCGCTCATCCACGCCATCGAGACGGCCTACCTGGTCGACCTCGCCGACTGCATGGTGAACGCGGCCATCAACCGCACCGAGAGCCGCGGCGCCCACTCCCGCACCGACTTCCCCGAGCGCGACGACGAGACCTGGATGAAGCACTCGCTGTCGTACCTCGAGGACGGCAAGGTGAGGCTGGACTACTCCGAAGTCACCATGACCAAGTTCGAGCCGCAGGTGAGGACCTACTGATGCCGCAGACCACGTTCGACATCTTCCGCTACCAGCCGGACTTCTCGGACGAGTCGTACCGGCAGTCGTTCGACCTCGAGCACGAGTCCGAGTTCACCATCCTCGACGCCATGCTCGAGCTGCAGAACGAGCAGGACGGCTCGCTGGCCGTGCGCTACTCGTGCCGCAGCGCCATCTGCGGATCGTGCGCGGTCCGCGTCAACGGCAAGACGGTGCTGGCCTGCATGACGCAGGTCGAGGCCGTCAAGGAGGAGTTCGGCTGCGAGACGGTGCGGGTGGACCCCATCGGCAACTTCGCGCCGATCAAGGACCTCGTCGTCGACATGGACCCGTTCTGGGAGAAGTTCAAGTCGGTGAAGCCGTACCTGATCCCCGACGGACCTCCGCCCGAGAAGGAGCGCATCGTCTCGAAGGAGGCGATGCAGAAGATCTACAACGAGAGCAAGTGCATCCTGTGCGCCGCCTGCTACAGCGAGTGCAACTCGTTCGCGGCCGACCCCGAGTTCGTCGGCCCCGCCGCGTTCGCGTGGGGCTACCGCTTCGCGGGCGACGAGCGTGACGGCCAGCGCCGCGCGCGCGCCAAGCTGTACTCCGGGCAGCACGGCATCTGGGACTGCACCCGCTGCATGTACTGCAACGAGCGGTGCCCCAAGGGCGTCGACCCGCGCGACGCCATCGAGAAGCTGGGCGGCATCGCGTTCAACGAGGGCATCAGCTGGGGCGACCCCGGTGCCCGCCACGCCAAGGCGTTCCTCATCTCGATGAAGACCGGCGGCAAGCTGAACGAGACCATGCTGGTGCCGTTCACGAACCCCATCAAGTCGCAGCTGGACGTGCCGTTCGCGCTGAAGATGATGAAGAAGGGCAAGGCCCCGTCGCCGATCCCTCACCGCATCAAGAGGCTGAGCGAGGTCAAGAAGCTCATCAAGAACGTGAAGGAGACGATCTAGCATGGCGAAGTTCGCCTACTACCCCGGGTGCATCGCGGAGTTCAGCTCCAAGGAGCTCAACGCCACGACCAAGGCGCTCGCGCCCATGCTCGACATCGACCTCTTGCCGATGCCGGCCGCGACGTGCTGCGGCGCCGGCGACATCGCCGAGGCCAAGCCCAACCTGTACCTGTCGCTGAACGTCCGCATCCTCTCGCAGGCCGAGGAGATGGGTGCCGACGTGATGACGATCTGCAACGTGTGCACGCTCAACCTGCGGCGCGCGAACAAGATCGTGAAGGACGACCCGCGCGTGCTCGAGGCCGTCAACGAGGAGCTGGTGAAGGCCGGCGCGCGCCCGTACGAGGGCACCGTCGACGTCACCCACCTCCTGTGGTACCTCGCCACCGAAGAGGGGCTGTCGCTGCTCGAGAAGCAGGGACCCAAGGGCCTCAACGGCCTGCGCGTCGCCCCGTACTACGGCTGCCAGCTGCTGCGGCCGTCGTCGGTGATGGGCTTCGAGGACCCCGACCAGCCGCAGTCGCTCGAGCGCCTCATCCGAGCCCTGGGCGGCGAGGTGGCCGACTACGAGGCCAAGTCCAAGTGCTGCGGTTTCCCCATCATCCTCGCCCGCGAGGCGGTGGCGTTGAAGGAGTCGCACGTCGCCCTGTCGCAGGCGCGCGACGCCGGCGCGGAGTGCATGGTGACCCCGTGCCCCCTGTGCCACCTGGCGATGGACGCCTACCAGCAGAAGGCCGAGGAGGCGAACGCCACCGAGTACAACATGCCGGTGCTGCACCTGCCGCAGCTCATCGGCATGGCGCTGGGCCTCGACCAGTCGGTGATGCAGTTCAAGCGCCACATGGTGTCGGTGGAGCCCGTGCTGGACGTCGTCGGACGCTAGTCCGTCCGCATACGCGTGCGATGGCCGAGGGCCGTCTCCCTACCGGGAGGCGGCCCTTCGCGTTGGCCGACGCCGCGGTGCTTACCCCGCGTTCATCGAGTCGGCCGCGCGATGTTGGCATCATGAAGGGGTGAGCGAGCTCCGTCCCCTGTGCGCGGCCACGCGCCGCGACGCCCCCGAGTGCTGTGAGCACTGCGTGTTCTGGCAGCACCGGTCGCGCGTGGTGGACCCCGACGTGAAGGAGCGCTGGGCCCAGGGCGTGGAGCGCTCGTTCGGGCATTGGGGGCGGCTGATCGAGGAGGGCGGGCGGTTCCGGGGGTTCATCCAGTTCGGTCCGTCCGGGGCGTTCCCGCGGGCGCGCGACCTGCCGGCGGGTCCCCCGTCGCGGGACGCCGCGCTCATCACGTGCGTGTTCATGGCGGGCGACGACCTGGCAGGGGTGTGTGAGCACCTGGTGCTGGAGGCCCTGGCCGACCTGAAGGCCCGGCGCGTGGCGGCCGTGGAGGTGTTCGGCCTGACGTTCTCGGACGACGTGCCCCGGGAGGCCCGCTTCGAGGAGCACCACACGCTGTTCGACCGCGCGTTCCTCGAGCGCTTCGGGTTCCGGGTGGTGCGCAGCCGGGGCCAGGTGTCGCTGATGCGGCTGTCGCTGGGCGGGCTGGTGCCCGCGATGGAGCCGGGTCTCTTGGCCCGCCTGACGCAGCCCCTGCGGTCGCTGTCGGTGTCGTCGCCGATGCCCGCCGCGTTGCGGGAGCCGTCGTGAGCCCGCGCGCGTTCGTCGTGGTCGTGGCCGCGCTGTTCACGGCGCTGGTGGGGGCCACGTCCCCCGCCGGGGCCATCCCGCGGGACGACGCGGCGGCGTTCGAGGCGCTGTCCAACGGCGACGTCTACGTGGCCACGGAGGACCTGGGGAGGGACGTCGCCCCCACGATCGCGGCCCGGCTGCAGGAGAAGGTGGACGAGCTGCGCGGGCGCGACTTCCCCGTGAAGCTGGCGATCGTCACCGACCTGCGGGGCGACGGCGTGTTCGGGTACGCGCAGCGCCTGCGCGCGCGCCTGGGGTACGACGGCACGCTGCTGGTGACCACCCTCACCGGTCCGGTCGGCGCCGCGGGCCTGCGCACGCCGCGGTCGCTGCGGGCCGGGTTCACGGCAGCACGGGTGAACGAGATGGGCAGCGCATCCGAGCGCTTGAGGCGGGCGGCCGACATCGCGGTGCCGCCCCCGCCGCGCCCCCCCAGCGGCTGGCGCGGGCTGGTGGCGTTCATCGTGCTGGCGGTGCTGGGCGCCGCCGCCGCCGTGGGCTGGGGCCTGCGACGCGAGCAGCGCCGGGCACGGCGGGTGGCCGACCACGAACGCGGCGCCCTGGTGCTGGGTCTCGACGCGCTCGACGCCCGCCTGCGGGCGCTCGACACGACCGTCGCCGCGGGCCCGCCCGAGGCGGCCGAGGCACTCAGCCTCGCCCAGCATCACCACAGCGCGGGCCGGGCCGCCGCCCAGCTGGCGGGTTCCCTGTTCGACGCCCCCGCCGGGTTCGCCGCCCTCGACGCGGGCCTGCGCGAGGCCGCGCGCGCCGGGGAGCTTGTAGGCGAGCCGTTCCCTGCCGACCGGCCCCTCGACGGCCTGTGCAGCGCCGATCCGGCCCACGGCCTTGCCTACGACGTGGCGACGCTGGCCGACCGCCCCGGACGCGTGCCGGTGTGCCGCCGCTGCGCCGGGGAGGCGAAGGCGGGCAGGCCCATCAGGCGCAGGGTGCTACCGACGCTCGACGGCCCGGTGCCGTTCGATCAGGTGGAGCTGTCCCCGGTGCCGGACGCCGCCCAGGCACCGGAGACCGAGCCGACGCCTACAACCAGCCCTTCGTAACCAGCGACTCGGCGATCTGCACGGCGTTGGTGGCCGCGCCCTTGCGCAGGTTGTCCGACGAGTACCACAGCACCAGCCCGTTGGGGTGCGACAGGTCGTTGCGGATGCGCCCGATCAGCACCTCGTCCACGCCCGTCGCGTCCCGCGGCAGCGGGTAGACGTTGGCGGAGGGCTCGTCGCGCAGGGCGACGCCCGGCGCGGCCATCAGCAGCGTGCGGGCCCGTTCGGCGGTGATGGGCTCGGTGGTCTCGATGTGCACGGACGCGGAATGCGAGTTCAGCACCGGCACGCGCACGCACGTGGCGCTCACCCGCAGGTCGGGCATGCCCAGCATCTTCTGCGTCTCGGCGATGACCTTGCGCTCCTCGCCCGTGTAGCCGGTCTCGTCGAACACGTCGATGTGGGGCAGCACGTTGAACGCGATGGGATGCGGGTACACCTGCGGCGCGGGCTCGTCGCCCGCCAGGTAGCCGGCCGCCTGGGCGCGCAGTTCCTCCACGGCGGCGACGCCCGTGCCGCTGACCGCCTGGTAGCTCGACAGCACCACGCGCTCGAGGCCGACGGCGTCGGCGATGGGCTTCAGCGCCACCACCAGCGGGGCGGCGACGCAGTTGGGGTTGGCGATGATGCCCTGGTGCTCGCGGATGGCGTCCTCGTTGACCTCGGGCACCACCAGCGGCACGTCCGGGTCCATGCGGTACGCGGACGAGTTGTCGATGACCACGGCGCCGGCCTCCACCGCGGCGGGCGCGAACGAGCGCGACCGCGGGCCGCCGGCCGAGAACAGGGCGATGTCGATGCCCTCGAAGCTGGTGTTCGACAGCTCGCGCACCGCGAAGTCCTTACCCAGGAACTCGATGCTCTTGCCCGCGCTGCGGGCGCTGGCGAGCGGACGCAGCTCGCTGACGGGGAAGCCCCGCTCCTCGAGCACGCGCAGCATGGTGGAGCCGACGGCCCCGGTGGCGCCGACGACGGCGACGTTAAACATTGGCCCTCCTGGCGGCCTCGGACGTGAGGTCGAACGCGTCGTGCAGCGCGCGCACCGACCGCTCGACGTCGCGCCGGTCGATGACCACGCTGATGCGGATGGTCGACGTGTCGATCATCTGGATGTTGATGCCCTCGGCGGCCAGCACCCGGAACATCTTGGCGGCCACGCCGGGGTTCGACTTCATGCCCGCCCCGACCAGCGTGACCTTGCCGATCTGGTCGTCGGTGATGACGTCGTCGAACTGCAGGGTGCCGCGCACGCTCTCGAGCGCGTCGCGGGCGGGAGTCAGCTCCACCAGCGGCACCGTGAACGACAGGTCGGCGTGCCCGTGGATGCCGATGTTCTGGATGATGGTGTCCACGTTGATCAGCGCGTCCGCGAGGGCCGTGAAGATGGCCGCCGCGATGCCGGGCTGGTCGCGGACGCCCGTCACCGTGATCTTGGCCTCATCGCTGCGGTGCGCGATGCCGGACACGATGGCCTGCTCCATATCGGGTGTCTCCTTGATGATCCAGGTGCCCTCGACGGGCAGGAACGTGGAGCGTGCGTGGAGGCGCACGTCGTGGTTGCGGGCGAACTCGACGGCGCGAAGGGCCAGCACCTTCGACCCCATCGCCGCCATCTCGAGCATCTCCTCGTGCGTGATGCGCGCCAGCTTGGCGGCGCCCGGCACGATGCGGGGATCGGCGGTGAAGACGCCGACGACGTCGCTGTGGATCTCGCACACCGACGCGTTGAGCGCCGAGGCCAGCGCCACGGCGGTGGTGTCGCTGCCGCCGCGCCCCAGCGTGGTGACGTTCTTGTCTTCCTTCGACATGCCCTGGAAGCCCGCCACCAGCACGATGCGGCCGGCCTTCAGCGACTCCTCCAGCCGGTGCGGCTGCATCTCGAGGATGTGCGCCTTGGTGTGCTGGGCGTCGGTGAAGATGCCCGCCTGGGAGCCCGTGAACGACTCGGCCTCGTGCCCCAGGTCGTGCAGCGCCATCGCCATCAGCGCGCACGAGATGCGCTCGCCGGTCGACAGCAGCATGTCCATCTCGCGCGGATCGGGGCGGGCGCTGATCTCCATCGCGTCGGCCACGAGCCCGTCGGTGGTCTTGCCGCGGGCCGACACGACGGCCACCACGTCGTCCCCCGACTCCTTCGCGTCGGCGATGCGGCGCGCCACGGTGCGGATCTTCTCCGCATCGGCCACGGAACTGCCGCCGAACTTCATCACACGCAGGGCGATTGCCGTCTCCTTGTCGTCAGGGGCCACGGCCAGCCAGTAATTTTAGCGTGGCGCCGTGGAAGGGGCCGGTTTCCGGCGTCGCGCGGCGAGAATCGCGTCCGGCCGGCCGTGATCGTGGTGGCGGCGCTCGAACGGAGCTCGCCCCTGTCACCGTTCCCCACTCACGAGCCCTGATGCGGAGGCGGGGGCTCACGGCTCCCTACGCCGCCGGCCTCGCACGGCCGCGCGGGCCGGAGGCGCTCACGGCGTCACGGCGTGTCGTCAGGTCGGCGCCGTGGCGGCGCCAGATGACGGGTCGCCGGCCGCGAGGTCGCGAGCGGTGTTCCACGCCAGGTCCAGCAAGGCCGGGATGGCGACGCGGTCGGCCGGTGTGACGGAGAAATGATCGACCCTGACCGCGACCCCGGCGGCCGTCAGCACGGTGACGGCCTGAAGCCCGTCGTCGTCGGTGGTGATCCAGTACCGCCCCGCGGGGGACTCACCGCGCACGAAGTCGGGCTGTGCGTCGAGTTCGTCCGGGGCGAAGCGCCGGAAGTGCGAGATGCGGTAGAGGTCGCCACGGTGCCCTCGGGCGTCGGCGTGTTCGTACGCGGCCGTGCCGTGCCCCGTACGACCCCGCAACGAGCGGACGACGGAGATCGAGTAGCCGCTCGGGAGCTGCCGTGCGGCCGCGGCGCCGATCGCGGAGGCCGTCGGTGAAAGGAACGACACGCCGTCGGTGGTGCGGGGCGCACGTGCGGTTGGCGCGCCGGGGGCGACGGGCGAATCAGGCACGTAGAGGGAGGGGGAAGGCTCCGCCTCGGAGTTCGCGTGGGATACCACCACGACCCCGGCACCGAGAGCACACGCTGCGGCCGCGCCGAGGGCCACAATCCTCTGTCTACGCACTGTCCGACCTCCATGTGGACCGTACATTTCCCTCGCACGAGGACGCAACACCCGCCGTCGGCGGGGGCGCAAGTACGCGATTCGTACCTCTGTGTGCGCCCCGCTACGCCAGTTCGCGGCGGCCCAGCAGGGCCCGGCCCAGGGTGAGTTCGTCGGCGTGCTCCAGGTCGGCGCCCACCGGTAGGCCCGAGGCCAGGCGGGTGATGCGCACCTTGCCGCGCAGCGCGTCGGCCAGGTAGAGCGCCGTCGCCTCGCCGGTCATGGTGGGGTTGGTGGCGATCACCACCTCGGCGACGCCCTCGGCCTCCACGCGGGCGAGCAGCTCGGCGATGCGCAGGTCGTCAGGGTCGACGCCGTCGATGGGCGACAGCGCCCCGCCCAGCACGTGGTAGTAGCCGCGGTACTCGGACGTGCGCTCGATCGGCAGGATCGCGGACGGCTCCTCCACCACGCACAGAAGCGAGGGGTCGCGGCGCTGGTCGGCGCAGATGGGGCACAGCTCGTCCTCGGCGAAGCTGAAGCACCGCGGGCACGGGTGGATGCGCTCGGCGAGGCCCGTGAGCGCGGCGGCCAGCGCCAGCGAGCGCTCGGAGGGCTGGCGCAAGAGGTGGAACGCCAGCCGCTGCGCGCTGCGGGCACCGATGCCCGGCAGCCGCGACAGCTCGGCCACCAGGCGCTCGAGCGACGGCGTGAGGATGGTGGCGGCTCCGGCCTAGAAGCCGGGCAGGCCGAGGCCGGACAGCCCGCCGGTGACCTCGCCCATGCGCTTCGACGCGAGGTCCTGCGCCTGGCGCAGAGCCTCGTTGACGGCGGCCACGACGGTGTCCTCGAGCATCTCGATGTCCTCGGGGTCGACCACCTCGGGCGACAGCTTCACCGACACGAGCTCCAGCCCGCCGCTGACCGTCGCGGTGACGGCGCCCCCGCCGGCCGTGGCCGAGACGTGCTCCTCCTGGAGCGCGGTCTGCACCCGCTCCATCTCCTGCTGCATCTTCTGCATCTGCTTCATCATCTTCTGCGGGTTCATGCCCATTGCGCGGCGCTCCCTAGGTGTTGGCGGACGAGGACGCGTCGTCCTCGGGGGTCGCATCGAACGTCGACATCAGCTCGCGGCGAAGGGTATCGAGGTCGAGCGGCTGCTCGGAGGCCTCGGGGCGGCGGGGCGCCGGGGCGGCGGCGGCAGCAGCGACCTCCACGCGCAAAGGCCGGCCCATCACCCCCGCCAGGGCGTGCTCCACGCTGCGCCGGTACTCGGGACGGGCCAGCATGCTGGCGCCCACGGGACTGACGGCCAGGTGCACGACGTCGCCGGTGACGCGCGGCACCTGCGCCTCCTGCAAAAAGCCCACCAAGGGCGGAGCGGACGTCGACACCGCCTGGACAACCTGGGGCCACAGGCGCGTGACGTGCTCGACGTCGGCGGGCACGGGCCCGGTGGGCGCCGGGGGTGCCTCGGGCGCAGGAGGAGGCGCGACGGCGTCGGGTTGCGGCGCCGGCTCCGCGGGCGGGGTGGGTGCGTCCGGCACCGCGGCCACGGGCGCAGGCGCGGTCGGGGCGGACGGTTCGGCGGGCGCGGCCGGGGCGGACGGTTCGGCGGGCGGGGCGGACGCGACCACGGGCGGCGGGTCCGGGTCGGGCGCGGGCCGCAGCCGGGGGACGTCAGCAGGGGGCGCGGCGGGCGCCGTGCGGGCGCCGCCGGGAGCCGGGCCGCCCGCGCCGCCGTCAAGCTCGGGACGGGCCAGCTTGGCGAGGATCAGCTCCAGTTGCAGGCGCGGGTCGGCGCCGCCGTGGCGGATGCGCAGCTGGGCGTCGGCCAGCAGGTCGAGTGCGCGCACGGTGAGGCGCGGCGGCACGCGGTTGGCCTGGGCCTCGAGGCGCGTGAGCTCGTCGGGGGCGTACGCCCATTCGTCACGCACGCCCGCCCCCTGCTGCAGAAGGCACGCGTACCGCATGTGCGTCACCAGCTCGCGCAGCAACTGCTCGGGGTCGGCGCCACCGTCGAGCACGTCCTCCAGCATCAGGAACGCGCCGGGGGCCTCGCCGTCACTCACCAGGTCGGTCAGCTCGAACAGCGTCTCGCGGGCCACCGATCCGGACAGCTCGCGCACCTGTTCGATGCCGATCTCGCCGTCGCCGTACGCCGCCAGCTGGTCCAGCAGGCCCAGTGCGTCTCGGTACGAGCCGTCGGCGGCGCGCGCCAGGGCGTCGAGGGCCGGCTCGCTGGCCGTGAAGCCCTCCGCGTCGGCGACGCGCTGCAGCACCCGCGTGAGGCCGGGGATGCCGGGCTTGCGCAGCACGAAGTGCTGCACGCGGCTGCGGATGGTGGGCAGCAGGTCCCAGGGGTGGGTGGTGCAGAGGATCACGATGAGGTGCGGCGGCGGCTCCTCCAGCGTCTTCAGCAGGGCGCTCGACGCGCCGTCCTGGATCTGGTGGGCCTCGTCCATGATGGTGACCCGGTAGCGGGACGCCACGGGCGCGTAGCGGACGGTCTCGAGCCAATCGCGCATCTCGTCGATGCGGCGGGCGCTGGATGCGGCGTCCACCTCCACCACGTCGAGCCAGTCGTCGTGGCCGATGCGCCGGCACGAGTCACACGTGCCGCACGGGGTGGCGGTGGGCGCGTCGACCGACTGGCAGTTGAGGCCGCGGGCGAGGATGCGGGCCGTGGTGGTCTTGCCGGTGCCGCGGGGCCCCGAGAACAGGTAGCCGCGTGCGGGGCGCCCGGCGCGCAGCGCGTTGCCCACGGCGCGGGCGACGTGCTCCTGGCCCACCATCTCCTCGAACGTGGTGGGGCGGTACCGGTTGTAGAGGCTGGCGCCCTGGTCGGCCGAGGTCAGCGTCGCCCTTTCACGTGCGTGGCAGCGGAGCCGCGGCGCGGGCGCGCCGGGACGTGCTGCCCGAAACAGTAGGTGGCCGTGCACCCTTCGTTGTGACGATCGACGTGGACGGTACGCGCGCCGCCGGCTCCGGCAAGGTGACCCCACTGCGCATGGGCGGGTCCGCTTAAGGCTGCTTCCTTCCGGACCTGACCTGGTTCGCAGTCGCCCATCGAATGGGACCTTCCCATCAACACCACGTGTCGCGTGCCCATACCCACGAAGACGCGCCCCGAGGATGGGAGTTGTGCCCCGCGTGAAGCGGATTTCGGGTACAGGGAACCGCTAGCTCCCCGCCTAGCACGACCACCCGGGAAGGATAGTCGACCCGGCGACTATCCGCGAGGCTCCCCGCCGTCGCGGTCGCGGCGGATGCGCGGGGCGACCCGCTCGCCGCGGCGCACCACGCCGAACACCCCGAAGAACGCGGCGACGCCGCCGCCGAGCATGGCCATGGTGAGCACCAGGTACACCAGGCCGCGCACGCCCGAGTCGTTGCCCAGCAGCGTGGCGAGCCCCCACATGACCAGCCCCCACAGGGCGCCCAGCACGACGCCCGCGAGCACCAGGGCGAAGCGGTTGTCCATCAGGCCGGGTCGGGAGCGGTCGGACGCCATCGGCACCCTTCGGTGGGAACAGGAGTGGGCAGTACTGGGATTGAACCAGTGACCTCTCGCGTGTGAGGCGAGCGCTCTCCCGCTGAGCTAACTGCCCGGGAGGAGGGATCCTAGCATCGGGAGGCCGCCGCGCAGCCCCCCGGTGCCGGGATGTCCGTTCAGTTCACCTGCGTGGCGCGGAAGTCGTCGATGTAGACGACGCCCGTCTGGCTGAAGCCCGAGTTGCGGTAGTAGCCCATCTTGAAGTAGTTGGGCGACCCGGGGGCCAGCGTGCGGATGTACGTCTTCGACCCGGCGGGCTTGCCGTTGACGAACAGCTCGACGAACCCGGACGTGTCGCTGCCCGACCAGCGCGCGTGCAGGGTGATGCGATACCAGACGCCCCGCTGCAGCGTGGTCGACCAGATGGTGCGCTCGGGCGCGGCCTGCGAGCCGTCGGCGTTCTTCGGCCACACCTGCAGGCGGAAGCGGTTGTTCTCGGCGTAGAAGCCCACCGGAGGCTGCCGCGGCGCGGTGGAGTGGAACTGGCTCACCACCTGCCACTGGCCGCCGCTGGGAAAGCCCTGGTCGAACATGACGGCCCACGAGTACCAGCGCTCCTCGCCCTCCGACTCGCCCGTGTCGAGCGAGAGCTCCGCGCGCTCGCTGCTGTCGATGGGCGTGTCGCCGGGGCGCACCTCGAACCGGCCGGCATAGCGCCCGGCGGCCACGGGGTTGGTCACCTGCGTGATGCGGTCGCGCGACACCGCCTGGAAGCCGGCGTTGCCGAATCCGTTCTCGAAGTCCAGACGCGCCACTTCCCGGCCGGGGAGGATGGGCGGGGCGATTGCGGGCGGCGCGGTGATGGGCGGCTGCGCCGGCGGAGTGGGGGTGGGCGCGGGGGCGGCGGGCGGCGCGGCAGGGGGCGTTGCCGCGGGCGGCGCCGCGGCGTCGGGGGTGGCCTCGGGCGCGACGGCTGCCACGTGGGCATGGTCGGCCTGCACCGGTGCCTGCAGCTCGGTGCCCCACACGCGGGCGTTGCGCACCAGCAGCACGCCCTTCTCGCCCTTGCGCGAGGCGCGGCCCAGGCCGATGTTGGCCGACGTCGCGCCCATGGGCAGCACCAGCTTCGGCAGCCGCACCACCACCCGGCCGTCGATGCGCAGCGATGCGCGGGAGTCGTCCCCCGCCCAGCGCGATGCCAGCGTCACGGTGGACCACTGCGACATGCGCACGGGCTCGGGGCTCACGGCCAGCGCGCGGCGGCCGCCGTCGGCGCCCTTCGTCCACGCGGCCCAGCGCACGTTGCCGACCGCGTCGCGGTAGGGACCCGCTTCCACGCTGCGTCCCTCTCCCCGCAGCTCGATCATCGCCCGGGCCGAGCGCAGCGCCATCCGCTGCCGGCGCACGTTCAGGCGCGCCGTGCCGATCATGGTGACCTGAGGCGCGGTGCGGGTCGACAGCACCACGTAGCCCGCACCCCGCTTGCCGTCGCGCAGGCGCACCACGCGCCCGTCGGCGCCGGCGCGGATGAGCTGGATCGCGGCGGTGCGCTGCACCAGAGGGGTCCACTCGCGCAGGCTCGTGCGGGACGCGGTCAGCTCGGCGGCGTCCGCAGCGGCGGCCGCGGGAACCAGGAGACCAACGGCCAAAGCAGCGCGCGCAAGCGCACGCCCGGTCAGGGGGATTCTCATATGGGGCAACCCTCAGAGGCGGGACAGGGCTCAGCGCGCAGAGGGCACCGGCCGGCTTTTCCGGACAAGGCGTGGGGCCGGACGACAGTACCCCACGATCCCCCGGCGAGACAAGAGGCCCGCGGCGGTCATGTCGAATGTCACCCTGGCGCCCTGGGGCGACGGGACGTCCCGGCGGCGCCGACGTGCGGCGCGGCCGGGACGTGATGAAGATGGCGGAGAGAGAGGGATTTGAACCCTCGAAGCGAGGAACCCCGCTTACGCGATTTCCAGTCGCGCTCCTTCGACCGCTCGGACACCTCTCCGCGGGCGCGTGGATGGTAGCGCACCGCGGGGGCCCCGCGATCGGCGCGCGCGCCGGATGCGTCTCGGACGCGCTGTATCAGTGCTGGACACCCCTGATACGGTTCCCCGCGGAGGGGTGGCAGAGCGGTCGAATGCGGCGGTCTCGAAAACCGTTTCGGGCCTTTCGGTCCGACGGGGGTTCAAATCCCCCCTCCTCCGCCATAAGCGCGACGTTCGAACCCTGGCCCAGCAATGAGGGGCCAGGGTTCTTGCTTTTCCCGGGGTCGTCCATCAGGACGGCCCCTTCTTCGTTCTCGGCCAGGATCCGGGCGATCGTCCTCTCGATCTCCTGGATGCTCGTCGCTTCCGACGGGGACTTCCGCAGGTAGCGCTTCAGCTGTTCCTCAGAGCCCCACTCTTTCGATTCGGTCTGCTCGACCAGGCTCAAGAGCTCTCCGAACGGAGACGCCAGCCTGCCGGTCGGCACCTCGCCGTCCTCCACGAAGATCTTCTCGAAGACGGCCTGGTTCAGTTGACGGCGAACGTGATGCGGTGCGCTCAGGTACAACGCGTGGCAGTCGGTGACCAG
>CAUJCX010000039.1 GCA_963169235.1 Actinomycetota bacterium | reverse complement strand
AAAGAGCGCCGTCAGTCGCCCAGGTAGTGCTCCAGCCCCACGGTGAGCCCGGGACGCTCCCCCACCCGCCGCACGGCCAGCACCACGCCCGGCATGAAGCTGGTGCGGTCGAGCGAATCGTGCCGGATGGTGAGGGTCTCGCCCACCCCGCCCAGGATCACCTCCTGGTGCGCCACCAGCCCGGGCAGGCGCACGGAGTGGATCTCGGGGTCCCCCTGCATCAGCGACGCCGTGCGCAGCGCGGTGCCGGACGGTGCGTCGAGCTTCTTGTCGTGGTGCAGCTCGATGATCTCGGCCTTCGGCAGGTGGCGCGACGCCTCCGCGGCGAAGCGCATCATCAGCACCGCACCGATGGCGAAGTTGGGGGCCAGAAGGGCGTTGGCCGCGCCCGCCTCGGCCGCGGCACGGATCTCGTCGCGCTGGGCCTCGGTGAGGCCCGTGGTGCCCACCACGGCGTGCACGCCGGCCGCCAGATACGCCAGCACGTTGGGGAACACCACCGCCGGCTGCGTGAAGTCGACGGCCACGTCCACCCCGCCCGCCTCAAGGGCCGCCGGCACGTCGGCGAACGTGCCCTCCTCGCCCGCGAACGCGGGATCCACGCGGGCCGCCACGCGCATGCCGTCGGCCGCCGTGACCGCGTCCACCACCGTCGAGCCCATGCGGCCCGCGGCCCCCGCCACCAGTACGTTGATCATGCCCGCGATGCTACCCGGCGCCGCCCCGGCCGGGACGGGGCCGCAACACGATGCTCACGGCACCGCATCACAACGTTCGGACCCTCGCCATCCGGCGTTCGCGGGGCGGGCATACGGTCGTCCCAGAAGGACAACCATCCGCCCGAAAGGCGCGCTCATGCCCAGACCCGTTCGCACCCTGGCCATCGCGGTCGCGGGAGCGGCCATCATCGTGGGCGCCGCGGCCTGCGGATCGGACGACGGCCCCACCACGGTCGCCGCCGTCACCACCCCCGCGGCCACCACCGCGGCGTCCCCCGCCACCACCGCCCCGGCGGCCACCACACCGGCGGCCGCCGAAGGTCCCGTCGTGAAGGTCGGGATGGGCTCCCCGCAGCCCTTCTCGCTGACCCTCGACATGAAGTCGGTGAAGGCCGGAAAGGTCACGTTCACCGTCGCCAACACCGGCAGCATGCCGCACCAGCTGGTGGTGCTGAAGACGACCGAGAAGGCCAACGCGCTGCCCATGGCCAGCGGCACCGTCGCCAAGGAGACGGGCAAGATCGGCGGGATCCCCGACATCGCGGCGGGCGCCACCTCGTCGGTGACGCTCCCCCTGACGCCGGGCCACTACTCCGTCATCTGCAACCTGCCGGGGCACTACAAGGGCGGCATGTACGCCGACCTGACCGTCACGTAGGCCCGCCGGGCTCGGTCTCCGGCGTCACCGCGCGGGCGGATGCCCTGCGTCCGCCCCGCGCCACCAGGTACACCCCCACCAGGATGAGCCCCATCCCCCCGATGGTGGCCGGGCCGATGCGCTCGTCCAGCAGCACCGCGCCGTACACCAGGGCCACGGGCGGGATGGTGTACGCCACGATGGACGCCTTGCCGTACCCGGCGTCGTGGATGAGGCGGTAGTACTCGACGAACGCGTACGCGGTGCCCACCACGCCCAGCACCAGCAGGGCCAGCGTGGCGCGCAGGCCCGGCAGGCCGCTGGGCGGCTGGGCCGCCGCGAACGGGATGGTGATGGCGAACGCCGCCGCGATGGAGATGTAGCTGGTCACCACCGGCGAGAAGCCCACGTAGCAGCGCTTGAGGATGAACCCGGCCACGGCGTACGCGGCGGCCGCCCCGATCATCGCCAGTGCCCCCATGAGCGCCCCGAGCGTGTGGATCTGCTCGACGCCCACCAGCAGCCCGACGCCGGCGATCCCCACCCCGAGGCCCACCCACTGCGCCCCGCTCATCACCTCCGAGGCGTCCAGCACGGGCGCGAGGATCGCGATGAAGATGGGAGCCGACGCGATCAGCACGGCCGTGAGGCCGGTGGGCACGGTGCGCTCGCCGAACGTGATCAGAAGGAACGGCGCGCCGATGGCCGCGAGGCCGAACCCCAGCGCCACCCAGGGACGCCGCCACAGGTCGCGGGCGGGCTCGCGCAGGTGCGGCTGCGCCCACCGGATGTACGCCCACAGCGCCGCGGCCGCCAGCCCCGTGCGCGCCAGCACCACCCACCCCTCGGGCAGGTCGTGCGTGGCGTACTTGATCAACAGGTACGACGCCCCCCAGATGAGCGACAGCACCGCCAGCATCACCATGTGGCGGGGCCTCACGGCGCCACCGTCCGGCGCCCGGTCAGCGGAGGGCCGCCTGGAACGTGGCGCGGCCGGTCATCTCGGTGATGAGGCGGTCGAGGCGCGGCCAGCGGGCGAGGTCGACGGGGAGCTCGCGCACGAACGCCATGCGCCCGGCGATGCAGCAGTCGGCGATGGAGAACGCTCCGGTGGCCGTGCCGTTGCCGGCCAGCAGGCGATCGAAGCCCTCGAGCGCGTCGGCGAGGGCGGCCGCCGCCGCGGGTGGCACGGCCCCGGCGCGGTGCCCCTGCTCCACCGGCGACAACGCGCTGCGCACGCTGAACACGAACGCGTCCATGCGCTCGTCCACCCGGGCGCGTCCGCGGGGGTCGCGCGGGTACAGGTCGTCGCGGCCCTCCCGGTCGGCCAGGTACCGCAGGATGGTGTTGGACTCGGTCAGCACGAAGCCGTCGTCGTCGAGCACCGGCACGAAGCCGAACGGGCTGAGGCCCGTGTCGCCCGGCGCACGCTGCGACCCCATCGGCGTCGGCACCCGCTGCCAGGCGACGCCCATCTCGGCCAGGAGGAACCGCACCTTGATGGCGTTGGTCGACAGCGGGGCGTCGTACAGGCGCAGCACGGTGAAAGCCTTCCGGAACGGCGATTCAGGGGTCGCCCACGCTACCGCCGCGGCCCCGCGTGCGCCCCGCCCCCCTGCGCGCGTGCGTCAGGTGCGGGGGGTCAGCGAGACGAGCGTCTGGTCGACGTCGAAGTCGAGGTTGGTGGGACCCTTGATGGACGAGCGGATGACGTAGCGCAGCACCAGCGCCGACTTCGGGTCGTACCAGAACGTCTCGGTGCGGTTGCCGGAGTACTCGCCGGTGACGTCCTGGGCGAACTTGTAGACCTTCGCCTTCACCGGGGTGCCGTCCACCTCGACGGTCTCGTCCGGCAGGTTGGTGGCCGTGACCTTCAGCTTCAGGTCGCCCGCCGTGTAGTCGCCGCTGACCGAGCCGGGCAGCGTCCCGTCGGCCGGGAACCGCAGCAGCACGGGGTTCCAGGCTCGGTCGCGCACCGTCTTGATGGGCCCCGCCGCAATGGTGGTGATGGCGAGCGTGAGCGTGGCGCCCTCGGCGCCCAGCGCGTACCGGGCCTGCTCGCGGTGCTCGCCGCTGTAGCGGGTGTCGGTGTCGTACCCGGCGTCGGTGTGCAGCACGATCATCGCGGCCGTCGGCGGCAGCGTGCGCTCGATGGTGAGCGCCTTCTGGATCTTCTCCTTGCCCGTCACGCGGTACTCGTACACGCCTTGCGCGGGCAGGCCGGGGCGCGGGTCCTTGGCCGGCTTCGCGGCGGCGCGGAACTCGCCCATCACGTCCGCGGCCTTGGTCTGCGTCTGGTCGTCCAGCGACCGCACCACGAAGAACACGACGACGGCGGCGATCACCACGATGGCGGCCAGGGCCGCGAGGATTTTGTTGCGCATCGCGGCATCCTGTCAGGTGCGGACGCTCCCCGCGGGTGTCACCCGGGCGGGCGGGCGATCCGCGGCGCCGTCGCCCCGCGGATCGCTCCCGTGGGTGCGTCAGATACCCACCAGGTACATCCACCCGCCGCCGATCACGATCCACACGAACAGCACGGGCAGCGACATGATGAACGCCAGGCGGAACCACTCGGTGGTGGGCACGTAGCCCGACCCGTAGATCACGGCGCACGGGCCCGACGCGTAGTGCGTGAGGCCGCCGAACAGGTTGCTCATGAACCCCAGCGCCAGCGCCGCGAACACCGGTGGGGTGCCGGCCGCGATCGCCGTCGCCAGGAACACCGCGTACATCGCGGTGATCTGGGCCGTGTTCGATGCGAACAGGTAGTGCACGTAGAAGTACCCCAGCGACAGCACCCCGAACGCCACCAGCCAGTGGGTCCCGGACACCGAGTCCGAGAGGCGGTCCCCGATCCAGGGGACGACGCCCAGCTTGTTGAGGTGCGCGGCCATGCCCACCAGCACCCCGAAGAACACCAGCGTCTGCCAGGCCGACTGGTCGTTGGCCAGGTGCTTCCACGTCAGCACGCCGGTGACCAGCAGCACCGCGACGCCCACGAACGCGGTCGCCGTGGCGCTGATGTCCAGGCGGTCGCCCAGCACCCACAGCGCCAGGAGCAGCACGAAAGTGCCCACCATCAGCCATTCCTTGGTGCTCACCTTGCCCAGCTTGGCCAGCTCGCTGCGGGCCAGCTCGGGCGCGTCGGGCGTCTTCTTGACCGTCGGCGGGTACAGCTTGAACAGCAGCCACGGCACCAGCGCCAGCGACAGGATCCCGGGCACCACCGCCGCCAGGGCCCAGGTGCCCCAGCTCAGGTCCACCGGCGTGCCCGCCAGGCCGGCAGCGGCGTCGACCGCGACGGGGTTGCCCGCCATGGCGGTGATGAACATGGCCGACGTGACCGTGTTCACGAGCACCGTCGACATCATCAGGTACGACCCCAGCTTGCGCCGCGACTCGGTGCTGTCTGGGGTGGAACCCTCCAGCAGGGCCAGCGACTGGGCGATGGGGAACACGACGCCGCCCGCGCGCGCCGTGTTGGACGGGGTTGCGGGTGCGATCACCAGATCGGTCGCCGCCATGCCGTACGCCAGCCCCAGGCTGGACTTCCCGAGCCTGCGCACGAAGTGGAGAGCGATGCGGCGGCCGAGGCCGGTGACCAGGAACCCCTGGCTGATGAAGAACGCGGCCACGATGAGCCATACCGCGCTGTTCGAGAAGCCCGCGAGCGCCGGCGGCGCCGCGCCCCCGTCGGCCGACAACGGCATCACCCCGGTGATCATGGCGATCGACAGCCCCACCAGCGATACCGCCGCGGTGGGCAGCGGCTGGGTGATGAGCGCCACGATGGTGCCCACGAAGATGGCCAGCATCCGCATGCCGTCCTCGGCCACGATGCGCTGGCCCTCGCCGTCGACGGCCCCGGGGACCGGCAGCAACCAGATGATGAGAGCCAGCGCGATCGGAAGCCCGGCCCGCCACCACATGCCGTTGGCGGTCACCACCGAAAGCGCAGAGCGTGACGGGGACACGCGCGCCTCCTCCCTGTCGAGGTCGTCATGAGCCCGGCAACGCTAGGGACGTCCCCGCTGCCACTCAATGCCCGGGACCCTTCTGTAACGCCGGGGAGGGCGAAGTTCCGCAGGATCCCGCACCCCGCCTCCCGCGTTGCCCGCCCGCCGCGTGGGCAGTAACCCGAACGGCTGCCGCGGTCCCGCCGTCAGGCGGCGAACCGGTGGGCGATCGCGCGCACCCGCTCGGCCAGCTCGGGCGGCTCGAGCACCTCGAACGGCGCGTCGACGGCGGCCAGCACCATCACGGGCCAGTGCAGCTCCCGCACGCTCATGCGCAGGACGCACGCGCCGGGCACGGCCTCGTCGGGCTCCACGTCGCCCCAGCGGCCCACGAACGCGGTGACGTCCTCCGGTGGGCAGTGGAAGCGCACCCGCACGTCGCCGTCGCGCGTGCGCGAGCGGATGCCGCGCTCCACGAACGCCACCGCGTCGTCTCCCGGCACGCGCCGGGCCGAGAACCACGTGCCCGTCGCCGCCGCCTGGGACGCCCGGTCGACGCGGAACGACCGCCAGTCATCGCGGTCGCGGTCGAACGCCACCAGGTACCAGCGGCGCCCCAGGCACACGAGCCGGTGGGGCTCCACCCGCCGCCGGGTCTCGGCACCGTCCGCCGCGGTGTACGTGAACCGCATCACCTCGCGGTCGCGGCAGCCTTGCGCGCACGCGGTCAGCGTGGCGGCGTCGATGGCGGGCCCCCCGACGGGTCCGCGGTCGGTCTGCGAGCCGACCGCCTCGATGCGGGTGCGCAGGCGCTCCGGCAGCATCGCCACCACCTTCGCGAGCGCCTGCACCGATGCCTCCTCGTAGCCCAGCACCGCGCCGGCCGCGCCGGACGTGAGGCCCACCGCCACGGCGACGGCCTCCTCGTCGTCGAGCAGCAGCGGCGGCATGCGGTCGGCGGCCCGCAGCTGGTAGCCGCCGGCGACGCCCCGGGCCGCCTCCACGTGGTACCCCAGCTCGCGCAGGCGGTCGACGTCGCGGCGCAGCGTGCGCGCGCTGACGCCCAGGCGCTCGGCCAGCTCGCCCCCGGGCCAGAAGCGATGGGTCTGAAGCAGGCTCAAGAGCCTCAGGGTGCGTGCTCCGGTGCTCATGCCGCCAAGGCTACCGCGCGTTCCGGTCACTATCTGTCCGCAATCGCACGATGCGGTCACGAACTGGCCGCAATGCCTCGTAGCGTGCCCGCCATGACCACATCAGACGCACCCCATACCCCGGCCATCGAGGCCCGCGGGCTGACGCGCCGCTTCGGCGACGTGACGTCCGTCGACGGCATCGACCTCGACGTGCACCCCGGCGAGCTGGTGGCCCTGCTCGGCCCCAACGGCGCCGGCAAGACCACCACCCTGCGGATGCTCACCACGCTGCTGGCACCGTCCGCGGGCACAGCCCGCGTCGCCGGCCACGACGTCACCCGCGAACCCGCCCACGTGCGCGCCGCCATCGGCTACGTCGGCCAGAAGCACGGCACGGGGCACGCCCACCACGGGCGGGACGAGCTGGCCGACCACGCCCGCGCCCACGGCCAGAGCGCCGCCGAGGCCCGGACGCGCATCGCCGCGCTGGAGGCGGCGCTCGAGCTCGACGGCCTGCTCGACCGCAAGTCGATGACGCTGTCCGGCGGCCAGCGCCGGCGCCTGGACGTGGCGCTGGGCCTCGTCAACAACCCCGGCATCCTGTTCCTCGACGAGCCGTCCACCGGCCTGGATCCCCAGAACCGCGCCAACCTGCACGCGTTCCTGCGCGACCTGCACGCCTCGCGGGGCACCACCCTGGTGCTGACCACCCACTACCTGGAGGAGGCCGACGCCCTGGCCGACCGCGTGGTGGTGATCGACCACGGCCGCGTGATCGCCGACGACGCCCCCGCGGCCCTCAAGTGCCGCCTGGGCGATGCCCTGGAGCTGACGTTCGCCAGCGCCGACGCGGCCCGCACGGCGGCGCCGGCGGTCGCCGCGCTGGCCGGCGTGCACGACGGCACGCTGGCCGTCGAGGACCGCACGGTGCGGGCCCGCCTTCCCCACGCCGACCGGGCCGCCGCCGAGCTGGTGCCACGCCTGGCCGCCGAGGGCCCGGCGCCCGTCGCGCTGGCCGTCACCCCGTCCACCCTCGACGACGTGTTCCTCAACCTCACCGGGCGCCGGCTGCGCGACGCGGCCGCCCCGGCCGACCAGGAGGTCGCCGCATGAGCACCGCCCCCCTCACCACCGCCGCCCCGGCGGCCGCCGCCGCCCCGCGCTCGCGCGGGCGCCTGGCGCCGGACACCTGGCGCGTGATGCGCCGCGAGCTGCGCCCCCTGATGCGCGAGCCCGTGATGATGGTGATGGCGCTGGTGCAGCCCCTGGTGTTCCTGGCGATGTTCGCCCCGCTTCTGCCGGACGGCGTGGCGGGCGCGTCGCCGCTTCAGTGGTTCGTGCCCGGCATCGTCACCATGGCGGGCCTGATGGGCGCGTCGATGACCGGCAGCAACCTCACCGAGGAGATCATGTCGGGCTCGCACGAGCGCCTCTTGGTGTCGCCCATCAGCCGCACCGCGCTGATCGTGGGCCGGGCCGTGAAGGAGCTGGTGCCCATGACCGTGCAGACCGCGATCATCGTGGCGGTGTGCGCCCCGTTCGCGTTCACGGTGCACCCCAGCGGCATCCTGGTGGGCATGGCGATCCTGGCGCCGTTCTGCGTCGGCGTCGGTGCCCTGTCGTACGCGCTGGCGCTGGCGTCCGAGGGGCAGGAGTGGCTGTTCTGGACCGTCCAGCAGACCCTGTTGTTCCCCGTGCTGCTTCTGGCGGGCGTACTGCTGCCGCTGGACGGGGCCCCCGGGTGGCTGCAGGCGCTGTCGAAGGCCAACCCGCTGCGGCCTATCGTCGGCGCCGAGCGGGCCCTGTTCGCCGGCGACTTCCCCGCGCAGGACCTCGCGTGGGCCGCGTTCGCGTCGCTGGCCGTGCTGGCCGTCGGCCTCGCGGTGGGCCTGCGGGCGATGCACCGGGCGGGCCGCTGACGCGCACCGCCCGCGCGGATCAGCCGGCCGCCACCAGGCGGTCGCTGATCCGCGTCGCAGCCTCACGCACGACGTCGCCGCGCGGGCCCACGGCCACCAGCGACAGCTGCTCGGGCTGCCAGAACTCCCGGGCCAGCGCCTGCACGTCGTCGGCCGTGACGGCCTGGATGCGGCGGATGATCTCGTCGATCGGCAACAGCTCGGAGCCGGTGACGACGGTGCGTCCCAGGCGGTTCATGCGGTTGGCCGGGCTCTCGAGGCCCAGCACCATGCGGCCCGTCAGGTGGTCCTTCGCCCGCGTGAGCTCGTCGGCGGGCACGGGCTCGTCGGCCATGCGCCGCAGCTCGGTGGCGATGACCTCGCACGCCAGGCCCACGTTGTCCTCCCGCGTGCCCAGGTGCACGGCCACCTGCCCCGCGTCGGCGTAGCCCGCGGTGTAGCTGCCCACGCCGTACGCCAGGCCGCGCTTCTCACGCACCTCCTGGAACAGCCGGCTGGACATCAGGCCGCCCAGCACGGTGTCGAGCACGGCCTGCGCGTGGCGCCGGGGGTCGCTGCGCGAGATGCCGGGACCGCCCAGGCACAGGTGCACCTGCTCAGTGGGCTTCTCGAGCACCACCAGCCGCGGCGTGCCCGCCACGGCGGGCGTGAACCCGGTGGGGCTCCCGTCGTGCGGCAGGGCGGCGAGGAACCGCTCGGCCAGCTCGCGGGTGCGCTCGGGCGTGATGTTGCCCGCGGCCGACACCACCATGTTGGGCGCGCGGTAGTGCGCCTGGTGGTGGGCCCGCACGGCCGCCTCGGGGATGGAGCCGATGACCTCGCGGGTGCCGATGATGGGGCGCCCCAGCGGCTGGTCGGGGAACACCGCCTCGCCCAGCATGTCGTGCACCTGGTCGGACGGATCGTCCTCGTACATGGCGATCTCCTCGATCACCACGCCCCGCTCCTGGTCGAGGTCGGCGAACGTGGGCACCGTGACCATCTGCGACATCACGTCGAGGCCCCGCTCCACCATGTCGTCCAGCACGCGCATGTACACCACGGTGTAGTCGCGGCCGGTCATGGCGTTCACCTCGCCGCCCATGCCGTCGAACTGCTGGGCGATCTGCTCGGCGGTGAACTGCGGCGTGCCCTTGAACAGCATGTGCTCGAGGAAGTGCGACACGCCCGTCTGGGCGGCGTCCTCCGCGCGGGAGCCGACACCGATCCAGACGCCGAACGCGACGGAACGCACGCCCGGCATGTGCTCGCACACTATGCGCAGGCCGCCGGGGGTCGTGACGACCCCCGGGGCCTCTGCGGCGCTCATGCGGCGCGCCTCCCTACTCGGCGTCGCTGGTGGACATGCGGCGACGGCGGCGACGGGGACGGTCGTCGCCGCCCTCGCCGTCACCCGAGCCGCTGCCGTTGCCGCCGCTGTCGCCACCGGCGTCCTCGAGGCCGATGATGCGCAGGCCGATGCGGCCGCGGGCCTTGTCGACCTCGACCACCTTGACGTCGAGCACGTCGCCGCGGTTGACGACGTCCTCCACCTTGTCCACCCGCCCGTTCGACAGGTTGGAGATGTGCAGCAGGCCGTCGACGCCCTTGGACAGCTCGACGAACGCGCCGAACGTGGTGGTCTTGACCACCTTCGCCCCGCGGTACTCGTCGCCGATCTCGACGTCCTTGGTCATCGCGCGGATGGCCTCCACCGCGGCGTCGGCCTTCTCGCCGTCGACGCCGTACACGCTGACGGTGCCGTCGTCCTCGATGGAGATCTGCACCTCGTAGTCGGCTTCGAGCGAGCGGATGGTCTCGCCGCCCTTGCCGATGACGGTGCCGATGCGGTCCGGGTCGATCTTGATGGCGGTCACCCGCGGCGCGTGCGCCGACAGCTCGGTGCGCGGCTCGCTGATGGTCTCGGCCATCTTGCCCAGGATGAACAGGCGGCCGGACTTCGCCTGCGCCATGGCCTCCTGCATGATCTGCATGGTCACGCCGGTGATCTTGATGTCCATCTGCAGGGCGGTGATGCCCTCGGCGGTGCCGGCGACCTTGAAGTCCATGTCGCCCAGGTGGTCCTCGTCGCCCTGGATGTCGGTGAGGATGATGTGGTCGTCACCCTCCTTGATGAGGCCCATGGCGATGCCCGCGACGGGGCGGGCGATCGGCACGCCGGCGTCCAGCAGGGCCAGCGTGGAGCCGCACACCGACGCCATCGACGACGAGCCGTTGGACTCGAGCGTCTCGCTGACGAGGCGCAGCGCGTAGGGGAACGTGACCTCGTCCGGGATCACGGGCACCAGGGCCCGCTCGGCCAGAGCGCCGTGGCCGATGTCGCGGCGCTTGGGGCCGCGCATAAAGCCGGTCTCGCCCACCGAGAACGGCGGGAAGTTGTAGTGGTGGATGTACCGCTTGGTGGTCTCCACCCCGATGCCGTCGATGCGCTGGGCGTCCTTCATGGTGCCCAGGGCCAGCAGGGTCATCACCTGCGTCTCACCGCGGGTGAACAGGCCGGAGCCGTGCACGCGCGGGGCCACCGACACGTCGGTGGTGATGGTGCGGATCTCGTCGCTCTTGCGGCCGTCGGGACGGCGCTTGTCGACGGCGATGCGGCGCCGGATGATGCTCTTCTGGAGGGCGTCGAACGCGCGGCCGACCTCGGCCTTCTCGTCGGGCGTCGACTCGTCGGTGAGCAGGGCCTCGTTGGCGGCCTGGCGGACGGCGGCGACCTTGTCGCGGCGCTCCAGCTTGCCGGTCTCCTCGGTGGCCTCCTCGAGCTTGTCCATCACCGCGGCGCGGACCTTCTCGAGCATCTCGGGGTCGACGGCCTGGCCGGCGACGTCCCACTTGGGCTTGCCGGCCTTCTCGCGCAGCTCGTTCTGCGCGGCGCACAGCTTCTTGATCTCCTCGTGGGCGATCTCGAGGGCCTCGAGGACGTCGTCCTCGGAGACCTCGTCGGCGCCCGCCTCGACCATGCTGATGGCGTCGGCCGAGCCGGCCACGATCAGGTCGAGCTTCGACTCCTCGAGCTCGGCGAACGTCGGGTTGATGACGAACTCGTCGCCGATCAGGCCGATGCGGACGGCGCCGACGGGGCCGTTGAACGGCAGCTCCGAGATGGACAGCGCCGCGGACGCGCCGTTGATGCACAGGATGTCGAACGGGTGCACCTGGTCCACCGACAGCACGGTGGCGACGACCTGCACCTCGTTGCGGAAGCCCTTGGGCCACAGCGGCCGGATGGGCCGGTCGGTCATGCGCGCGGTCAGCGTGGCCCGCTCGGACGGCCGGCTCTCACGCTTGATGAAACCACCCGGGATCTTGCCCGCGGCGTACATCCGCTCCTCGACGTCCACCGTGAGGGGGAAGAAGTCCTGCCCCTCGCGGGCCGACTGCGACCCGACCGCGGTGACCAGCACCATGTTGTCGCCGCAGCGCACCACCACCGCGCCGTTGGCCTGCTTGGCCAGAACACCCGTTTCAAACGTGATCGGCTCGTCGCCGACCGCCGCCGTAACCTTTTCAAGACCCATAGTCCGTCCTCTTCCAAGGGTGCCGCCGCTCGGCGGCCCCGTTACGGGTGTGCGGGCGCCCCTGCGCCGTCGCCTCACCCCATCGTCGTGGTCGCCGCGCCGCGCCGGCGGCCCGGGGCCACCGCACTCGAAGCGGGTACAGGCTCACTACCTGCGCAGGCCCAGCTGCTGGACCAATGCGCGGTACCCCTCGAGGTCCGTGCGCTGCAGGTAGTTCAGAAGCCGCCGGCGCCGTCCCACCATCTTCAGGAGGCCGCGCCGGGAGTGATGGTCCTTCTTGTTGCCGCGGAGGTGCTCGGTGAGGCGGTTGATCCGTTCGGTGAGGATCGCCACCTGCACCTGCGGGGAGCCGGTGTCGCTGTCGTGACGCCGGTACCCCTCCATGGCGCTGTTCTTCTCGTCAGTGCTCAGCACGTACTGATGCTCCTCATGATTCGGCCACGCCACAGCGGGATGCCGAGGCGGGTCAGACACGGTGCGCGCGGTGCCGGGCACCGCCGCCGTCCCTCGGGGGAGACGGCCACGCCGCGGGGAGCGGCGCGCGATCGAAGCACCCTATCACGCCCCGCCGGTCGTCCCGCGTAAACCGGCTAAGCGCCGCCGTTCGCGGGGTCCTCGGCCAGGCGGTCGACCACGCCGACGCAGGCTTCCAGCGAGCCACGCCGCTCCGCCCGGCGCAGCACCCGGGTGGCCTGCACCCGCTTGCCCGCGACGGCGAGGGCCCGCGCCTCGGCGAGCGCCTGGGGATGGTCGCGGGCGAACCCCGCCAGCATCGCGTCGACGTCACCGGAGCGCGCCCACGGCGGAGCGGCCTTCTCGACGCGCCACTCGTGGAGCGTGGCCCACGCGCCCACCGCCACCAGGGCCCACATCAGCGCCATCAGCCACCACAGGCCGGGATACCGCAGCGTGACGATGATCGCGGCGGCCACCAGCAAACCCACCTGCACAATGCGCACCACGTTCTTCATCGGCCCACCCCGTAGTCCAGACGAAAGTCGCCGTCGGCCGTCATCACCGTAACCGTCCGCCGCCGCGAGGGCAGCGTGAACCGCACCAGGTTCCTGCGCGGTCGCACCGTCCGTCCCGCCACCCTGACGGCCGTGACGCCATTCGGCAGCGGCAGCGTCGGGACGTCGTCCCGGCGGGCGCGTCACCGTCGCCGCGTCCTGGCGCCGCGGTCGCCACCGCCGTGCCGATCACCGCCATCCCCCGCCGCATCACACCCCCGGATCCCGTCAGTGGTGCCGAGGTTACCCCGCCCCTGAGACGCCGTCCTCCGCCGGGGTCCTCACCCCGCGCGGGTGGGGACGACGAAAACGTGGCGCCGGTCGCCTGGGGCCAGCGCCGGGACGATGCGGGTGTCGAGGGTGGCGAGCCGGGCCCCGTGGCGGGCGGCCAGGTTGACCAGATGCAGGTCGGTGACCTGGCGGTGCCCCGTGAGGACGGAGAGGTCGATGAGCGGGTCCCACAGCGGGGAGTCGTCGGGCATGAACTCCGTGCGGGGGTCGTCACCCAGACGCCGGAGTGCCTCGAGCGCCGTGGGAGCGGCGAGCTCGCCACCGAAGGCCGCCGGGTTCAGCATGAGGCGCAGAACTCCGCTGACGGTGACCGGCGTGAGCACGAGCCGGTCGTCATCGTCGAAACCCATCGTCCAGCGAAGCACCGCTCCGTGCCACTGGTGCATCGCGGAGAGCAGCGCCAGCACGACGTTGACGTCGGCGAGCCAGCGTCTAGTCGTCGTCGCGATGGCGCGCCACGAGATCGTCGGTGATCACGTGCCCGGGGTACGAGGGCAACAGCGGGAACCCCGAAGGCCCCTCGCCCAGGTTCTCTTGGGCCCCCGCTTTGAGCGCGCTGAGAGCGATGTCGGACAGGGCCCGACCGACGGACACCGACTCAGCCTGGGCCTTCGCCCGGGCCGCGGCGAGGACCACATCGTCGATATCGAGCGTGGTGCGCATCACCGCATCATAGCATCAGTGTGCTTCGGGCCGCGACGCTACCCCGCGCCCCCGGCGCCGTGTTCCAGGGCGATGCGGCGGGTCTCGTCGACGTCGTGGCGGATCTGCGCCACCAGGGCCTCGGTGGAGTCGAACCGCTTCTCGTCGCGCAGGCGCTCGAGGAACTCCAGGCGCACCATGTCGCCGTAGATCTCGGGCCCGTCGTAGTCGAGCAGGAACGCCTCGATGCGGATGGTGCCGCGCTCACCGGCCTCCCGGAACGTCGGGGCGAAGCCGACGTTGACGGCCGCCGGGTACCACGTGCCCCGCACCCGGGCGCGGCCCGCGTACACCCCGCGGCCCGGCACCGCGGTGTCGTCGGCCATCTCGAGGTTGGCGGTGGGAAGGCCCATCGCGCGGCCCCGCTCGTCGCCGTGCACCACCTCGCCCACCACGGCGTGCGGGCGCGTGAGCATGTCGCGCACCTCCCCCACCCGGCCCTCGCTGATGAGGCGCCGCACGCGGGTGGACGACACCGGCTTGTCGTCGGCCGCGTTGACCATGCCGGGCGTCACCACGCGCAGGCCCCGGTTGCGGCCGTAGCTGCGCATCATGTCGGTGGTACCGGCGCCGCCCGCGCCGAAGCGGAAGTTGTCGCCCACCACCACGATCTCGGCCGCGATGGGCGGCGAGGCCAGCATGTCGACGAACCGCTCGGCCCGGATGCGGGCGAACGCCTTGGTGAACGGCAGCACCAGCAGCTCGTCCACGCCGGTGGCGGCGATCAGCTCGGCCTTGTGCTCGAGTCGCGTCAGCGCCAGCACCTTCAGGTCGGGGCGCAGCACCGCGATGGGGTGCGGGTCGAACGTGATCACCATCGACGTGAGCCCGTGCTCGGCCGCCAGGTCGCGCACCGTGGCCATCACGGCCCGGTGACCCACGTGCACGCCGTCGAAGCTGCCGATGGCCACCGCGCGCCGCGGCCCGCCCAGGGGGAGGTCACCCAGCGAGCGGTACGTCCTCACGACCGCAGCACCGGCTCGTCGGACGCCCCCTGCAGCACCACCACCGGCCGCACCCGGTCGCCGGTGTGGCGCCCCACCGCCACCAGGCGGCCGTCGTGCACCATGGCCACGTCGGATCCGGCGGGGATGGTGAACGACGCCAGCGCGATGCCGTGCCCCACGCGCTCGGCCTCGGCCGCGTCCACGTCCATCACCGGCAGGTGCGCCACCAGGCGCGCCAGCGGCACCGTCGGGGCGCCGGGGACGGCGTCGACGGGGGCCGCCGCGGCCACGTCGAGGTCGCCGATGGCGGTGCGCCGCAGCTGCCGGCAATACCCCCCGCACCCCAGCGCCTCGCCCAGATCCATCGCGATCTGACGAATGTACGTACCGGTTGACACCGTGAGGTCGAGCGTGATGTCGCCCGCCGCCAGGTCGGTGGGGCCCAGCACGATGTCGTACACCGTGATGTCGCGCTCGGGCGCGTCCACCTGCTCGCCGCGGCGGGCCTTGCGGTACAGCGCCTCGCCGCCCACCTTCACGGCCGAGAACGCGGGCGTCGCCTGCGTCTGCGGCCCGCGCATGGCCTCCACGGCGTCGGCGATGGCGGCCAGCGGCGGCACCGGTCCCCCCGGCGTGATGGGACCCTCGGTGTCGCCGGTGGCCGAGCGGGCCCCCAGGCGCACCACGGCCCGGTACGTCTTGGGCATGCCGCTGAGGTACTGGGTCAGGCGCGTCGCGCGCCCCGCCAGCACGATCAGCAGTCCGGTCGCGAACGGGTCGAGCGTGCCGGTGTGCCCCACGCGCGTGCGCCGGGCCAGGCGGCGGCGCACCGCGGCCACGACGTCGTGCGACGTGGGCCCGGCGGGCTTGTCCACCAGCCAGCCCACCGCAACGTCAGCCGGCGCCTCAGCCACGGCTCTCGTCGGGGACGGGGCCCAGCTGGGCCACCACCTTGGTCTCGAGATCGGCCATCAGGTCGTCGATGTCGCGGTTGGTCGAGAAGCCCGCCGCCGCCTTGTGGCCCCCGCCGCCCTCGGCGCGGGCGATCGCCGACACGTCGAGCTCCGGCACCGACGACCGCAGCGACACCCGGTACCAGCCGGGCTCGGTCTCGCGCGCCAGGCCCGCGGCCACGCATCCCTCGATGGAGCGCAACAGCTCGACGATGCCCTCGCTGTCGTCGCCGCCCGCCTGCGCGTAGTCGTCGGGCCCCAGCACGGCGATGCGCAGGCGCCCGTCGGCGATGGACCGCATCTTGCCGAGCGCCAGGGCCGCCAGCATCAGGCGCGGGAGCGGCTGCTGCTCGTACAGGCGGTCGGACACCGCGTGCGGGTCGGTGCCCGCCTCGATCAGCGCCGCCGCCACCTGGTGCGCGTGCGCGCCGGTGTTGGAGTAGCTGAACCGCCCGGTGTCGGTGATGAGGCCCACGTACAGCGGCGTCGCGACGGCCTCGTCCACGGGCAGGCCCGCGGCGGCCAGCACGTCGTACACCACCTCGGCGCTGGACGATGCGTCGGGCACCACCAGGTTGAACTGGGCGAAGCGCGTGTTGTCGTGGTGGTGGTCGATGTTGATGGAGCCCGCGAAGCCCGCGTGCGGGCCCAGCCCGTCGCGCACCCACAGGCGCTCCGCCGACGCGCAGTCGACGGCCACCAGCACGCGTTCGGCGGCGTCCGGCGGCGGGCCGTGGCCCACCACGTCGCCGTCGGCGAACATGAAGTCCATCTCGGGCAGGCGCGGGTCCTCGTCGGGATGGCACATCACCGAGTCGTGGCCCGCGGCCACCAGCGCCCGGTGAAGGCCCAGCATCGACCCCAGCGCGTCGCCGTCGGGGTTGTGGTGGCTGGCCACGGCGTACTTCACGCCGGGACGCCCCAGTAGCCCCGCGACGGCGCCCACGTCGGCGTCGCGCGCCCCGGGGGCGGCCTCGGGATGCCCGCCGCGGGGGCTCACCACCGCGCGTCCTCGTCGGCCGCCGCGGGCGGCGGCTCGTCGGCCGGCGCGGGCGGATCGTGCGGGGCCAGCTCGTCGATGAGGCGCGACACGCGCCGGGCACGATCGCCCGTCTCGTCGTACACGAACTTCAGGTGCGGGGTGTTGCGGGTGCGCAGCTCGCGCCCCAGGCGCGCCTGCAGCATGCCGCGGGCCGACTCCAGCGCCTTCGCGCTGGGCTCGCGCTGGTCGGCCTTCAGCGTGGTGAAGTACACGGTGGCGGCGGCCATGTCGGGCGACGCCTCCACCTCGGTGATGGTGACGAAACCCAGGCGGGGATCGGCGACGTCGCGCGCCAGCGCCTCGCCCAGCACCTCCTGGATGACGTGGGCCCCCCGCCTACTGCGCTGTGATGGCATCGCCGTCCCATCCCCCGTCGTCGCCCACCCGGATGATCTCGCGCCACTCGCCCACCACCTGGAACACCTCGTCCGCGTTCAGCCAGCGGCTGACCGCCTCGACGCGCGTGCCCAGGTCGGACGGGTCGCCGCCCACCATCGCGGCGGTGACGCGCGCCCGCTGCCGCAGGTCGTGGTGGTCGACCTCGGCCGCGGCGGCACCGAAGTGCCGCACCAGGCCGTGCGTGACGCGCTTCACCTCCCGCCGCTTGTCCTTCAACGACCCCGACGTGGGCAGGTGCAGGTCGACGCTGACCGTCGCCACGTACCCGGCACCCATCACCAGCACCCCGCGATCAGGATGCCGCGTCGGAAGAACCGCCGTCCTCGGGGCCGGACGAGGTGGAGGCGGCCGCCTGCGCGGTGCGCGCGACCTCCTTCAGCTCGAACGCCTCGATGACGTCGCCCTCCTTCACGTCGTTGTAGTTCTCGAGGATGATGCCGCACTCGAAGCCGGTGCTGACCTCGCGCACGTCGTCGTTGACCCGTCGCAGCGAGGCGATGGTGCCCTCGTACACGATGGTGCCCTCGCGCAGCAGGCGCGCCTTCGCGCCTCGGCGCATGACGCCGTCGCTCACCATGCAGCCCGCGATGGTGCCCAGGCGGCTCGAGCGGAACGTGGCCCTGACCTCGGCCTCGCCCATCGCCTCCTCGACGATGTCGGGCTCGAGCAGGCCCACCAGGGCGTCCTGGACGTCCTCGATGGCCCGGTAGATGACCCGGTACGTGCGGATGTCGACGCCCTCGCGCTCTGCCAGCATCTTGGCCTCGGGGCGGGGCCGCACGTTGAAGCCGATGATGATGGCCTGCGAGGCCGCCGCCAGGTTGACGTCCGACTCGGTGATGGCGCCCACGCCCGTGAGGATGATGTTCAGGCGCACCTCGGTCTGCTCGACCTTGTTGAGCGCGTCGGTCAGCGCACCGACAGAGCCCTGCACATCGCCCTTGACGATGATGTTGAGCTCCTTCAGGCCGCCTTCCTTGATGCGGGCGAACAGGTCGTCGAGCGACACGGGCGCGCGCCGGTTGGCGAGCTCCTCGGCCCGCAGCCGCTGGCTGCGCACCGACGCGGCCTGACGGGCCTCGCGCTCGTTCTCGACGATGCGGAACTTGTCGCCGGCGTCGGGCACGCCCGACAGACCCAGGATCTCGACCGGCACGCTGGGCCCGGCGGCCTCGACGGAGCGGCCGTTGTAGCTGTTCATGGCGCGCACGCGGCCGAAGTGCTCGCCGGCCAGGATGACGTCGCCCACGTGCAGCGTGCCGCGCTGCACCAGCACGGTGCAGACGGGGCCGCGGCCCGCGTCGAGGCGCGACTCGATGACCGTGCCGGAGGCGGGCGCCTTGGGGTTGCCCTTCGGGTCGGCGTCGGCGTCGGCCACCAGCAGGATGGTCTCGAGCAGGTCCTCGAGGCCGTCGCGGGTCTTGGCCGACACGTTCATGAACTCGGTCTCGCCGCCCCAGTCGGTGGGGATGACCTCGCGCGTGGACAGCTCCTGACGCACCCGGTCGGGGTTCGCGTCCTCCTTGTCCACCTTGTTGACCGCCACCACGAACGGCACCTCGGCCGCCTTGGCGTGGTCGATGGCCTCCACCGTCTGCGGCATGACGCCGTCGTCGGCCGCCACCACGATGACCGCGACGTCGGTGACCTTCGCGCCGCGGGCACGCATGGCGGTGAACGCCTCGTGGCCCGGGGTGTCGAGGAACGTCAGCTCGCGGGCGCCGTGGCGCACCTGGTAGGCACCGATGTGCTGGGTGATGCCGCCGGCCTCGCCGGCCGCCACCTCGGAGTGGCGGATGGCGTCCAGCAGCGACGTCTTACCGTGGTCGACGTGACCCATCACGGTCACGACGGGGGCACGGGCCACCAGGTCGGCGGGGTCGTCCTGGAACTCCTCGACCTCGTCGAGGTCGTCCTCGGCCCGCACGATCTTGATCTCGCGCTCGAGCTCGACGGCCAACAGCTCGATGGCCTCGTCGGACAGCGACTGGGTGAGCGTGACCATCTCGCCCATGCCCATCATGTGCTTGATGATGACCGCCGCCGAGATGCCCAGGAGCTCGGCCACCTGCGACGTGGACGACCCCGAGGGGATCTCCACCAGCGGCATGTCCTTCGGCGCCACGACGGGCGCCTGCTCGCCGTGGTCGTGCTGCGGCGGGCCGCCCTTGCCGCGGCCGCGGCCACCGCCGCCACCGGGCCGGCGACCGGCTTGCGCGTCGATGACCACGCGGCGGCGTCCGCCACGTCCGCCTGCGGGACCGCCGGGACCACCCGGCGCGCCGCCTCCGGGGCGACCGCCACCGGGGCGGCCGCCGCGTCCGGCGCCGGGGGCGCCGGTGGCGCCACCCGGGGCACCCGCGGGGGCGCCGGGACGGGGAGCGGCGGGACGAGCCCCACCGGAACCCGCGGGACGCCCACCGCCGGGGGCGGCGGGACGGGGCCCACCGGGACGCGGCGTGCCGGGGGGCGCCGGGCGCGGAGCACCGGGACGGGGGGTGCCGGGGGGCGCGGGACGCGGAGCGCCGGCGCGCGCGGGGCGGGGGGTGCCGGGGGGCGCCGGGCGCGGGGCGCCGGGACGCGCGGCACCGGGCGGGGCGGGACGCGGAGCGGCCGCGCGCGCCGGGGCGGGCGCCGCGCCCGCAGGACGCGGTTCGGCGCCGCTGCCGGCGTGCGGGGTCGGCGCGGGGCGCGACTCGCCGGTCTGGGTCTCGGACGGCTCGGTGGACGCCTCGCCCCGAGGGGCGTCGTCCTGGGCGGCCGTGGGTGCCTCGGCCGCGGCGGGGGCCTCGGCCGGAGCCGGGGTGCTCTCGGCGGCGGGCGTGGGCGCCGGGGACGGTGCCTCGGCGGCCTCGGGGGCCTCGGCCTGGGGCGCGTCGGCGGCCGGCTCCTCGGCGACGGGCGCCGGCTCCACCGGGGCGGACTCCACGGGCGCGACGGGCTCGGCGGGCACGGGGGCCTCGGGCTCCGCGACCGGGGCGGCGGGCGTCTCGGCCACCGGCTCCGGCGCGACCGGGACGGCGGGCGCGGGCGGGGTCTCCACAGGGGTCTCGGACACGGGCTCGGCCGTGCGGCGGCGCGGACGCGGCCGCGTGGGCTTGGGCCGCTCGGGCTCCGGAGCTTCCTCGACAGGCTCGGGCTCGGGGGCCTTCTTGCGCGAACGGGGGGGTGCGTCCTCGATCACGGGCATCTCGCCCTCCGGCCGCGGGTAGCGCTTGGGGTTCAGAAGGTGCATCGCCCACTCCACATCCACCGTGGACGACGCCGTCTTCACGTTCATACCCTCGCGCTGAAGCCGCTGCAGCAGGCTGGAGCTCGGAAGCCCCTCATCCTTCGCGATCTCGTAGACCCTTTTCTTCCCCATCAGTTCCTTTCGCCTCGTCCGCACGCCACGGTGTCCGCCAGCACCGGGTCGATGATCAGGCCCCCCGCGCTCCGCGTCGCGCGCTGGAATGCCCTTCGTTCAACCGCCGCCTCGAAGCACTGAACCGTACGGCAGACGTACGCCCCTCGCCCCCCTGCGGCCGCCCGATCGTCACGCACCAGCACCCTGCGCCCATCCTGCTCGAGCGCGGCGAATCGTGCCAGGTCGGATTTGTCTCCGCGCCGACGGCACGCGCAGCACATGCGCTGCGGCTGCTGGTGCGTGCGGGCCGTGATCTCACGCCTCCTCGGCCTGCTCGGCCGCCTCGGGCGCCGGGGCACCCTCCGCCACCATCTGCTTGGCCGGGTCACCCTCGGCGTCGCCCGCCGCGGGCAGCGCGTCGATGCCGTTGCCCATCGGCTCCGGCGCCGGGCCACCCTCCGCCACCATCTCCTTGGCCGGGTCACCCTCGGCCTCGCCGGCGGCGTGCAGCGCCTCGATGCCCTCGTGGGGCACGATCTCGTCGGCGGCCGCGGGGGCCGCGTCGCCGCCGGCCTCGTGCACGCCGGCCGCGCCGCTCTCCTGCGCCTCCTTGTTGGTCAGCGGGCGGCCCAGCTCGGCCTCCGTCGCCGCCAGCTTGGAGTGCTCGGGCAGCGCGCAGAAGCGCGTGCCGGCGACCGCCTGGTTGGGGCAGCGCTTGCCGTTGCGCAGGAACGCCGAGCAGCGTCCGCCGGACGCCTCCTCGTCGATGCCGGTCTCCTCGTGCGAGAACGTCGTCTCGGACTTGATGTCGATGCGCCAGCCGGTGAGGCGGGCCGCGAGGCGCGCGTTCATGCCCTCGCGGCCGATGGCCAGCGACAGCTGGTCGTCAGGCACGATCACCGTGGCCTGCCGGGCCTCGTCGTCCACCAGCACCTCGCGCACGCGCGCGGGTGACAGCGCCTTCGCGATGTAGCGGGCGGGCTCGTCGTTGAACGGGATGATGTCGATCTTCTCGCCGCGCAGCTCGCTGACCACCATGCGCACGCGCGAGCCGCGGGGGCCTACGCACGCGCCGACGGGGTCGACGCCCTGCACGTTGGAGATGACCGCGATCTTCGACCGCCACCCCGCCTCGCGGGCGACGTTGCGGATCTCCACCAGCCCGTCGGCCATCTCGGGCACCTCGAGCTTGAACAGCTCCTTCACCAGCTCGTCGCTGCGGCGGCTGACGATGACCTGCGGGCCCTTGGCCGAGCTACGCACGTCGGTGATGACGGCCTTCACGCGGCTGCCGTGGTCGTAGCGCTCGCCGTGCACCTGCTCGCTCTCGGGCAACAGCGCCTCGACGCGGCCCAGGTCGACCAGCGTGTAGCGGTGGTCGCTCTGCTGCACGATGCCGGTGACGACGTCTCCGACGCGGTCGACGTACTCCTCGAACATCATCTCGCGCTCGGCCTCGCGGATGCGCTGCAGGATCACCTGCTTGGCGGTCTGCGCCGCGATGCGGCCGAAGTTGTCGCGCGAGACGTCGATGGCCTCGATCTCGTCGTCCTCGTACGCGTCCCAGTCGATCTCGGGCTCGGGCGCCTCGAAGTCCTCGGGGTCGACGCCCTCGGGGATGACCGGCTCGGGCTGCGGCAGGGTGCGCAGCTCGGCGTCCTCGTCCACCAGCAGGTGGAACACGCGCATGTCGCCCGTCTCACGGTCGATCTCCACGCGGGCGTGCGGGGCCGACTCCGGCGTCTTCTTGTACGCCGCGAGCAGCGCGTCCTCGAGCGCGATCAGCAGGGTCTCTGAGTCGATGCCCTTCTCGCGCTCGATCGCCTTGATGGCCTCGATGATCTCCCGGTTCACCTGTCAGCTCCTTCAGATGTGGCCGCTGGGGCCGTCGACTGCACTGCCGGTCATGCGTCCGCTCCGTGCGGCTCGAGGTCGTACGCGCGCCGGATGTCGGCCAGCGCGATCTCGCGTGCCCCACCGTCGTTCACGAGCGACACGGAGTCCGCGCCGATCGCGGCCAGCACGCCCTCGCGGGTGCGTGGCTTGCCGCCGCCGTCGGCGACCTTCAGGCGCACGCGGTGCCCCACGGCCGCCTCGTAGTGCCGGCGCACGCGCAACGGCGGCTCGGGACCCGGCGACCACACCTCGATGCCGAACCGGTCGCCCAGGCCCTCCGCCCACATGGCGCGGGTGACGGCCTCGCACACGCCGTGATCGACGCCCCCCGGATGGTCGACGACCACCCGCACCATGGCGTCGTCACCGGCCCCCATCAGCACCACCTCGCGCAGGTCGACGTCGGGCATGGCCGCGGCCAGGCACGCCTCCACCTCACGCTCGATCGCCTCCGCCGTCGCCATGTCACCCCCTCGTCGTGTCCTCGTGTACGGGCAAAAAAAAGTGGGCCGAGGCCCACTTCCCGTCGCTGCTGCACCTCGCCCGCACGCCTTTGCGGTGTCGATCAGGTTAGCACCTGGGCCGGACCGCGCGTTCTACGCTGTTGCCGGGGATGCGTCGAGCACCAGCGTCACCGGCCCGTCGTTGGTGAGCGCGACGCGCATGTGGGCCCCGAACACGCCGTGCGCGACCGCGACGCCGAGGTCCTGTGCGGCCCGCGCGAACTCCGCCACCAGGGGCTCGGCGTCCTCGGGCCGGGCGGCGGCGGCCCACGACGGGCGCCTGCCCCGCCGCGTGTCGCCCAGGAGCGTGAACTGGCTCACCACCAGCAGGCCGCCACCCACGTCGCGCAGCGACCGGTGGAACGGCTTGTCGCCCTCGGCGAAGATGCGCAGATCGCATGTCTTGGTGGCCAGCTCCCGCGCGGTGGCGGCGTCGTCGCCGGCCGCGATGCCCACCAGCGCCACGATCCCCAGGCCGATGTGGCCCGTCACGCGCCCGTCCACGGTCACGTCGGCCCCGTCCACCCGCTGGATCACGACCCTCATGGCGTGGAGCATGACCACGTCCCCGGACGTGGCGGGGGTGGTCCGCCCCCGACCTCAAGGATCCCTTGCGACCACCGATAGCGCCGCGGAGGACCTTCCCGCCCCCGTCCGGAGTTGTCATGCACGCGTCATCGCCCGCCGCCCGGCTCCTCGCCGGCACCCGCCGCTAACCCCCCGGCGGGGCGCACCCACCCCGGTACCGCCCCGCCGCACTGGGACTGCTCCCTGGGACGCCGGACGAGGCGCGAAAAAAGTGGTCCGCGACGCTCAAGTTTCGCGCGCGCGTGCCGATAGTGCCGGACCAAATATCGCTGTCGACCCTGTTCCCCGGGAGCTCACACGTGTCCGTCTCTGTCCGCGCGTACCCCGACGCCTCCGTCCGCCACAGGGCGGCGTGGCCGGTGTTGCTCGTCGCGCTGCTCGCTGTGCTGGCATTCGCGTCGCAGGCGCGCGCCGTCAAGACCATCGCCACCGGCACGTTCCATACGTGCGCGATCCTCGTCGACGACAACGTCCGTTGCTGGGGCAACAACGAATACGGCCAGCTGGGCTACGGCAACACCTACAACATCGGTGGCGGCCCCATGACCACGCCCGACAAGTCCGGGCCCGTCAAGCTCGGCACCGGGCGGGTCGCCACGCAGCTCGCGCTGGGCCGCTTCCACACGTGCGCGATCCTCGACGACGGCAACGTCCGCTGCTGGGGCCGCAGCAACTACGGTCAGCTGGGCTACGGCAACATGACCGACATCGGCGACAACGAGACCCCCGACGCCGTCGGGACCGTCAACCTCGGCGCAGGACGCACCGCCAAGCAGATCGCGGCGGGCGAGGAGTTCACGTGCGCGCTCCTCGACAACGACAGCGTCGTGTGCTGGGGCCGCAGCAACTACGGTCAGCTGGGCTACGGCAACAAGACCACCATCGGCGACAACGAGGCCCCCACCACCGGCGGCCCCGTCAACCTCGGCCCGGGACTCAAGGCCACCGCGATCGCCGCGGGCAGCTACCACGTGTGCGCGGTCCTCGACACCGGCGCGGTCCGCTGCTGGGGATCCGGCACCGCGGGCATGCTTGGGTACGGCAACGAGAACGACATCGGCGACAACGAGACGCCCAACACCGTCGGCCCCGTCAGCCTCGGCGCGGGACTCAAGGCCACCGACGTCGTGGCCGGCGCCAACTCCACGTGTGCGCTCCTCGACAACGGCTCGGTCCGCTGCTGGGGGTTCAACGACAGGGGGCAGCTGGGCTACGGCAACACGGATTCCATCGGCGACAACGAAACGCCTGACACCGCCGGGCCCGTGAGCCTCGGCGCAGGACTCACCGTCACGCAGCTCTCGATGGGCACCGGCGGCGTGCACGCGTGCGCGCTGCTCAGCAACGGCACCGTCCGCTGCTGGGGGCAGGGCTTCTACGGCCCGCTGGGGTACGGCAGCACCCTCAACATCGGCGACAACGAGACGCCCGACACCGCCGGGCCCGTCAACCTCGGCACCGGGCACACCGCCACGCAGATCTCCGCCGGTGGCGGCCACACGTGCGCGATCCGCGACGACGAGGCCCTCCGCTGCTGGGGCATGGGCACCTACGGCCAGCTGGGATACGGCGACACGGTCAACTGGGGTCAAACCTCGACCCCGAACAACGCCGGAAAGATCAAGCTCGGTGAGGATCCCGTGCTGGGGCTGACCTCCGCGTCGAGCGATCTCGGCACCCGAACGGTGGGGACCACCGGCACGCCGGTCACGGTGACCGTGAAGAACACCGGCCTGCTGTCGTTCAAGGGCACGATCGTCCTCGCCGGCACCGACCCCGGCCAGTTCACCCTGGCCGCCGGCGACGGCACCAATGGCACGTGCGGCACGTCGGCCGTCATCGCGCGGGACGCCAGCTGCACCGTAACGATCAACCACACGCCCACCTCGGCCGGCAAGCACAGCACCAGCCTGGACCTGAGCGGCAACGCCACCGCCAGCGAGGCGTTCACGGCCACCGGCACCGCTGTCCCCGAGGTGAAGGGGCCCGACACGCCCGCTCCGAACACGCAGGCCCCGAGCACGCCGGCCCCGAGCACCTCGGCACCCGGCACGCAGGCTCCCAGCACCGTGACGCCGCTGTGGAGCGTCACCCCGCTGGTGCGCCTGACGCCCACGACCACGCCCGGCGCGACGACCGCGGGTCTCTCGTTCACCATCACCACCCGCACCAAGGGCCGCATCACGGTGTTCGTCACCGGCGGACCCCGCGGCACGCACGTGCGCCTGGCGCGCAAGAGCATCGTGTGCACGCGCACCACCACCCGCACACTCTACGCACCCGCGTTCGTCACCCCGGACGTCACGCGCACGTGCCGCGTGTCGCTGCGGTTCCTCAAGACGCCGCCCGCACACGCGCGGCTGCGGATCGTGATCGGCGTCGCCGGGAAGCCCCTGGCGAACATGATCGAGCCCACCCCGGTGCGCCGCTGACGCACCCTCGGTCATCGCGCCCGGGCGGTTAGCATGGGCGCGATGACCGACGCGATCTCCGGCGCCACGGTGCGCGAGCTGTGGCGCTACCCCGTGAAGTCGATGCAGGGTGAGCGCGTCGCGGTCGCCGACGTGGGCACGCACGGCCTCGACGGCGACCGGGCGTGGGCCGTGCGCGACCTCGCCACCGGCCTGATGCTGACCGCGCGGCGCGTGCCGGAGCTGCTGTTCGCCCAGGCGCGGCGCACCGAGGCAGGCGTCCACATCACGCTGCCCGACGGCACTGACGACCCGGACGATGCCGCGCTGTCGGCCTGGCTGCGACGCGACGTGCGCCGCGAACGCACCGCCGACGGTCTCGCCGGGCGCTACGAGAGCGCCGGCGATCCCGAGCACGAGGCCTCATCGCCGTGGCGCACGTGGGAGGGACCCGCGGGGTCGTTCCACGACGCCGCGCCGCTGTCGCTCATCGCGAAGGGCTCCCTGCGCTCGTGGGACGTGCGCCGGTTCCGGCCGAACGTCGTGCTCGACGTGGCCCGGGAGGGCGCCGAGGCCGACCTGCTGGACCGCGACGTCGCCCTGGGGACGGCCGTGCTGCGGATGGTGGCCCCCATCGGCCGCTGCGTCATGATCACCCGGCCTCAGCCCGGGGGCATCGACCGCGACATGGACGCACTGCGCACCGTCGCCCGAGAGCGCGGCAACCTGGTGGGCGTCTACGCGATGGTGGTGCGCCCGGGCCGCATCGCGGTGGGCGACCGCGTCGGCGTGGAGGTGGCCGCGTGAGCGACCTGGCGACCCGCGTGCACGGGGCCCTCACCGCCCTGGATGTGGAGTTCACGGTGCTGGGCTCGGGCCAGTGGGGCGTGGTGCTGCCGTCGCAGGCGCGCGGCTCGCTCACCGTCGCGCTGCGCGGGGGCGAGCGCACGCTGCACCTGACGGCCTTCCTGATGCGCGCCCCCGACCGCCACCACGAGGCGGTCTACGCGCGCATGCTGACGAAGAACCTCACCATGTACCGGTGGGCGTTCGCGCTGGACGAGCTGGGCGACGTGTACCTCACCGCCCGCGTGCCGGAAGCCGCCGTGGACGAGGCGCTGATGGACGAGCTGCTGGGCCTCGGCGTCGTCTACGCGGACGAGGTGTACGACGTGCTGGTGCGCACGGGATTCGACATCCCTCCCGGCGTCAGCCTGTCGGGGCCCCCCACTCCCCCCGCCCCCGGCGCCGGGTGACGCGGCTACTCGCCGATGCCGAACAGACGCGCCAGGCGGTGGTGGCGACGCGCCAGAGTGCGCTCGCCCAGGCGCTCGGCGCACCGCGCCAGGCCGAAGTGCGCGTACGCGTCGGTGGGATGCAGGTCGACGGCGGCCTGGAACTCGTCGCGGGCGCGGGCGAAGTCGCGGGCACCGGCGTACGCGCGTCCCAGCGCCTCGCGGATGGACGCCTTGTCGGGCTCGAGGTCGCGGGCGCGCTCGAGCGGGACGACGGCCTGGTGGTAGTCGCGCGAGGCCAGGAGGGCCGCACCACGGGTGTAGGCCTCGTACGCGTCGGTCTCGGTCATCTCCCAAGCGTAGCGCCACGGTGGACGCGGTGAGCGGCCTGGAGGTGGTGCGCATCGAGGACGGCCTGTGGTGGTGGGGCTGCGCCCACCCCGCGTGGCGGCCGGGCGCGTCGTGGGACCAGGTGGTGGGCTCCACGTACCTGGAAGCCCCGGACGCCACCGTCGTCATCGACCCGCTCGTCCCCGCCGGCGCGGACGGCGCCGAACGCTTCCACAGCGCCTTCGACCGCGACGTCGCCCGCCGCGGCGTGCCGGTGGTGGTGGCGATCACGTGCGCATGGCACGCGCGGTCGGCGTTCGCGCTGGCCGCGCGGCACGGGGGGACGCTGTGGCTGCCGCCCGGAGTGCCGGACGCGCCACCCCACGAGGCCCTCGCCGACGGCCGGGAGCCCGCCGCGGGCCTGGTGGCCCGCGCGCTCGGCACGCCGCCCGGGCACGAGGAGTTCGCGTTCGTGGTGGCCGCCCGCGACGCCGTGGTGGTGGGCGACGTCATCCGCACGCCGGGCGGGCGCCCCGAGTGGGCTCCGCCCGAGGACTCCGACGACACGCCGGCCCTGGCCGCGTGGTTCGCCGACCGCCGCCGGCGCGTGGGCGCCGTGCTGCCGGACGCGCCCGCGGTGCTCATCGCCGGTCACGGCCTCCCCGCGACCGCGGGGGTCGCGGCGGCGCTTGCCGCCATGTGCGCGCCTGCGGCTGGCTGAGCCCCAGGAACGCCTTCAGACGGCGGCCGCGCGCCACCTTGGGGTGGATCTCGCGCCGCAGCCGCCGCACGTGGCGCCACGCCGCCGCGGGAGCGTCGGGCGGTCCCGGGCCGGGCGCGTAGCGGGCCTGCTGGGCCAGCGCGTACAGGTCGCCCGGGTCGCTGCCGAGCGTCTCGCGCACGTGCGACGCCCGCCCGGGCGCGTCCAGATGCGTCGGAGGCGGGAAGCCCAGGCGGCCGACGTCGTCCTCGAACTCCCGCACGGCGGCCAGCACCCGCGCGCGGGCGTCGCCGCGGGTGCGGGCGCCCCGGCGCCGCAGCGCCCGGGTGAGGGCCGGGCTGACAACCAGCGCCCCAAGCGCCACGAGGGCCACGACGCCCCACGCCCACGACGGCACGCCCCGGTGGGAGGATCCGCCGCCCGGCTCCGCGGCCGACGGGGTGGGCGTGGGTGCGGGCGTGGGCTCCGGCGTCGTGCGCGGCGGCTTGACGGGCTCGCGGGCGACGTCCTCGTCCGGCTTTCCGGTGGCCGGTGGCGGCTGATAGTCGGGCGACCCCACCGACACGCGGTTGGGGTAGTAGCGCCCCGGCGTCGGGTCGAAATCGACCCACCCGACGCCGCCGGGCATCCACACCTGCACCCACGCGTGCGCGTCGCGGTCGACCACCACCCACGTGTCGGACGCCGCCTCGTACCGGCCCGCCGTGTACCCCACCACGATGCGGGAGGGGATGCCGATCGACCGCAGCATCAGCGCCATCGACCCGGCGAAGTGCTGACAGAAGCCGCGGCGGGTGTCGAACAGGAACGCGTTGATGGGGGCCACGCCGGGCACCGACCGCGGCGCCTCGTCGTACTCGTAGTTGGCCCGCAGGTAGCTCTCGATGCGGTTGACCGCCACGTACGGGCCGGCCGCGCGGCCCACGACCTTCTGGGCCAGGCGGCGCACGGCGGTGTAGTCGCCGAGCACGCCGGGAGGCAGGTCGGCGTCGCGCCCCGCGGGCCACAGCGGCACGTCGACGGCCTCGCCTCCGCCGCCGTACGGCCGGATGGAGGTGGTGCCGGGCGGCACGCCCCGGTCGATGTACGCGGCGGCCTGCCGCAGACGGGCCGGGGACGGGTCGTTGACCAGCACCTCCATGCGGTAGCGGAAGTCGGGGCCCACGGCCGGGTTCACCACCACCGCGCCCTGGCTCTGCACGTCGACGGTGCCGGTGAACGCCCCCTCCAGGCGCAGCGCGTGCCCGCCGCGGAACAGCACCGTGGTGCGGGTGCGCTCGAGCGTCACGGTCTGCGTCACGGGCGCGGACGCCCCCGGCGGTGCGATGTCGACGATGCCCGATCCGCCGGTCATCACGATGGGGATGCCGTCGTCGGGCGTCTGCACGAACGACAACCCGTCGAAGCCGTCCAGCGTCATCGCGGCCATCGGCAGCGCGGTGGGCGTGCGCACGCGCATGACCACCCGGGGCTTGTCGGGCCACCGCAGCTGGCCGTACTCCTGGGCCAGCGACAGCGTGCCCACCTCCCCCGGCTGCGAACCGTCGATGCCCCACGACTCCCAGTGCCACCACGGCGCCCGGTCGCCCACCGCGCCGGCCGCCACGCCGGCGACCGCGACGGCGACGGCGCCCACCAGCACGCCGCCGTAACGGCCGCGCGCGCGCAGGCCGTGCCCCTGCGGCGGGCGCGTCAGCCACACCGCGACGACCGCCGCCGCCAGCATCACGGCGCCCTCCACCACGGGGCTGTCGGTGGGCGCCACCGTCCAGCGGTACGCGCACCCCGCCAGCACGGCCACCACGGCCGACACAGGGCGGCCGCGCACCAGCACGCCCCCGGCGATGGACGCCGCCTGCAGGGCGAACACCAGGTCGAGCAGCCCGGAGAACGCCGGCGCCTGGCCCCACGCCACCGGGGCGACGGCCTGGTTGGCCTCCACCATGCCGTCCCGCACCAGGTGGCCGATGGCGTCGCGGGCCGCGTCGCCCAGCACAAGCACCTGCCACGGGCTCTGCCGCACGGCGATCGCCAGGCAGGCGACGATGGCCACGACCGTGAGGCCGGCGATCACCAGGGGCGGCGTGCGGCGCCCCCACCACCAGCGGGCGAGGGCCGGCAGGCTCGCCAGCACGGCGAGGCCCGCCAGGCGCGGCGCGGCCTCCCCGGCGTAGATGCCCGACCACACCCACGCGGCGGCGAGCGTCAGCGCGGCGGCGGCCGCGGCCCGGCGGACGCGGTCAGGCATCGCGGCCCCCGCGCCGGTGCCCGGCGCTGAGGGGGGGCGCGAGCCCCCGGGCCAGTTCATCCAGCGTGCGCGCCCTCACCACGGGCACGCCCACGGCGTCCGTGGCCGAGGCCGCGGCGGCGTCGCCCACCAGCACCAGCACGCACTCCACGCCGCGCCGGCGCGCCGCCCGCGCCGCGTCCCACATGCCGGCGGTGGCGGTGGTGGTGATGCCCACCACGCCCGCGCCGTGAGGCAACAGGCGCAGCGAGCGGCGCAGCATGTCCTCCAGCGCCGGGCCGTCGCCCTGCACCAGGCGCGCCAGGCGGGCCTCGGCGTCGGCCCACGTGCACGGCACCGGGGCGTCCGACGCCCCCGCCCACAGCTGGATGTGACGGCCGCGCACGGCCCCCGACGACGTGGCCGCCTGCATCATGCTGGCGGCGGCGGTGACCGCCAGCTCCACGGCGTCCGCGTCGGCCTGGGCGTCGGCGACGTCCACCAGCACGGCCTCCACGAAGCCGCCGGACTCGTCGGTGCGGAACACCTTGGTCTGCAGCACGCCGCGCTTGGCCGTCTGCCCCCAATGGACGCGGGACAGCGGGTCGCCCGGGCGGTACTCGCGGATGCCCTCGAGGTGGGCGATGTCCTCCCCCAGCGTGGCGCGGCGCGTCTGACGGCGATCGCCCAGGGCCTGGGCGTCGGAGGCCGCCTCCACGGTGCGCGGCACCACCAGCACGTGGGCGGCGTCGCGGAACTGCCGGGTCACCGCCACCAGACCCAGCGGGTCGGCCACCGTCATGCGCGCCGGGCCCAGCACGTGCTCGCCGCGGCGGGCGCCGGCGATGCGCAGGCGGCGCCCGCCGCGGCCGCGTCCCGCGATGCGGGCCGACCCCAGCGACGCCACCCCGGGCGCGATCTCCCAGTCGGCGAAGCGCAGCACCGAGCGGGTGCGCGGCGATCCCGACAGGCCGATGTCGACGTGCACGTCGTCGCCGGCGCGGGGCCGTCGCTCCACGATGGTGCGACGCAGCCGCAGGCCCGACGACGCCGTCAGCACCAGGACCCACGCGGCGACGACGGCGGCCACCAGGCCGACGCCCACCACCAGCAGGGGCCTGGCGCCGAAGCCCAGCGCGCATACGGCGAACACCACGCCCGCCACGAGCAGTTCGCGGCCGCGCGCACGCGGCCGGGGCAGGTCGGTGCGCAGGGCGGCCCGGCCGCTCACCCCACGGGTACCTCGACCTCCAGAAGGGCCTCGTCGACGACGTCGGACGCGATGGCCCCGCGGGCGCGCGCGTCGGGCGTCAGCAACAGCCGGTGGGACAGGCCCATGGACGCCAGCGCCCGCACGTCCTCCGGCAGCACGTGGTCGCGCCCCTTCAGCATCGCCCGGGCTCGGGCGATGCGCACCAGCGAGAGGCCGGCGCGGGGGCTGGCGCCCAGGTCGACGCGCGCGTCGTCGCGCGTGCGCCGCACCAGCTCCACCACGTACGCGGCCAGCGACGGATCGACGTGCACGTGGTCGAGCGCAGCCTTCGCCGCACGCAGCGCGGCCACGTCGGAGACCTCGGGCACCATGTCCAGCGCATCCCGGCTGGCCAGCTCGCGGATCATCAGCGTCTCGTCGGTGGCCGACGGGTAGCCGATGGACACGCGCAGGGCGAAGCGGTCGAGCTGCGCCTCGGGCAGGGGGAACGTGCCCTCGTATTCCACGGGGTTCTGCGTGGCGATCACCATGAACGGCTCGGGCAGCGTCCGGGTGGTGCCGTCCACCGTCACCTGCTGCTCCTCCATCGACTCCAGCAGCGCCGACTGGGTCTTGGGCGACGCGCGGTTGATCTCGTCCACCAGCACCAGGTTGGCGAACACGGGCCCGGGGTGGAACGCGAACGCGCGGGTGCTCTGGTCGAACACGGACACGCCGGTGACGTCGGCCGGGAGCAGGTCGGCGGTGCACTGCACGCGGCTGTAGCTGCAGCCCGACGCGCGGGCCAGCGCCTTCGCCAGCACGGTCTTGCCCACGCCGGGGACGTCCTCGATCATCACGTGGCCGCCGGCGATGAGAGACGCGACGCAGCCCTCGATGACGTACGCCGGCGCGCGCACCCCGGCGGCGCACGCCGCCACCAGCTCGTTCGCCGTCGCGGCCGCCGCCTCGACGAGCGATCCGTTGGGCGAGGTGTGCGATGTCGTCACGGTTCGAGGGTATCAGCACGGTGTGCGACGAGGCTCATGCCCGGGGAGACCCGCCGGCGCCCGACCGCGTTGCGCCAGGGCGCTCAAAGGGTGCCCCCGGGATGCCGATAGAGGCGGTTCGCCACCCCGGTTTCACGAAGGATCCCATGCGCCACCGCCGTCGCCTGCTGTGCATCCTGGCCGCCGCCGTGGGCGCGTGCGCCCCTGCCGCGTGGGCGGCGCCGCCCCAGCAGTCCGGGCACGTCGACCTGGCCACGCAGTCGGCCGACATCACGTTCACCGGCGGCACCAACCGGGAGGGGCACTCGGTGGCGCGGGCGGGCGACGTCAACGGCGACGGCATCGACGACATGCTCATCGGCGCCCCCGACAACTCCCCCACCACGTACGTGGTGTACGGCTCCGCGTCCCCCACCGACCTGGCGTTCCCGGCGTTCGCCCCCGCACGCGGGATCCGCCTCACCGGCGCCGCCAACGGCAGCGTCGTCGCCGGCGTGGGCGACGTCAACGACGACGGCATCGACGACATCGCCACCGCCAGCCCCGGCGGCGGGCCCGCGTACGTCGTGTACGGCTCCAAGAACCCGGTGGACGTCAACCTCGCCGCGCTCACCGCGGCGCAGGGCTTTCGCATCATCCCCTCGTCCACCTGGGACAAGCTCGGCGACGGCACGTCCGTCGCCGGGGCGGGCGACGTGAATGACGACGGCATCGCCGACATCGTCGTCGGCACGCCGGGCGCGGGCGTGATGGGCGGCACCGACGAGGGCGGCGCGTACGTCATCTACGGCTCCGCGGCACCGGCCGACGTGACCCTCGCCACGCTCACGCCCGCGGCGGGCTTCCCCATCAAGGGCGTCGGTAGCGCCGCGCTCACGGGGCTGTCGGTGGCCGCCGCCGGGGACGTCAATGACGACGGCGTCGACGACGTGGTGATCGGCGCGCGGTTCGCGAGCCCCGGGACCACCGACCAGGCGGGTGCGGCATACGTGGTGTACGGCGCCAAGGGCACCCGCGCGGGTGTCGACCTGGCGGCGCTGGGCACCCAGGGCTTCGCGGCGGACGGCCCCGAGGACTACGCCGAGGCCGGCTACGCCGTGGCGGGTGCCGGCGACGTCAACGGCGACGGCATCGACGACGTCGTGGTCGGCGCGCGGCGCGCAAGCCCGGGCGGCATCTCGTCGGCGGGGACGACGTACGTCGTCTATGGCGCGACGAACCCCGCCAACGTCAACCTGGCCTCGATCGGCACGCGCGGGTTCTTCATCGACGGCGTCGAGGAGGACCAGGAAAGCGGCACGGCGGTCGCCGGCATCGGCGACCTCGACGGGGATGGCTTCGACGACGTCGCGCTGGGCTCCCCCGGCGGCGAGTTCGGCCCCGCGTACGTCGTGTTCGGTGCCGCGTCGACGGCGCCCACGGGCATCGACCTGGCGACGCTCGGGGCCCGCGGGGTGCGCGTGGACGGCACCACGTCGTACGGGGCGATGGGGTCCTCGGTCGCCGGCCTGGACGCCAACGGCGACGGCCACGCCGACGTGATGATGAGCCAGCCTGCGGGTGCCAAGCGGGCGGTCGTGCTCTACGGCTGGGGTGCCTCCACGATCACGTACTCCGGTGCCATCTCGGCCACGGCGGGGACGGCCATCACGCCGGTGACGCCCGTGATCGCCCGCACCGGGGCCGCCACCGTGACCGTCAGCCCCGCGCTGCCGGCCGGGTTGTCGCTCGACGCCGCCACCGGACGCATCACGGGGACGCCCACCGCGGCCGGTGTCACCACGCATACGGTGACGCTGGCGGACGCCAACGGAACCGTGCAGACCACCCTGTCGATCACCGTGGCGACGGGCACGCCCGCGCCCGGCGGCGGATCCCCCGGTCCGGGTCCGGGTCCGGGTCCGGGTCCCGCTCCCGGTGCGGCACCCGAGCAGGAGCCGTCGTTGGTGACCACGCCGCCCCCGGCCCGGTCGTCCGAGCGCCGCGCCGGGCCGCGCGCCGTGAAGGGCATCGTGGCCGTGCGCGTGCGGCCCCGCGTGGGTGCCAGCCACCGCCGCGGGGTGGTCATCGTGACCCGCCTCAGCGCCCTGCGCCCCGGCCGGCTGACGCTGATCGTCGAGCGCCGCAACGGCTCCCGGCAGCACCTCCAGGCCGGCAGCCGCATCCGCACGCGCATCACGCCCGTGCGCACGTTCGCGCCCGTCCTGAGGGTCGAGAGGGGCACCATGATGCGCCTGGTGCTGCGCATCCGGCGGCCCCTGCCCACGGGCACCCGCCTGCGCGTGGTGCGACGCGCCCCCGACGGCACGCTGACCCAGCAGTTCGTGCCCCTGGTGCGCCCCGTGACGCCGCCGCGACGCGCCCCCGCGCCCACGGCGCGCGCCAGGTAGGCAACCCCCGATTCGGGGGCGTCACACGCGCGCCCGTACCGTCGAGATCGCCACCCGGATGCCGATGGGACAGGCAGTGTTGCGCTCTCCCATCATCACGTGGGCCCTGCGGGCCATGCTCGCATGGGTCGCGGTGCACGAGATCGCCACGTGGCTGCCCGGCGACGTGGACTCCCACGTGGCGTTCTCGTGGTACGCGTACTACGCCGTCTACCTGAGCGCGGTGGCGCTCGTGGCGCTGCGCGCCCGGGCCGAGACCGGCGTGGCGCGGCTGGGGTGGGGGCTCCTCGCGCTGGGCGTGGCCTCGTGGCTGGCGGGCTCGCTCGACTACAACCTCGCCCCCCGCGGGTCGGACGTCACGTCGCCGCTGCTGTACCTGCTGTACTACCCGCTGATGGCGGCGGGCCTGGTGTGGCTCATCCGCAGCGCCCAAGGCCGGCCCCGACGCCGCCACCTGCTGGACGGCGCCGTCGCCGGCACCCTGTGCGCGGCCGTGATGACGGGCGCATCGCTGACCCCGCTCGCGCGTGCCGGGGTGTCGCTCGACACGACGGGGTTCGTGGACCGCACTTACCCCGTACTCGACGGCGTGCTCTTGGGCGTGTGCGTGTGCGCCTGGGCCCTGCGAGGGTGGCGCGCCGATCGCACGTGGACCATCCTGACGCTGGGCCTCGTCTCGGTCGCCGCCGCCGACACCGGGTACCTGCTGCAGACCGTGCTGGGCGACCCCGCCGCGACCAGCGCGTTCGACCCCCTCTGGCCGCTGGGCACCACCCTGTTCGCCCTCGCGGCCACCACCGTCACCACTCCCCCCGCGCGCGACACGGACGAGGGCGCCATGAAGGCGCATGCGCCGGTCGTGCTGCTCGGCGCCCTGGTGACCATGCTGGTGGTGGCCGCGCTCACCGACGCGAGCGTGGTGGCGCTGGTGCTGCTCGCCGCGGCCGGAGCGCTGATGACGCTGCGCGTGATGTACACGCTTCAGGAGAACGCCCGCCTCGTGAGCACGTCCCGGCGCGACGCGCTGACCGATCCGCTCACCGGCCTGGGCAACCGCCGCGCGCTGATCGACGATCTGACCGCGGCGACCGAAACGTCTGCGCCGTCCACGCTGGTGCTGATCGACCTCGACGAGTTCAAGGCCGTCAACGATCAGTTCGGCCACCTCGCGGGGGACGCCCTGCTCGGGCGCGTCGCCCGCCGCCTGGAGGGTGCCGTCGCGGCCGACGGCCGCGCCTATCGCATGGGCGGTGACGAGTTCTGCGTCCTGGTCGCGGGCCACTGGCCCGAGGACCGCATCCGGGCGATGACCGCAACGCTCGCCGAAGCGCACGGCGGGGTGGTGGTCACGGGGTCCCACGGCGCCGTGCGGATGCCCGGCGAGGCGGCCGACCCCGAGTCGGCGCTGCGCATGGCCGACGACCGCATGTACGGCGCGAAGCCCCACGTCCGGCGCGAGGACAGCCCGCGCCAGCGCACCTGACCCACCCGCCCTCCGGCGGGCCCGGTGCGCAATGATGCGGTGCATGGACGACCCGTTCACCGCCACCGTCACGAAGGACGGGCGCGTGCTGATCGACCGGGGCGGACGGCGCGTGATGGTGCTGGGCGGCCACCGGGCCGACGCGCTGCGCGCCCGGCTGGACGCGTGCCGCGACGACGAAGCCCGCCAGCAGGTGCTGGCGCGGGCCACGGGCAACTACCGGCGCGGCAACGAGCGCGACTGACCCGCCGCGGGGCGCGCCGCCCGCGTCCCACCCCCACCGACCCCGGTCGGGTCAGCCCCGGCGCGCCAGGGGGACGACGACGTTCCAGATGCGGCGGGCGCACTCGGCCTTGGACGCCTCCGCGACGGCCTCCTCGGCATCCCCGGGCCCGATGATGGTGATGGCGTTGCGGTCGGAGCCGAAGCCGATGCCGGTGCGGGCGATGTCGTTGTGCACCAGCACGTCCACCCCCTTGCGCCGCCGCTTGGCGCGGGCGCGCTCGAGGCCCGCCTGGCCGTGCTCGGCGGCGAAGCCCACGATCACCTGCCCGTCGCGGCGCCCGGCGGTCACCTCGGTGAGGATGTCCGGCGTCTTCTCGAGGCGCAGCTCCAGCGCGTCGGAGCCCGACTTGTCGATCTTTCCGGGGGCCTCGCCGGCCGGGCGGAAGTCGGCGACGGCGGCGGCCATCACCAGCACGTCGCACGAGGGCATGGCGGCGACGGTGGCGGCGTGGAGGTCGGCGGCGGTGGGCGTGTCGACGTACGTGATGCCGGGCACGCGCGGCAGCGTGACGTTGCACGCCAGCACGGTGACGTCGGCGCCCCGGTGGCGGGCCTCGGCGGCGACGGCCCACCCCATCTTGCCGCTGGAACGGTTGCCCACGAAGCGCACGGCGTCGATGGGCTCCTGCGTGCCGCCCGCGGTGATCACCACGCGGATGCCCGCGAGGTCGTGCGCGGACGGCGCCGCGGTGCCCTCGGCACCCTCGGCGCTCTCGGACGTAAGGGCCCGCTCGACCGCGTCGCACACGTCCACGGGGTCGGCCAGGCGCCCGGCCCCCACGTCGCCGTCGGCCAGCAGGCCGTCGGCCGGCGGGATCACGGTGACGCCCCGGCCGCGCAGCGTCCTGAGGTTGGCCACGGTGGCCGGGTGGGCCAGCATGCGCGGGTTCATCGCCGGCGCCACCAGCACCGGCCCGTCGAACGCCAAGAGCGTCGTGCCCACCAGACCCCCGGCCAGCCCGTGGGCCATCTCGGCCAGCGTGTTGGCCGTGGCCGGGCACACCAGCACCACGTCGGCGCGGCGGGCGAAGTCGAGGTGGTCGTAGTCGACGACCCCCGCCTCCTCGTGCGGGAACAGCGACCTCCCCACCGGCCGGCCCGACAGCGCGGCGAACGTCCCCGGCGTGACGAAGCGCTCGGCGTTGGGGGTGAGCAGCACCGACACGCCGTGCCCGCGCTTCTGCAGGATGCGCATGACGTCGATGGACTTGTAGGCGGCGATGCCGCCCGTGACGGCCAGGACGACCTCGGCCACGTCAGGCCGCCCGGGTCGCGCGGTCGACCACGTCGAACAGCTCGTCGGCCGCCCGCTGGACGTCGTCGTTGACGATGATCACGTCGAACTCGCCCACGGCGTCCATCTCGCGCCGGCCCGTGGCCAAGCGCTCCGTGATGGCGTCGTCGCCCTCGGTGGCGCGGGCGCGCAGGCGCCGCTCGAGCTCGAACATGGACGGCGGCGTGATGAACACCAGGAAGGCCTCCGACATCGACGCGCGCACCGCGCGCGCCCCCCGCAACTCGATCTCGAGCACCACCGAGCGCCCGGTCGACAGGATGCGCTCGAGCTCGCTGCGAAGCGTGCCGTACCGGTTGCCGGCGTACTCGACGTGTTCGACGAAATCGCCGGCCTCGACGCGCCGCTCGAACTCGCCGGGCGTCAGGAAGTAGTACTCGCGGCCCTCGCGTTCGCCGCCGCGGATGGGTCGCGTGGTCGCCGACACGGCCACCGCCAGCTCGGGCATGCGCGCGCGCAGATGGCCGATCAGCGTGCCCTTGCCCGCTCCCGACGGCCCGGAGACCACGATCACCCGCGCGACGCGCGTCGCGTCGCCGGGGCGATCGCCGATCGACGCCAACCTACTTACCGAGCAGGTCGATCAGCTCGGTGCGCTGCCGCTCGGACAGCCCGCCGATGGTCTTGCCCTGGGAGATGCGGCAGTGGGTGAGGAAGCGCGTCGCCTTCACGCGCCCGTACTTCGGCACCGCCATCAGCATGTCGTACACCTTGGCGGTCATCACGAAGTCCGGGGGCTGACCGATGACGTCGGCCAGCGCGGTGCGCCCCGCCTTGATGTCCTTCTTCAACTGCGCCCGCAACGTGCGGATCTCGTTGGCCTTGGCCAGAGCCTCCATGCGCTGGTCGAACGAGCGCTCGGGGGCCTGCGCCCCGCTGCGCCCCGCCTTGGTCTCCGGTCCTGGTGAAGACAGCGTCAACCTCAATCGCCTCGTGTCACACGTCAGGTTCCTACCTCAACCTCGCGTCGAGGGTGAGGTGGGACGCCGCCCCGGCGGCACAACGTCAGCAAGACTAACCCGCAAACGGCCAGGATGCACGGGTCGGAACGCGGTTCGCGGGCAGGGTCGGGACACCCCGCCCGCGACGACCCCCCGCCCGGGGGACGCGTCAGCGCGCGACGAGGTCCTGCAACGCCAGTGGGGCCGTGGTGTCGCGGCCCGGCGAGCGCACCGCGTGGACGGCCGCCTGGGCCGCCTCCACGGTGGTCATGCACGGCACGCCGGCGCGCACGGCGGCCCGGCGGATCTCGGCCCCGTCGCTGAGTGCGCCGCGCCCGGACGGCGTGTTGATGACCATGGCGATCTCGCCGCGGGCGATGAGGTCGGCCACGTGCGGTGAGCCCTGTGAGACCTTGTTGACGCGCCGCACCGGCACCTTGGCGGCCTCCAGCGCGTCGGCCGTGCCCGCGGTGGCGGCGACGTCGAGGCCGGCCCGCACCAGGTGCGCGCCCAGCAGCACCGCCTCGGGCTTGTCGGCGTCGCGGGTGGACAGGAACACCGTGCCCTCGGTGGGCAGGGCCACGCCCGCGCCGCGCTGCGACTTGGCGAACGCGGCGGGGAAGCTGCGGGCCACGCCCATCACCTCGCCCGTGGCGCGCATCTCGGGGCCCAGCACCGGGTCGGCGCCCAGGAAGCGGGCGAACGGCAGCACCGCCTCCTTCACCGCGACGTGGCGCGGCGCGCGGCTCTGGGGCAGCCCCAGGTCGGTGATCTTCTCGCCCAGCATCAGGCGCACCGCGTGGTGCACCAGCGGCACCCCGGTGGCCTTCGCCACGAACGGCACCGTGCGCGACGCGCGCGGGTTGGCCTCGATGACGTACACCGCGTTGCCCTGTACGGCGAACTGGACATTGATGAACCCGACGGTGCCGACGGCCGTGGCGATGGCCGCGGCCTGGCGCTCGAGCTCGTCGATGAGGTCGGGGTTCGCGTCCTGCGGCGGCAGCACGCACGCGCTGTCGCCCGAGTGGACGCCGGCGGCCTCCACGTGCTCCATCACGGCGGCGATCCAGCAGCGCTCGCCGTCGCACAGCGCGTCGACGTCGTACTCGTCGGCGCCCTCGAGGAAGCGGTCGACCAGCACCTGGCCCTGGGGCCGCTCGCGGGCGATGTACGCCGCGATGTCGTCGGGTCCCTCGCAGATGGCCATGGCCCGGCCGCCCAGCACGTACGACGGGCGCACCAGCACCGGGAAGCCCACCTGGGCGGCCGCGTCCTGCAGCGCCGAGGGGTCGTCGGCCACCGTCCACGGCGGCGCCTCGAGGCCCAGGCCGTCCAAGAGCGCACCGAAGCGTCCGCGGTCCTCGGCCAGGTCGATGGCCTCGGGTGACGTCCCCAGCACCGGGACGCCCTCGGCCTGGAGCGCCGCGGCCAGGCGCAGCGGCGTCTGCCCGCCCAGCTGCGTGATGACGCCGACGGGCTGCTCGTGGGCGCAGATGTCGAGCACCGCGTCCAGCGTGACGGGCTCGAGGTAGAGGCGGTCGCTGACGCCGTGGTCGGTGGACACCGTCTCGGGGTTGCAGTTCACCATCACGGCCGCGTATCCCAGCTCCTGGGCGGTGCGGGCCGCGTGGACGCAGCAGTAGTCGAACTCGATGCCCTGGCCGATGCGGTTGGGCCCGGACCCCAGCACCAGGATGGTGCCGCGGTCGTCGCGGCGGGCCTCCGACTCGGTGTCGAACGCCGCGTAGTAGTACGGCGTGACGGCCGCGAACTCGGCCGCGCACGTGTCGACCGCGTGGTACGTCGGGGTGACACCCAGCGCGCGGCGGCGTCGTCCCACCTCGAGCTCGGTGGAGCCCGTCGCCCGCGCGATGTCGCGGTCGCTCAGGCCGGTGCGGCGGGCGCCCCTCAGCGCGGCGGCGTCGAGGGCGTCCAGCGGGCCCTCGATGTCGTTGTAGCCGCGGGCCAGGTCGACGATCTGCGCGCAGAACCACGCATCGACGGTGGAGGCCCGCGCCAGGGACTCGGCGTCCGCGCCGTGGCGGGCGGCCCACAGCATCACGTCGAAGCGGTCCCACTCGGGCGTGGCCAGCATCGCGAGGGCGTCGTCCAGGTCGCGCGGCTCGCGGGGCGCCACGTCCAGCTCGCGGCCCGACATCGCCTTGCCGAACGCCTCGGCGAACGTGCGGCCCAGGGCCAGCACCTCCCCCACGCTCTTCATGTGGGTGGTCAGCTCGGTGTGCGCGCCCGGCAGCTTCTCGAACGCGAACCGCGGGAACTTGACGGCCACGTAGTCGAGCGCGGGCTCGAAGCTGGCGGGCGTCACCTGGGTGATGTCGTTGGGCAGCTCGTCGAGCGTGTACCCCACCGCCAGGCGCGCGGCGATCTTGGCGATCGGGAAGCCGGTGGCCTTCGACGCCAGCGCCGAGCTGCGCGACACGCGCGGGTTCATCTCGATCACCACGACCTCGCCCGTCTCGCGGTTGAGGGCGAACTGCACGTTGCTGCCGCCGGTCTCGACGCCGACGGCGCGGATGACGGCCAGCGACGCGTCGCGCAGCACCTGCAGCTCGGGGTCGCTCAGCGTCATGGCCGGGGCGACCGTCACCGAGTCGCCGGTATGGACGCCCATCGGGTCGACGTTCTCGATGCTGCAGATGATGATGACATTGTCGTTGCGGTCGCGCACGACCTCCATCTCGAGCTCGGCCCACCCCAGCACCGACTGCTCCACCAGCACCTGGTTGATGGGGCTCGCATCGAGGCCTCGCCGCAGCCGCTCGCGCAGGTCGTCCTCGTCGTGCGCCACCCCGCCGCCCTGGCCGCCCAGCGTGAACGCGGGCCGCAGGATGACCGGGTAGCCGATGCCGACGGCCGCCGCGACGCCCTCGTCGACGGTGTTCACGATGACGCTGGCGGGCGTGCGCAGCCCGGCGTCCTCCATGCACTGGCGGAACGCCTCGCGGTCCTCGGCGCGGTGGATGGCGCCCGCGTCGGCGCCGATCAGCTCGACCCCGTGCTGGGTCAGCGTGCCGTCCTCGTGCAGGCGCATCGCCAGGTTCAGCGCGGTCTGACCGCCCAGGGTGGGCAACAGCGCGTCCGGCTGCTCGATCTCGATGACGCGGCGCACGGCCTCCACGTCGAGCGGCTCGACGTACGTGCGGTCGGCCGTGCCGGGGTCGGTCATGATGGTGGCCGGGTTGCTGTTGACCAGCACCACGCGATAGCCCTCCTCGCGCAGCGCCACGCACGCCTGCGTGCCGGAGTAGTCGAACTCGCCCGCCTGGCCGATGACGATGGGCCCGGAGCCCAGCACCAGGATGGTCGAGATGTCGGTGCGTTTGGGCATCAGGCGAGGGACTCCACGAAGCGGGTGAACATGTAGCGGGCATCGTGCGGCCCGGGGCTGGCCTCGGGGTGGTACTGCACCGAGAGCGCGTTCAGGTCGGGCACCGCCAGGCCCTCGACCGAGTGGTCGAACAGGCTGACGCGCGTGACCTCCACGCCGTCGCGGGCGCCGTCGGCGACCACCGCGTAGCCGTGGTTCTGCACGGTCACCTCCACCACGTCGTCCTCGACGCGGCGCACGGGGTGGTTGGCGCCCCGGTGGCCGAACGGCAGCTTCTCGGTGCGCATTCCCAGCGCGTGGGCCAGCAGCTGGTGCCCCAGGCAGATGCCGAAGACGGGCAGCTGCCCCATCAACTCCCGGATGGTGCCGGTCACCTGGGTGGTCGCGGCCGGGTCGCCGGGCCCGTTGGAGATGAACAGCCCGTCCGGGGAGAGGGCCAGCACCTCGGCGGCGCTCACGCCGGCGGGCACCACCTCCAGGCGGCAGCCCGCCCGCAGAAGGCCGCTGGCGATGCTGTTCTTCATGCCGCAGTCGATCGCCACCACGCGCGGCCCGTCGGTGCCCAGGGTGCGCCGCGGTCCCGCCGCCGCCACCGAGAGGTCCTGCCCGTCCATCTGCGGCGCCTCGCGCACCTGCGCCAGCAGCTCTTCGGCGCCGAGCTCGGTGGACACCCCGCCGCGCATGGAGCCGTTGTCGCGCAGGCGGCGCACCAGGCGCCGGGTGTCGAGGTCGTCGAGCGCCACGACGCCGTGCTCGCGCAGCCAGTCGCACCAGCCCACCGGGCCGCCGGTCCCGGGCGCGTTGCCCGCCCGGGCCATCACCACGGCGCGCGGCCACACGCGGTCGCTCTCCCACGCGCCGTCGCCGACGCCGTAGTTGCCGATCATGGGGGCCGCGAAGCACAGCAGCTGACCGGCGTACGACGGGTCGGTGACCGCCTCCTGATAGCCCGACATCCCCGTGGTGAAGACCATCTCGCCGATGGCCGTGCCGGTGGCGGCCACGGGGCGGCCGTCGAGTACCAGGCCGTCCTCAAGCACCAGGATGCCGCGGGGCGCACTCATGACAGCCTCCCGGACTCGGTGCCCAGTCTCCGCCAGGCCTCGCGGCCCTGCGCGACGGTGAGCCTCACCACCCCGTGCAGCGTGCGGCCGAGGAACGCGCTGTTGCGCGACTTGCTCTGGAAGCCGTCCGCGGTGACATCCCACGTGGCGTCCAGGTCGACGAGGGCCAGGTTGGCCTCAGCGCCGTCGGCCAGCGTCGGCTGCGGCAGGTCGACCACCCGGGCGGCGTCGCCGCTCATGCGGCGCACCAGCACGTCCAGCGGCAGCTCGCCGGTGAGCACCAGGTCGGTGTAGAGCACCGGGAACGCGGTCTCGAGCCCCGTCACGCCGAACGGCGCCTCGGGGAACGGCAGCTCCTTCTCGCTGGCGCCGTGCGGCGCGTGGTCGGTGGCGATGCAGTCGAGCGTGCCGTCGATGAGGGCGGCCCGCAGCGCCGCGCGGTCGTCGCGCCCGCGCAGCGGGGGGTTCATCTTGCGCGTCGCGGGGTCGAGGCCGTCGACGTCCTCGTCGATCAGCAGCAGGTGGTGCGGCGACACCTCGGCCGTGACGGCGACGCCCTGCTGCTTGCCGCGCCGCACCTCCTCCACCGTCTCGACGGCCGAGACGTGGCAGATGTGGATGCGTCCCGCCTCCAGCCGCGCCAGGGCGACGTCGCGGCCCACCATCACGCTCTCGGACTCGGACGGGATGCCGGCGATGCCGAGACGCGCGGCGACGGGGCCCTCGTGCATGGCTCCGCCCTGCGCCAGGCGGGGGTCCTCCTCGTGCAGCACCAGCGGCAGCTTGGCCAGGCGCTGGTACTGCAGGGCCCGGCGCATCACCAGCGAGTCCCACACGGGGCGGCCGTCGTCGGACAGGCCGACCGCGCCCATCTGGGCCAGCTCGGCGGCCTCGGTGAGCTCGGTGCCCTTCTGCCCGCGCGTGATGGCGCAGAAGAAGCCGACGCCGACGTGGGCCTCGGCGCGGGCCAGCTGCTGCAGCTTCGCGAGCCCCTCGGGGTCGTCCAGCGCGGGCTGGGTGTTGGGCATGCCCACGATGGCCACGAACCCGCCGGCCGCGGCGGCGGCGCTGCCGGACGCGATGTCCTCGGTGTCCTCCCGGCCCGGGGTGCGCAGATGCACGTGGGGATCGACGAGGCCCGGGATCACCGTCATGCCGGCGCCGTCGACGACCTCGAGGCCGTCCGGGTCGCCGCCGATGACGCCGCCCCGCACCACCACGTCGCGCACCTCGTCGATGCCCGCCAGGGGATCCAGCACGCGGGCCCCGCGGATCACCAGGTCGGCGGCGGGGCCGCCCTTGTGCAGAAGGCGCATGTCGCTCACGCCGCCACCTCCTCGACCGGCACGTTGCGCACGTGCTCGGCGGGCCCCGCGATCAGGTCGTACAGCACCGCCATCCTCACCAGCATCCCGCTCTCGACCTGCGCGGTCACCAATACCTCCGGGTCGTCGGCCAACGCGTCCGTGATCTCCACCCCGCGGTTCATGGGCCCCGGGTGCATCACCAGCTGCCCGGGGCGCAGCCGCTCGTGGCCCACGCCGTACTCACGCGAGTATTCCCGCAGCGACGGCACGAAGCCCCCGTCGCCCATGCGCTCGTGCTGCATGCGCAGCACGTACACCACGTCCGCGTCCGCGATGTCGCGGATGTCGTGGCTGGCGCGCCCGCCCAGTCCCTCCTCGAGGCCCGGCGGCAGCAGCGTGGGCGGCGCGATGAACGTGACCTTCGCGCCCATGGTGCGGAACGCTGCGGCGCCCGACCGCGCCACGCGGCTGTGCATCACGTCGCCCACGTACGCCACGTGCAGGCCCTCCAGCGACACCCCGCGGCGGCGCAGCGTGTAGAGGTCGAGCAGCGACTGCGTGGGGTGCGCGTGGGTGCCGTCGCCCGCGTTGACGATGGCGGCGTCGGTGTAGCGGGCCGCCGCCGCGCACGCCCCCACCGACTTGTGCCGGATGACGAGGACGTCGGGCCGGTACGCGTTCAGCGTCAGCACCGTGTCCTTCAGCGTCTCGCCCTTGTCGACGCTCGAGCCCGAGCCCTTCACGTTGATGACGTCGGCCGACAGCCGCTTGCCGGCCAGCTCGAACGACGTGGCGGTGCGGGTGGACGACTCGAAGAACATGTTGACGACGACGCGGCCGCGCAGCGTCGGCACCTTCTTCAGGTCGCGCTGCATCACCTCGGCGAAGCGGTCGGTGAGGCTGAGGTAGCGCTCGATCTCGTCGCGGTCGAGATCGTCGACGGTGATGAGGTTGCGGGTCATGCGGTTCCTTTGGCCGGGCCGGACTCGGCGAGCACGACCTCGTCGGCGCCGTCCACCTCGGTGAGGTGCACGTACACCCGCTCGTGGCGCGCGGTGGGCAGGTTCTTGCCGACGTGGTCGGGGCGGATGGGCAGCTCGCGGTGGCCCCGGTCGATCAGGACGGCCAGCTGCACCTGCGGCGGCCGGCCGAAGTCGAACAGGGCGTCGATGGCGGCCCGCACGGTGCGTCCCGTGTACAGCACGTCGTCCACCAGGATCACCGGGCGGGCGGACACGTCGAACGGCACGTCCGTCTCGCCCAGCACCGGGACCCCGGTGCCGACGTCGTCGCGGTACAGCGCGATGTCCAGCGTGCCCATGTCGGGCGCGGTGCCCGCGAACTCGGCGATGTCCCGCGCCAGGCGGGCCGCCAGCGGCACGCCGCGGCGGTGGATGCCCACCAGCGTCACGGCCCGCGGGTCGGCGTGGCGCTCCACGATCTCGTGGGCCATGCGGGCGATGGTGCGCCGCACCTGGTCGTCGTCCATCAGGACGCGCCCGGCGGCGCTCACGGCGACGGCTCCCCGAGGGGGGCGCGCGCGGCGGGGTACGGCATGCGTGTCCGCTCCTTCCCGGGCTCACGGGCCCGGACTTAAAGGCCGGTCGGTGCTGCTTCGACAGGGACGCTAGCAGCCGAGGTCAGACGGAGCCGTGCCCGTCAGGGACGGTCGTCGCGCACCTGCGCCCACGCCGGGGACGCGGCCGCGCGGCGGCGGCGGCCCAGGTGCCAGCCGGCCGCGGCCACCATCAGCGCGGTACCGGTGCCGGCCGCCAGCCACGCCGGATCGCGGGCCGGCGGCGTGTACGCCACGGCGCTGTGGCGCGCTTCGTACGCCGCCTCGCCCGCCTGCTCGCGGCGCTGCGCCACGGCCCCCTGCCCCTGCACCTGCGGGGAGGGGCTGGGCGCCTGCGACACCTGCGCGGACGGTGACGGGGACGGAGCCGGAGCGGGCGCCGGCGCCGGGTGCGGGGTGGGCGTCGCGGGTGGCGGCGTCGGCGCCGGCTTCGCGATCACCATCCCCGGCCCGGGGTCGGCGGGCGGCGGGCTGGGCGCCGGTGCCGGCGCGTGAGGGGCCGGGGCCGGCGTGGGGTGCGCCTGGGGAGCCGGGTGGGGCTGCGGGTGCGGCGCCGGCGGCGGCGGGGCCTTGGCGGGCGCGGGGTGCGCGGGCGCAGCGGTGGGGGCCTTCGGCACCGCGGGGGCCGGTGCGGGGGCCGGCTGCGCGGGTGCGGGCTCGGGGGCCGCGGGCGCGGCGACGGGCACGTCGAAACCGCACGGCGCGGCCGTCTCCTTGCGCTTGGGCGTGGGCTTCGGCTTCGCCGTGGCCGGGCGGCGGCCCGGTGCGGCGGCCGGGGCGGCCGCGGGTGCGGCGGCGGGCGTGGCGGCAGGCGTGGCCGGCATCGGCGTCGGCGGGCGCACGTCGATGCGCCGGCGGGCGGTCCAGCCGCCCGCGCTGATGGTGACGACCGTGCTGCCCTCCTTGATGGGGCAGAACAGCGGCGACGTCGTGTCCTCCACCGGCTTGCCGCCCTCCATCGCCACCCTGGGCTCGGCCGCACCGCCGGCGGCGAGGCGCACGAACATGCCGATGGACGGGTCGGACGACGTGTAGCGGATGTTGGTGCCGTACGGCGGCATGCACAACGGGCAGGGGCCGACGGGAAGCGACCACTGGCGCGCGGCGCTCCACACGGCGGCCGGGCCCGTGGTGGCGCGGCGCCGGAACCGCGCCTGGGAGGTGTCCCGCCCGTTGGCGATCGCGTACGACACCATGCCCCGCTCGACCGTCGTCTCCGACTCGACCGTGAGGTTGGACACCAGCGGCTCGGCGTTCGGCACCACCGGCGCGACGTTGGTGGCCGGGTCGCGTTTGTCGACCCGCACGTCCAGCATCATCAGCGCGGGGCCGAACACGCGGCTGGCCAGCGACGACGGCGCGGGGTCGTCCTCGTTGGGCGCGGGCAGCATGGACGGCGCCGCCGCGTACCCCAGCGTCGACGACTGCAGCACCAGGAGCGCGCGGTTGTTGCCGATGCCCACGCCCGACGCCTCGATGCTGCCGCCGAAGTCGGGCTTCTGCGGGTCGTCCCCGCCTCCCAGCGCCATGTACGCCGACGCGCCGGCGCCCAGCAGCTTCGCCTCGAAGTCGGCGTCCGTGGCGGGGGTCGCGCCGCCCGAGTCGTCCAGGGGGGCGGTGCCCACGGCGATCACCGGGATGCCCTGGGCGGCCGCCCGGGCGAGGGACGCGGTGATCCACTTCGCCTGCGCCCCGGACGGGCCCCCGCGCAGCGCGCCGGCCGCGTTGTCGATCACCAGCACGCGCACCTTCCGGCCGCGCTGGGCCACATCGAACGCGAACATGGTGCGGGGCATGCCGGCGGCGGGCTCCGGCGGCGCCGGGTCGGTCACGGGCGTGGTCCCCGGTAGCGCGGGCCCGTCGCCCATCGGTGCGGGGGCATCGGCGAAGGCGGACGCGAACGCGGGCGCCGAGCGCGCCGTCAGGTCCCCGGCCCCGGCCGTGGTCACGGCCGGCACGCCGGCGCCGTCCAGCAGGGCGCGGTAGCGGCGGGCCCCCGGCGCGGTCAGCGGCGCGCCGCCCACCGCGCTGCGCCCCCCTCCCACCACCAGGGCGGCCGGCGCGGCCGGCGTGCCGCTGAGCTGGCGCAACCGCGCCGTCGCTGCGGCGATGCGGGTGTCCGACGTGAGGCCCTGACCGGCCTGTCCCTCGCAGTCGTCGACGCACACGGGGTGGCCGCCGAACGCCAGGCGCACGGCCCCCTCGGGCACGTCGGGGGTGGACTGGGGCGGCGCCTGCGCGGGGGCTCCGCCGGCACCCGGCGACGGTGCGCCGTACTGCGTCGCGCCGTACGCGGGGGTGCGTCCCGGGCGCCTGACGCCGGCGGGCAGCGGCCCCGGCACCGCCGTGTCGGGGTCGGCCAGGCCGGGATCGCGCTGGGTGGCGTCCGGCCCGGTGAACGCGCCGAGCGCGCCCTTCACGAGCCACGTGGCGGTGTTTCCCGGGTTGCCGTCGTAGTCGTCGAAATCGGTGGGCATGGCCCGCCCTCCCAGCGCCCAGCCGGTACCCGCGGCGTCCACCGCCAGCGCCCGGTAGCCGCCCGGCGACTGCGGCTGATCGGCCCCCGGCGAGTCCGGGAACGCCGAGTTCTCGACGTCCACCCAGCCGTCGGCGGTCTCGCGCATCAGCACGCCGTCGTCGGGCGTGGGGTCGGTGCGCTGGTTCGGGTCGGCGGGGTTGAGCACGGGGGGATCGGGGATGGCGGTCGGTCCGGCCACGGCCAGGGCCCGCACGGCGCCGGACGCGTCGCGGTACGCGGCGAGGGCCGTGATGTGACGGTCGAGCGGCGCCGCGGACGCGCGCCACGTGGTGCCGTCGTCCGACGCCCAGCGGCCGTCGGCCACCACGCCCCCGTCCGCCAGCGCGGCGACGCGGTCCACCCGCGTCCCCGCCCCCGCGCGGGCCATCAGGGCGCCGAGCTTCTCGTCGCGAGCCCAGGTGCCGTCCGCGCGTTCGCGGAACAGGCCGGCCGTCGTGGCCACCACGGGGCGGCCGGCGACGTACGCGACGCTGCGGATGTCGGTGCGCGCGGCGGCCGCGGGAAGCACCGGCCGGGTGACCGTCGCCTGGTCGCCCCGGATGCGCACGATGACGCCGTTCAGGCCGACCACCGTGCAGTCGAGCCCTCCCCCACCGGGCGCGCACGCGCTGTCGGTGAGCACCACGTCGTCGCCCAGCGACAGCTGGCGGCCCCCGGCGATGTCCTGCCACGCCGGGACGGCCCCGGGGGGCGCCAGCGCGGGGGCCGGGGCGGGGTTCGCGGGCACCGTCGTCGCCGGCGCATTGGGGTCGCAGCACGGCGTGGGCCCCTTCGACGACAGCACGATGCGGCCGCCGTTCGCGGCGGTCAGGACGCGGTCGGGTGACACCCAGTCCACGGTGCGCGTGACGCCGTACGTGCCGCTGGCACCGTCGGTCGGCAGCGGGGGGTCGTTGGCGAGGGCCCATCCCTGCCCGGGCGTGTAGAGGCTGGCCGCGCCACCGCGCGTGACCACCAGCAGACGGCCGTCCCCGTCCGGCGACGGGCTCGCGTCGAGGATGGTGTCGAAGTAGTCGCTGGGCGCGGGCGGGCGGGCGGCGACGGGGTCCGGGGCGGGCCCGAACGCGCCCACCACCGTGCGCCCGCCGGTCACCACGGCGCCACCGGGGTCGGCGGCGATGGCCTGCGTGGGCGTGTCGCCGGCCTCGCCGATGCCGTTGCGGGCGACGAACGCGTCGCCGTCGAGCGCGATGAAGCCGCCGCCCGCGCTGAGGTCGCGGCGCGGCCCGGCGGGCGTGTCGGACGGCACCGCCGCGCTGATCACGCGGCCGCCCAGCGGGCGCCCGGGGGCGGCGGGGAACGCCACCGAGCGGTAGCCGCGGCCGCCCGTGGGCAGGTCGAAGCCCAGAGGGTGGGCGCACAGGGGGGCCCCGGGGTCGTACTGGCCGCGGGTCACGGTGACGTCGCACCAGCGCCCCGACACACCGGGGGCGGCGGCGGCGGTGAGCCGGGTGGACACGTCCTTCCACTCCCCTCCCACCTGCACGCGCACGTCCACCCACACCGCGTCGTCCGTCACGGTCAGCGGGTCCGCCGGGGGCGCCGACACGGCCACGCCGGCGACGCCGTCGGGGCGCTTCCCGGCGGGATCGAGCAGCGCGTCGCCCATCGCCACGGGGCGCCACGAGGCGCCGCCGGCGTCCTCCACCCGGCGCAGGACGACGGGCGCAGACGTCGCGCCGGGCCCCGTGCGGGCCAGCAGCCAGGCGTTGCCGGGCGACGTGGCCGCCAGCCCGACGGGGTAGAGCTCTCCGGCGTCCTCCGCCAGCGGCTCGCGGGTCCACGTGCCGCCGCGCAGGCGCATGACGGCCCGCCCGAGGCCCTTCTGAGTGGTGGGCGCGACGAACACGGTGCCGTCGGCGCCGCCCTGCTGGGCCGTGACGGCCAGGAGGGCGCGGGCGTCGGCCGTCGTCGCGCCGGGCACCATGAGCTCACCGTCGGCGAGGGGCGCGGGCGGGGCCGGAGCGAACGCACCGTTGCCGGGGCGCACCAGCAGGCGGGCGTCCGCCCCGGGCGCCGCCGGCGACGCGACGAGCGCCGCGGCGAAGCCGTTGGGGGCCATCTCGGCCGCGTGCTGCGGGGCCCCGGTGAGCACCCCGGAGGCGTCCCGCACCGTGCCCACGGGCACCATGGCGCCGACGGCGGCGGGCAGCGCGTCGGCGGCGTCCGACCGGCTCCAGGCGGACGGTCCCCGGCGCGTGACGAACGCCAGGCGCTCGTCCGCGCCCTGCCCGCTGCGGGCCAGCGCCCACCACGTGGCCTGGCTGCCGTCGCGCTGGATGCCGAACGGCACCACCGTGCTGCCGGACGGCACCTCCTGCGGGCGGGTGGCCCACGGCGGCCCGGCGGGCGCCGTCGGCCCCGACTGGGCCAGCGACGACCCCACCACCGCCGCCACGCCCAGCGCGGCGACCAGCGCGACGGTGCGGCGCCTCACGCCCCGGCCGCCTGCGGCACGCCCACGTCGGCCAGCAGCTCCGCGAGCTCCTGCCCGTCGAGCGTCTCCTTGCTGAGGAGCCCGTCGACGATGCGCCCGTGCACGTCCCAGTGGGCCCGCAGCACGGCCTGGGCGCGTCCGGAGGCCTCCTCCACGATGCGGCGGATCTCGGCGTCGGTGTGCTCGAGGGTCACGTTGCCCACCGAGTCGAGCTGCTGCAGCGCGGCCCCCAGGAACACCTCGCCGCTGCGGTCACCGATGGTGACGGGGCCCAGCTCCGACATGCCGTACGTGGTCACCATCGAGCGCGCCAGCTGCGTCGCCGTGTGGAGGTCGTCGCTGACCGCCGTGGACGTCTCGCCGAACGCCACGGTCTCGGCGGCCGCGCCGGCCAATGTCACCATCAGCTGACGGTCGAGGTCGCTGCGACGCAGCACGGTGCGGTCGCGGTCGAGCAGCGTGGTCGTGGCGGTGCCCAGCGTGCGGCCGCGCGCGACGATCGACACGGTGTGGACGTCGTCGGCGTGCCCGCATGAGGCCGCGAGGACGGCGTGGCCGGCCTCGTGCACCGCGATGGTGCGCTGCTCCTCGGGCGACAGCGCGTGGGCCTGGTTGCGGGCCCCGCCGCACGTGCGCTCGATGGCCTCCACCAGGTCGGCCTTGGCCATGGCGCTGCGGCCGGCGCGGGCGGCCAAGAGGGCTGCCTCGTTGCACACGTTGGCGAGCTCGGCGCCCGTGAAGCCGGGGCAGCGGCGGGCGATCTCGGGCAGGTCCACGTCCTGGGCCAGGTTGCGGCCGCGCAGGTACAGGTTGAGGATGTCGACGCGGCCCTGCAGGTCGGGCGCGTCCACGGTGACCTGGCGGTCGAAGCGTCCCGGCCGCAGGAGGGCCGGATCCAGCACGTCCGGGCGGTTGGTGGCCGCCAGCACGATCAGGCCGCCGTCGGCGTCGAAGCCGTCCATCTCGACCAGCAGCTGGTTGAGCGTCTGCTCGCGCTCGTCGTTGCCCTGGCCGACGCCCGCGCCGCGCTTGCGGCCGACGCCGTCGATCTCGTCGATGAAGATGATGGCCGGGGCGTTCTCACGGGCCTTCGCGAACAGATCGCGGATGCGGGCCGCACCGACGCCCACCAGCGACTCCACGAACTCGGCGCCCGAGACCGCGTAGAACGACGCCCCCGCCTCGGTCGCGGTGGCCCGCGCCAGCAGCGTCTTGCCGGTTCCGGGCGGGCCCACCAGCAGCGCGCCCTTCGGCGGCCGGGCGCCCAGGCGGCGGTACTTCATGGGGTTGCGCAGCAGCTCACACAGCTCACGCAGCTCGGTGACGGCGGTGCCGGCGCCGGCGCAGTTGATGAACCGCGGCGCCTTGGCCGGGTCGAGCTTGGCCTTCCCCCCCTTCCAGCGGGAGAACGCCCCCAGGCCGCCGTTGTCGCTCGACTGGCCGAGGCGCATGAAGAACGCGAACAGGGCCACCAGGATGAGGATGGGCAGCAGCACCTGGCCCACGAAGCGGCGGGTCTGCTTGCCGTTCTGGGCGTCGATGGTGACGGTGGCCGTCGCCGCCGGCTCGCTGAGGGCCCGCACCATCTGGTCACCGGCCGTCGGGCTGGACGGCATCGCCACCCAGTGCACGGCCCCGTCGCGGCCCGTCACGATCATGCGGTGATCGACGTCCAGGAGCGTCGCCGAGGCGACCTGGCGCTGTTTCACCATCTGCTGCAGCTGCGAGTACGGCATCTGCGTGCCGGACGACTGCGGGCCGGTGGAGCCCACCAGCGACGCGAACGTCACCAGCAGCGCGGTGGCCAGCACGGCCAGGCCCACCAGGATGCGGTCGGCGACAAGGGGCGCCAGCACGCGCAGGCGTCCCAGGACGGCGGCGACGCGCTTGGTGACGCGGTGGCGGCGCACGCGGGTGAGCGTGCGCCGGAACGGCGTGGAACGGGGGCGGGATCGGGTCATGGCGCCATGCTCACGGACGTGCGTCGCGGTCCCGTCACGGACCTGTATCGGCCGCGCGAGCATCTGGCAAAGCGCCCCCGCGGCCGTGCGCCGGCTACGTGGCGGCGTCGCCGCCCTGGTCGGGTGCGTCACCGCCCGCGTCGGGCTCGCTGGCGATCGGGACGCCGTGGGCCCCCGCACCGCCCGCCCGGTGCAGCACCGGGGCCCCGGCCTCCGGCAGCGGCACGTGCACCTGGTCGAAGTCGCGCGGCACGACCACGCGCGGGAACACCGCCTCCGCCTCGGCCCGCACGTCGGCGGGGGCGTAGCGGCTCGAGATGTGCGTCAGCGCCAGGAGGGCCACATCGGCCTGCGCGGCCACCTGGGCGGCCTCGGCGGCGGTGGCGTGGCGGGTCTCGCGGGCCCGCTCGCGGTCGGCCTCGAGGAACGTGGCCTCGTGCACCAAGAGCTGCGCCCCGGCGGCGGCCAGCACCGTCTGGGCGCACGGCTGGGTATCGCCGGTGAACACGACGCGGCGCCCCGCGCGCGGCGGCCCCATCACGTCGCCCGGCGTCACGGTGCGGCCGTCCACCTCGAGGGTCTCGCCCCGCTGGAGCAGCCCGAACAGCGGGCCCGGCGTGACGCCCAGCGCGGCGGCCGCCTGCGGGCGGAACTCCCCCGGCCGGTCGTCCTCCACCAGCGCGTACCCCAGCGACGGCACGCCGTGCTCGGTCTGGAACGTCTCGATGTGGCCGCCGTCGAGGGTCGCCACGGTCTCACCGGGCTGCGCCTCGTGCGCGTCCACCGCGAACGCCGTGCGCATCAGCGGCCCCAGCCACCCCAGCAGGCGGTTGAGCCCCGCCGGACCGACGATGACCACGGGCCGCTCGCGGCCGCGCAGCGCGAACGTCTTCACCAGCCCCGGCAGGCCCAGCACGTGGTCGCCGTGCAGGTGCGTCAGCAGGATCACGTCCACGTCCACCAGGCCCGCGCCGCTGCGCAACAGCTGCCGCTGCGTACCCTCGCCGCAGTCCAGCAGCACCCGGGTGGAGCCGTGCGCGATCAGGGTGGCGGCGGTGCCGCGGGCCCGGCTGGGCACCGACGCCGCGGTGCCGAGAAACGTGATCCAGAGGTCCATCGGCCGGGGAGCTTACGCCTCGGGCGGGCCGTCCAGCGTCACGACCTCCGCGCGGACCGCGCCGTCGTCCACCCGGATCAGCGCCATCGTGTGGCACGTTTGCGACCGCTTGTCGGTGGGGCTGCCCGGGTTGACCAGCAGCAGGTCGCCGGGTCCCCGTTCGACCAGCGGGATGTGGGAGTGGCCGAACACCACCACGCGCGCGCCGGGGAAGCGGCGGCGCATGCGCGCGTGGCGACCGTCGCGGCGGCCGGCGTCGTGCACCACGGCGATGCGGACCCCGCCCGCGTCGATCTCGGCCGTCTCGGGTAGCGCCCGGCGCAGGTCGTCGCCGTCCACGTTGCCGTGCACGGCCACCACGGGCGGGCCGATGGCGCGCAGCCGCACCAGCGACGCGGCGTCGCAGTGGTCACCGGCGTGGACGATCACGTCGCACCCGGCCAGGAGCGCGGTGCACGCCTCCGGCAGGCGTTGGGCCCGCGCCGGCATGTGGGTGTCGGAGATCACGCCGATCAGCACGCGCCACCCCCTCCCGTCGCGGCCCGCGGATCCGTTACACGGTAGCGGGCGTCCCGGCGCCGGGGGGATTCCCTCCCCGCATCAACGCACTGCGGCCGGGCACCCGGGCGACCGGAGAACCGGATCGCGCGGGTACCCGGCCGCGGCACGGGTCACCTCATGGGTGGGACCGGGGTCAGTCCAGGTAGGCCTGCACCGACGCCTGCAGCTGCTCGGCGCGCTGGGCCACCTCGGCGAGGCTGGCACCCAGGCTCTCCATCGAGCCCGTCGCGTCGAGGGCCGACGCCGAGATCTCCTCGGTGGCGGCGCTGGTCTGCTGCGACACCGCCGACACCTCACCGGTGGACGTCGCGATCGACTCGATGCGGTCGGCCATGGCCACCACGTTGCGGTCGATCTCGAGGAAGGCCTCACGGGTCTCGGCGACCACGCGGGCACCCTCCTCCGTGCGCTCCGCACCCTCACGGACGCGCTCCACGGCACCGGCCGTGTCGGCCTGGATCTCGTGCACCAGGGCGGCGATCTGACCGGCGGCCGACTGGGACTGCTCGGCCAGCTGGCGCACCTCGTCGGCGACCACGGCGAACCCGCGACCGGCCTCGCCGGCCCGGGCGGCCTCGATGGCGGCGTTGAGTGCCAGCAGGTTGGTCTGGTCGGAGATCTCCGTGATCGTGGCGACGATGCCGCCGATGCGCTCGGAGCGCTCGCCCAGCGTGCTGATGGCGGACGTCATGGCCTCGGACGCGGCCCGCGCGCCCTCCATGGCGTCCGACGCGCGCTCGGCGGCGCTGACGCCGTCCTGCACGCTGACGCGGGCGGCCTGACCGGCCTCGGCCGTCAGGGCCACCTCGTCACGAGCAGTGGTGACCATCTCGGCCTGGCGCGACGCGCCGACGGCGATCTCCTCGATCGCGGAAGCGATCTCGGACGACGCGCGGCTGGCGTCCGTGCTGGCGCCGGCCATCAGCTGCGTGGCGGCCGTGACGGCTTGGGCCTCACCGATGATCTCGCCGGCGAGACGGGTCATGACGCTCTTCTGCGTCTCCTCGAGGGCCACGCGGCTCTCGTGGGACTGCGTGTTGTACGCGGTCGCGAGCTCCTTCAGCTCCTCGGTACCGGCGGGGTTGAGCACGATCTCGCTGTTGTCGGCGTCCTTTGCCCGCAGCGCCGTGATGTACGACACGATCGGGGCGGTGATCTTGGACTGCAGCACCCACAGGACGAGGCCCACGCCGATGGCCAGCAGGGTGACGAGCGTGAACACGAGCACGAACGCGAAGCTCTGGCGCGACGACGCGGAGTCGACGGAGTGGCTCAGGCGCTGGCTCATCTCGGTGCGGAACTGCGTCATCGGGGCGACGATCTTGCCCTTGTCGGCGGCGTACGTGTCGTCGAACAGGATGCGGCGGGCGGTCTCGAGCTTGTCGGCCGGGCTGAGGGCCTGGTCCTTGGCGCTGAGCGCGAAACCGGCGACGGCCGCGGGCCACTCGCCCTTCGGCACGTTCAGGTACTGCAGCACCAGCGCCTGCGCGCGGGTCTCGGTGTTGACGAGGGCGTCGGAGTTCTTCTTGGCCGTGTCGGTGTAGGCCAGCTCGGACGACGGCGTGCCGAGGGACTTCAGCGCGGCGAGGGCCTTGTCACGGGTCTTGGTGACGTCGATCTCGTGCCAGTAGGCGTCGAGGTGCGAGCGGTCGGTGCTCACGGCGAACGCGCGCACCTCGCCGGTCAGCAGGTCGGACGCGGCGGACAGGTTGTTGGCCTGCACCAGCGACTGCTGCTGCGTGGCGTAGGCATCGCGCATCGCACCGCTGGAGATCTTGGCGAAGAAGATCGCGGCAACGAGGCCGACGACGAGCACGGCCATCGAGACCATGCTCGCGATGGCGACGGTGCGCTGGGTAAGGCGCACAGAGAGTTCACCTCGGGTGGTTCGGGGGTAGGGTTGCGGAAAACGAGTTCGCACCTGGCCCATCGGCGCCAGGATCTGCGCACTTGAGGGACATACACCGAAACATGCGTTCGTGCGGTGAGCGCACGAACCGGCGCCCACCGCGCGGACCCGCGCGGGGAACGGGTTCTCCGGGTGCGAGGCGCATCGGCTACACTCGTCACCCACCCGCGCGCGTAGCTCAGCTGGATAGAGCGTTGGCCTCCGGAGCCAAAGGTCGCAGGTTCGAATCCTGCCGCGCGTACTGCACCAGAATCCCTCGTTCTCCAGGGGTTTCCCGTCGTCAGACGACGAGTCGGAGGTGCCCGTGGGAGGGCACCGGCCCGGGTTTGGCGCACACCTGGCGCACATATGACCACGCTCACGCTCTCCACCCGCATCGCGCCCATGGGCCCCGCCGCGGCCATCATCCTCACCGACGCCCAGGTGGACGCGCTCGGCGGTGGTCGGCGGGCGCCGGTCACCGTGACCATCGGCGGCCGCACCGCCCGGGTGCGCGTGGCCGTGATGGGCGGCCAGAACATGATCGGCCTGCGCCGGGACGTGCGGGCCGAGCTCGGCGTGGAGATCGGCGACGAGGTCACGGCCGAGATCGCGCTCGACGAGGCCCCCCGGGTGGTGGACGTGCCCCCGGAGCTGGCCGACGCGCTGGCCGCCGACCCGGGGGCCGCCGCGACGTTCGACGGCCTCGCGTACACGCACCGCAAGGAGTACTCGGCGTGGGTGGCCCAGGCCAAGCGCCCCGAGACGAAGGCCCGTCGGGTCGCGACGGCCCTCGAGCGCATCCGCAAGGGCCTCCCGTTCGAATGACCTCGCGGGCGGCGGCTACATCCAGCCGCGCCGCCGGAACGTCAGCACCGCCCCCACCAGCACGCCCAGCTGGGCCAGTGAGGCGACTGCGAACGCCCACCACGAGCCGATGCCGGCCTCCATCCAGCCGAAGTTCTGCCCGAAGAAGCCGGTGATGAACGTCAGGGGCATGAAGATGGTGGCGATCAGCGTCAGCTGCTTCATCACCTGGTCGCGGCGATTGCCCACCATGCCCAGATAGACGTCGATCACGCCGGTCAGCAGGTCGCGCTGGGTGTCGACCATGTCGGCCAGGCGGATCATGTGGTCGTACACGTCGCGGAAGTAGCGGCGCGAGTCCTGGTCGAGCGCGGGCAGATCGACGGTGCCCGCCGCCAGCTGCGCGAACACGTCGCGCTGCGGCGACACCACCCGCCGCACCCCGATGAGGCGGCGCTTCACCGCGAACACCTCGCGCATGTGCTCGTCGCGGGGCTCGGCGAAGATCTCGTTCTGGATCTCGTCCACGCGCTCGTCCCAGGCCTCCAGGAGCGGGAAGAAGCTATCGGTGAGCGCGTCCAGTACGCGGTACAGCGCCTGCAGCGGCCCCGCCGGGCGCGCGCCCCGCTCGATGCGCCGGTACAGCGGCGGGAACGCCACGCAGTCGTCGCGGTGCAGCGTGATCAACCACGTCGGGCCCACGACGCTGTGCACCTCCACCAGCTGGTCCTCGTCGGTGGCGGCGCCGAACGCCACCACCAGCGCGTGGTCGCCGTACGTGTCCACCTTCGGCCGCTGGCCGAACTCGGCGAGGTCCTCCAGCACCAGCGGGTGCAGGTGCATCACGTCGGCCAGGTTCGCCACGTCGCTGGGAAGCGGCTCGTGCACGTCGAGCCAGAAGAACGTGTGGTCGTCGCGCATGCGCTCCAGGCGCTCGCGCGGCGGGTGGTGCGTCACGCCCTCGGCCGTCACCAGCGTGACGTGGCGCCCCTGCAGGTACTTCTCGCCGTCGTCCGCGTCGGCGTCGCCGGCGGCGGCATGCTGCATGGTCACGTGAAGCGGGTCGGTCACCGCGCACACCCTAAACGCACCGGCCGCTCACCCCGGTGTCACACCGGCCCGGCGGCGACCGGGCCGCGGCGCGCTGCGCTACCGTCTCGCCGTCCTTCGGGGCGATCCCCTTGCCGCCCGCGCGGCGGCGGGCCGGTCGCCGTCACCCCCGTCCCGGGAGGCCACCATGGCCGCGTGGCTGGCCGAGAACCCGCTGCTTGTGCTGTTCGCGTGCTGCGCGGTGGGCAGCGCCGTGGGCGCCGTGCGCGTCCGCGGGTTCTCGCTCGGCCCCGCTGCGGTGCTGTTCGCGGCCCTGGCCGCGTCCGCGTGGGACGAGCGGCTGCACCTGCCCGTCGTCCTCGGCTCGATGGGCCTGGGCCTGTTCGCCTACTGCGTGGGCATCGCCAGCGGCGCGTCGTTCTTCGCCGCCCTGCGCCACCACGTGGGGGCCGTGGCCACGGTCAGCGCGGGCCTCGCGGCGTGCGGCGTCGCAGCCCTGGTACTGGGCGACGTGCTCGGCATCCCCCGCGGGGTCGCGGCGGGTGCGTACGCGGGCGCACTCACCAACACCCCGGCCCTGGCCGCCGCCACCGACCAGCTGGGCGGCGCCAGCAGCCCCACCGTCGGCTACTCGGTCACGTACCTCGGCGGCGTCATCACCATGCTGCTGGCCGCGGCCTGGGTGCTGCGCCGCGCCGCGCCGGCCGACGAGGCCGCGCCGCCGCTGGTCACGCGCACCGTGCGGGTGACGCACGGCGACCTGCCCGACCTGGGCGAGCTCGCCAGTGAGGCGGGCGACCACGTGGTGTTCTCGCGCGTGAAGGTGGGAGACGTCGTGGAGGTCGCCCGCGACGACATGCACCTCGAGCCCGGCGACCTCGTCTCGACGGTCGGGCCTGCGGCGCACGTGGACGCCGTCGAGTCGCGCATCGGCACCCGCTCCGACGACGAGATCACGCTCGACCGGCGCACGCTCGACATGCGCCGCGTGGCCGTGTCGAACCGCGCGCTGTCGGGCCTCACCATCGAGCAGCTTGAGCTCGAGCGCTTCGGGGCCCGGGCCACGCGCATCCGCCGCGGCGACGTCGACCTGATGGCCCGCGGCGACACCCGCCTGCACCTGGGCGACCGCGTGCGCGTCATCGCGCCCCGCGACCGCATCCCCGAGGTCTCGCGCTTCCTCGGCGACTCCGAGCGCGGGCCCGGCGACCTCAACCCGCTGGGGCTGTCGCTGGGGATGGTGGCCGGCATCGCGCTGGGCCTGGTGGCGATGCCGCTGCCCGGGGGCGGGCACTTCGCGCTGGGCATGGCCGCGGGACCCTTGATCGTGGGCCTGGTGCTGGGCCGGCTGGCGCGCACCGGCCCGATCGCGTGGTCGCTGCCCTACACCGCGTCCCACCTGCTGCAGCAGCTCGGCATCCTGGTGTTCCTGGCCGCCGCCGGATCCCACGCCGGTGGCGACCTGGCGCGGGCGGTGTCCGGCGGACAGGCCCCGCGCATCGCGCTTCTGGGCATCGCGGTCACCGCCCTGGCGGCGCTGACGCTGGTGGTGGTGGCCCGCACGTTCCGGCTGGGCGGCCCCCACCTGGCCGGCCTCGTGGCGGGCGCCCAGACGCAGCCCGCGGTGCTGGCGTTCGCGCAGGAGCGCACCGGCGACGACCAGCGCGTCGCCGCGGGCTACGCCCTGGTGTTCCCCGCCGCCATGGTCACCAAGATCCTGGTGGCCATCGTGCTGGCCAGCGTCGCGTGAGCACGGGGCGCCCGTGACGATCGTCGCGCCGGCGGGCCGAACACCCCGTGGTGCGCGGCATCCCGACCGGGCCCGGGCGGTGGACGGGTATCCTTGGCCACCGTGACGCCCGCCTCCTACCACCTCACCGTCGCGGGCCCCGACCAGCACGATCTGGCCTCGGCGTTCCTGCATCTGGTGGCCGACATCCACGGCACGCTGCGCGACGTCAACCACACCCGCTACGGCGGCCAGGTGCTGATGGGCGCCGTCATCACCGTCGCGGACGACGTGGTGGAGAACCGCCTGCGCACCGGCCTCGACGCCCTCGCCGCGCGCTTCCCCGGCATCACCACGCGGCTGGAGGGGCGCCCCGAGCTCACGCTGGTGCCCGCCGAGCAGGCTGAGCTGACCGTGCTGGGCGCCGAGGTGTCCGGCCGCGCCATCGATCGCCTGGCCGAGACCGTCGAGGTGCACGGCGGCCGCGTCACCGGCATCCGGCAGGTGGCGTCGGTGCCCGTGGCGTGCGTGCGCCTGCGCTTCTCCGAGCCCGACCCCCCCGCCGCCCTGCGCACCGCGCTGTCGCAGGACGCCCGCGCCCTCGGCGTCGACGTGGCCCTGCACGATCCCGCCTCCCGACGGCACCCCAAGCGCCTGTTGGTGATGGACGTCGACTCCACGCTCATCCAGGCCGAGATGATCGACGTGCTCGCGGCCCACGCGGGCAGGGGCGACGAGGTGGCCGCGGTCACCGAGCGCGCCATGCAGGGCGAGCTCGACTTCGCCGAGTCGCTGCGGCACCGGGTGGCGCTGTTGGAGGGCCTCGCCGAGGACCACGTGCGCACGCTCAGCGAGGAGGTGGAGCTGATGCCGGGGGCCCGCACCCTGGTGCGCACGCTGAAGGCGCACGGCTACCGCATCGGCATTGTCAGCGGCGGCTTCACCCACGTCACGTCCGCGCTGGCCCGCGCGCTCGGCATCGACTACGCGGCCGCCAACACGCTGGAGGTGCGCGACGGCGTGCTCACCGGGCGGGTGGTGGGCGAGATCGTCGACCGGGCCGGCAAGGCCCGCGCCCTGGAGGACTTCGCCCGCCGCGAGGGCGTGCCGCTCGACCAGACGGTGGCCATCGGCGACGGGGCCAACGACCTCGACATGCTGGCGCGGGCCGGGCTGGGCATCGCGTTCAACGCCAAGCCCGTGGTGCGCGACGCCGCCGACGCGTCGCTGTCGGTGCCGTACCTCGACGCCGCGCTCTACCTGCTGGGGCTCACGCGCGACGCGGTGGTGGCGGCCGAGTGACCCCGGCCGCCCCTCCGCGCGCAGCTAGCGGCGCCGGAACGGGTCCGAGATGCTGCGCCGGGTCACGAAACCCCGGTCGGTGAGCGTCTTGAGGAAGGCCACGAGGTCGGCCTTCTCCTCGGGAGACAGGTCGATGCCGCTGGTGAGCGGATCGCGGAACGGGCTCAGGCGCCCGTCCCCGGCGTTGGGCCCCTCGGTGATGTCGCGCCCGCCGGCCGCATAGAAGTCGATCACGGCCTCCAGGGTCGGCAGCGAGCCGTCGTGCATGTACGGCGCCGTCAGCGCGATGTTGCGCAGGGTGGGTGCGCGGAACGCCCCCATGTCGGCCGGGTTGCCCGTGATGCTGAACGCGCCGGTGTTCGGCTCGGGGAACGCACCCGTGCCGCCGATGTTGAACAGCCCCGTGTTGCGGAACACCGGCCGCTCGCGGCGGGCACCCACGAACGTGGTCTGCTCGGTGAAGTTGAAACCGCCGTGGCAGTGATGGCACTCGGCCCGCTCGCCGAAGAACAACTCGGCACCGCGTTGCTCGGAGGCCGTGAACCGCGCCTTGCGCTGCAACAGGCGGTCGTAGCGGCTGTCGCCCGAGATCAGCGTGCGCTGGAACGCCGCGATCGCCTTCACCGTGTTGGCCCACGTCACGGGCTTTTTCACGCGCGGGTACGCCGCCGCGTAGCGGGCGCGGTACGCCTTCGAGCGCTGGAACCGGGCCAGCACCCGCGCCTTGTTGCGGTCGGTGACGCCCATCTCGACCGGGTGCTCGCCGAACAGCGGGGTCTCCGCCTGGCGCTCCAGGCGCACCAGCGCCGGGTTGGCCCACGTGAGCGTGGTGTTGTACGCCACGTTCGTCAGCGACTGCGGCCCGCGCGGGTGCAGCTCGCCCGTGGAGCCCAGGCCCTGCGCGCGCCCGTCGCTGAAGGCCTTGGCCTGCAGGTGGCAGCTCGAGCACGACTGGGTGCCGTTGCCCGACAGCTTGGGGTCGTAGAACAGGAACCGGCCGAGCTCCACCTTGGCCTTGGACATGCGGTTGTCCTTGGGTACCAGCGGTACCGGGAAGCCGGGCGGCAGCGCCCACTTCCAGTCGTCCGCCGCCGGGCGCGCGGTGGCCGCCGCCGCGGTGGTGCCGGAGAACCCGGTCACCACCGCCGCGAACGCGACCAGCGCGGGCACGGCGGCGCGGCGCGCGCCCCGGCGCGCCGCGTCGCGTGCGGACCCGCTCACCGGGCCAACGCCCGGAACACGCGCTGCTGAGCGCCGTGACGCAGCGACGCGCCCGTGGCCACGTCGACGCCCATCGCGGCGAACGTGGCCGCGCACTCCGGGTCGGTGGCGCCCGACATGCACCCGGGCGCCGTCATCGGCGTGTTGCGGGTGACGTCGTTGCCCGCCACCAGCGCGGCCAGGTCGAGGGCCACCACCTGCTTGGCCGCGTTGAACCGCGGCAGCGTCACGGACGCGCGGTTGGACGCCCGGCACCCCACCGTCTCACCCGTCACCGGGTTGCCCGTGCAGCCGGTGCTGCCCAGGTGGAACATGAACGACGGCGTCTGCCACGCCGCGCCACCGGCCTTCGGGTCGGCGAGCTCGATCTTGGTGAACTTGCGGCCCGCCTGCCACGACCACGCCATCGCGGCCGACGCCAGCGACGGCGGCGCGCCCACCACGTCGGTGTGGTTCAGCGTGAACGGCACCCCGACGTAGAAGCGCAGGCCCGTGTAGGCGCCGCGCGGCACGGTGCCCTTCACCACGGCGTTGACCTCCGACGTCCCGCCGCGGGCACAGCCGCCCGTGCCGTTCTCGAGGTCGATCAGCGTGGTGCGCTCCCCCTTGACCGTCGCGTTGAACCGCGCCGGGCCGGTCAGCACGAGGGCCGTGGACGTGCCGTTGGCGCGCACGAGGCGCAGGTTGGACACGTACAGGCGCAGGTCCTCCAGCTGCGCGTCGGCCTGGGACGTCCCCAGGCCGTGGATCACCGTGCCGCAGCTGACGGGGGCCGTGCCCGCGACGGCCTTGAACGTGATGGTCACGGGCATGCGGGCCGGGGCCTTCGTGGCGGCCACGGCCTGGGATGCGGGCACGAGCGCGAGGCCGAGGGCACCGGCACCCAGCACGGTGCGGAACAGGGTCGAACGGGTCATGTGTCGGAAACTCCGGGTCGTTGCGGCCGGCTACGGCCGCGGGAAATGGGCGTCGGAGGCCACGCACCGCAGGGCTCCCGTGGCGGGGCCCGCGTGCACGGCCGCCGGCCACGGAGGGCCCCGCGCGACGACGCATCCGGCCGGCACCCGCGACAGCGCGGCGGCGACGCGCGGCACGAGCACCGTGCCGCGGTGCCAGCCCCGCCGCGCGCGCAGCGCCGAGCGCACCGCGTCCACCACGTCCACCATGCGGCTGAGCACGGTCTCGCCCCACCACAGGGCGGCGCCGAAGACCAGCGCGACCGCCGCGTGCGCGCCCACCGCGGTGGCGCTCAGCAGGGGCGCGTGCGCGTGCCCGACGAACCCGAACGCCCACGGCGCGACGTGGATGGCCACGTGCAGGGCGGCCTGCACCAGCGCCAGCGTCGCCAGCATCCGCACCGGGCCCCACGCACGAAAGCCCTCCCCGCATCGGCGCCACAGGCCCTGCGCGCCGAACAGCACGACCCCCATCCACACCAGGGGCGCGGTGGCGGTCAGCGCGACGTCCGCGCCCGAGGCCGCGTGGGCCACGAGCGTGGCGGTGAGAGCGGCGGCGCCGACGGCGCCACGCCGAAGTCCCCGTGCGACAAGCGGGTTCATCTGGCCGATGGTAGCGCCGGTTCGGCCCGGAATCACGTGCGCGCGCGCCGGGCGCGGGACGGTCGGTACGCATGACCCGCCGCGTATGGTTTCGGCCAAGACCCCGGGTGGCCGTCGGCCATGGTGCGTAGGGTGCCCTCCGTGAGCCCAGCCCTGATCGAGGTCGACAACGTGCGCGTGCAGTACGGGTCGCACATCGCCCTGGACGGGGTGAGCGTGGACATCGACGCACCGGCCACGGGCCTTTTGGGCGGCAACGGCGCCGGGAAGTCGACGCTGATGAAGGCGATCCTCGGCCTGCTGCGCCCCTCCGAGGGCAGCATCCGCATCCTGGGCCAGGACGCCGCGACGGCCGCCGACTTGGTGCGGCGCCGCATCGGGTACATGCCCGAGCACGACTGCCTGCCGCCCAGCATGTCGGCCGCCGACATCGTGGTGCACCTGGCGCAACTGCGGGGCCTGCCCCACCGCGACGCCGTGCGCCGCGCCTCCGAGGCGCTGTTCACCGTGGGCCTCGAGGAGGAGCGCTCCCGCCTGGTGGGCGGGTACTCCACCGGCATGAAGCAGCGCGCGAAGCTGGCGCAGGCCATCGTGCACGGGCCCGAGGTGGTGCTGCTGGACGAGCCCACCACCGGCCTCGACCCGGCGGGCCGCGCCGAGATGCTGATGCTGGTGCGCCGCATCGCCACCGAGCTGGGCATCCACGTCATCGTGTCGTCGCACATCCTCGACGACATCCGGCGCACGTGCGACGCCGTGGTGGTGCTGCGCGACGGGCGCCTGGCGACGGCCGAGACGCTCGAGCAACTCGCGCCGCAGACCTCCGAGGGCGTGCGGGTCGAGGTGGGCTCCGGGGCCGATCAGCTGGCCGCCGCCCTCGCCGCCGCCGGATTCCGCGTGACGCGGGAGGGCGAGCACGGCATCGTGATGGGCGACGGCTCCGACCGCGCCCTCGACGCGTTGCGCGACGCGGCGGCCGCGCACGGCGTGGCCCTGCGCAAGCTCGTCCCGGCGGGCGGCACCGTGGAGGACGTGCTGGTGGAGGCGATGAGCCGATGACCGGCCCGCCCCCGCCGCCGCCCGGGCGACGCCCCCCGCCCCCGCCGCCCGGGTTCGGCACCCCGCCGCCCGTCCCCTCACCGGCGGCCCCGGCGCAGGCCATGGCGCGCGCCCAGGTGCACGACGTGCGGTTCCAGGGCTACCGCGGCGAACGCACGCCGTCGTGGCAGGCGCCCCTCGTGCTGGCGTGGTGGAGCATCCTGCGGGCGTTCGGGCGGCGCCGCGGGTGGAGCGCCAAGTTCGTGCCTTTCGCCCTCCTGGGCCTCGCGTTCATCCCCGGCATGGGCGTGCTCACCGTGCGGGCGCTCCTGTCGAGCAACTTCCCGGGGCAGGAGTTGCCCATCGAGCTGCTGCCGTATTCGAACTACCTGGGGATGATCGGCACCCTGATCGTGCTGTGGACGGCGCTGGTGACGCCCGAGCTCATCTGCCCCGACATGCAGTACCGCGTCACCAGCCTGTACTTCGCCACGGCGGTGTCGCCCACCCGGTACGTGCTGGGCAAGTGGCTGGCGTCGATGGTGGCGATGACCGCCATGACGGTGTTGCCCACGCTCATGCTGTTCCTCGGCAACGTGATGTTCGCGCCGTCCGTGTGGGACGCCCTGAAGAACGACGCCGACGCGGTGCCGCGCATCATCGCCGGGGGCCTCCTGGTGGCCGCGTACTTCTCGTCGCTGGGGCTCGCCATCGCCGCGCTGACGGGGCGGCGCGCCTACGCGGTGGGCGCGCTGGTGGGCCTGGTGCTGGGCTCGGCGATCGTCGCCGGCGCGCTGCAGGCGGCGGGTTTCGAGCGCCTGGGGGCCGCCGTGAACCTGGTGGCCGTGCCGATCCAGCTGGCGCAGCGCCTGTTCCGCGACAACGACATCTCGGTGCCGAGCCACGCGCTGGCGTACGCGGCCGTGGTGCTGCTGTCGCTGGCCGTGATGCTGGTGCGGTTCCGGAGGCAGCCGTGAGCATCGTGGTGGAGGGCGTCTCGCGCACGTTCGGCGACACCGTCGCCGTGTCCCAGGTGTCGTTCCGCGTCGGCCCCGGCATCACCGGCCTCTTGGGCCACAACGGCGCCGGCAAGTCGACGCTCTTGAGCCTGCTGGCGGGCTACGCGCGCCCCGACGAGGGCACGGTGCGCGTGCTGGACGCCGACCCCCACCGCGACATCGCGATCCACTCCCGGCTCGGGGTCGTGCCCGACGGCATGGGGCTGTGGCCGCAGCTCACCGCCCGCGAGGCCGTCGTGGCGCTGGCCCGCATGCGCGGCGTGGCCGACCCGCACGCGGCCGCGGCCGCCGCGCTGGCCGAGGTGGGGCTCACCGAGGCCGCCGACCGGCGCCTGGGCCAGTTCTCCAAGGGCATGGGGCAGCGCGCCAAGCTGGCCCAGGCGCTCGCGCACGACCCCGCCGTGCTGCTGCTGGACGAGCCGCTCAACGGGCTCGATCCCGCTCAGCGGCGCCACATGATCGACGTGGTGCGGCGCCGGGCCGCCGCCGGGTGCACCGTGCTGGTGTCGTCGCACGTGCTGCACGAGGTCGAGCGCATGGCGCCGCAGGTGGTGGTGCTGGTGAACGGCCGGGTCGTCGCCGAGGGCGAGACCGTGGGCATCAAGGCGCTGTTGCGCGACCGGCCGCAGACCGTGCGGGTGCGCACCGCGGGCGACGCGCGCCCCCTGGCGGCGGCGCTCACCGCCGACCCGGCCACGCGCGAGGTGCGGGTGGGCGACGGCACCGTGGAGGTGGACACGTCCGACCCGGAGGCGCTGGGCCGCACCGTCGCGCGCGCCGCCTCCGCCGCGGGCACCACGCTGCGCGCCATCGAGCCCGTCGACGACGACCTCGAGTCGCTGTACGCGTACCTCACCGCGCGGGCGCGGGGTGCGCAGTGATCATCGCCGGCATCGTGCTGAAGCGCATCGTGCGGGCCAAGCGCATCATCGCGCTGGGGCTCCTGCCCGCGCTGGGGCTGCTGGTGGGCATCCTGTCGCTGCGTGGCGCCACCGACGTCCGGGCCGCATACGCCGGCTTCACCCGCGGCCTCCTGATCCCCATCATCATCGCGCTGGGCGCGTTCGTCATCGGCTCGTCGGCCGTCACCGACGAGCGCGAGGACCTCACCATCCTGTACCTGGCGCAGACGCCCGTCTCGCGCCTGCGCATCGTGGTCGAGACGTGGCTCGCCGCGTTCGCCGCGACGCTGATGCTGGTGGCGGTGCCGACGGTGCTCGCCGTGATGCTGGCGGGCAGGGCCGAGGTCTCCATGGCCGGGAAGGCCGACCTGGTGCTCGCCGTCGTGCTGTCCACCGCGGCGTACACCGCGCTGGCGGTGGCGCTGGGGTTCTTCACGCGCCGGGCCATGCTGTTCGGGCTCGCGTACGTGCTTCTGTGGGAGAGCATCGTCGCGTCTTTCGCGTCCTCTGCCGGAAACTTCTCGGTCAGCTCACATGCGCGGGTGGTGCTGGCGCGTAGCCTCGACGTCCTCACCCGCTACGAGGTGAAGCCCCCGGACACCGGCGTCGTCACGTCGCTGGTGGTGCTGGTGGCCATCGTCGCCGTCGCCCTCGCCCTGGCCGGCCGTCGCCTGCAACGGATGAACCTGCCGTAGCCCGCTCTTCGCGGAATCGACCGAAGGAGAACCACGTGTCACGCACGTCCACCGCCCTCGCCGCCGTCGCGCTGGGTGGCGCCCTGGCCACGGCGGCGCCCGCCCTGGGCGCGTCCGTCAGCCTGGTGGGGTCGTCCCCCGCCAACGGCGCGGTGCTCGGCCCGCAGGACGCGCCGTTCGCGATCCCGCTGACGTGGGCCGCCGACATCACCGGCTGCGGCGTCCCCACCACCACGGGCAAGGTCGTGCTGGAGGGCGAGGGGCGCGTCCGCGCGGGCAACCCCGTCACCCTGGACCCGTCGACCGGGCAGCCCCTGGGCGGGTCCAGCACGTACACCCGCGCCACCAGCACCCCCATCACGTTCACGTGGTACGCCGAGATCGTGTGCCCCGGCGCTCCGGGCGGCATGCTGCGCTCCGAGATCCGCACGTTCACGCTGCAGGGCAACCCGCCCCGCCTGGTCGGCGCGTTCACGGTGCGGGTGCACGGCACCCCGCAGGTGTGGACGTTCAGGCCCCGCTGCGCCGTCGGCGCGTGCAACACGGTGATGACGCGCGCGGGCCAGAAGGGCGCCATGCTGCGCTACGACCCGGTGAAGCAGACGTACACCGGCACGTTCGGCACGCAGAAGATCGCGCCGGAACGCATCTGCCGCACCACCACGAAGGTGCGCGGCAAGGTGGTGCGCAGCCGCACGTACAAGCGCGTGTACTCGGCGGTCAACGGCCGCATCGTGCTGAACGTGCGGGCCATGGGCGCCACGCCGGACCGCGCCACGGCGATCGTGTACGGCATGGTGGGCCGGCAGACGGCACAGTACCGTTACACCCCCCGCGCGCAGGCGCTGGGCTGCCCTCCCGGCCGCCGCGCGACCGCGCCGCTCATCGCGCTGCACCGATGACCACCCCATCCGCGACCCAAAGGACGCCGTGACCGACATCCTCACCATCAGCTCCGAAGGCGCACAGTTCGCCGATCGCCTGCGCGACATGCTGGAGGACCGCGGCGTGGCGTTCGGCCAGGACCCCATGGACGACGTCGGCCTCATCCCCGCGTACGTCCTGGCGGGCGCGTCCGTCACCACCGACGCCCACGCGCACGGCGACGACGTCCACGTCGTGAGCATCGCGGTGCGCGTCGCCGACGAGCTGACCGAGCCGTTCTACGCGACGCTCGACCAGCTTCTGTCGGGCGCCGAGGAGGCCGAGATCGGCGAGGAGCACGGCTGACCGCACGACGCGCGTGATGCCGCGGGGTTGACCCTCCCCGGCATCACGCCGATGTCAGGGGGGTGACGCCCCCCTCCCCCGTATCGTCGTGGACGTGGCTCTGGCGCTACGTCGTCGCCGCGCTGGTGCTGGCCGCGCTGGGCTGGCGCTACTTCGCGCTCGACCAGCCGCTGCCCGTCATCGACGTGATCTTCCTGGCGTTCCACGAGTCGAGCCACTGGGCCAGCATCTGGATGCCGCGCACGCTGTACGTGCTGGCGGGCAGCGTCGGCCAGGTCGCGATCCCGCTGGCGATCGGCGTCTACCTGCACGTCCGCGGCGAGCGCCTGGGGATCGCGGTCGGCCTGGGCTGGGCGGGCCTGTCGTGCGCCGGCGTCGCCCGCTACATCGCCGACGCGCCCACCGAGGACCTGCCCCTGGTGGGCGGCACCGTCCACGACTGGGCGTACCTGCTGGGACCGGAGGGCTTCGGGGGGATGGACCACGCCGCCCGGATCGCGTCCGCGGTGGACGCCGCCGGGGCGTGGTGCGTGGTCGCGGCCGTCGCCTGGTGCATCGCGATGCCCGTGTGGGCCTTTGCGCGCGACCGCGCCGCGATCTCCGCCGGCCCCGCGGCCACCGCATCGGCCACCCACGGGCGCGCGGCGGCGGCGTCCATCCTGTCGCGCCCCCTGCCCCGTCGCGCCGGGACGCCGGCGGCGGCGGGCGTGGACGCCCCGGAGCGTCCGGTCACCGCCGAGGGGTGACCGGACGGGCAGGTCCCGCCGGCCCCACAGGGGAGGGCCGGCGGGAGGGCGTGCGCTAGCGGGCGGCGCGCCGCCCGCGCCGGGCCACCGCGTCGAGCACGACGGCCGCGAGAAGCACAAGCGCGGTGATCATCTGCTCGTAGTCGGACGTCAGGCCCAAGAGCGCGATGCCGTTGGCGACGGAGCCCAGCACCAGGGCGCCCAGGAGCGCCGAGTACACGGTGCCGCGCCCGCCGAACAGGCTGGTGCCGCCGATGACGGCGGCGGCGATGGCCGTCAGCAGGAAGTTGCCACCGCCGGTGGACTGCGTCACCGACAGGCCGCGGGACGACAGCATGATGCCCGCCAGCCCCGCCAGCGCGCCGCACAACACGAACACGATGATGAGCGTGTTGTTGACGCTGATGCCCGCGCGCCGGGCGGCTTCCTTGTTGCCACCCACGGCCATGATGCGACGGCCGAACGGCGTGCGCCGCACCAGCAGGTCGAGGCCGATGATGATGGCCAGCAGGATGACGACCGCCACGGGCATGCCGCGGTCGGACGACCACACCAGCACGGCGCCGATGGCGACCGCGGCCACCAGGCAGTCACGGATGAGCGTCCCCGCCAGCGGCGGCGTCACCAGGCCCGCCGCCAGGCGCTTGCGGCGCTGGTACAGGTCGTTGCCGAACAGGCACACCAAGAGCGCGATCACCAGCGGCCACGCGAACTCGGGACCCAGGAACTTCTGGGTGAGGTCCAGCGTGAACTGGTCGGTGATGTTGCGGCTGCCGCCCGCGCCCAGCGTGTAGAGCAGCAGGCCTCCCCAGCCGATGAAGCCGGCCAGGGTGACGACGAACGACGGCACGCCCACCCAGGCGGTGATGGCACCGTGGATGAACCCGATGACCGCCCCGGCCAGCACGGCCAGCGCGACCGCGAGCCATCCCGGGACGCCGTGATCGAGGTTGGCCACCACGCAGATGGCCGCGCACAGGCCCGCCACCGAACCGACGGCCAGGTCGATCTCGCCCAGCAGCAGCACCAGCACGACGCCGGCCGCGGCCACGGCGATGGCCACCGACTGCAGCGTGAGGTTGGTGAGGTTGAACGCGCTCAGGAAGTTGCTGTTCTTCATGTAGAAGACCAGCCACACGATGATCACGCCGAGGATCACCGGCAGGGAACCCAGCTCGCCCGACTTCAGGCGGTCGAAGTAGTTCCCGATGAGGCCCTTGTCGGCGTCGCGGTCGCGGAGGGCGATGTCGTCCGGCCCGGCGGGCTGGGGGGCGTCGGTCGTCACTGGTCGTCCTCCCCGTGCGCGGCCGCCTCGGGGTTGGCCGCGGTCTCGATGTCGGCGCCGGTGATGGACGCGACCACCCCCGCGCGCGTGGCCTCCTTGACGTCGAACGTCGCGACGCGACGGCCCAGGCGCATCACCACGATGCGGTCGGCCACCTCGAAGACGTCGGCCAGGTTGTGGCTGATCACGATGACGCCCAGTCCCTGCTCCTTCAGGCGCAGGATCAGGTCGAGCACCTGCCGGGTCTGGGCCACGCCCAGCGCCGCGGTGGGCTCGTCGAGCATCACCACCTTGGGCTCGCCCAGCAGCGAGCGGGCGATCGCCACCGACTGGCGCTGACCGCCCGACAGCGACGACACCTGCGTGCGGACGCTGCGCAGCGTCCGCACCTGCAGCTGCTTCAGCAGCTCGGTGGCGCGGTGCTCCATCGCCACCTCGTCCAGGATCACGCCCCCGGAGCGGGCCTCGCGCCCCAGCCACAGGTTGCCGACCACGTCCAGGTTGTCGCACAGCGCGAGGTCCTGGTACACGGTGGCGATGCCGAGATCCTGCGCATCGGCCGGCGTCCCGATGGACACCTGCCGGCCCTCGAAGCGGATGGTGCCGTCGTCGGCGGGCTGCGCCCCCGAGATGGCCTTGATCAGGGTCGACTTGCCGGCCCCGTTGTCGCCCACCAGCGCGACCACCTCGCCCGCCGCGACCTCGAAGTCGACGTCGGTGAGGGCCTGCACTGCGCCGAAGCGCTTGTTCAGACCGGACATCTCCAGGATGGGTCCGGCCGCCTCTCGTTGGCTCATCTCCCGCCTTCCATCAGGGTGACGCGCCGGGCCGGCAGGGGCGGCGAGGCCCCTGCCGGCGACCGGACGTGGCTACTTGATGCCGGCGGAGGTGCAGGCCGCCTGGAACTTGCCGGTGCAGATCTGGGCGGCGGTGTAGAAGCCGTCCTTCACCACGGTGTCGGCGACGTTGTCCTTCGTCACCGCGACCGGCTCGAGCAGGATCGACGGCACGTCGATCTGACCGTTGTTGACCTTGCCCGTCGCGTTGGACGGGGTCTTGCCGTTGGCAAGGTCGACGGCGGCCTCGGCGGCCGACTCGGCCTCGGTCTTGATGGCCTTGTAGACCGTCATGAACTGCTCACCCGCGAGGATGCGCTGGATCGCGGCCAGCTCGGCGTCCTGACCCGTGACGGGCACCTTGGTGACGTCGACGCCGGCCGTCTTCATGGCCGCGATGGCGCCGCCACCCGTACCGTCGTTGGCGGCGTACACGCCCTTGAAGCCCGTCTTGCCGAACTTCGTGATCTGCTGCTCCATGAACGTCTGGGCCTTGTCGGGGCTCCAGTCCGGGGTGTCGTACTCGGCCTCGATCTGGACGCCGGCCTCGGTCAGTGCCTCGGTGGAGCCCTTCTTGAACAGCGTGGCGTTGTTGTCCGTCGGCGAGCCGTTGATCTTGATGATCGGGCCCTTCGGGTTGCCGTCGTCCGCCAGCTTCTTGGCCAGCGCCTCACCCTGCAGGCGGCCCACCTTCTCGTTGTCGAACGAGATGTAGAGGTCGGGCTCGGAGTCGAGGATGAGCCGGTCGTACGAGATGACCGGGATGTTCGCGGCCTTCGCCTTGGTCACGATGGCGGCGGCGGCCTTGCCGTCCACCGGGTCGAGGACCATCACGTTGACCTTGTTGGCGATGGCCGCCTCGGCCTGGGTCAGCTGCTTCTGCGCGTCCTGGTCGGCGTTGGAGTACTCCACCGAGCAGTCCGGGCACAGCTCCTTCACCTTGGCCTCGAACAGCGGCTTGTCCTGCTGGTCGTAACGGGTGGTCTTCGACTCGGGCAGCAGCAGCGCGATTTTCTTGGCGCCGCCGGCGGACTCGCCGGTCGAGGACTTGTCGTCGTCGCCGCCGCACGCGGTGATACCGAGTGCAAGCGCGCCCGCGGCGCAAACGCCGAGAACGAGTCGGGTACGGCGGGTACGAAGGTTCACGCTGGTCTCCCCCTGTGTGTGTGCCTGGCACGCCCGGGACGCATTGGTGGGTCCCGCGGGGACGACACTACGTGCGGAATGACACGTTTGTCAACACCTCGACCAAACAGAGCTGTTTGAGGGCTTGCTTCGTGCGAGCTTCGTTGATTATGGTCCGCTCGTGGCCTCCTCTCGCCCTCGTCGCCCCCGCCCCCCGGGTTCGCTCGCGTCGCTGCGTCACCGCAATCGCGGCCGCATCATCGACGCCCTGCGGGGAGCGCAGCTACTCAGCCGCGCCGAGCTCGCCCGCGCCACCGGGCTGTCGCGCTCCACCGTGTCCACGGTGGTCGCCGAGCTCATCGACGACGACATCGTCAGCGAGGGCGCCGCGAATCGTCCAAGCCTCGGAGGAACGGGGCGTCCAGGTGTGACGCTGTGCCTCAACCCGTCTGCAGGGGCGGCCCTGGGCGTCGACATCGGCTATGCGCGGCTGCGCGTGCTGGTGAGCGACCTGGCCGGAACCGTGCGCGCCGAGCTCGACGCACCGTCGCCCGACCCCGACGACGCCCCCGCCATCATCGACGCCACCGTCGCACTGGTGCAGCAGGCGCTCGCGGAGGCGGCGGTGGGGGCCGGCCACCTGGTGGGAGCGGCGGCCGCCGTGCCGGCCCCGGTCGACCGCGAGACCGGCCTTCTGGGGGTGGAGTCGTGCATCCCCGCGCTGGCGGGCATCGACGTGGGCGGCGTCCTCAGCGACCGGCTGGGGTTCGCGATCCGCGCCGAGAACGACGCCAACCTGTGCGCCGTCGCGGAGCGCCTGTGGGGCGACCATCCCGGCCACGAGACCATGCTGTACGTCAAGCTCGCGCACGGCGTGGGGTCGGGCCTCATCATCGGCGGCCGGCTCCACCGCGGTTTCCACGGCACCGCGGGCGAGGTCGGACACACCAGCCTGTCCCCGGATGGCCCGCTGTGCAAGTGCGGCAACCGGGGCTGCCTCGAGCGCATGGCCCAGGGCGTCATGGCCGGAGAGCCGTCGCGCACGAGCCGGCGCTCGCCCCTGGCCGACCTGGTGGAGCGCGCCGAGCACGACGACCCCGTCGCGCGGCGTGCGTTGCGCGACGTCGGCGCCCTGGTGGGCCAGGCCCTGGGCGCCACGGTGAACCTGCTCAACCCCAGCCTGATCGTGGTGGGTGGCGACATCACGCCCGCGTGGCAGGCGCTCGAGAACCCCGTGCGCGAGGCGCTCGACCGCTGCGCCATGCACCGCCCCGCCGAGGGCGTCGTGATCGTGCCCGGAGCGCTCGGCGTGAGGGCCGAGGTGCTGGGTGCCGTCGGGTTGGCGCTGCGCGAGGCGCCGGCGCTGCCGTTCGCGGCCTGAGCCCGTCCGTCAGCCGGGTGGGTCTCCCCCGGCCTTCGCCCGCCGTACGGCGTCCCCGCCGTGTTCCTCGGGTAGCCCGGACGCGCGGTTGATGGCCTGAAGCAGCGAGATGCCGCCGGGCGATCCCGGGCCGATCTCACGCGACTCCACCCGCGGGCGGGCGCTCTCGACGCGCTGCGCCCACACCTCGTTGAGCACGGGCCAGCGTTCCAGAACCGCCGCGTGGCGCTTGGCACGAAGTGGTGCGGGAGGCATGTCACAGACCGTACAAGGCCGCCCATCGTCGCCGCCGCAAAACGCGATAAGCTACCAAGCCTCACGAGCTCCTCTGGCGTCGCACGCGCGTCGCAGCTCATGGCAGCGGAGAAGGTCATAGACCCCCACGTGCAGCAGACCCCGACGCACGGCGTACGGAAGAACCTCGAGGACGTCGCCCGCCTGCGCGTGGCGCAGCTGGTGCTGCTCGTCGTCGTGGTGGTCGCCCTGGCGCTCGCCACCGCCGTCACCCTGTTCAGCATGAACAAGGCCCGCGAGCGGTACGACCGCGACGCCGCCATCGCCACCCGCCTCATCGACATGCGCGAGCAGGCGCACTTCGTGCTGGAGGAGTTCCTGCGTCGCCAGGCCGCCGGCGAGAAGTCGATCCCGTGGGCCATCGTGGGCCGCATGCAGACGCTGGCCGTGTCGGTGTCGCGCGAGGCCGACGAGGAGCGCCGCATTGATCCCGGGTCGCCGCAGGCGGCCGCGGCCCGCCGCACCATGGCCGAGTTCGACGTGGCCATCAAGGGCGCCCGCGACTTCATCATCAAGGGGCAGGGTCGCGACGTCCCCCTGCCCGACAGCACCCGCCTGCGCGACGCCACGGTGGTGCGGTTCTTCGCCGCGCTGCGCGACTGGACGACCGCCGGGCAGCAGCGCGCCGCGGCCAGTCTGGCCGACCAGAACGCCCGCATCCGCACGCTGGTGATGTGGATGGCGGCCCTGTTGACCGCGCTGCTCGTGGGCGCCGTGCTCGTGTACCGCCTGTTCGGGCGCGCACAGGCCCACCTGGTGCGGGGTTTCGCCGAGACCGCCGCCGAGCAGTCGGCCCTGCGCCGCGTGGCCACGGCCGCCGCCGAGTCGGACGACGTCACGCACGTGTTCGAGACCATCGCGGAGGAGGTGCGCGGACTCCTGGGCGCCGACGCGGGGTGGCTCGACCAGATCGACAACGACCGCGCGACGACCGTCGCCCAGACCGGGTCGCCCAAGCTGCTGGCCCTGGTGGCCCCCGCGTCGGCCGACGATCCCCGCGGCGCGGTGCACCCCGACTCGGTGCGCGGCCGCGCGATGAGCACCGGGGAGCCGGCCCGCGTGGCCGACTACAACGAGGTGCCCGAGCTGATGCCCAAGCCGTTCCGCGACGCGGGCGTGCGCACCAGCATCGCCGCGCCCGTGGTGGTGGACGGGCGTCCGTGGGGCGTGATCGTGGTGGTCGCCGGGGCGCCCGAGCAACTGCCCGAAGGCTGCGAGGAGCGGCTGATGCCGTTCGCCCGCCTGGCCGGGGTCGCGATCGAGAACGCCGAGGCGCGGCACGTGCTCGCCGAGCGGGCCAGCACCGATCCCCTGACGCTCCTGCCCAACCACGGCGCGTTCCAGCAGCGCCTCGCCGAGGAGACCATGCGGGCGCGCGACGCCGGCCGCCATCTGGGGCTGGTGGTGATGGACGTCGACCACTTCAAGGCCGTGAACGACACGTTCGGGCACCCCGTGGGGGACCGCGTGCTGGGCGACGTCGCCCGCCGCCTGCGCGAGCTGGTGCGCGACGGCGAGATGCTGGCGCGCACGGGCGGCGAGGAGTTCGCCTGGATCCTGCCCGGCACCGACCGGCACGGCGCCACGGCCGCCGGGGAGCGCGCCCGCGAGGCGATCCGCGGCGCCCCGTTCGACGGCGTGGGGGTGGTGACGCTGTCGGCGGGCACCTGCGACCTCGACGTCGCCGACGACCCCCACGATCTGCTGGCGAAGGCCGACCAGGCGCTGTTGGCCGCGAAGGCTCAGGGCCGCGACCGGACGGTGGCGTACGACGTGGAGGCGACCCGCACGGGGACGTCGTCCCGGGCGGCGCGGTTCGAGCAGGCCCGCGCCCTCGAGGCCCTGCACGCCCTCGCGCGCGCCGTCGACGCGCGCCATGCCGACACCATGGACCACGCGCATCGGGTGGCCGACGTGGCCACCGACCTCGCGCGCGGCCTGGGCTGGGAGCGCCGTGACGTCGATCTGATGCGGGACGCCGCGCTGCTGCACGACGTGGGGCGCGTGGGCAGGCCCGTCGAGGCCGCCGGTGCCGCCGGCGCCGACCACGCCGCGCTGGGCGCGCAGCTGCTGGCCGACGTGCTGACCCCGCTGCAGGCGCGCTGGGTGGGCGGCCACCTCGATCCGCCGCGCCGCCCCGACAGCACCAGCGACCTCGCGTACGAAGGCACGCACGTGCTGGCCGCCGCCGACGTGTGGGATGGCTTACTGCACGGCGACGGGCGGCGCGCACCGCTACCGTTCGCGGCTGCGCTACGCACGCTGCACGAGATGGGCGGGGAGCGCATCGACGCCGCCGTCGTGGCCGCGTTGACGGCCGAGCTGACGGCGACGATGGGCACGCGCAAGGGAGGAACATGAACGATGTCGAGCGGGCCGCCACCGAGGTGTGGTGGATGGACCTGCCCGAGGGGTCCGAGGGGCCGGTGACGGTGTTCGTCAACGGCCGGGAGCTGACCGAGGGGCACGGCCTTCACCTGGACGGCCGGCGGATCCACTTCGACGAGCCGCTGCGGGCCCGGCCCGCGGTGGGCTTCTGGCGTCAGGTGATGCTGTTCATCGGCATCGGCGTGTACGGCGACCTGAAGGGCGACACGGTCGACGTGCAGTTCATGCGCGCCGGCCGGCGCGAGATGATCAGCGACCGCCGGGCGAAGGCGACGGGTCCGAAGCCGGCCTGACCGCACCCTCGGCGGGCGTGCTGTCGACCCGCGCACCCAGCACGGTGGCGAAGCCGCCGCGCTCGAGCCGCCGCCACAGGCGCAGCTCGACGTCGGGGTGCGCCTCGAGGGCCTCGACCAGCCGTCGGTGCCGCCACTCGCGGAAGTACGAGGGCTCCACGTGGACGCCGTCGGCGATGCGGCGCAGCAGGTCGTCGCCGGGCACGCCCCGCTTGCCGCTGACGTGGTCGTGGAGGTTGCCCACCGGCACCAGGCTGCGGCTCTCGAGGTCACGGAAGCTCATGCCCTGAGCCTCCAGCGCGTCGCGCAGCGCCTCGCCGAACGGGCGCGTGGACCAGGGAAGTGACATCGCGTCACAAGTTTATCCGAGCGGGCGGGCTTCCTCCCGCGGCCGGGGGGACGCGCCGACGGGTGGTCTAGGATGCCCCGAGTGAACGAGACCTCCGCATCGGGCCCGCGCGGCGACGCCGGCCGGGACGACCCCGGCGACGCCATCGACATTCCCGCCGCCGAAGGCGAGGCCGTGGCGGACGAGGCGCCCGACCCGGTCCACGAGGTGCGCAGGCGCCGCACCCGCGGCTTCTTCCGGCGCCGTGACGGCGGGGACGAGGGCGCGCCGTCGCCCGATCAGCCGACCGAGATGATCCCGTCGGTCCCCCCCGCCGACCACCCGGACGACGTGGTGACGGTGCCCGAGGAGGACCTGCCGCACGGTCCGCACCTGCGGCGCAACCGGGCCGAGTTGATCGACCGGCGCGAGGACACCCTGTTCCACCTCGGTGGCCTGGTGTACGACCTGTACCAGCGCGATCAGGTGCAGTTCCCGGCCGTCAAGGAGCGCGCGCGGCGGGTGGCCGAGATCGACGACGCCATCCGCGAGATCGACCTGCAGCTGGCCGACATCGCGGCCGCGCGCAGCGCGCGCCGCCGGCCGGTGCCCGCGGGCCCGTCCGAGTGCGGCGCGTGCCTGTCGTGCCGCGCCCCGTTCTACGCCGACGCCCGCTTCTGCATGCAGTGCGGCACCCGTCTGGCGCCGTCCCCGCCCGCGGGCGGCGCGGGCCCCGCGCCCGGCGAGACGGCCGTCCTCCCCACCGGTTCGCCCACCACGTGAGCGACGACGGCACCTCCACCCCGCCCGAGGGCACGCGCCCCGGCGACGACGTGCCTCACCGCGCCGACCCGGTGGAGGCCGCCGCGGAGGCCGCGGAGGGGCACGGCCCCGAGGTGGCCCCGGAGTGCGACGAATGCCATTCGCCGCTCGAGCCCGACCAGCCGTACTGCCTGGTGTGCGGGGCGCCCACGCCGCGGGCACCGCGGCTGCGTCCGCGCGGCCGGTCGGCGGGCTTGTGGATCGCGCTGGCCCTGTTGGCGTCGGCCGTCGCCGCGGGTGCGGTGTGGTGGGGGCTGACGCGCGACGACGGCGCGGGACCGCGCGGTGGCAGCACGGGGGCGTCCACGGGGTCCACGGTGCCGTTCCCCACCGTCGCCACCACCCCGGCCACCACGGGCGGCCTCACCCCTGACACCACGGGTCAGATTCCCACGGCCATCGGCACCGAGACCGTGACGGGGCCCCTGACGGTGGCGACGTTCCCGACCTCCCCGGTCACCGACCCCACCACGTTCCCGACCGACGACACCACGTTCTCGACGCCCACGGCGCCCGATCCGTCCACCGAGACCACGTTCACCGATCCGTCCACCGAGACGACGTTCTCGGACCCGTCCACCGAGACGTTCCCCACGGTCACCGACGTCGCGTCCGACTGGCCCAGCGGTACGTCCGCGTGGACCGTGATCATCGCGTCCACCACCGACGCGGGCTCCGCCACGAACACCCGCGACAAGGCCGAGGCGCAGGGCTACTCGCCGGGCATCCTCAAGTCGAGCGACCACAGCGGGCTGCGTCCCGGCTACTTCGTGGTGTACGTGGGCCGGTACCAGTCGCGCAACGCCGTCATCGCCCGGGTGGCCGAGCTGAAGTCGCATTACCCGAAGGCGTACCCCCGCTACATCAACGCCTGACGGGAGGCGCCGTGACGCGGGCCCGCCCGGGCTCGCACGTGGGCGTGCCCACGGTGGCGAGCGTGATGCGCCGCTGCCGGGTGGCCAGCCTCACCGTGAAGCCCCCGCGGCGTCCCACGCGCGCGGACGCGTGCGCCCGCGCCGCGGTGGCGCGCACCACCCGCGCGGGGCACCCGACCACCCGGCCCCGCACCACCACGCGCAGCCCGCGGCGCCGCACCCCGGCGCGCACGACCGGACGCCGCACGATCACGCCGAGACGGCGGGCGAACGCCACCCCGCCGTCGGGGTCGATGCGCACCTGCAGGGCGAGCGCGCGGCGCCGGGCGGGGCCGACGGGGACGCGGACGTCGCGCCAGCGCCGGTCCAGCGGCCGCACCACCCAGCCGCCTCCAGCCCGCGCGCGCAGCGTGCCCGTGCCGCGCACGCGCACCAGCACGGCGCGCGCGTAGCGGCCGGCGTCGGCCGTGGGCGACGTCACGGCGGCGGGCTCCCGGCGCACGGCGACGATGCCCCGCGGGCCGGCCGCCTCCACCAGCCCCGCGGTGGGCGTCCACCCCGGCAGCGGAGCGGACAGCGGGCCGACGTCGGCCACCGTGACGACCTCCCCCAGCGCCCCGACCGGGTCGATCACGATGCGCACGGTCCGTCCGGCCACCCGCCACACGGGCACCGTGGTGGTGGTGAGCGCCGCCGACGTCTCCACGGTGCCCAGCGCCACGCGGGGCGAACCGTCCACGGGTTCCGCCACGATCACCGCGAACGCCGCGCCCGTCGCGATGCGCACGCCCAGCGCCTGCGCCTCGGGGGGCACCGCGACGTCCGGGCTCACCAGCGTGGTGTTGTCGTTCAGGCGCACGGGGGCACCCGCCCCGGGCCACGCGAACCCGGCGCCGCCGCGGACGGTCCAGCCCGCCTCCGCGGATGGGACGCCCGGCGCTCCCGGCAGGGGGGTGGCGGCCGGCACGTCGCCGCCGGGGAGCATGGGCGCGGTCAGCGCCGCGGCGACCGCGAATGCGATCATGCGGGCGTGTGCGGGATCATCGGCATGAGCGACGCATGATAGGCACCGACGGCACCGACACCGGCCCCGTACTGGTGGGCGTGGACGTCGGCGGCACGTTCACGGACGCCGTGGCCCTGGTGCCCGGGCGCTCCGTGACGCTCGCCAAGGTGCCCACCACCCCCGACGACCAGAGCCGCGGCGTGCTCGAGGCCGTCGACGCGGTGCTCGAGCGCGCCGGGCTCAGGCACCGCGACGTGGCCCGCTTCGCGCACGGCATGACGGTGGGCACCAACGCGCTCTTGGAGGGCCGCGGGGCCGACACCGCGCTGGTCGTGACGCAGGGGTTCGGCGACCTGCTGGAGCTGCGCCGCCAGGACCGGGCGCACCTGTACCGCCTGTCGGCCGCCCACCCCCCACCCCTCGTCCCGCGCGAGCGCGTGGTGGAGGCGGCCGAGCGTTGCGACGCGGCGGGCGTGCGGGTGCCGCTCACCGACGCCGCCGTCGCCGACGTGGTGCGCCGGGTGCGCGACATGGGCGTGGCCACCGTGGCCGTGTGCCTGCTGCACGCCTACCGGCACGCCGCGCACGAGCGCCGCCTGGCCGACGCCCTGCGCGCCGCGCTGCCCGGCGTGCACGTGAGCACGTCGCACGAGGTGCTGCCCGCGGTCAGGGAGTACGAGCGGGCGGCCACCACCGTCGTGGACGCGTACCTCAACCCCCTGATGCGCCGCTATCTCGGCGCGCTGGGAGCGCGCCTCGGGGACGCGGGCCTGCCCACGCTGGAGGTGATGCAGTCGTCCGGCGGCCTCACGGATGCCGCCACCGCCGCGGCGCACGCATCGCGCACCGTGCTGTCGGGACCCGCCGGCGGCGTCGTCGGGGCCGCCCGCCTGGCCGGTGGGGAGGCGCCGCGGGCGATCACGTTCGACATGGGCGGGACGTCGTGCGACGTGGCGCTGGTGGAGGACGGGGCCCCGGGGCGCACGCAGCGCTCGGAGATCGCGGGGCGCCCCCTCCACCTGCCCATGCTCGACATCGTCACCGTCTCGGCGGGCGGCGGCAGCATCGCGTGGGCCGACAGCGGCGGCGCGCTGCGCGTGGGACCCGAGAGCGCCGGCGCCGTGCCCGGACCCGCCGCGTACGGGCGCGGCGGCGCACGCCCCACCGTCACCGACGCCAACGTCGTGCTGGGACGCCTGGACGCCGGCACCCCGCTGGCGGGAGGGGTGCGGCTGGACGCGGACGCGGCCCGGCGGGCCGTGGCGGGGCTCGCCCAGGCGCTGGGCATCACCGTGGAGGCCTGCGCGGAGGGCATCGTACGGGTGGCCAACCACGAGATGGCGCGCGCGGTGCGGCGAGTGAGCGTCGAGCGCGGCGTCGATCCCCGGCAGGCGACGCTGGTGGCGTTCGGCGGCGCGGGCCCGCTGCACGGGTGCGACGTGGCGGCCATCGTGGGGGCCCGCACCGTGTGGGCTCCCGCCGCGGCCGGGGCGATGGCCGCCCTGGGCCTGGTGCTGGCGGGACGGCGACGCGACCGGATGGCGTCCGTCGACCGCCTGGTCGCCGACGGCGACGAGGTCAGCCGCACGGCCCGGGAGCTGGCCGCCGGACTCGCCGACGGCATGCGTGAGCCGGTGCTGACATTCCGCGCGGCGTGCCGCTACGAGGGGCAGCGGCACGAGCTCGTCGTCGACTGGGACCCCGCCGGGGGCGACGCCGCCCTGGCCGCCGCGTTCCATCGCGCCCACGCGCGCCAGCACGGCGACGAGCGCCCCGGCAGCCCGGTGCGGGCCCTGTCGGTGGAGGCGTCGGCGGAGGAGCCCGGACCCGCCGCCCCCGTGTCGCCGGACGCGGGCACCGACCGGCTCACCGGCCCCGTCGCCGTGGCCGGTGACGGCAGCACGTTCTGGCTCCCCGAGGGGTGGACGGCGGCGCGCCGGGCGTCCGGCGACATCGTCGCGACGGCGGAGGCGACGTGATGGACCCGGTGACGCTGCAGGTGATGGCCAACGCGTGGCGGGCCGTCGCGGAGGAGATGGAGGCGTCGCTGGTGGCCAGCGCGCACAGCCCCAACATCACCGAGCGGCGCGACTGCAGCACGGCCGTGTTCGACGCCGCCGGTCGCATGGTGGTGCAGGCCGCCACGATCCCCGTGCACCTGGGGGCGATGCCCGAGGCGGTGGCCGCCGTCGCGGCCCGCGGCGTGCGCCCCGGCGACGTCTGGATCGTCAACGACCCGTACGCGGGCGGCACGCACCTGCCCGACCTGACGCTGGTGAGCCCGCTGTACCACGACGGCGCGCACGTCGGGTTCGCCGTCAGCCGCGCCCACCATGCCGACGTGGGGGGCATGGCGCCGGGGAGCATGCCGGCGGGGTCGCGGGAGCTGGTGCAGGAGGGCCTGGTGCTGCCCCCGGTGCGCCTGGTGCGCGACGGGGTGCTCGACGACGACATCCTCGCGATCATCCTGGCCAACAGCCGCACGCCGGCCGAGCGCCACGGCGACCTGCGCGCGCAGCTGGCGTGCCACCGCGTGGCCGACGCCCGCGCCGCCGACGTGATCGCCCGGCACGGGGCCCGCACCGCCGTGGACGCGCTGGGTGCCCTGCTGGAGTACGGCGAACGGCGCACGCGGGCGGCCATCGCGGCGCTGCCCGACGGGGAGTACCAGGCCCGGGAGGAGCTGGAGGGCGACGGCGTCGGCGACGGCCCCCTGGTCATCGCGGTGAGCGTCCGCATCGCCGGCGAGACGATGGACGTGGACTTCGCCGGCACGTCCCCCGCCGGCGCAGGCAACATGAACTGCCCGCTGGCGGTCACCCGCTCGGCCGTCTACTTCGTGGTGCGCGCCGTCACCGACCCCGACATCCCCGCCTCGGCGGGGGCGTTCGCCCCGGTCTCCATCACCGCCCCCGCGGGATGCCTGGTCAACGCCCGCCCGCCGTCCGCCGTCGCCGCGGGCAACGTGGAGACCTCCAGCCGCATCGTGGACGCCGTGTTCTCCGCCGTCGGCGGCGCCGTGGACGTGCCCGCGCAGGGGCAGGGCACCATGAACAATCTCACCATCGGCGGTGCGGGCTTCACGTACTACGAGACCATGGCGGGCGGCCAGGGGGCCTCCCCCGGCGACGACGGCCCCGACGCCGTGCACGTGGCCATGAGCAACACGCTCAACACGCCGGTGGAGATGCTGGAGGCCGCGTTCCCGCTGCGGGTCGAGGCGTACCGCATCCGGCGCGGCACCGGGGGTGCGGGGCGCCACCGCGGCGGCGACGGGGTCGAGCGGGTCATACGGGTGCTGGCCGACGCGGAGGCGTCGATCATCGCGGAGCGCCGGCTCCACGGACCGCGGGGCGCGCGCGGAGGCGAGGACGGGGCCCCCGGCGAGAACCTGGTCAACGGGGCCCCGGTGCCGGGCAAGTGGCGCGGGTTCCTACGGGCGGGCGATGTCATCACGCTGCGCAGCCCGGGAGGCGGCGGCTGGGGCGCTGCCTGAGCAGCGCATCGCCGCTATTTCGCCAGAATCCGCCGTCAGCCTCGGCGCGCGGGCCATCGTGACGACGTATATACCTTGCCGAACACGCGTACGCCCCCTAATTTTTTCGCATGCGTATCTCGTACCTCCCGCTCTCCGGTGCCGCACCACGCCGCCTGATCGAGCCTTCGGTGCGCGCCCGGAGGGGTCTCACCACCCGCTGACGCCCCGCGCGTCGGGAACCACCCGGTAGTACCCGCTCGGCATCTCCGAGCGGTTGTCCCTGCACACCCACGATCGGTGGGGGGAACGACCACCTCCCATCGCCGGCTGTGGCCAGCGGACGGCACCCGCCGTCCGTCTCAATCTCGGTCAACGAGAGGAGTGAGAAGTGACCAGCTCCCTGACCACCGAAGACTGCTGCGGACACTCGGACGTGCCACCGCGTGGCGTCCAGGCGTTCGTGGTGCGGCGCGGCCTCGCCCACGTGGCGGGGCGGCTCGTGACGGACTTCATCGACATCTACGAGCGGGCGATCTTCGGGTTGCTGCACATCGAGGACAGGACGGTGCGGCACCTGTCGGTGCACGACCTCAGCCAGGCCGGCCTCTACATCGTCGAGACGGCGCAATCGCGACTGGAGGGAACGTCCGGGCTCCGGGAGGGTGAGACGCTGATCTCGAGCGCCACGATCTGCGGCGAGCCGATCGAGCTGCGCTGCGGCAGGTTCCGCGTCAGGATGACGGACCTGCGGCTGCGGCACGGAGCCGCCATCGCCTGAGCGGGGCGGGTACCGGGAGGGGTGGGCCGACGCGACCCGCCCCTCCCCTGCGCGCGACGTCATCACGCCCGCAGGCTCCCCGGTCAGGCGCCGGGTGCCGTGAACCCCACCCGCGCGTGGCTGCCGTCGCAGAACGGCTTGCTGGCCGACTGCCCGCAGCGGCACAGCGCGGCCTTCGCGCCCCGCCACGTCGCGGCGCCGTCGTCGGCCACCACCGTGACCTCTCCCGTCACCAGCAGCGGGCCGTTCGCCGCGGGCCGCACGGTCAGCTCGCCCGCGTCCCCCCCGCCCGGCCCCGGGCCCTCCACGGCGCCCGGGTCGGTGAAGCCCGCCTCCTTGTGGCTGTTGTCGCAGTAGGGCTTCGCGGCCGACTGCCCGCAGCGGCACAGCGTGGCGCGCAGCGCGAGGCCCGGCGAGTCGGCGGGGGCGCCGGCGATGTGCAGCGCGCCGCGCAGCTCCAGGGGGCCGTCCGCCCGCACCCGCACGGTGGGTGCGACGTCGGGCGTCTCGGGCGGGCCGTCCTTCGCCACGAAGGCCAGCGCCCCGGACGGGCAGCGCGCGACGGCCTCGCGCACCCGCGCCGCGTCGTCGCCGTCGGGCAGCACCCAGGGCTTGCGCGACACGTCGAACGCGCCCGGGGCCGTGCGCAGGCACTCGGCCGCGTGGATGCACAGGCGCTTGTCCCACGTCACGTCGAGGTCGGTGCCGTCGTAGTGGTGCACGGGTGAGTCGCCCATCGCCATCGCCCTCTCGTCGGGTGCGGTCTACTTCACCAGCGTGTGCGCGGTCTCGCAGAACGCCGCGGTCAGCGCCACGCACGCGTCGAGGTCGGCGGGGTCGAGCGTCTCGACCGACTGGTGCACGTAGCGCGTGGGGATCGACACGCACCCCGCCAGCGCCCCGTCGCCCGACAGCTGCAGCTCACGGGTGTCGGTGCCGCCGCGGGGCAGCACCTCCAGCTGGTGCGGGATGCCGCGCTTGTCCGCGACCTTGGTGAGGTGGTCGATGACCGACGTGGGCACGATCACGCCGCCGTCGAACACCTTGATCGCCGCGCCCGCCCCGATGGCGCTGACGCGCTGGTACGGCGGCACGCCGGGCCCGTCGTTGGCCAGCGTGATGTCGATGGCCAGGCCGATGTCGGGCCGCACCCGGGCGGTGGCGACGCGGGCGCCGCGGCACCCCACCTCCTCCTGGGCCGCGCCCACCGCGAACACCTCGCAGTTGTGCTTGCCCAGCGCCTTCATCGCCTCGATCATCACGTACAGGCCCGCGCGGTTGTCGAGGCTCTTGCCGGTGACCAGGTCGCCCATCGGCGTGATCTCGCCCTGCCGGGTGACCACGTCGCCCACCCGCACCAGCTCCTTCACGCGGTCGGCGGGCAGGCCGACGTCGATGAAGTAGTCCTCGATCTTGAGCGGCTTCTTCTTCTCCTCGTCGCTCATGAGGTGGATGGCCTTGCCGCCGAACACGCCCAGCAGGTCCTGGCGGCCGTGCACGGTGACCCGCTGCGCGGTGAGCGTCTTGGGGTCGAAGCCCCCCAGCGGGATCACCCGCAGGAAGCCCGTGTCCTCGATGTGCTGCACCATGAACGAGATCTCGTCCAGGTGCGCGCACAGCATCAGCTTGGGCCGCGAGCGGCCCTTGCCGGTGGGCGCTTTGCGGGCGATGAGGTTGCCGACCGGGTCCACCTGGACGTCGTCGCAGACGGCCTCCAGCTCGCGCGCGGCGACGCGGCGGATGGGGTCCTCGTGGCCGGGGGCGCCGGGCGTGGCGCACAGTTCTCGCAGCAGGTCGATGTTCATGCCGCCATCGTACCCCCGGCGGCCGCCGCCTGAGGTCGGCCCGTGCCTACCGGCGCGTCTCGTCGTCGGATGCCGCCGCCGCGCGACGGTCCGGCACGCCGGGCGTGGCCACCACGATGCGCGGTGCCAGCGCCGCCGCGCTCCACGTCGCGATGACCCCGAGCGCGTCCACCGCCAGCACGGTGGCGCCGCCGTCGCCCAGGCGGCCCGCCGTCCACGCCACCGTGCCGACGCCGTGGGCCGCGAACGCCAGGCCCGCCGCGACGGCCCAGCTGGGATCGCGCCACAGCCGCACGAAGCCGATGAGCGCGAACAGTCCCATCGCGGCGAGGATCGCCACCTGGCGCTCCACGTCCCGGTCGGCCGCATCGACGGGCAGCCCGCCCAGCCACATCAGCCCGATCAGCACGAACGGGGCCGCGATCCACCACACGGAGCCGCTGCGGCGGACGACGCCGCGGCTCCACACGCGCAGGATCAACAGCGCCGCGACGCCGGTCCACAGCATCAGGCTGAGCCACGGCAGCGACGCGGCCGGCGGGTCGCGCAGCGGGGAGTCGACGGCCCGGATGGTGGCGGCGGTGCCGATCACGGTGGCCAGCGCGGCCGGCACGCTCAGCATCACGGCGCCCAGCGTGTCGCGCCGCCGCCCCACCGCCACGATGGCCGCCAGCCACGCGAAGTCCACCACGAACCGCGCGAGGCTGGTGTTCGCCAGGCGGGACGGCTCGGTGTACGCCACCCCCTGGCAGGCCGCGAAGCCCACCACCAGGGCCACCAGCACGCCGAACCGCGCGCCGTCCACCACCCAGCCCTCGCCACGCGCGTTGGTGCCGTACCCGCGCGTGCGCACCGACAGCCCGGCGGGCACGAGCCCGGCCAGCTCCTTGCCGGGGGCGGGCGAGCGCAGCGCGGTGTCGGTCACCTCGCCGCCGTGGCGGCGCCACCACTCGCGCGGGAATGCCAGGGCCCCGACCAGGCGGAAGATGCGCTCCCGGCGCCTCATGGGAGGGCGCTACCGGCCGGGGTGGCCCTTCGGGCGCCGCTCGCGGGCGCGGGGGCGGTGGTGGCGGGCCTCGGCGGCCAGCACGGCGCGGCCGTACTCCGTGAGCCGGTACTCCCTGCGGGGACGGGAATGCTCGAAGCGGTAATCACCGGCGTACACCTTCCCGGATTCGACGAGCCGCTCGAGCGCACCGTACAGCGTGCCCGCCGACATCCGCACGTGCCCGCCGGACAGCTCGTCCGCGCGGCGCAGGATGTCGGCGCCCTCCAGGGGCCCGTCCTCCAAGGCCGCCAGCGCGTAGAACGCGGGGGCGCGCATCTTGCGGGCGATCGGCACCCTGATGGTCAGCCGGGGAAGGGGCACGGGTCCCTCTCTCAGTACACCAGCGCAACGGTCGTGAAGTACGCGGCCACCGACGCGAACATCAGGGCGTCGAACCGGTCGAGCACGCCGCCGTGGCCCATCAGCAGGCGCCCGCTGTCCTTCGCGCCGGCGTCGCGCTTCAGCGCCGACTCGAACAGATCGCCCATGAACGCGGTGACGCAGATCACGAGGCCCAGGATGAACGACTGGAGCGCATCGATCCAGTCCATGTAGAGGCCCGCGATCATCACCGCGAGCACCCCGCACACCAGTCCGACGATCAGCCCTTCGAGGGTCTTGCCGGGCGAGATGCGCGGCGCGACCGGGGTGCGCCCCCACGTCTTGCCGCCCACGTACGACGCGGTGTCGAACACCCACACGCCCACGAGCACGTTGACCACCGCCTCCGCCCCGTGGGGCAGCTCGCGCAGCGCCATCAGCATCGCGAACGACAGGCCCACGTAGCCGAGCCCCAGCGACGTGGTGGCCACCCGCACCGTGATGTCCTCCACGCGGCCGATGGTGAGGGCCGCCAGGGCCACGAGCCCCGCGCCGATGGCGAGGCCGTGCAGCGCGCCGTACGGCGGCGCGTCGTTGCCCCAGGCCATGCCGATCATCACCAGCACCCCGGCGTAGCCGGCCCAGCGCAGGGGCCGCGTGGCCGCGGTCAGCGAGTAGAACTCCAAGAGGGCCAGGCAGGCCAGCAGGCCCATCGCGGCCGCGAACCACAGCCCGCCGCCGTAGACCACGGCGACGGCGAGGATGATGCCCGGCACGGCGACCGCCACGCGCGAGACCAGCTGCGGGTCGAAGCGGGGTCCGCGCGGCGCCGGCACGTCGATGGCGTACCGCGCCTCGTCCTCGGTGACGTCGAGGTCGTCGTCGTCGTCGGGCCCGCGCCGGCCCGACCATGGAGTGCGCAGCGCCATCAGCGGCCGCCGAACCGCCGCTCACGCCCCCCGTACTCGGCCACCGCGGCCTCCAGGTCGGCGGGCGTGAAGTCGGGCCACAGGCGGTCGGCGAAGCACAGCTCGCTGTACGCCGACTGCCACAGCAGGAAGTTCGACAGCCGCTGCTCGCCGCTGGTGCGGATGACCAGCTCGGGGTCGCGCAGGTCGCCGTACATCAGGGCGCCGAACTCCTCGATGCCCGCGTCGGGACCGCACTCGGCGGCGAAACGGCGGGCGGCGTCCACGATCTCCTGGCGCCCGCCGTAGTTCATGGCGATGAACAGGCGCAGGCCGGGGTTGCCCGCCGTCGTCGCCTCGGCCTCCTCGATGCGGGCCCGCAGCGCGTCGCTGAGGTCGCCGCGGTGGCCGATGAAGCGCATGCGCACGCCCTCATCCATCAGCTCGGGCAGCTCGCGCTCGATCAGCTCGGTGAACAGGTGCATCAGGTCGTCCACCTCGGCCTGGGGCCGCGTCCAGTTCTCGGTGGAGAACGAGTACACGGTCAGGTCGAGGATGCCGATGTCGCGGGCGCGGCGCACGACCTCCTTCAGGGCCTTCGCCCCCGCGCGGTGCCCCGCCCCGACCGGCAGCCCGCGCTGACGGGCCCAGCGCCCGTTGCCGTCCATGATGATCGCCACCGAGCGGGGCACGCGGCCGAGGGCGACCGGCGCGACCCGCGGTTCGTGCCGGCCCAGGCGGGCCAGCGCGCGGGCCGAGCGCAGGCGGCGCGTGATGCTCATACGTGCGGCGGAAGCCTGGGGAGGCCCCGCCTAGACCTCCATGATCTCGGCCTCTTTGACGGCCAGCGCCTCGTCGATGTGGTGCACCTCGGCGTCCGTCAGCTTCTGCACCTCGCCCTGGAAGCGCGAGACCTCGTCCTGCGACAGCTCGCCGTCCTTCTCGGCCCGTTTGGCCTCGTTCAGCACGTCGCGGCGCACGTTGCGCACCGCGATGCGGGCGTCCTCGGCCATCTTGTGCACCAGCTTCACCAGCTCCTTGCGGCGCTGCTCGGACAGCTGGGGGATGTTGATGCGGATGAGCTGGCCGTCGTTGGTGGGCGTGAGGCCCAGGTCGGACTCGAGGATGGCCTTCTCGACGGCGCCGAACAGCGACCGGTCGTACGGGTTGATGGTCAGCATGCGCGGCTCGGGCGCGCCCAGCTGCGCCAGCTGGTTGAGGGGGGTCTTGGTGCCGTACGCGTCCACCTGTACCCGGTCCAGTAGCGCCACGCTGGCGCGTCCCGTCCGCACCGACGTCATCTCGCTGGCGAGGGCCTTCACAGCACCTTCCATGCGGCGCTGGGCGTCTTCGAGTCGCTCGTTCATGGGGTCTGCTCCTTGGGCGTGAACACCCGGGTGCCGACGTGCTCGCCGTCGAGCAGCCGCCCGATGTTCGTCTCGTCGTTCATGTTGAACACCATGATGGGCAGGCCGTTGTCCATGCACAGCGTCAGGGCCGTGGTGTCCATCACCTTCAGCCCGCGCTCGATGGCCTCCATGTGGGTGATCTCGGGGATCAGCGCCGCGTCGGGGTTCTCGCGCGGGTCCGCGTCGAGCACCCCGGCGACGTTGTTCTTCGCCATCAGGATGCACTGCGCACCGATCTCGAGCGCGCGCAGCGCGGCCGTGGTGTCGGTGGTGAAGAACGGGTTGCCGGTGCCGCCCGCGAAGATGACCACGCGGCGCTTCTCGAGGTGGCGGATGGCGCGCCGGCGGATGTACGGCTCGGCGACCTCTTGCATCGCGATGGCCGACTGCACGCGCGTGACGACGCCCAGCTTCTCGAGCGCGTCCTGGATGGCCAGCGCGTTCAGCATGGTGGCGATCATGCCCATGTAGTCGGCGGTGGCCCGGTCCATGCCGGCCGCCGTGCCCAGCACGCCGCGGAAGATGTTGCCGGCGCCCACCACGATCGCCACGTCCGTGCCGCGGTCCATCGCGCCGGACACCTGGCGGGCGATCGCCGTGATCTTGGCGGGGTCGATGCCGTAGCCCGACTCGCCCATGAGGGCCTCACCGGAGAGCTTCAGCACCACCCGCGTGAACGCGGGCGGCGTAGCGCCCGCCGACCAGGCGGGCGCGACGGGATCGTGGGGGGTGCTACTGCCCACCGAGCTCGAACCGTGCGAACCGGCGGATGGTGATGTTCTCGCCGATCTCCCCCGAGAGCTGGGCCCGCATCGCCTCGATGGTGCGCGGCTTCTTCTCGGCCTGGTCCTTGATGAACTCCTGATCCAGCAGCACGATCTCCTTCAGCCGCTTCGCCAGCTTGCCCTCGACGGCGCGCTCGCGGGCCTGCTCGGGGATGTCCTTGGCCTGCTCGGCGTAGATCTCGCGCTCGGACGCCTTCCACTCGTCCGGCACGTCCTCGGCCGACACGTACTGCGGGTTCATCGCGGCGATGTGCAGCGCGACGTCGTGGGCGAAATCCTTGAACTTGTCGTTGCGCGCCACGAAGTCGGTCTCGCAGTTGACCTCGAGCAGCACGCCGACGCGGCCGCCCATGTGGATGTAGCTGTCGACGATCCCCTCGTTGGCGGCCCGGCCCGCGCGCTTCTCGGCCGCGGCGGCGCCCTTCTTGCGCAACAGCGTCACGGCCGCGTCGAAGTCGCCCCCGGTCTCGGTGAGGGCCTTCTTGCAGTCCATCATTCCGGCGCCGGTGGCCTCGCGCAGCTCCTTCACGAGCTTGGCGGGAATCTCGCTCACTGTGGGGACGTCTCCTTGTGGGGCGTGGGTCGGGAAGCGGTGGTCACTCGGCCTCGGCCGGGGCGGCCTCGGCGGCGCTCTCCGGCTCGGCGGGGATCTCGGAGACCTCCACCACGATCCGCTGCGGCGCCTCGTCGGCCGCGGCGGGGGTCTCGGCGACCTCCACCACGACGGCCTCGGCGACGGGGGCGTCCGCCGCGGGGGCCGCGCCCACCGCGGCCGGGGTCTCGCCCTTGCCCTCGAGGATGCTGTCGCTGAGCGCGCCCAGGATGAGGTCGCACGCGCGGATGGCGTCGTCGTTGCCGGGGATGACGTACGTGGCGTCGTCGGGATCGCAGTTGGTGTCGACCAGGCCGATCACCGGGATGCCAAGGCGGTTGGCCTCCTTCACCGCGATCGCCTCCTTCTTCAGGTCGACGATCACGATGGCGTCGGGCAGACGCTGCATGTCGGCCACTCCGCCCAGGTTGGTCTCGAGCTTCTCGAGCTCGGCCAGCTTGGTGAGGCGCTCGCGGGTGGGCAGCAGGTCGAGCTGCCCTTCCTTCTTCTGGGTGCGCAGCGCGTGCAGCTGCTTGATGCGGTTGCTGATGGTCGACCAGTTGGTGAGCAGGCCGCCCAGCCAGCGGTGCGACACGAACGGCTGGTTCGCGCGGGACGCCGCCGTCTGCACGGCGTCGGAGCACTGCTTCTTGGTGCCGACGAACATCACGGTGCCGCCGCGGGCCGCGATGGCGTTGCAGATCTCCTGCGCACGCTCCAAGAGCGGCAGCGTCTGCTGCAGGTCGATGATGTAGATGCCGCCGCGCTCACCGAAGATGTAGCGGCGCATCTTGGGGTTCCAACGGCGGGTCTGGTGGCCGAAGTGCACACCGGACTCGAGCAACTGCTTCATCGTGACTGTGGCCACGAGGTCTCCTTCGACTGGTTCGGAACATGGAAAAGCCGGTGCGGGCACCGCCGAACCCCCGGGTTGTCGGGGGCACCATCGGCGACGCGGAATCGCACCGGGGAGGCGTGAACGGATTCGGCCGAGCAGTTTAGCGCACGCGGGCGGCTCCCGCGGCCGCGAGGGCCGAGGGGCGACCGCGCGCCGCCCCCGGCCCGCCTGGCTACCTCACGCGGATGCTGCGGCCGGCGATGAGGCTGGTCTTCGCCACCTTCTGGTTGCTCACCTCGACCTTCACGCGCGGACGCACGGTGCGGCCCGCCAGATCCCGGGTCGCCGCCCGCGGGAATCTCACCACCACGTTCGCGCTCTTGCCGCCCGCGAGCGCCCGCGGAGCGGTGACCCCCAGCCGGTACGTCCTGCCGCTCGCGAACACGGTCACGAAGCGCGGCGCCTTCACCGTGCACGTGCCACCGACCGGGCACTTCAGGGTCGCGACGGTCGCGTTCCCCGACCGCGGCAGCAGCTGCCGGGCCCCGACGCTCTTCACCACCGGCCCGGGGACCTGGATCGTCAGCGTCACCTGAACGCCCGCCGCCTGATCGATCATCCGTTGCCCGCGAAGGTGCCCGTCGGCGCAGCCCTGGTCGCTACCGCCCCACATCCACACGCCCGCGTTCAGCCAGTCGTAGCCCGGCTCCACCGTGTACACGCCCAGGAACGTGTTCTCGAACGGGGGCTTGGTTCCGTCCCCGCGCTGCCCGGTCGCCGTCGCATCGCTGAACGGTCCGTTGGTGTCCGCCGCCTCCGCGGAGCGCGAGCGGAACTTCGCCGTCGCGCTCGTCGCGCCGGCCACGCTCTTCCAGCGGATGAAGCCCGCCGCTCCGCACGGGGTTGTTCCGCCCGAGTGGAGGCGGAACTCGAACGTGGCGGGCACGTTCTTGACCAGGACGCCGTCCGCGCCCTGCGCGACGCCGGCACCCACCATCACCACGCCCGTGGCCAACACCACGAGGCTCCCACGCGTGAAGCTCACCATCAGGGTTCCCCTTCCGACTGACTGAATGACCGCTCACCACCGGCGAGCGGTCCGCGCGGTTCGGGGTACGGGGGCGTCAACGCCGCGTCGGCAACGCGGATCGCGCGGGGCCGGACGTCCACGTCCCGCGCGTGCCCCCACCCGACCGAGGGGTCGCAGGACCGCCCCCGTCGCCCTGCTTTCCCACCCGCACGCGCGCCGATCGCCCGCGTGCGTACATCACGAAGCTTGGCGGCCAACGTACCAGCGACGTGCGGAAATGATCAACAGGCCATTCGACCAGGTCGCCCTCCACCGCATCCGGCCGAGTGGGAAGTCCGCCGTTCACCCGTACACGCGCGGCGCCCTACCCCACCACCGCGAGATGCGTCGCACCCGGAGTTGTCCATGCCGTCACGCATCCCGCGCCGCCCCGGGAGTACGGTCGGTCCCCCATCCGCACCCCACCGGCTCCCGAGGAGACCCCATGATCATCACCACCGCCAACGACCTTCCCGGCTACGTCGTGGAGGAGGTGTACGGCGAGATCTTCGGGCTGACCGTGCGCAGCCGCCACATGGGCTCGCAGATCGGCGCCGCGTTCAAGTCCATCGTCGGTGGCGAGCTGAAGGGCATGACGAAGATGCTTGGCGAAAGCCGCCAGGAGGCCATCGCGCGGCTGTCGGAGGAGGCCGAGGCCAAGGGCGCGAACGCGGTCATCGCCATGCGCTTCGACGCCAGCGAGTTCATGGAGAACGCGACGGAGATCTGCGCGTACGGCACGGCCTGCCGCGTGCGTCCCGCCGCCTGACGCCCGGGCGGGTGCGGCGCCGGGACGACGTCCGTCCGGCGCCGCCCTACGGGGCCTCGTCGACGACCACGATCTCGAGCGTCCGTGGGCCGTGCACGCCCTCCACGCGCTGCAGCTCGATGTCGGACGTGGCCGACGGGCCGCTGATGAACGTGACGGGCCGGCCGCGGGCGCCGTCGGCCGCCAGCGCCGCGATCGCGTCGGGGACCGACCACACCACCGTCGCGGCGCGCACCACGCACAGGTGCACGTCGGGCACCAGCGACAGCGCCCGCCGTCCCGATGCGGGCCCGCCGTCCAGCACCACCGTGCCGGTGTCGGCGATCGCGAGGGCCGAACCGGTCACCACGGCCCCGATGGAGTCCAGCGTGCGCGGGTCGAGCGGCGGGTCGTCGGGCACGGTCTCGGCGCCGTCAACGGCCCACGCCGTCGCGGCGGGGCACGCCAGCCGCGTGACGCCGTGGGCCCGCGCGCGGGCGCCCAGCACGGCCGCCAGCGCGTCGTCGCCGCAGCGGGTGACCGTGGCCGTGTACTCGGCGGCCCGCTCGCAGAAGCGGGCCACCGCGTCGCCGTCGCGGGACGCCCCGGCCTGGTGGTAGCCGCGGGGCACCTCCGGCGCCGACGGCGACGGGCCGAGGGCCCGGCGCACCCGGGCGAGCACGTCATCCCTGGCGCTCACGCCACCAGCTCCTGAACGTCTGCGCGGGCGGCTCCGGCAGGTCGCGCATCGCGGTCCACCGCCCCATCACCTGGTCGGCCAGCGGCCCGTGCCCCAGCCGCGCCAGGCGCTGCGCGCGCTCGTACCGGCGCCGCGAACCGAACGCCTTGGCCACGGCGGCCATCATCACGCCCTCGCGGGTCACGCGGCCGCGGGTCTCGCGCACCACGCGTCCGCGCAGGTGCACCAGCACGGACGGGATGTCGATCTTCACCGGGCACACCTCCAGGCACGCCCCGCACAGCGTGGACGCGAACGGCAGCGTCGGCGCCGCGTGGAGCCCCTTGAGCTGCGGCGTGAGGATGGCCCCGATGGGTCCGGGGTACACCGACCCGTACGCGTGCCCGCCCACGCGGGTGTACACGGGACAGACGTTGAGACAGGCCGAACAGCGGATGCAGTGGAGCGCCTGCCGGCCCAGCTCGTCGGCCAGCACGTCGGTGCGGCCGTTGTCGAGGATCACCAGGTGGAACTCCTCGGGGCCGTCGCCCGGGTGCACGCCGGTCCACAGCGACGTGTACGGGCTCATCGGCTCGCCCGTCGCCGACCGGGGCAGGATCTGCAGGAACACCTCCAGGTCGCGCCACCGGGGCAAGAGCTTCTCGATGCCCATCACGGTCACCAGCACGCGCGGCAGCGTGGTGCACATGCGGCCGTTGCCCTCCGACTCCACCACGCACACGGCGCCGGTCTCGGCGATGGCGAAGTTGGCGCCGCTGACGGCCATGGGCACCGACAGGAACCGTTCGCGCAGGTACACGCGGGCCGCCTCGGCCAGCTCCTCCGGCGCGTCCGTGAGCGGCCGGCCTTTCGCGATGGTACGCGCGAACAGGCGCCGGATCTCGCTGCGGTTGCGATGGATCGCGGGCACCAGGATGTGCGACGACCAGTCGTCGCCCAGTTGGTTGATCAGCTCGGCCAGGTCGGTCTCGAACGCCCGCACGCCCCGGGCCGCGAGCGCCTCGTTGAGGCCGATCTCGTCGGTGGCGATGGACTTGACCTTGATCACCTCGTCGGCGCCGTGCGCGGCGGCGACGGCGGCGACCGCCGCGTTGGCCTCGGCGGCGTCGCGGGCCCAGTGCACGGTGCCGCCCGCCTCGGTCACCCGCGTCTCGAGCATCTCGAGCAGCTCGGGCAGGCGCGCCATGGTGCGCGTCTTGATGGCCTCGGCCGCGTCGCGCAGCTCCTGCCAGTCGTCGCACTCGGCCACCGCGGCGGCGCGCCGGGCCCGGATGGTGGCCGTGGCGCCCGCCAGGTTGCGCCGCAGCTGGGTGTCGGCCAGGGCCGCGCGGGCGGCCTGGGGAAAGCCCTCGCTCATTCCCGCGCCGCCAGGATCTCTGCCAGGTGCATGGTGCGCACGCCCGTGCGCTGCCGCGACAGCGCCCCGCCGATCTGCATCAGGCACGACCCGTCGACGGCGGTGGCCACCTCGGCGCCCGAGTCGCCCACGCAGCGCACCTTGTCGGCCAGCATCGCCATCGAGACGTCGGCGTTCTTCAGCGCGAACGTGCCGCCGAAGCCGCAGCACTCCTCGGCCGACGGCAGCGGCACCAGCTGCAGGCCGCGGACGGCGCGCAGCAGGCGCACGGGCCGCTCGCCCAGGTGCAGGCCGCGCAGGCTGTGGCACGTGGGGTGGTACGTGACCGTGTGGGGGAACGACGCCCCCACGTCCTCGACGCCCAGGTCGTCGATGATCAGCTCGGTCAGCTCCCGCATGCGCGGCGCCAGGCCGCGCAGCTCGGCCACCAGGGCGTCGTCGCCGGCGGCGGCGGCCAGCATGGGGGCGGTCTCCCGCAGCCAGCCCACGCACGACGCCGACGGGCACACGACGCGCTCGGCGTCGGCGAACACCCGGCACGCGCGCCGCGCCAGGCCCAGCCCGTCGTCGCGGTAGCCGGTGTTGCCGTGCATCTGGCCGCAGCAGGTCTGCTCGGCCGGGAACACGACGTCGCAGCCCAGGTGCTCCAGCACCGTCACCGTCGCCTGACCGGCACGCGGAAACAGCGTGTCGGCCAGGCACGTGATCATCAGCGAGACGCGCACTAGCGGGCGTACGCCGCCGGGACCCCCCCGTCGACGTTCAGCATGTTGCCGGTGCTCTTGCCGGAGCGGGCCGGGGACGCGAAGTGCACCACGGCCTGGGCGATGTCGTCCGGCAGGATGTTGACGCCCAGCGTGGTGCGCTTGCGGTAGTGCTCCTCCAGCTGGTCCGGCTCGATGCCGTACGCGTCGGCGCGCTCACGCCGCCACGACGAGCCCCAGATGCGCGATCCCTGCAGCACCGCGTCGGGGTTCACCGTGTTGACCCGGATGCCGTGCGGGCCCCCCTCCTCGGCCAGGCAGCGGGCCAGGTGCAGCTCGGCCGCCTTCGCCGACGAGTACGCCGCCGCGTTGCGGCCCGCCACCACCGCGTTCTTCGACGCGACGAACACGATGCTGCCCCCGGTGGCCTGCGCGATCATGGTGCGGAACGCCTCGCGCGCCACCAGGAAGTAGCCGGTGCCCAGCACGGCGTAGTTGCGCTGCCACTCGTCGAGGGTGGTCTCCTGGAGCGGGGCGCTCGACGCGACGCCGGCGTTCGACACCACGATGTCGACCCCGCCGAAGCGCGCGACGGCCTGCCGGTACGCGTCCCGGACGGCGTCCTCGGACGTGACGTCGCACGCCAGGCCGAGCCCCGCGTCGCCATACGCCGCGACCGCCTCCCGCGCCCCGTCCGCGTCGAGGTCGAGGCCCACGACGCACGCCCCCATGCCCGCCATCGCGGCCATGGTGGCCCGCCCGATGCCGCCGGCGCCGCCGGTGACCAGGGCGACGGTGCCCTGGAGCTCCCCCGGCGGGGGCGCCAGCGACAGCTTGTACAGCTCCAGCGGCCAGTACTCGATGGCGAAGCTCTCGGCGTCGGTGAGCGACACGAAGCCGCCCATGGCGTCGGCGCCGGCGATCACCTCCACCGCGCGGTGGTAGAGGTCGCGCGACAGCGCGGCCGCGCGGGGCGACGTGCCGACGCCCACCAGGCCGACGTTCTGGATCAGCACCACGCGCGGGTCGGGATCGGCGGGCACCGTGTCGGCGTCCGCGTGAAGCGCCACGTACGCGCGGTACTCGTCGCGGTAGGCGGGCACCAGCTCGCGGATGCGCTCGGCCAGCGCCGCGGCGTCGTCGCGGGCGGGGTCGAACGGCACCCACAGGGGCACCCGCTTGGTGTGCACCAGGTGGTCGGGACACGGCGCCCCCACCCCCACCAGCTCGGGCGCGTCACGCGACGACACGAACTCGACGACGGCCGGCGCGCGGTCGACCACCAGCACCTTCGCGCGCTCGCTCGACACCGCCCCGCGCAGCGCGGGCAGCACGTCGGCCAGGAGCTCCGCGGCCTGGTCGTCGGAAAGCGGCGTTCCGGCAGGTCCGCCGAAGCGGGCCGCGCCCCCCACCCGGGCGTTGGTGAACGCGATCGCCTCGTTGACGATCGCGACGGTGCGCCGGTACGCCTCCTGCGCCGTGTCGCCCCACACCACCAGCCCGTGCTTGGCCAGGATCACGGCCTCGAGGGCCGGGTTCTCGCGCACCGCCAGCCCCACCTGACGGGCCAGCGTGAAACCGGGGCGGATGTACGGGCTCCACGCGGCGCGGTCGCCGAAGCACTCCCGCACCAGCGCCTCGCCGTCGCGCGTGCCCGCCAGCACGTTGATGCCGTCGGGGTGGGTGTGGTGCACGTGCTCGGCGGGCACGAACGCGTGCAAGAGCGTCTCGATGGAGCACCGCGGCATGGTGGGGTCCAGCTGGCAGCGCGCCAGGTACGCCACCATCTCCTCGTCGCTCATCTCGTGCCGCTCGATCAGCGGGAGGATCTCGTCGAGCCGCAGCCCCGTGAAGTGGCGCCGCTCCATGGTGGCCAGGTCGCTGCCCGAGCCCTTCACCCACATCACCCGCACGTCGCGGCCCGCGTGGTCGGTGGCCGTGCCCTTCGCCGACGTGTTGCCGCCGCCGAAGTTGGCCAGCGACCGGTCGGAGCCCAGGAGGCGCGACGCGGCCAGCACCTGGTCGAGCGCGTCGCCCTCACCCGCGGACGCGTCCCAGCGGTCGTCCACGGGGGCGATCATCACGCCGTCTGCGGGGCTCATCGGGCGCCCAGCCCGGTCGCCGCGCCCTCGGCGCGGGCCTCGGCGTTGCGCGCGACGTAGCCGGAGGACCGCAGCTGGGACAGCGGATCGGCGGCGGCCCCCCGCGCCGTGCGGACGTGCGCGCACAGGGGCCTCACGTCGGTGCCGAACGCGTCCAGCATCACGCGGTGGGCCCCCAGCACGTCGCCGTCGGCGCGGGCGGTCGCCAGCGCATCCCGGTCGACGATCAGCGCCTTGGCGTACGCCTCCTGGATGTTGGTCACGCTGAGCACCATGGCCTCCACGGTCGGCTCGATGCAGTGCGCCTGGTCGATGGTCAGTCGCGGCAGGTCCCCGTCGGCGAGTTCGCAGAAGATCAGGAACAGCTCGAACGGGTTGACGGAGCCCACCACGAGGTCGTCGTCGGCGTACTTGCGGTTGTTGAAGTGGAACCCGCCCAGGCGGCCCTCGTCGGCCAGGAGCGCGACGATCTGCTCGACGTTGACGCCCTGGGCGTGGTGGCCCAGGTCGACCAGCACGCGGGCGCGGTCGCCCAGCGCCAGGCAGGTGAGCAGGGCCGTGCCCCAGTCGGGCAGGTCGGTGGAGTAGAACGCCGGCTCGAAGAACTTGTACTCGACCAGCATCTCCTGCGCGTCGGGCAGCACGGCGTATGCGCGCTCGAGCGACTCGCGCAGCCGATGACGCCGCGCGCGCAGGTCGTCCTGACCGGCGTAGTTGGTGCCGTCGGCGAACCACAGCGACTGGGCGGTGGAGCCCAGCGCGGTGGCGATCTCGATGCACTCCACCAGGTGGGCCACGGCCTTGTCGCGCACGCGGGCGTCGGGGTTGCACACCGAGCCCAGCCGGTAGTCCGGGTCCTGGAACAGGTTGGGGTTGACGGCCCCCACCCGCAGCCCGCGCTCGGTGACGTACGCGCGCAGCGCGTCGTAGTCGGGCACGGCGTCCCAGGGGAAGTGCATGGCCACGGCGGGCGCGGTGCCGGTGAGGCGGTGCACCTCGGCGGCGTCGTCGACCTTCTCCCAGATGTCGCGGGCGGTGCCGGGACCGGGGAACACGGCGAACCGGGTGCCGGCCGCCCCGTAGCCCCACGACGGGGTCTCCACCTCGAGGCCGCCGAGGCGGCGCTCGACGTCGGCCACGTCGACGCCGGCGGCCTCCAGCGCGCTGCGCAGGTGCGCGTGGTCGTTGCTCATGCGGTTCGTCCTCCCGTTGGCGTCGGTGGCGCGCCCGCGTGGCGCAGCCCAGTGGTGTCGAGGAAGCGGGCGTACAGGGCGTCGCCGGCGGGCCCGTCGGCCGGGCGGAACGGCACGCGTTCGGCGGAGACCCGCGCGACGTCGCGCAGGGCGCTGCGGTCGAGCCCCGCGTGGGCGCCCACCTGCACCAGCGCGTTGCCCAGGGCCGTCGCCTCGCGCGGCCCCGCCAGCACGGTGCGCCCGGTGACGTCGGCGGTGATGCGGGCCAGCAGCGCGTTGCCCGCCCCGCCGCCGACCACGTCGATGCGACGGATGCGGCGGCCGGACACGGCCTCGATGTCCTCCAGCACCCAGCGGTACTTGCAGGCCAGCGACGTGAGGATGCCGCGCACCGTGGCGCCCCGATCGGGCGACGCGCCCATCAGCCGGTGGATGCGCGCGGGCATGCCGCCCGGCGCCAGCAGCGTGGGGTCGTCGGGGTCGAACAGCGGTGCATCGTCCGCCGCCTCGGCCTCGGCCAGCAGCTGCGCGGTGCCGAGCCCCCACTCCCGCTCGCACTCCTGCAGCAGCCACAGGCCCATCACGTTCTTGAGCAGGCGCACCGTGCCGCCCACGCCCCGCTCGTTGGTGAGGTTGGCCGCCAGGGCCGCATCGCTCAGCACGGGCCGGGGCGATTCGATGCCCACGAGCGACCAGGTGCCGCTCGACAGCACCGCGGTGTCGTCGTCGCCCAGCGCCGCGGCGAACGCGGCCGCGGTGTCGTGTCCGGCCACCGCCACCACGTCGACCCCGGTCGCGCCGCCTGCGATGTCGCTCCGCAGCGTCCCCAGCGCGGTGCCCGGAGCCACCAGCGGGCCGAACGGCGCGGCCGGGAGGCCCAGGCGGGCGATGACGCCGCGGGCCCAGTCGCCGGTGGCCGCGTCGAGCAGGCCCGTGGTGGACGCCGCCGTGTCGTCGTTGGCGGGACGCCCGCCCAGCCAGTGGGAGACGAGGCCGGGCACCAGCAGGATGCCGGCGGCACGATCCAGCGCGCGCGGGTCGTCGGCCAGCAGCTGGAAGACCGTGTTGATGGGCATCGTCTGGATGCCCGTGACGCGGTACAGCTCGTCGCGCGGCACCCGCGCGAACGCCCGCTCCGGCATGCCGTCGGTGCGCGCATCGCGGTAGTGGAACGGCAGGCCCAGGGGGCGGGCCTCGTCGTCCACCAGGGCGTAGTCGACGCCCCACGCGTCGACGCCGGCGCTCACCACCGGACCGGCCGCGCACGCGTCGCGCACGCCCCGCGCCACCTCGGCGAACAGGCCCAGCAGGTTCCAGCGCAACCCGTCGGGAAGCCGCACTGGCTCGTTGACGAAGCGGTGTACCTCGTCCAGCTCCACCCGTCCGCCGTCGAACGTCGCCACCAGCACTCGGCCGCTCGACGCGCCCAGGTCGACCGCGACGTATCGCTTCGCGTCACGCAAGGTGGAAGATCTCGTCGAGGCGCACGAGGCCCGTGTCGGGCCGCTCGCCGTCGGGCAGCGCGAAGAACGGCGCCATGAGCGCCTGCCAGCGGGCGTTGACGTCGGTGTCCTCCATGCCGGCCAGGGACGCCGCGAAATCGTCGGTCTCGAGGTAGCCCACCAGCAGGCCGTCGTCGGCCAGGAACAGGCTGTAGTTGCGCCAGCCGGTGGCCGTCAGCGCGTCCGTCATCTCGGTCCAGACGGCGCGGTGGTGCGCGCGGTACTCGTCCAGCCGGTCGGGACGCACGCGCAGGAGGAAGCACACCCGCTCCATCAGCCCACCCGGGCGACGTCGAGGCCGGTCAGCGCGGCCACGCGGGCGACGTCGTCGGCGACGTGGCCGACGCCCAGCGCCACGTGGTGCGTGGGGCCCTCGGCGCACCAGCGCTCGAAGAAGTCCGCCGGCGGCGACGCGAACCGCAGGCGCGAGTTGGTGTTGCCGATGCGCATGGTGGGGCCCGGGATCGCCTCGCCCTCGGCCACGATCAGCTTCAGGCGGCCCTCGCGCGTCTGGGTGCACCCCACGATGGTGATGGGGCCGGTGCGCACGCGGAACTCCACCGACAGGCCGGCGCCGCGCTTGCCGTGGTACATCCGCAGCGCCCTCAGCGTGGGACGTCCCTCGGCGATGGTGATGTGGCCGGGGCCGTCGTGGCCCATGAGGATGAACCCCTCGTCGAAGTCGAGCGCGTAGTACTCGGTGTACGAGCCGCCCGCGCCGAGCCGGTCGAGGATCAGCTGGGCGATGTTGGTCTTGAGGTCGCCCTCCCCCGCCGTCGGCACGCCCCGCGCGGTGAGCAGCGAGTTGCCGACGATCACGCCGGCGCCGAGGCGCTCGGCCTCGTTGCCGTCGAGGCCCCGGTAGTAGTACGTGAGGCCGTCCAGCGCGAAGTCGCGCACCAGGTGGTCGAGGCCCACGGCCACGCGTGCGGACCACTGCATCGCGTCGTCGTCCATCGGCCCGGCGATGGGGTCGTCGGACGGGTCGGCGATGTCGAACATGCCGCGGATCTCGTCGATCTTGGCGCGCACGTCGTCGTCACCCGCGGCGGCCACGCGCACGCCGAGGTCGTCGATCTCGAGCACCTCCACGTGCGCGCCCAGCTGCGCATGCACGGCGGTGAAGTCGGAGTACATGTCGAGCATGCCGGGGTACGTGTGGCCCAGGAACCCGATGCGAGCGCGGCCGAGGGCGTGCGCGACGCCGGCGGCACGCACCCACGAGCCGATCTTGTGCCACGCCCGCGGGTCGTCGTCGATGGTGCCGGCGACGGTGTCGTACGGGATGCCGGCCCGGGTGAACGCGCCGGCGATCTCGGGCACGCAGCACGCGGCGCAGTTCGCGAGCCACTCCCCGGTGTCGATGTTCGGGTAGTCGATGGACGCGGTGGGCTGGAGGCCCAGCAGCACCACGGGCACGCGCGCCGCCTGCGCAACGGGCAGCACCTGGCTGGACGTGGCGTACGTGACCGCGTGGCACAGCACCAGGTCGACGCGCTCGCGGGCGAACAGGTCGCCCGCCTCGCGCGCGCCCTCCGCGGTGTCCACCAGGCCCGCCGACACCACGTCGGCGCCCAGCTCGCGGACGCGCTCCTCAACGCGGCCCTGGTAGCGGTGCATGCGGTCGAGGAGGCCGTCGAACTGGTCCCAGTAGGCACGCAGTCCGATGCCGAACACGCCGACCCGCGCGCGAGGCGCGGGCCGGGTGTTTCCGTCAACGCGATCCATGGAGACGGAGTCGGTCACGCCGACGACTCAGAAGTCGAAGTCGTCGATGTTGGCCTTGTCGAACCGCTGGAGCGGGCCGAGCAGGATCTCGCCGTCCTTGCCGATGGTGCGCTCGCCCAGCTTGCCGGCCTCGAACGTCTCGCCCTCCTTGCCCGTGATGTTGCCGGCCACGAGGTTGGCGGCGGCGAACCCGGCCAGGTAGCCCACGTCCTTGGGGTTCCACAGCTGGAACGCCGTGACGGTGCCGTCCTTGACGAACTTGCGCATCTGGTTGGGGGTGCCCAGGCCGGTCATCACGATCTTGCCCTTGAACGGCGAGGTCGAGAGGTAGCGCGCGCCGGCCGAGATGCCCACCGTGGTGGGCGCGATGACGCCCTTCAGGTTGGGATAGGCCTTCACGAGGCCCTGCATCTCCTGGAACGACTTCTGGTCGTCGTCGTCGCCGTACGCCACCTTCACCAGCTTGAGGCCCTTGTAGGCGTCCTGCTTGAGGACCTCCTTCATCACCTTGATCCACGCGTTCTGGTTGGGCGCGTTGGCCGTGGCGCTCAAGATGGCGATCTCACCGGTGCACTTCGGCACGAGCTCGCAGACCAGCTTGATCTGGTCCTCGCCCACGCCCTGCGTGTTGGCCTGGTTGATGAACACGGTGCGTGCGTCGGGGGCGACGTCGGAGTCCATCGCCACCACCTTGACGCCGGCCTTCGCCATCGCCTTCAGCGCGGGGGCCACGGCGTTGGGGTCGTTGCCGGCGATGATGAACGCGTCGGGCTTCTGCTGGGTCACCGAGTTGATGAGCGGCACCTGCGACGACGCGCCCGCGTCGGTGGGGCCGACGACGCGGTTGGTGCCGCCGAGTTCCTCCATGGCCTCGGTGACGCCGCTGTGCTCGAGCTCCTCGTACGGGTTGCCGAGCTGCTTGGGCATCGACACCGTCTTCAGCCCCTTGGGGATCTCGCCTCCCCCGCCCGTCTTGGCGGTGGTGGAGGACGAATCGGACGAGCTGTCCTGGCAAGCGGCGACGGCGCCGACGAGGCAGGCCGCGGCCGCCGAGGCCACCAGCGCGCGGGTGATGCGCGACGTGTTCATACTGCTTCCTCCTGGGAAGTGGTCGGCGGACGGGCCTGGGCGTCGCCGCGCATGCGGGCGCGCGCCCGGGCCTCGTTCATCCGCGAGACCAGGTTGGGGCCGAGCACCGAGCCGATCAGCAGGGCGCCGGTGACGACCTGGATCCAGGCCGTCGAGATGGACTCACTCAGGGAGAGAGCCTTTTGGATGGCGGCGAGGAGAAACAGGGCGAGGACGACGCCGCCCACCGTGCCCCGGCCACCGAAGATGGACACGCCGCCCAGCACGACGGCGGCGATGGCGGTCAGCTCGAAGCCCTGACCGACGTTGGCCGCCGCGGTGGAGTTGCGCAGCGAGATGATGACGCCGGCGAGCGCCGAGACGACGCCGGAGATCACGAACAGGATGAGCTTGATGCGCTTGACCTTGATGCCCGAGAAGTACGCGGCCTCCTGGTTGGCGCCGATGGCGTAGATGGACCGCCCGAAGCGGCTGCCGTGCAGCAGCACGGCGAAGATGACCGCCAGCACCGCGAACACGGCGATGGTGTTGGGCAGGATGGACGTGCCGACCATGCCGAAGCCCCAGTCGGTCCACGCCGTGGGGAAGTCGGTCACCGACTGGTCGCCGATGACCACGTACGCGAGGCCCCGGAACAGGGCCAGGGTGCCGATGGTGACGGCCAGCGACGGCAGCCCCCCCTTGGTCACCAGGAGGCCGTTGAACAGCCCGCACAGGGCCCCCGCGACCAGGCACAGGAGCACGGTGGGCACCATCGGCACGTCGTGCATCCACAGCCACGCCATCAGCGCGCTCGACAGGGCCAGCACGGACGCCACCGACAGGTCGATCTCGGCCGTGATGATGATGAGCGTCAGCGGCAGGGCCATCAGCGCGACCTCGGTGAAGTCGAGCGACCCGGTCATGAACGAGGCCCGGCTGAGGAACTGCGGCGAGATGGCCTGACCGGCCACGCACGTCGCGATGATCAGCAGCAGGATGAGGAACTCCCACCGCCCCGCGGCGGACGCCAGGCGTGCCAGCGGGCCGCGGCCGGCGCCGGAACCGCCGTCGGGCGCGGGCGCGGTGTCCGCGCCGGGGGCGAGGGAATTACGCGACACGGCGGGCGCTCCTTTGCCGCAGGGCGGACTCGAGGCGCACACCGACGACGCGGTCGAGCACGATGGCGAGGATGAGCAGCGCGCCGATGGCCGCCTGCTGCCAGAACGCCGAGACCTTGAGGATGATGAGCGACGACGTGATGGTGGTCAGGAGCAGCGCGCCGAGGGCCGCGCCATACACGGTGCCGACGCCGCCGAAGATGGCCACGCCGCCCACCACGGCCGCGGCGATGACCGTCAGCTCGTAGCCCGCGCCCGCGGTGGCGTCGACGGTGCCGAAGCGGGCGGTGAACAGCACGCCCGCGAGCCCCGCCAGCGCTCCGCACACGACGAACGCCAGCAGCACGAGCCGCTGCGAGCGGACGCCGGCCAGCCGGGCGGCCTCGGGGTTGGAGCCGATGGCGTACAGCTGCCGTCCCGCGCGGAAGTCGCGCATCCACCAGCCCGCCACCAGCACGACCGCGATGGCGAACAGGGACAGCGTGGGCACGCCCAGCACCGAGCCGCTGCCCAGGTTGAGGAACGCGTCCGGCAGCGTCTCGGCGTTCACCTGGCGGCCGTCGGTCCACAGGAAGGCCAGGCCGCGGAATGCGTACAGCGTGCCCAGCGTGACCACCAGCGACGGCACCCCGCCGTACGTGGACAGCACGCCGTTGAACAGGCCGCACGCCATGCCCATGCCGATGCCCATCACGAACAGGGCCCACACCGGCACGCCGGGATGGTCGGACACCACGCTGCCGGCGAAGTACGCCGACAGGGCCAGCACCGAGCTGACCGACAGGTCGATGTTGCGGGTCACGATCACCAGCGTCTGGCCGACCGCGAGGATGGCGAAGATGGACGCGTTCAGCAGCAGGTCGCGCAGCGAGTCGGCGTCCGCGAAGCGCGGCTCCATGATCACGGTGACCACGAACAGCAGCACGAGCGCGCCGACGATGCCCAGCTCGCGCACGCGCAGCACCAGCTCGGCCAGGCGGGCGCCGCGGTCCTTGCGCCCGGGGACGGGGGGTGCGTCGGTGCTCATGCGGCCGCCTCGTGGGTCTGCCCGGTGGCCGCGCGCATCACGGTCTCCTCGTCGGCCTCGTCGCGCGACAGCTCGGCCGTGAGCCGCCCCTCGTGCATCACCAGCACGCGGTCGGCCATGCCCAGCACCTCGGGCAGCTCGCTCGAGACCATCAGCACGGCCAGGCCCTCGGCGGCCAGGCGCGACAGCAGGCGGTGCACCTCGGCCTTGGTGCCCACGTCGATGCCGCGGGTGGGCTCGTCGACCATCAGCACCTTCGGCGTGCGGGCGAGCCACTTGGCCAGCACCACCTTCTGCTGGTTGCCGCCCGACAGGAACCGCACCGGCCCGTCCAGCGTGTGGTGGCGCAGCTGCAGGCGCTCGGCCCACTCGGCCGCCACGCGGCGCTCGGACCCCCGCCGCATGAGGCCCAGGCGGCTGAGCCGGCGCAGCACGGTGAGCGTGACGTTGCGCGTGATCGACAGGTCCATCACCAGGCCCTGCTGGCGGCGATCCTCGGGCACCAGGCCGATGCCCGCCGCCATCGCGGCCGCGGGGCGCCCGTTGGGCAGGCGCCGCCCCTCGACCTCCACGTGCCCGGCGTCCAGGCGGTCGATGCCGAACACGGCCCGCGCCACCTCGCTGCGGCCGGCGCCCACCAGGCCCGCCAGGGCCACGATCTCGCCGCTGTGCAGCGTGAAGCTGATGTCGGTGAAGACGTTCTCGCGCGTGAGCCGGTGGGCGACGAGCACCGGCTCGCCCACCGTGGTGTCCTCCTTGGGGAACAGCGCGCCGAGGTCGCGTCCCACCATGCGGCGCACCATGTCGTCGGGCGTCATGTCGGCGATGCGGGCGTCGTGCACCACCGCGCCGTCGCGCATCACGGTGGCCGTGTCGCAGATGGAGAACACCTCCTCCAGGCGGTGCGAGATGAACAGCACGGCGGCGCCCCGCTGCTGCAGGGCGCGCACCACGGTGAACAGGCGCTCGACCTCGGGCCCCGACAGCGCGGCGGTGGGCTCGTCCATGATCAGCACACGCGCCTCGAAGCTGAGCGCCTTGGCGATCTCGACGATCTGCTGGTCGGCGATGGACAGGCCGCGCACCGGGCGGGACGCGTTGAGCCGCACGCCCAGCTGGTCGAGCAGGGCCTGCGCGTCGCGGCGCATCACGCCCCGGTCGATGCGCCGTCCCGCGCGCAGCGGGTGGCGCCCCATCGCGATGTTCTCGGCCACCGACAGGTCGGGGAACAGCGTGGGCTCCTGGTAGATCACCGCGATGCCCGCGGCGCGGGCGGCCGCCGGCGAGTGGAAGTCGACGTCCTCGCCGTCGACGCGCATGACGCCCGCGTCGAGCCGCTCCACGCCGGCCAGCAGCTTCACCAGCGTCGACTTGCCGGCGCCGTTCTCGCCCACCAGCGCCCGCACCTCGCCGGCGCACAGGGCCAGCGTGCCCTCGCGCAGCGCCCGCACCGCGCCGTACGACTTGGCCGCGTGGTCGAGCTCGAGGATCGGCACCGTGAGGGTCGCGTCCTCGGTCACGACGCCGACTCCAGCCGCACGCCCGCGTCGCGCACCCGCGCCCCCGCGGCCCGCAGGCCCTTGAGGTCGGACGCGGCCGCGCCGTGCACCATCACGTGCCGGATGGCGGCCACGTGGTCGACCACGTGCAGGCCGTGCACGCTCAGCTTGGAGTCGTCCAGCAGCAGCACGGTCTCGTCGGCGTTGCGGATCATCGCGCGCTTGACGTCGGCCTCGAGGGCGTCGGGATCGGTCATCTGGCCGTCCCCGGTGACGCCCTTGACGCTGAAGAACGCCAGGTCGGCGGCGTGGCGCGCGATGGCGTCGGTGGCCTGCGGCCCCACGAACGAGTGGGTCAGGCGCCGCAGCGCCCCGCCGACGGCCACCAGCTCGAGGGCCAGCCCCGCGTGCCCGGCGACCAGGTCCATGATGGGCAGCGAGTTGGTGATGACGGTGGCGCGCGCGCCGCGCTCGAGCAGCGCGCGGGCGACGAACCACGCGGTGGTGGACGAGTCGAGGAACAGCGTCTGCCCGTCGTGCACCATCGCCGCCCCGCCGGCCCCGAGGGCCTCCTTCGCCTCCGTGGCAACCTCTAGGCGGGAGGCGAAGGAGTCTTCGTGCGCGGCCAGCGGCGGCAGCACCGCGCCGCCGTGGTTGCGCCGCGCGATGCCACGCCGCTCGAGCTCGGCCAGGTCGCGCCGGGCGGTCATGGGCGACACGCCCAGCACCGACTCGATCTCCGCGACGGTGACCGACCCGGACGCCCGCAGCATCGTGAGGATGCTTGCCCTGCGGGCGTCGGCGAGGAGGCGTCGTGGTGCGGCCATGTGCGTTTGGGCTTTCTCTACGGCCTGGTTCGGTCGCAAACGATCAAACACGCACACGGAGTTCGTGTCAAGTGCCACGTACTCATCTGTGCCGACGCGATCAGGCCCGACCGGTCGCGCGGTCGATGTCGGCGGCCGCACGGGCCAGCGCGTCGTGTACGTCGGCACCCGCGTACGCCTCCCGCAGCGCCTGGACCCAGCGCGTGGCCAGCGTCAGGTAGTCGGGGTGGGGCGTCACCAGCACGTGGGCGTGGCGCTCGAGCAGCTCGCGCGACACGGCCGCGTAGTCGCCCCAGCCCGCCACCCGGTCGCGGAACGCGGGCGCGTCCCACGTGCTGCGCCGGGTCGGGTTGAGGTTGCCCTCCAGCGCGGAGCGCAGGAGGAAGTCGGGGCCGCTGGCCCACTCGATGAACGCCCAGGCGGCGGCGGGATCGGACGAGTTGGCGTTCATCGCCAGCGACCACGTCCACAGGTTGGGCCGGCATCCCGCGGGGCCCGACGGGGGCATCGCGTACCCGATGCGACCCGCCATCGCCGAATCGTCGCCCTCGAAGATGGGGGCGTAGTGGTCGGAGTCGACCAGGAGGCCGTACTCGCCCGCGGCGAAGCCGAGCGCCAGCTCGTACCAGCGCTGGTGCAGCCAGTCGGACGGACCCGACGCGCGCAGCGCGTCGATGAACGCCCGCGTCGCGTCGACGCACGCACCGGACGCGATCGCCGAGCGCCCCGTCTCGTCGAAGTCGGTGCCGCCGCACGACCACACCTGGGTGGCGTAGCCCGTGTACATCGTGTGCCACACGTCGATGCCGCGCTGCCCCCATCCCCGCACGCCGCCCGCGCCGACCAGCGTGGCGGCCGCGTCGAAGTACGCGTCCCACGTGGTGGGCACGTCCACGCCGGCGCGCTCGAGCGCGGCGGGCAGGTACGCCAGGTTGTACGACTCGCAGTTGACGGGGATCTCGCGCAGGGGACCGCTGCCCAGCGGGTCGCCGAACCGGCCCGACCACCGGTTGGCGTCGAGCAGCGCCGGGAAGAAGTCGTCGACGGCCCAGTCGGCGCTCGCGCCGGCGACGTGGTCGTCGAGGGAGGCCACGTGCCCGGCCCCCACGTGCTGCCACAGAAGGACAGGACCCGACATGAACACGTCCACCTCGCCGGGCCGCACGAGGCGGGTGTGGATGGCGTTGGCGAAGAACTCGTCGCTCGCCAGGATCGTCGGCTCGAGCGTCAGGCCGGTGCGTTCGGTGAACTCGTCCGCGTGGGCGAGCACGGACGCGACGAACGGATCGGTGTCGGGGGCCAGAAAGCGCACGACGGCCATGGGGTTCCTCCCGCGCCAGGCGCACCCGTGGCGGCGTGCGCCGGTGTGATGACGTGTGCGATGTGACCCGCGCACGGGTTGCGACCGCACGCAAGCGATCACAACAGACCATCCGAGCACGTGTCAAGCCGCACGAAGTGGCCGCCGCCCCGGACGGATCACACGGCACGGGGCGGGGATGCGTCCCAACGCGTCCAGGTCGGCGGATGCGATCGCCGGCACCGTCCCCTCGGCGCGGCCGGCCGGTGGGCCACGAACCCCGCGCGGCGACCCGGGACGCGCGCTGAGGAAGACGCGCCCGGGCCGCCGCGATGGCGGAAGGTACGCCACGACCGTTGCGCGCGCCCTGGGCGACGGACGCATCCACCATTTTTCGCGATTTTCATATGAGCGCGGTGGGCGCGGCCGAAGGACCCGCTGCCGTCTGACCCCCGGCGCGGGACGCGTCAGCGGCGCACGATCACCGTGCGGGCGAGCACCACCCGCGCCCCCACCGCGACGCGCACCCGGCAGACGCCGGGCCGTGCGGCCGAGCGCGGCAGGCGGAACGCGTGCGTGAACGGCCCGCGCGGCACGATCGCCCGGCGGCTCACGACGCGTGGCCTGCCCACCGAGCACGCGATGCGCACGTTCACCGGCGTCCGGGCGGTCGCCCGGCCCGTCACGCGCAGCACCCGTCCCGCCAGGCTCACCCGCGTGAGCCGCACGGACGGCGTGAGCGGCCGCACCGTCACGACCGCGGCGGGACCGGGCTCGCCGGTGGACGCCACCGTGCCGGTGCGGGAGGGGGTCGGCGCGGTGGGCGTGCTGGCGGGGGTCGTCGGTGCCGCAGGGGCGGAGGGGGTCGGCGTCACGGGAGGCGCCACCGCCTCCACCACGATGGTGCGGCGGGTGGTGTTGCCGGCGCCGTCGCGCGCCGTCACCGTGACCGTATGGGGACCCGGCTGGGCGAACGCGTGGCCCACCGCCGGGCCCTCGGCGAAGGCGCCGTCGCCGAAGTCCCACGCGATCCTGGCCACGCCGGTCTGCGGGTCGGACGCAGCGATCGCGGCCCGCCACTCGGCGCCGGTGGTCGCGGTGGCGGGAGCGTTCAGCGCGCCGAGCACGGGCGGGGCCGCGTCGAAGAGGCGCGCCATCATCCCGCCCTCACTACCCCACGCCGAGACGGCGTTACCCTCGCCGTCGACCGCAACCGCGAAGACGCTGGTGTACGAATTGGAGTCGACCCCCATGTCGTGCGACCCGGTCCACGAGCCGTCCGGTAGGCGCACGGCGGCGAAGAGACGCCCGCCCGTGTACTCCCCCACCCACTGCACTGCCGCTGTGCCGCCCGGCCCCGCCGCCACCTTGATCGTCGTGGCCCTGCGTTCGATCGGCTGACCGGGCGGGTTGACCACGTGCGGGTCTCCCCACGGGCCTCCGGGCCCCGCGACCCGCACGATCGCCTGCTCGCCGCTCAGCCAACCCACCACGCGCGTGCCGTCGGGGGACACCGCCAGGGTCGCGGACGCCGGGTCCGCATCACCCCAGGAGTGCCGAACCGCGGGCTGCCATGCACCGGTGCCTGTGCGTTGCGACGTGCGCACCACGCGCTTTCCCTCCTCGACGTCCACCCACGCCATGGTCGTGGTGTCGGCCGCATCGGTAAACGCGCCGCTCAGCGCGACGACGTCCTGCGTGCTGGGACTGTCGGCTGTCGTCCAGCCGCCGCCCGCTGCGCGACGCGCCACGCGGAGCGTCGTGCCATCCCGCCACACCCGGTCTCGGCAGCCCGACCGTCCCGCCGTGACGAACCCCTCGAACGGGCGTGCGGCGACAACCACGGGCGTCGACCATTCACCACGCGCCGGACGCTCGGCCACACGCGACGTCCCCGGGTTCTGCCCCCCCGACGCGGACGTGTTCCACTCGAGGCACGTCGCGCCGGATGGGTGCACCCCCAGAAGGCCCACGTGGGTCCAGTACGCAGGCATCGACGTCGAGAGAAATTCCTGGCCCGTCCACTGCCCGCCTGCCGGACGCTCGCTGTAGCCCATCCCCAGGGGGTTTCCCCACCGCGAGAACGACGCCAGGTGCACGGTTCCCGCTTCGTCGGCGGCCATCTGGTAGCCCGCCTCTCCCCCGACCCCGTACGGCGCTCTCACGAGGCCACCCCACCCAGCACCGGGCGACCATGTCCGCGCCGCCGGGTGGGTGCCGCCCTGGTTCGACTCGCCGTCCCAGAACACCGAGGCGGCACCCGTCGTGTCGAACGCGGCGCGCGGACGGGTTTCGTAGGACGCGGGCAGCCGCTCGCCCACGACCACGGACGGTCCCCAGCCGTCCGGGGCGCGCTGGGAGACGTCGGCGGACGCGGGGGCGGCCACCGCCGCGGCGGTGAGCGCGAGGACGAGGGTGCGGGAGCGCATGGATGACCGGTGCGGACTCGGGGGCGGGACGACGCGAGCCTACGATCGTGCCGGCCCCGCCCGCACCCCCCTGCCGGGTGGGTTGCGCGTACTCAGGTGACCCTCCCGGGCCGGGAAGCGCCCACCCCTCGCTCGGGGCCACCTACACCACCACGCACCGGCACCTCGGTCCGGGGGCCACTACCGCGACGCCGATCGCGTGTGGTGCGAACGAATCCTCGCCAACGAGAACCCCGCCGATCGCCGGGCCGTCCGGCCCGCCTGCCACGAGCTCGTCGAGGACCGACGCGTCGACCACGATCACGTCGGCCAGGGACCCCGGATCTCGTCGAGGGCGGCGAGCACCTCCGCCCTGGTCGCCTCGCTGCGGTGGCCACGCGTGCGCTCGATCCACACCGCCAATGGCATGCGCGACGCCATGCGGGTCGCCTCCCGGCGCAGGAGCTCGGGCACCGACACGCCGATCTCCGCGGCCTGCCGCCTCAGCGCGTCGTACACGTCGTCGTCGAGGTTCCGGATCTGCACCGTGCGAGGCATGGAGACATCATGCGTGATCGCACGTCACGGCGGCCCATCCGGTGTTGCCCTGGTGTTCCTCCTCAGCTCCCGCGGACGCGCTGCAACGCCAGCACCAGGTCGTGCGGCAGCGGGCTCTCGCAGTGCACCACCCGCTCCGGGTCGTCGCGGTGCTCCGGGTGCGGGAACTCCAGGCTCCACGAGTGCAGGAACTGGCGCGTGAGGCCCAGCGTCGGCGGGCGCCGCCCGTACACCGGGTCGCCGACGACCGGGTACCCGGCCGACTCCAGGTGCAGGCGGATCTGGTGGGTGCGGCCCGTCTCGAGCTTGGCCTCGCACAGCGCGAAGCCGTCCAGGCGCTCGCGCACCTTCACGTGGGTGATCGCCTCGCGGCCCCCGGCGTCGACGGCCATGCGCGTGCGGTCGCGGCGGCTGCGCGCCACGGGCCGGTCGATGCTCATGGCGGGCGGAGGCTCGCCGTGTACCAGCACCGTGTAGCGGCGGTCGATGGTGCGGTCGCGCAGCATGCGCTGCAGGCGCCGGTGCGCGCGCTCGGTGCGGGCCACCACCAGGAGGCCCGACGTGTCGCGGTCGAGCCGGTGCACGATGCCCGGGCGCGTGGGGTCGTCGCCGCCCCGCACCTGGTGCGCCAGGAGGCCGTGTACCAGCGTGCCGGTGTCGTGCCCCCGCGACGGGTGCACCACCAGGCCCGCCGGCTTGTCGATCACCATCAGGTGCTCGTCCTCGTACGCGATGCCGAAGTCGACGTGCTCGGGCACCAGGCCCACCGGCGCCGGCGGGGCGACGCGCACGTCGACCACGTCGCCCGCGGCCAGCACCAGCCGCTTGCGCGGCACGTCGCCGTTCACCGTCACCCGCCCCGCGTCGATGAGCCGCTGCGCCTCCGCGCGGCTCCCGACCGCCTCGACGGCCGCCACCACCTGGTCGACGCGGCGGCCCGACTCGCCGGCCCCCGCGGTCAGCCGGATCGGCGCGGGGTCAGGGATGGGCGTCGTCCTCAGAGTGGTCGTCCAGCATCATCAGCCCCAGCACCAGGAGCGCCGCGCCCACGGTGATGCCGATGTCGGCGACGTTGAACGCCGGGAACCAGCGGAAGTCGATGAAGTCGGTGACGCCGCCGTGCACGATGCGGTCGAACAGGTTGCCCGCCGCGCCGCCCAGCAGCATGCCGCCGCCCACCGACGCCGGCGTGTTGCGCCCCACCAGCCGCGCCATCGCGACCCCGATGGCCACGAGCGCCAGCACCGTCAGCACGGCGACGACGGTGGTGTTGCCGGGGAAGAACCCGAACGCGATGCCCTCGTTGACCACGCGCCGGATGGACACCACCCGGGGGATGACGGTGTGGGCCTCCCCCATGTTCATCGTGGCCCGCACCACCGACTTCACCACCTGGTCCAGCAGCACGACGATGGCGGCGGCCACGAGGGCCAGGTGGGTACGCACGCGGCGCAGGCGGGCGCCGCGGCGCTCGGCCGCGTCGCGCACCTGCTGGGCATCGAGGCGAGACGTGTTCATCCGGGCGGGAGCGTACCGAGGTCCTCCCCCAGCCGCCGCGCCAGGTTGGCGCACACCACGTCGGGGTCACCCGCCACGCCGATGACCTTGCGCGCCCCGCTGGAGCCGCGGCGCAGCGCGACGGCCGACGGCCGCACGCCCGCCGCGTCGGCCAGGTACGCGCACAGCGCGGCGTTGGACTGCCCCTTGTGGGGCGCGGCGGCGATCTGCACGCGCAGCGCGCCGTCCTGAACCCCGACGGCCCGGGTGCGGCGCGAACGCGGCACGGCCTTCACGGTGACCACGGCGCCGTGCGCGTCCGCGGTCAGCCAGACCGGCGTGTCATCCACTGATCTGCTGCAGCACCCGCACCACGACGTTGTTGGCCACCATCAGCATGATGATCGCGACGATGGCGGACACGTCGAGGATGCCGATGGGCGGGATGAACTTGCGGAAGATGCGCAGGTACCACTCGGTGGTCTGGTGCACGAAGTCCCACAGCGTGCGGAGGACGCCGGAGATGGGCGGGTGCGGCACCCACGACATCAGCATCCTGATGAGCACGAGGATCAGGAACACCACGAAGAGCGCGTTGACGTACTGGATGAACGTGTCCATGGCTTTACATCGCCTTCGACTTCTCGGCCGCCGCCACCACGGCGTCGGCGATGTGGGCGCGCACGGCGCCGCGCTCGAGCACCGCGATCCCCTCGACCGTGGTACCCGCCGGGGAGCTGACCCGCTGGCGCAGCGCCGCCGGGTCCTGACCGTCGGCCAGCAGCGCGGCGACCCCCTCCAGCACGGCACGGCCCATGGCCCGCGCCTGGGCCCGCGAGAGACCGGCGCGGACGCCTCCCTCCTCCAGGCCCTCGGCCATCAGCGCCACGAGGCCCGGCCCGCTACCCGCCAGCGCGGTCGCGGCGGGAAACAGCGACTCGTCCACCTCCACCACCTCGCCCAGCGGGGCCAGCAGCCTCAGCACGGCGGCGTGCCGGTCGCGCGGCAGGTCGGCGGTGGCCAGCGCCACCAGGCCGGCCCCGTGCCGCACGGCCAGGTTGGGCATGGTGCGGACGATGCCGCCGGTGGGGATCTCGCGACGCAGACGGGCCAGGTCCCAGCCCGCGGCCACCGACACCAGCACCGGCGGGTCGCCGTGGCGGGCGCGCACGGCCTCGAGGGCCTCGGGCACGTCCTTGGGCTTCACGGCCAGCACCACCACGTCGCACGCGGCGGCCTGCGCCACGTCGGCCACGTCACCGCCGCAGCCCGCGGCCCCGTGGGCCGCGACCTCGTCCACGGCGTCGGCCACCAGGATGCGCGGCGGCGTCGCCGCGCGCGCGATGCCCGCGGCGAACGCGCCGCCCATCGCTCCGGCCCCGATGACGCCCACCGTGGCGGGCCAGGTTGAGTCGGCGGCGGGCATCAGTACTGGTTGAAGAAGCCCTTCTCCAACAGACGCGCGCGCTCCTCGGCCGACACCTCCACGTTGCGCGGCGTCAGCATGAACACCTTGTCGGCGATGCGCTGCATGCCGCCGTCGAGCGCGTATGTGAGCCCGGACGAGAAGTCGATGAGGCGCTTGGCCAGGTCGTTCTCGGCCGACTGCATGTTGAGGATGACCGGCACGTTCGCCTTGAACTTGTCGGCGATCTGCTGGGCGTCGTTGAAGCTCTTGGGCACCACCAGGTGCACCTGCGTGTGCGACGGCCGCGACTCGACCGCACGGATGCTGGGGCGCGACACCGGGCGCTCGTCGGCGAACACGTCGTCGTACTCCTCCCGGCGTGGCCCCAGGCGGCGCACGTTGGGGCGCTCCCGGTAGCTGCGCTCGAGGTCCTCCGCCCCGCGCACGGGGGCCGACGCGCCGGAGCGGGCCCGCGTGGCGGGCTCCTCGTCGTACTCGTCGTCGTAATCGTCGCGCTCGTCCTGGAAACCGAAGTAGTCCAGGGCCTTGCGCCACAGGTCACCCGCTGCCATCACACCCTCCGTGCACGGTCGAGGAGCCCTCTGCCCACGCGCACCATGGTGGCACCCTCCTCGGCCGCCACCAGGAAGTCCTGGCTGGTGCCCATGGAGAGGTCGGCGAAGTCGTGGCGTCCGCGCCAGCGCCCGGCGAGCCGCGCGGCCAGCTCGCGGGTGCGCGCGAACGCGGCCCGGCTGCCCTCGGGGTCGACGGTCGCGGCGGGCATCACCATGATGCCGCCCACGGTCAGCTGCTCGTGCCGCGAGATCGCGTCCACGAGTTCCTCCGCCTGGGCGGGGAGCACCCCGCCTTTGCCTGGTTGCGCATCGACGTTGATTTCGACGAGCACCCGCGTGGGACCTTCTGCGCGTTTCGCGATCTCCGCCGCCAGCTCGGCCGAGTCGACGGAGTGGACGAGGCGCACGGCGCCCAGCACCTCTTTCACCTTGCGGCGCTGGAGGTGGCCGATGAAGTCGAACACCAGCCCGTCGGCACCCGCCGCCTGCTTGGCGCGCAGGTCCTGGAGGCGGTTCTCGCCCACCACGCCCACCCCGGCGGGGACCAGCAGCGGCGTGTCCTCGGGGGCCAGGTACTTGCCGGCGACCACCATCTGGACCGCGTCCGCGGGGCGGCCGGCGCGGCGGGCCGCGTCGGCCAGGGCGGCGCGGGTCTCGGCCACGGCCTGGGCCAGGCGATCGGGGTCCAGGCTGCTCATGCCGGTGATGGTGTCACGCGGCGGCGGCGCGAGCCCGGCGCGGCCCACTCAGGCGCGGCGCGCGCCGATGGCGCCGGTGAGCACCCCGATCACCACCGCCGCCACGATGATCGCCAGCAGAAACTCCACCAGGGCCCCCGCGTGCAGCGGCCGCGCCAGCAGGCCACCGCCGATGGCCCCCGCGATGCCGGCGAGGATCGTGCGCATGAGCCCCAGGCCCTGCGTGTTCTTCACGAGGAAGCGGGCGAGGCCCCCGATGATGAGGCCGCCGATGGCCCACCAGATGACGTTGGCGATGAGCCCCATGATGCCGCCCACGATCAGCAGGACGGCGATGACGACGACGAAGAACGCAACGGCCATGCGGG
>CAUJCX010000038.1 GCA_963169235.1 Actinomycetota bacterium | reverse complement strand
GTTCGGTGCGGGCAACAGTGGGCCGGGTGTCGCGGCTGATGGTGGTGTGGGTTCGGTGGGTACGCCGTCGTGGGAGCCGGAGGCGTTGTCGGTGGGCAATACCGACAACCAGGATGTGGTGGCCCCGGACTCCAGCCGTGGGTGCTCCTCCGAGTCACAGAATCAGGTCGCGTATCGACCGGGCAGTTGCACGTGGAAGCGGCTGGACAAGACGGGGCCGCCGCAAGGGTTCGCGCGCAAGCCTGACCTGGTTGCCCCGGGTGTGGGGATTGCGACGGCGTGTGATCGCAGCTACGTCAACAACTGCCAGACCGACTACGGCGGTGGGTTCGCGGGTGGTATCGCGACGCCGACCGCGTCGGGTACCTCGTTGTCGTCTCCGACGGTGGCGGGGGTGGCGGTGCTCCTTCGCCAACGGCACCCCTCATGGAATGCGTGGCAGGTGATGAACGCGCTGCGCGCCTCCGCGGTTGATCTGGGGCCCTCGGGGTGGGACCCGGCGTACGGGGCCGGCCGGGTGCGGGCCGTGGAGGCTGATGCCTACACCCCGGACACCACGGTGCCGGTGGTGTCGAGGATCACCCCGGATGGGTCGTGGATGATCCAGGGCCGGGTGTCGTACCAGCTGGCGCCGGGGCAGGACATTGGTGATCTTGCCGCATCGGGTGATGTGACGCAGTACGTGTCGGGCAACGGTGGCACGGGGTCACAGGTGGTCTCGTGGGACCCGGTGAGCGGGGTGCTGGTGATGGATCACGGCCTGACCACCGGGTCGGGCGCGAAGGACGTGGTGCTGCGGGTCACCGACACCAGCGGCAACGCTGCGAGTATCACCACCAGGATCAACCGGGATGTGGATGTGCCCGTGGTGACGAACACCACACGGTCTTACGGGCAGGCGACGTTGCCCTTGCAGATGACGGGCACGGTGAGTGATGTGGGCTCGGGAGCCGATCACGTGGTCGCCACCCCGTGCGGTGGTGGAGATGGGCAGACGTTCGCGGTGAACCCTGATGGGTCGTTCACGGTAACGATGAGTGAGGCGACCACCGCAGGCGCAGGGGCGTGCCGTGACGTGGTACCCGTAGACAAGGCGGGAAACACCGGCACCGGGGTCAGCGTGAGCCTCGTGTACAACCCGCCGCGTCAGGCCCCCCCAGCGCAGAACCCCGCACCGGGAGCATCCCAGCCCGCGCCCGCGCCTTCCCAGGCCGCCCGCCCGATCCCAGCACCAAGTGCCCCTGCACCATCGCCTGGCCCAGTGACATCCCCTCCGCTTGCCAGCCCGGTCGTCACGTTGCGGCCTTCGGGCCCGGCGCGGCTCACCGCCGCGGGTGGCGTGAGTGTCCCGGTGAGGATCACCGGGCGCGGCCTCATCACCGCCCGCGTGCCGGGCACCCCGTGGAAGCGCGCCATCCGCGTGAGCCCCGCCACCCGCACCCTTCGGCTCGTCCTGCCCCGCGCCATCGCCCGCAAAGCCCGCACCATCACCCTGCGCACCCCCACCGGGACGCGCACGGTGCGCCTGACCCGCACCCGCTGAACACCCCAAGCCGCCTAGTCGCGGGTGGTGTGCCACCCGCGACTAGGCTGGCACTCGAAGCGTTGATCCGGTTCTCAAAGACACGGGGGAAGGGGGTGGTCGTGTGGGACGCAAGCGGTGTATCGCGGCCTTGTACGGGCTGCTAGCGGATGTGGAGTTCCTTCGCACACGCACCCTGGACGGGGAGACAGACGGCGTGCTCCACGATCTGGAAGCCGCCCTCACGCAAGGGCTTGAACGACTCGGGGGACCCGTCGACCCCGACGCGCCACCCCCCGCCCGCCCCGGCGCCTGCGGTGGCAGCCAACGGGTGTGGGGCCCCCGCCGCCGCACCCCACACGCCTGAACCCGGGGCGCTCACTCCCCCAGGCGCGCCAACGCGTCCCGGGCGGCGGCGCGGAGGCCGGCCTCGTCCAGGTCGGTGCTCTCCACCCGATCCGCGGGATCCTCCACGTAGTCGGCGCACGCGAACGACAGGTCCTCCAGCGCCCGGAACGTGGGCGCGTCCAGCGGTGGCATGCGTGAGAACGCGTCCCGGAAACCGCGGTCGAACGCGGCCGGCGGGACGTGGCCGTCGAGGAACGCGTGCGTCATCGCGACGAGCTCGCGCACCGGGTCCACGCGGCTCACGCTGCTGCTGCCCGCCACGCGGCGCCACACCATCATGGCCCCGATGGCCGCGCCGCCCAGCACCAGCAGCGACCAGTGCACCGCCGCGGGTGAGGCGCCGATCGGCTCAGGTCGCATCCGCTTCATCACCATCTCCCAGCGCCAGGCCGTCGCCGTCCGCGTCGCGCCGACGGCGCAGCATCCCACCCGCCGCGCACTGCCACCGCCTCACCGCGTGCGGCCCACGACACGGACTGCCGGCCGTTCGCGCCGCGTCGGCGCGCGGCGAGTCCCGGGCCGCGGCCCCCGGCCACGCTAGCCGTCTCGGCGGCGCGACGGAGGGTAGACCGCGTCTCGCCACTCGCCGTCGCCGCTGCGGAGCGCCCGCCAGCGGGTGCGCGAGCCACCACGAGGACGGTCCACCGGCGTGTCACGCGTCTTCAGGCACTCCTCGAGGTCCCGCGCGGTGAAACCCGGGGGCAGCGGCCGGCCGGTGGCGTGGCGCAACAGCACGAGCGTGAACATCTGCGTCACGACCGACGTCACCAGCAGCCCCGTGGCGAGCACGACGGCCCCGGCGGCCATCATCACCGCCCCGGCCGTCGTCGCGCCCTCCCCGTAGGAGATGAACCCGATGATGCCGGTGAAGATCCCGGCGAACGCGATGACGCCGCCCACCACGTCGGTGACGACGGCGCCCGTGATCTGCTCCCCCCAGCGCGCCCGGAACACCGTCAGGGAGCGACGCAGGGCCTCCCGCGGACCGATGTCCTCCAGCGCCAGCAGCGGCACGACGAAGAAGCTGACGAGGGCCCACGCGCCCTCCAGCAGGCGCTCGGCGAGCACCGCGAGCCAGCCTCCCCCCGGGATCTGGCCGATGGCCCGCAGCACGGCGCCGACGGTGGCGACCACGAGCGCCCACCACGCGATCACGTCCCGCCGCCGCCACGCGGCCGCGAGGCCTGCGCGCACCGAGACCGGCTGCCCGTTCAACGCCCGGTCGGCCTGCGACGCGAACGCCACGGCGAAGAACGTGTAGGCGAGGGTCACGGGGAACAGCATCACCAGGCCCCACAGGAACAGCGCGAGCTTGTGGGTGCCGTCGAGTACGCCGAGGCCGTGGCCGTTGACGCCCACGAGGATGGCGAGCCCGGCGGCGCCGAACACCCCGGACAGCGCGGGGAAGACCATCAGGCGGGGGTGGTGCCGGGCGATGCGCCACGACGCGCCGGTCAGCCTCAATCCCCTGGCGATGCGCCCCTCGCCGTCCACAACCGTCCTCACTGCTCGTGGCTTGGCGTGCCCCCCGATCATCGCACCCCTGCGGGGCGTCGCCTACCCCTCATCCGTCCAGCCCCACCGCCATGCTCTGGGCATGGTCACCGTCCCGGCCCAGGTCCACACGCCCCGCGTCGCGAGCACCGCGCCGGCGGAGTGGCCTCCGCGTGACGATCTGGTGATCGCGGCCGACAACGCCGACGTGCTCCCCGCCCTGCCGGACGGGGCGTTCACCTTGGTGGCCATCGACCCGCCGTTCAACACCGGCAAGCGGCAGGTGCTGCGCGCCATGGCCAAGGAGCCGTCCGAGGACGGCGTGGCCGGCTTCCACGGGCGCCGCTACGCGTCGCGCCTTCTGAGCGCCCTGGCGTACGACGACGCGTTCGCCGACTACCTGGCGTTCCTCGAACCCCGCCTGCGCCATGCCCACCGGCTGCTGGCCGCCGACGGCACCTTGTACGTGCACATCGACTACCGCGAGGCGCACTACCTGAAGCTGCTGCTCGACGAGGTGTTCGGCCGCGACGCGTTCGTCAACGAGATCATCTGGGCGTACGACTACGGCGGCAGGTCGCGGCGCCGCTGGCCTGCCAAGCACGACACCATCCTGATGTACGCCAAGGACCCGGACCGCTACCACTTCGACACCGACGCCGTCGACCGCGAGCCGTACATGGCCCCCGGGCTCGTGACCCCCGAGAAGCGCGCGCGGGGCAAGCTGCCCACCGACGTGTGGTGGCACACCATCGTGCCCACCAGCTCGCGGGAGCGCACCGGCTACCCCACGCAGAAGCCGGAGGGCATCGTGCGGCGCATGGTGGCGGCGTCCACCCGCCAGGGCGACTGGTGCCTCGACTTCTTCGCCGGCAGCGGCACCCTGGGCGCCGTCGCGGCAGCCCTGGGACGCCGCTACGTGCTGGTCGACGCGAACCCGGAGGCCGTCGCGGTGATGACCCGCCGCCTGGGGGCGCGCGAATAGGTCCGATCGCCGCCGCGACCGGGGACGAACGGCGACGGGCCGCCCGCTAGTTTTGGAGGTGACGGCACGCGTCGTGCCGCACCCGTCCAACGCCGCCCGAGGAAGAGCCGTGTTCCCCGAGTACCGTGACCTCATCACCCGCCTGAAGAACGAGGACCAGCACTTCCGCAAGCTGTTCGACGAGCACAACGAGCTCGACCAGCGCATCACCCGCCTCGACGAGCGCATCGAGCTGGCGACCGACATGGAGATCGAGGAGCTGAAGCGGCGCAAGCTGCACCTCAAGGACGAGATGCACGCGCTGCTGCGCGAGCGCTCGGCGGCCTGAGCCGCCGCCCCGCGGGCTACCGGTAGCGGTCGCGCACCCGCGCGGCCGCGGCCGCCAGCAACTCGGTCTGGTCCTGGTCGGCCGAGTGCGTCACCCCGAGGTCGTGGAGGACGCCGTCGGTGAGGCCGTACACCCAGCCGTGGATGTGCAGCGGCCGCCCCTGCGCCCACGTCTCGCGCGCCACCGTGGTGCGCGCCACGTTGTGCACCTGATGGATGACGTTGAGCTCACACAACGCGTCCACGTGGTTGTTGGCGGGCAGATCGGCCAGCAGATCCACGTGCTCGACGGCCACGTCCTCCACGTGACGCAGCCAGTTGTCCAGCAGCGTCAGCGGGCGGCCCTGATCGAGCGCGGCCCGCACGGCACCGCAGCGGTGGTGGCCCACCACCATGATGTGCCGCACGCCCAGCACCGCGACGGCGAACTGGATCACGCTGAGGCAGTTGAGGTCGGTGTGCACCACCACGTTGCCCACGTTGCGGTGCACGAACAACTCGCCCGGCAGCAGGCCCACGATCTCGTTGGCCGGCACGCGGGAGTCGGAGCAGCCGATCCACAGGAAGTCGGGCGACTGCACCCCCGCCAGCTGCCGGAAGAAGCCCGGTGACTCCTGCTCGAGGCTCTCGACCCACTGACGGTTCTGCGCGAAAAGGTGCTCGAGTGAAGGCATACGGCGATGCTAGCGCGCCGCGTTGCTCGGATAGGCTCGCCGCATGCCGTCCCTTGTCCCGCCCGATCCGCCGCTGACCGACGGCGTGCTGGTGCTCGGCATGGTCGGCGACGACGACGTGGACGCGGTCACCGAGGCGTGCCAGGACCCCTCCATCCCGCGCTGGACCACCGTGCCGCAGCCGTACACGCGCGCCGACGCGGAGGCGTTCGTGAGCGAGATGGCCATCGACTGGAGAGAGGGCAACGCCGCCGCGTTCGCGTTCCGCCGCCCGGGCGAGGACCGCCTCGACGGCCTCATCTCGGTGAGCCTGGTGGGTCAGGGCATCGGCGTGATGGGCTACTGGACCGCGCCCTGGGCCCGCGGGCAGGGGCTGGCCACGCGCGCGCTGGTGCTGGTGGGCGACTGGGCGTTCCGCGACCTGGGCCTGGCCCGCCTCGACCTGGCGACGCTGCCGGGGAACGCAGGTTCCGAGCGCGTCGCGCACAAAGCGGGATACCGCGGCGGCCGCCTGGTGGAGGCCGCCGTGAACCAGCGGGGGGTGCGTCGCGCCGCCCACATCTGGACGCTGCACGCGCCGTCACATCCCTGACGCTTTCGCAGGTTCTCACCGTCCGCACATCCGCCGACGGCAGGACCGTGCTATTTCAGGGGTGATGAACGCCACCACGCTTCCCGGCCCGCGTCTGCGCGCCGCCGTGCTCGCCGCCGCGTTGGCGGCGGGTGCCGCCGCACCCGGCGTCGCGGCCCCCCGCGCGCGCGTCACCGTGGTGGCCCCCGGGGCCACCGTCGACACGTTCTCGGTGTCGGGCGACACCGCCCGGCGGGGGGCGGCCGTCGCCGCGTGGACCACCGACGATCCGCAGCGGGTGCGCGTGGCCGTGCGGGTCGCCCAGGGAGCCCGCTTCAGCCGCACCCGCGTGCTGGGGGCGGGGCGCGTGTCGCGGGTCGCGATGTCCCCCAATGGCCGTCGCGCCGTGGTGACGTGGCTGAAGGACGGCACCGCGCACGCCGCCAGCATGGAACCCGGTGGGCGCTGGCGGCGGGAGACGCTGCCGGACCTCCCCCGGGACGGCGGCGTCGACGTCTCCGCGCTCGCGGTGACCGACGACGGCACCGTGACCGCCGCGGTGGAGCAGCGCACGCCCACGTTCTGGCGCGCGTTCGTGCTGCGCGGGTCGGCCGGCACCTGGAACGTGGCCGCGGCGCTGGCGGCGTCCGACGTGGGCGGCGGCAGCGTCAGCGTGACCCCCACCGGGGCGGTCACCGCGGCCTGGCTGGCGCCCAGCGACGACGGGCCCCTGCGCCTGCTCACCGCCGACCTCGCGCCCGATGCCGTGGAGTGGTCCGGCTCCCGTGAACTGGCCCGCGACGAGGGCCTGGTGCAGCCGTTCGCCGACGCGGCCGATCCGTCGGTGCGGCTGGTGGTGTCGGGACGCGAGAACGACAGCGGGCCCCGCTTCGACGCCCGCGCGTTCGTGACGACCCCGGACCGCGAATGGGCCGCGCTGCCCGTGTCGGCCCGCGCGGCCGTCGCCGCCGTCCCCGACGGCACGGCATGGTCTGCCGAATCGGACGGGTGGCGCGTGATCGCCCGCCGCCTGCCCGCGGGAGCCGGTGCGTGGAGCTCCCCGGAGGCCATTGCGCTGGCCCCCGCCCAGGTCATCGCCGGCCCCGGCCTGGTGCGCGTCGGCTCGACGGTGGCCGCGTGGTGGGTGGTCGACGGCGGCCGCGGGCGGGCCGACCGCTGGTATGCGTCGGTGCGCGGTTCCCGCGGGTGGACGGCGGCGGTTCCCGTGGCCACCACGTCCGGCCTGGTGGCGTTCGCGGGCGCCGCGGACGGCCGCCTGATCGCCGTCTACGTCACCGGCGCCCGGCCCGGCTCCGTGGTGGTGCGCGACGTCGCCGGCCGGGCGCCGCGGCCCGCCCGCGCACGCCGCCGGTAGCCCACCGGGCCATCGTCAGGCGGCCTCCGGGCCCCCGTCGCCGGACGGGTCGGCGGCGATGCCCAGCGCGCGGTGGAGCCGCTCGCCGAAGCGGATGCCGTCCACCAGCGCCGCCTGCAACTCCGCGTCGGTGCGGGACGCGGCCCCCGCCCATCCGCGCAGCCACATCGCGGCGCGCTCCGGCGTGGCGGCGGCGCCTCCCACGCGGGCGCCGAACACGTACATGCGCGCCAGGTCACGGGCCGTGGGCGCCGGGTGCGCGTCGATGGCCGCCACCAGGTCCGCGCCCGTGATCTCCGCCGCCACCGCCCGGGTGACGACGCCGCGCAGCAGCCCGAGGGCCTCCCGGTGATCGCCGGGCCCGATGTCGTCGGTCACGGCGCCTCCACGTGGTAGCGGGCGAACAGGAAGCCGTCGTCCTCCACGAGGCCGGCCAGGCGCAGCCGCAGGGAGGGATGAAGCTCGGGCCCGCGCATCATCCGGCTCGCGTCGCCCGACACCAGCCGCGGCGACACGGTGACGAACGCCTCGTCCAGGCATCCGGCGGCGGCCACCTGGGCGATGAGCCCGGGACCCCCCTCGCACAGCACCTGTGCGACGCCCTCGGCGCCCAGCACGGCGAGCAGGGCGGCGACGTCGACGCTGCCACGCCCGACGCCCACGAACCGCACGGCCGACGCGTCGGCGGCGGCGGGGGGCAGCGTGACGTCCTCGGGGTGCGCCACCACGGTGGCGGGGTCGGCGGCCGTGAACAGCGGCGCCTCCCAGGGCAGGTCGCCGCCGCGCGTGAGGACCACGACGGCCGGCACCGGCGTCTGGCCCCGCGCCGCACGGGCGGCGCGGACGGCGTCGTCGGCCTTCGCGGGCCCGTAGCGGTCGGCTCTCACCGTGGCCGCGCCGGCCATCACCACGTCGGCCTCGGCGCGCAGCCGGTGGAACACGGCGCGGTCGGCGTCGCCCGACAGCCCGCGCGACTCCCCGTCGACGGCGGTGGCCCCATCGACGCTGGCGACCATGTTGATGCGCACCCGCGGACGATCCCCGCCGCGCTCCTGCGCGGGCGCCACGAACGCCGACAGCACCTCGGACGGGTCGCGATGCGGATGCAGCAGGTCCCTCACCGCGGCCACCGGTTCAGCACCACGCCGGTCACCGCGCCGGCCGCGGCCACGGCCGCCGGCCACACCGACCCCTGCATGGTGCCCGTGCCCGCCGCCACCGCGGTGCCGAGCACCAGCCCGAACGTGGCACCCAGCCCCACCCGCGCCATGCGGGCCCCCGGACCCTCCGGGCCGCGGGGGCGCAGGGGCATCACGGCAGGGGCCGATCGGCCGTGGCGGACGGCAGCGTGAACGCCGCGCACGCCTCATCCACCGAGTCGGTCACCGTGAACAGGTCGAGGTCGTCCGCGCCGATCATGCCTCCGTCGCGCAGCCGGTCGCGCAGCCAGTCCACCAGGCCCGCCCAGTAGTCCACGCCTACCAGCACCAACGGAAAACGCCGCGCCTTGCCCGTCTGGATCAGGGTGAGGGCCTCGAACATCTCGTCCAGGGTGCCGAACCCGCCCGGGAACACCACGAACCCCTCGGAGTACTTCACGAACATCGTCTTGCGCACGAAGAAGTAGCGGAAGTCGATGCGCAGGTTGAGGTACGGGTTGCTGTACTGCTCGCGCGGCAGCTCGATGGTGCAGCCCACCGACAGCCCGCCGGCCTCGTGCGCGCCCCGGTTGGCGGCCTCCATGATGCCCGGCCCGCCGCCGGTGATCACCCCGAAGCCGTGTTCCACCAGGCCGGCGCCCATCCGGCGCGCCGCGTCGTACATGGGGGCGTCGGCCGGCGTGCGCGCCGAGCCGAACACCGCGACGCACGGACCCACCCGGGCCAGGGCGTCGAAGCCGTCGACGAACTCGCCCAGGATACGCAGCGCGCGCCACGGATCGGTGTGCAGGAACGCGTTGTCGCGCTCGTGGTCCAGAAGGCTCTGGTCGGCGTGGCCCATGCGGGCCGCGTCCTTGGAGTGAACGGTGATGCGCCCGCGTCGCACCGACTGGTGGTCGCTCATCGTTCTCGGGGGATGACGGTGGGGAACATCGGCGTAGTCCACCAGAACGCGCGCACCGCTGCAGGCGTCCGCGGCACGCCCCATGCATCATGGACAGCGCCATGCACCGCGCCGACCCCGCCCGAGACGAGCACTTCATGCGCCTGGCCCTGCACGAGGCGCGGCGCGCCGGCGAACACGGCGACGTGCCCGTGGGTGCGGTGGCGGTGCGCGGCGACGAGGTGGTGGGGGTGGGCCGCAACGAGCGGGAACTGCACGGCGATCCCACGGCCCACGCCGAGGTGCTGGCGTTGCGGGCGGCGGCGCTGGCGCTGGGCGGATGGCGCCTGGTGGATGTGACGGTGTACGTCACGCTGGAGCCGTGCCCCATGTGCGCGGGGGCGATGCAGCAGGCCCGCGTGAGGCGCTGCGTCTACGGGGCGCCGGATCGTAAAGTCGGTGCGGCAGGTTCCGTCACGAATCTGTTGGGGGACCCTCGCCTGTTGCATCGCGTGTCGGTCAGTGCTGGCATACTCGCCGCAGAATCGCTTGCGGTCCTGCACGCCTTCTTCCAGCAGCGACGCACCCCCTGACCACACCGCGGGGTGTGCGCGCCGCCATTCTCTACCGACCCGGGAGGGTTCCTTCGTGACGTCTCGCACGTGCCTCGCCCTCGCCGCCGCCCTCGGCGCCGGCGGTCTCACCAGCCTCGCCGCAGTGCCCGCGCAGGGCGCCGTCGCCGCGCTCCAGGACGACCGGCTGGTGTCGGCTCCGCTCGAGACGATCGACGCCCGCCTCGACCGCCTGCAGCGCACCGGTACCCGCGTGGCGCGTTTCGACATCTTCTGGAACGAGGTGGCCCGCACCCGTCCGTCGAACCCGAGGGACCCCGAGGACCCCGCCTACGACTGGGACCGCGCCGACAAGGTGCTGACGGGCATGCAGGCGCGCGGCATCCGTCCGATCGTCAGCGTGTACAGCACGCCCACGTGGTCGGCCGGCCGCAACGCGCACAACACGCAGTACAACCCGTACGCCCCGCGCCCGGGCGACTTCGGCAAGTTCATGCAGGCGGTGGCCACGCGCTACTCCGGTGACTTCATCCCCACCACGGCGCCGTCGAGCCCGGGCACGACCACCACGACGACGACGACCACCACCACCAGCACCCCCGCGCTGCCCACCGAGCCGCTGCCCGGCGTGCGCGTGTGGGAGATCTGGAACGAGCCGAACCTGAAGCGCTTCCTCCACGCCGGCTCGGCGTCGCGCTCGCTGCCGACCTACATCCGGCTGGTGCGCGAGGCGTACCCGGTGGTGAAGAAGGCCAACCCGCGCGCCGTGGTGCTCATCGGCGCCACCGGCCCGCGCAGCACGTCGGGGTCCGACGGCATCGGCGCCCGTCAGTGGCTCACGGGCCTCATGAAGGCGCCGCTCAGCATGCAGTTCGACGCGTACTCGCAGCACATCTACCCGTCGGCCGCGCCCGTGTCGCGCACCAAGGCGTTCCCGTCGTGGAACAGCTTCCCCGACATGTTCGACTTGCTCGACGCGCGTCGCGAGCGCGAGATCAAGGCCGCGCGGGGCTCCAAGAAGGCCAAGCTCATGCGCACGCCGAAGACGCGCATCTTCGTGACCGAGGCGGGGTACACCACCCAGTTCACGACGTTCCGCAAGGTGCGGGTGACCAACGCGCAGCAGGCCAAGTACCTGCGTCAGATCTACCGCCTGGCCCCGGTGCGCAGCCAGCGGGTGCCCACCGTGGTCTGGTTCAACATGCAGGACAACAGCGAGTGGCCCGGCGGGCTGATCTCTGATCACGACGTCAACAAGCCGTCGTACGCCGCGTTCCGCGCCGTGTCGCGCCAGGGCGGTCTGCCGCAGGAACTGCGCCGCTGATCGTCGTGGGTGGCGCGCGGGTACCCCCGATCCGGGTACCCGCGCGTCTACCCATTCGACTAGTGATCGGGCGCTTTATGTGGCATAGGGTGCGGGCATCCTCACCGCCCCGGATCCCGCGTGACACGCATTCGCCCCGTTCGCCCCGCCCTCGCCTGCATCGTCCTGGCCGTCACCGCGGTGGCGCCTGCCCATGCAGCCGAGTTCGCCGTGACCTCGCCCGGCGACGCCCCGGCAGCCGACGGCGGGCTGTCGCTGCGTGAGGCGCTTGCCCGCGCCGCCCAGGAGCCCGGCCCCGACGTCGTCACCCTCGCCGCGGGGCGCATCGTTCTGACCGACTGCGCCGCCGGACCCCTGGTGGTGGGCGACGACGACGGCGTGGTGCTCGACGGGGCCGGCTCCGAGCTGGTGCAGTCGTGCGCCGGCCAGCCGGCCGTGCGCGTGACGGGCTCCGCCGACATCCGCCGCCTCTCGGTGGGCACGACCCCGGGCGTCGATCCCGCCCCGGCCGTGGTCACGTCGGGCGTGCTGTGGCTGCGCGGCGTCACCGTCACGGGGGCGACCGGACCGGGCGTGGCGTGCACCGGCTGCACGACGCTGGTCATCACCGGCGCCGACGTGTCCGGCAATGCCGGCGGCGGCGTGCGCGTGGACGCGCCGACGACGCGGGCCTCCGTGGTCATCCGCGACAGCCGCATCACGGGCAACCGCGCGCCGGGACCCGGGGGCGGCATCTCCATCACCGGTGGCGGCACCCGTCCGTCGCACACGTTCATCGACCGCACGGTCGTCACCGGCAACGTCGCGGGCTCCACCGGCGGCGGCGGCATCGCGTCGTCCGGCAGCGACGTGTACCTGTCGCGCTCGGTGGTGCAGGGCAACACGGCGGGCCGCGACGAAGACCCCGCCTCGGGCGGGGGAGTGTGGTTCCGCGCGCCCGAGCGCCTGCCCGAGTCGGGCATCAGCGTGGTCGACACCTCGGTGTCGGGCAACACCGCATCCCTGGCCGGCGGAGGCCTGTCGATCACCGGCGGCGGCACCATCCGCGTCATCGGCACCCGCGTGACGGGCAACACCGCCGGGGCCCAGGGCGGCGGCCTCGCGCTGCAGGCCAACCGTCCCGACGCGGCGCTGCGCATCGACCGCAGCCGCATCGTGGGCAACCACGCCGGTCCCGCATCCGGGGGCGGGGGCCTCTCGGTGGTGGGCGACGCCGACGACGCCGTCGTCACGCGCACGCTGGTGGGCCACAACACGGCCGGGCGCGGCGGTGGGCTCGACGTCGCCGACCGCATCGGCCTGACGGTCACCTGGAGCACCATCGTCGCCAACACGAGCCCGCGCGGGGCGAACGCCGCGGTCTCGGGCAGCGCGACGCTCACGAACCTCGCCGACATCATCGCCCAGCCCGACGGTGGGGCCGGATGCGCCGTCGGTCCGGGGGCCACGCTCATCAGCCGCGGCTACTCGCTGCTGGGCGACACGTCGTGCGGACCGTCCCCGCTGGACGTGGTCACGTCGGCCGACCCCGGCGTCACGTGGTCACCCGACAGCCCGAGCGCGCTGGGCACGCCCGACCGCCTCTCGCCGCAGAGCCCCGCGGCAGGCCTGGTCCCCGCACCCCTGTGCGAGGGCACCGACATCACCGGAGTGCTGCGCCCCGACGCGGCCTGCGCGGCCGGGGCCGTGGAGCCGCGTCGCTGACCGACGCGATCTGGGAGATTTTGGTGGTTTGAGGCCTTCCGTCCGCCGTCGCGACCTATCGTGGAGATGGTTGCAAACGGTAACTTCTTGCCACCCGAGGCAGGAGCACGCGGTGGGTACTCTGGGCGAACGCGTCACGGCGGCGAACACCGAGGCACCGCACGCGCCATGGCCCACCCCGCACGAGTTGCGCGCGTTCGTCGCGGTGTCCGACACCCTCCATTTCGGGCAGGCCGCCCGCACCCTCGGGCTGGCTCCGTCGACGCTGTCGGAGCTGATCCGCCGGCTGGAGGAGACCGTCGGTGCGGTGCTCTTGGAGCGATCGTCGCGTCACGTCGCCCTCACCGAGGCCGGCCTGAGGCTGCTGCCGCTGGCCCGCAACGTCGTCACGGGCATCGCCGCCGCCCGCTCCGTCGCCGCACCACCGGTGGGGCGGTTCCCTGCGGCGCTGAGGATCGGCATCGAGAACCCCGGGCTGGGGGAGCTGACGCAGACGGCCGTGACGGCTCTGCGCGAGTCGCAGGGTGGCCGCACCGTCGTGCTGCGCGAGATCCTGGGTGCGGGCCCGGCGTTCGCCCAGGACCGGCTGGACCTCGCCGTCGTGCGCAGCCCCGGCGACGAATCCCACCAGGTGTTCACGCTGGCCCGCGAGCGGCGGGGGCTGCTGGTGCCCGTCGGCCACCGGCTGGCGGGTCGGCGGCGCGCGGCGATGCGGGACGTGCTGGACGACCCCTTCGTGGCGGTGGCCCCACGCCAGCGCCGCGTGTGTGACTACTGGCTGGCCCGCGATCGGCGCGGCGGGCAGCCGGCGGTCATCGGCGGGGCCGCCCACACCACGCAGGAGATCATCTTCGCCGTAGGCCATCTGGGCCTTCTCACCACGGGGTGCCGCTCGCTGGTGCGGTTCCACCCCCGGCCCCGGACGGTGTTCGTGCCGCTGGAGGACGTGGCCCCCAACGAGGTGGCCGTGGTGGTGCGCCGCGGCGAGACCAGGCGCAGCGTGCTCGACGCCGTCGCGGTGTTGCGCCGCGTCGTCGCCGAGCACGCCAAGGACGTTCCCGGGCTGGTGGCGGTGGCCTGAGCGGCCACCGCGCCCGCCGCTACTTCACGCGCACCGCCGGGGAGTGCGCGGTGTCCATGCCGGCGTGCGGCACCATGGTCACGCGGTAGCGGCCCGCCTTGCGCACGGTCACCGTGGCCTTGCCGCGGACGATGCGCAGTGACTTCACGGACCGCCAGCGGAACGTGTTGAGGTTGAGCATCTCGAGCCGCGCGGGACCCGACTTGGCGGGGCGCACCGTCACCATCAGGCGGGACTTCACGAGCCGCAGCGTGAGGATGGGCGCCACGGCGACGTCCACCGAGGGGCTCACGTCGGTGCCCACCTGGGCGCGGAACGTGGTGGCGGCCGTCAGCGCCGGGGTGGTGACCGAGAACGTGCCGTCGGCGGCCAGCGTCGTCGACTTCACCGGCGTCCACGTGGATCCCCGCAGCGACGACACGCTCACCGGCGTGCCCGCCGCGCCGCCGGGAACGGCGCCCGTGAGCTTCGCGGTCTTACCGGCCTTCACCGACATCGGCCCGCGCATCGTGAGCGTGGTGACGACCAGGCGGCCCTTCATGTACACGTGGAACGTGCACGTGTAGGGGTACGTGCCCGCCGTGGCGGGAGCGGCCAGGTTGTAGACGGCCTTCGGCGCCAGGTTGCCGGAGTCGAACACGCCCGTGTCGGACGTGACCGTGTGTACGGCGGCCCCGGTGTTCTTCCACGTGACGTGCTGTCCGGGGGCGACGACCACGTCGCCCGGCAGGAACGTGGCGTCGGTGATAGCCACCTGCGCCGCCATCCCGCCCGCTCCGGGTGTACCCGACTGGCCCAGGATCGGGGCGGCGGCGGCGCACATGCCGGCCGTCCCCAGGGCTCCGATCACCAGCGTTTTCCTCGTCATCGTGACACCTCGTACATTCCGATCATTCCGTTCATTTGATGGCTTTCGACGTGGCAGTGGTAGTACCAGCGCCCGGGTGCGTCCTCACGCCAGCGCACGCGGAAAGAGCCCCCGGGTCCGATGTCGCGGTTGTCCTCCGGGACGCCTGCATGGTTCAGCCAGCGGTGGCCGTGGACGTGGAACGTGTGGAAGTTCTCGCCCAGCGCGATGACGTCCCACTCGACCACGTCGCCGACCTTGGCGTGGAACGTCGGGGTGTTGCCCAGGAACGCCTTGCCGTTGATGGTCGCGTACGGGCCCATGTGCTGGAACACCACGACGAAGCGCCGGTCCGGCGGCTTCTCCTTGCGGCCCATGATGACCATCGGTCCGTACAGCCCGCGGTGGATCGACTCCTCCATGGTGCTGGAGTGGTCGTGGTACGGCCACGCCCCGGCGCTCTGCGGACCCGCGATCAGCTTGTACGTGAACGAGCCGCCGAACGGCACGTTGCCGCCGCGCCCGGACACGTAGGGGATGTACGTGCCGTCGCTGGACGGCGCGTACGTGAACGCGTGGAAGTGCATCGAGTGGGGCTTGCGGTACGCCTGGTCACGGTTGCGGAAGTGCACGAAGACGGTGTCGCCGACGCGCGCCTCGATGAGCGGCCCCGGGATGCCGTCGTTGTCGGCCGAGCGCGCCGTGTTGGGCATGCGCTTCTTCCAGCCCGGGGTGTACCGCCGGTACACCACCGCGGTGGTCACCCGCTCCGGGGCGTCGATGGGCATGCCCATGATGACGTCGCGTCCGTTGGGGACGATGTCCCAGCGGGTGCTCTCGGCGGAGATCCAGTAGTGGCGGGTGGCCGCCTGGGAAGGGGTCGCGCTGGCCGCGGCGGCGGCGCAGACCGCCGCCACCACCAATGGTCTGCATATCCCGCGTGGTGTGCTGGGCGTCATGGGCAGCCTCGTGATCCGCGGCGTCCGGATCCGACGCCGATGAGCGGATCTTCCTCGGCGTGACGCGCGATCGCGCACGAGCGCCCAGATTGATCGTGTGGCCACGAACGTTGCCGTCGTGTGGCTGGGGTTTCGCCGCGCGCGCCGGAGCGGCGCCGTTGTCGTGGTGCTGGGGCAGTCTTAACGTCGCGTTGAGTTCGTAGCGATCCGCACATTTCGGCTGGGAGTCCCCATGAGGAGAAAACTGGTTGCCGTGATGACACCCGTCGCGGCCATGGCCGTGGTGGCGTGGGGTGCCGACGTCGCTGCGGCGGCGCCCAAGGCGAAGGTGAAGGCGAAGGACTACATCGAGGGCACCGTCACGTCGGGCAAGGGCAAGGGCACGCCCGAGGCGGGGGTCTGGGTGATCGCCGAGACCAAGTTCACCAAGGCGTACCGCAAGATCGTCGTCACCGACGGCCGGGGCCGGTTCGTACTGCCCCAGCTGCCCGCGGGTAAGACCTACAAGATCTGGGTGCGGGGTTACGGCCTGGCCGACTCGAAGAGGCGGGCCGCACGTCCTGGCGCCGTGCTCGCCCTGCGCGTCAGCAAGGCCGCCAATAGGCGCCAGGCTGCGAAGATCTACCCGTCCAACTACTGGCTCTCGATGTACCGGCCGCCGCAGAACACCGCGGCGCTGCCTGGTGGACGCACCCAGGTGGAGTGGATGAGCAGCATGAAGCTCGGCTGCATGCTGTGCCACCAGATCGGTAGCGGACCCACCCGCAACCTTCCCACGCGTGAGGCCTTCGAGCACGGCACCATGAAGGCCAACACCATGTACGGCACGACGGTGGGCCTGGGTCGTGACGCACTGCTCGACTCGCTGGCCGATTGGGGCTCCCGCATCGCCGCCGGCGAGACGCCGAAGCAGGCGCCTCCCCGCCCGAAGGGCGCCGAGCGCAACATGGTCATCACCCAGTGGAGCTGGGGCGACAAGCTCACGTACGCCCACGACGAGGTGGCCACCGACAAGAACAACCCGCGCCGCAACGCGTACGGCACGGTGTGGGGCGTCGACATCGGTAACGACCGCATGCTGGCCGTCAACCCCAAGACGAACCGCGTTCGGACGATCAAGATCCCGACCCTCAACGGCTTCAACGAGCCGTGGTGCACCCAGACGTACCTGGCGCTGGGCGCGACCACCCAGCCGACGCCCGCGGGCTTCTGCACGCTGGGCAGCCCGGCTCCCGGCGGCGTCTCGTCGCTGCCCAACGCGTACTCCAACCCGGCGAACCCGCACAACCCGATGATGGACGCGAAGGGCCGCGTGTGGATCACCACGCAGATCCGCCGCGAGTGGGCCCAGGACATGCCGGAGTTCTGCAAGAGCGACCCGATCATGACGACACGGCCGCACCACCGGCAGCTGGGCTACTACGACCCGATGAACGGCAAGTTCCAGCTCATCGACACGTGCTACGGCAACCACCACCTGCAGTTCGACAAGAAGGGCGTGCTGTGGAGCAGTGGCGACTCGTACGTCCTGGGCTGGTTCGACCCGTCGAAGTACGACCCCGCACGGCCCGAGACGCTGCAGCAGGCGCAGGGCTACAAGGAGGTCATCGTCGACTCCAACGGTGACGGCGTGGCCGACCTGAAGGTGCCGGGCTTCAACTACGGCATCATCCCGAACCAGGTCGACGGCTCGGTGTGGACGGCGCAGCCGGGTACCGGCAAGCGCGGCCTGCTGACGCGGTACGACCCGGCGACCGGCAAGTTCGAGTCGTACATCCCGCCGGCCCCCGGCATGGGACCCCGCGGCGTCGACGTCGACTCCAAGGGCATCATCTGGGCGTCCATGGGCGGCAGCGGCCACCTGGGGCGGTTCGACCGCTCCAAGTGCAAGCAGACGTGGGGCGACGGCACGCAGTGCCCCGAGGGGTGGACGTTCTACAAGAGCCCCGGTCCGAGCGTGGACCTGGGTACCGCCCCCGAGGCCAACAACAGCGCCGACATGCACTACTACCTGTGGACGGACATGCACGACGCGCTGGGCATGGGCAAGGACACGGTGGTGCTCTGCGGCACCAACTCCGACTCCCTGCTGGCGTTCAGCCAGAAGACCAAGAAGTTCACGGTCATCCGCATCCCCTACCCGCTCAACGCGTACATGCGCGGTCTCGACGGTCGCATCGACGACCCCAAGGCCGGCTGGAAGGGACGCGGCCTCTGGATGAACGAGGGTCTCGACCCCGTGATCCACAACGAGGTGCAGCACGGCTGGGCCGGACACATCCAGATGCGGACGTCCCCGCTGGACAAGTAGCAGCCCGCGAGGCCCACATCGCAGCGTCCCATCCCCGGAGCGGGACGCTGCGCGGGTCTCCCCGCAACGGTTGGCAACACTCATGCCCCGCACCCCGGTGCGGGGCATGGTGCGTTCTGAGCCCCGACGCGGATGATGGCGGGCGTCACACCGCACTGCCGGCGCCAGCGAATCGCCGAGGGCGTCGGGTACGGTGACGACATGCCGATCGAGCACCCCACCGATGACGACATCGCCGCGGCGCTCGGGGAGCTGGTGGACGATTCCATCAACGAACGCCATTGGGTGCTGCTCGTGGCCGACCGCGAGCGCAACTACCAGGTGCTGTTCACGAAGTACGACGACTCGCTGGTGGGCAAGCTCCACATCAACCCGCGCCTCGCGCGCACCCATCGCCCGTCCATGCACCAGCTCGCCATGCTGCGTTCCATGGGCTGGAACTCAGGGGTCGTCGACGCCGATCCGTGGATCCAGGCGTTTCCTGCGGCCTCTCGCGACGATTGCCCCCACATCGTCGCCGCGGTGCGCGGGACGCTGGCTGCGGTGGGGAGGGAGGCCGGCATCTCGCTGGAGTACTCGTGGGAAGGTCCCGCGCTTCCGGACGGCGTTTCCATCGCGTTCGCGAGTGAGGCCCACCGCACCGCGTACGGCATCGTCGTGAGCGCCGTGGGGCACATGGACGACATCGACGTGATCCCCGACCAGCGCGAATCGGTGGTCTACATCCGGTACGGCACCGTGGTCGTCAGCGCCGCCGTGCAGCCGGTGGAGCCCGAGTCGACCATCATCGACCTGTCGTCGCTGCTGGTGCAGGACGTCGACGTCACGGACGACCTGATGCGGTGGCTGCTGCTGATGAACCACGACGCCCGCTTCGGCGCGTTCAGCCTGAACCGCGACGGCGACGTGGTGTGGAGCCACTCCCTGGTGGGCGACACCATCACCGAGCACGCGTTCACCATCACCCTGAGCGTCTTCCTGACCCAGGCGGACGGACTGGACGACCAGATCGTCGAGCGCTTCGGCGGCTACACCGCCCGCGACCGGCCCTCCGGCGACGCAGGGTAGAGCCTCGAGGCAGGCGCGCGGGCCCGGGAAACCGATGCTCATCGGGTTCCCGGGCCGGGCGAGCGGGCCTCGCGCGATTGAAGCTGAACCCAAACCTCTTGACCCTCATGGCCAGAGGATCAGGCTGACCAACCTCGAAAGTGAGGTGGGGAGCGGTCAGGCTCCCCACCTCGGCACTGCCAGCAGGTCAGGTCAGTGACCTACTTCTCCTTCCGGACACCCTTGAAGGGCTTGCCGTCGATCTTCTGGTCCATGAAGCGACCAGTCTCCGTGTCCCGCTTGACCCAGTTGCCGTTCGGCGTCTGGACCTGGGAGCGACCGCGGACGGCACCGATGCGGTGGCCGTCGCCCGTGGGCGGATTTTTCGCCATGTTCACCACCTCCTTCCAGCGATACAGAGTCCCTGGTTTCCAGGGGAATCGCTGCATCGACGGTAGACGGCGGGCCGGACGACGGTGGTTCACCAGCCGTCTCGGCGGGGCTTCCGTCCGCGGACCCATCTAGGCTTGGGCGCGACCCTCCTCCCGCCGAAGGTTCCGGCTAGTGCCTGAGACAGATTCTTCCTGCCCCCGCGTCGCCGAGTTCTTCGCCGGGATCGGCTTGGTTCGCGAGGCGCTGGAGGGCGTTGGCTTCGAGGTTGTCTGGGCGAACGACATCGAGCAGTCCAAGATGGCCCTCTACGAGGCCAACTATGGCGGGGAGCACTTCACCCTTGCGGACATTCGGGGCGTCACGGGCGAGGACATCCCGGATGTCTCCCTGGCGACCGCGACCTTTCCATGCACCGATCTCTCCCTTGCGGGGAACCGGGCAGGCTTTGCCGGTGAGGAATCGAGCATGTTCTGGGAGTTCGCACGCGTACTCGACGAGATGGGCGACCGCAGACCCCCG
>CAUJCX010000037.1 GCA_963169235.1 Actinomycetota bacterium | reverse complement strand
CACCACGCGCACCACGTCGCCGTACTTCTCGCCGAACAGGCCGATGGCGCCGCGGGCGTCGGCGTCGGCCTTGGGCATCTCGCTCCACGTCACGGGGGCGTCCTCGTCGATGCGCGCGTTCACCATGCGCTCGACCTCGGCAAGCACGTCGGGCGGGATCTTGCCCCGGTGGGTGACGTCGAAGCGCAGCTTGTCGGGCCCCACGTACGAGCCCGCCTGCTGCACCGTGGTGCCCAGCTGGTCGCGCAGCGCCCAGTGCAGGATGTGCGTGGCCGTGTGGTGCCCCTGGGTCGCCGCGCGCGCCGCGCCGTCCACCTCGGCCCGCACGCGGGTGCCCACGGCCAGCGGAGCGCCGGCCACCCGCAGCACCTGGTCGCCGCCGACGCGCAGCACGTCGCGCACGTCGCGCACGCCGTCGTCGGCCACCAGCCGGCCGGCGTCACTCACCTGGCCGCCGCCCTGCGCGTAGAACGGGGACGTGTCGAGGCGCACCAGCTGCTCGCCGTCCTCGAGGTCCTCCACGCCCACCACCTCGGCGTCGGCCGCCAGCTCGTCGTAGCCGACGAAGCGGGTGCGCTGCCGGCGGGCGAGGCCCGCGGCGCGCACGGCCAGACTGGTCTGACCGGCCTGGGCGGAGCCCGCCCGGGAGCGCTCTCGCTGGTCGGCCATCAGCGCCTCGAACCCGTCGGTGTCGACGGTGAGGCCCGCGTCGCTGGCCGCCTCCTGGGTGAGGTCCAGCGGGAAGCCGTACGTGTCGTGCAGGCGGAACGCGTCGTCGCCCGACACCTGACCCGTCGCCGCGGAGCGCTCGACCACGTCGGCCAGGAGGGCCCGGCCCGCCTGCAGCGTGCGGGCGAACTGCTCCGCCTCCGCGCCCAGCGTGTCGCGCACGTCCTCGCGCCGCTCGCGCAGGCTGGGGTACGCGTCGCCCCAGCGCTCGGCGACCACATCCACCAGGCCCAGCACCGCCGTGGGCTCGAGGCCCAGGTGGGCGGCCTCCGACACGGCCCGCCGCGTGATGCGGCGCAGCACGAACCCGCGACCCTCGTTGGACGGGCGCACGCCGTCCGTGGCCAAGAACGTCATCGCGCGGCCGTGGTCGGCCAGCACGCGCAGGCTGCGGTCGACCCGCTCCACCTTGCCGTAGCCGACGCCCGCGGCCTGCTGGCCCCACTCGATCAGCGGCCAGAACGCGTCGGTCTCGAACACCGACGCCTTGTCCTGCAGGATGGCCGCGATGCGCTCGAGGCCCGCCCCCGTGTCGATGTTCTGCGCGGGCAGGTCGCTCAGGCGCCCGTCCTGGTCGCGCTCGTACTGCATGAAGACCAGGTTCCAGTACTCCAGGAACCGGTCGCCGCCCACGACGGGGCCCCCGTCCGGACCGAACGACGGCCCGCGATCGACGTACAGCTCGGTGTTGGGCCCGCACGGGCCGGTGGGGCCCGCCTTCCAGAAGTTGTCGGCCTCGCCGAGGCGCTGGATGCGCTCGCGGGGCATGCCGTGCTCGACCCAGTACTCGACGGCCTCGTCGTCGGCCGGCACGCCGTCCATGCCCTCGAACACCGTGATCCAGATCTGCTCCGGGTCGAGCTGGTAGACCTCGGTGGAGACCTCCCAGGCGAACCGGATGGCCTCCTTCTTGAAGTAGTCGCCCAGCGAGAAGTTGCCGAGCATCTCGAAGAACGTGAGGTGCCGGGCGGTGTGCCCGATCTGGTCGATGTCACCCGTGCGGAAGCACTTCTGGCACGAGGTCAGCCGCGGGGCGGGCGGGTCCTCGGTGCCCATGAAGTACGCCTTCAGCGGCTGCATGCCGGCGATGGTCAGCAGCACGGACGGGTCGTCGTCGAACGGCACGAGCGACGCCGACGGCACCTCGCGGTGGCCGTTGCGGATGAAGTAGTCGAGGTATGCCCGACGGATCTGATGCGAGTTCATGCGACCGCCGATGGTACCAGCACGCCGTCCGCCGTCACGACGCGCCCACCGCCCGTCACGGACGCGGCGGGGGCTCCTGTCCCATCGCCTCGGCCACCTCGCGCTCGAGCTGGTGCTGGCGCCGCTCGTTGGCCCGCTTGCCGGCGTCGGCCGCCTCGCGCGCCTGCTCCTTGAGCAGCGCCACCTGCTCGCCCAGGAATGCAGGCCACTCGCGCGGGTCGCGCGGCCCCTTGGAGTAGATCCACCCCACGAGGCCCAGCGCAGCGAGCTTCTTGAGCGCCATCTAGCCCTCCGACCCGGGCACGGTCCGAGGCGGCACTTCCTGCCCCGTCGTGCGGAAGCCCCGACCCGCCGGGGGCGTGGGCGCGGACGCCATGGGCGCAGCCGGCGCGGGCGGGGGCGGTGCCGTGGCGCCGGGGCCGGGGGCGGTGCCCCGCTCCATCGCGTCGATGCGGCGACGGGCCTGGAACGTCTGCCCCGCCTCCTTGAGGCCGGCCGCGAGGCCCGACAGCTTGCGCACGGGCGCCGACACCGCGTTGGTCAGCGTCACCATGGTCTGCTCGGCGCCCTTCGCGCCGTGCACGGCCGACACCATGATCTCGTCGACGCGGTCCATCTCGCGGTTGACGCCGTCCATGGTGGTCTGGCCCTTGTTGAGGATCGGCACCACCTCGTCGGTCACCCGCACCATCGTGATGCTGAGACGCGAGAACACCCCGGCCATGCGGACGAACAGGTACGCCAGCGCCAGCCCGGTGATCACCAGGAAGAACGACAGCGCGGCTTTCAGAACCTCAGACCAGTCCACAGGACACCTCGTGTGGGGAGTGTGACGTCGCGATGGTACCCGCCGCGATCACCCGGCCGTCCTGGTACACCACGGCGGTCTGACCGGGCGCGACGCCGTCGGTGGCGTCGTCCAACTCGATCACGGCCGACGCGTCGTCGGTGGGCGTGAGCGAACGCCCCGCCAGGGGACGACCACGGTACCGCACGCGCAGCTCGAACGCGTGGCCGGGGTCGAGCGGGGCGTGACACACCACGTCGACCAGCTCGACGCGCCGCGACGCCAGCGCCGTCCGCGGGCCGACGGTGACGCGGTTGGCGGCGGCGTCGGTGCCCAGCACGTACAGGGGCTCAGGGCCGGCGACGCCGATGCCCTTGCGCTGCCCCACCGTGAACCGCCAGTAGCCGTGGTGGCGCCCCACCGGCACGCCGTCGGCGTCGACGATGTCGCCGGGGCGGTCGGCCAGGCCCGCGTTACGCTCGAGGAAGGGCACGTAGCCGCCTTGGCCGACGAAGCACACCTCCTGGCTCTCCACCGCCTCGGCGGCCACCAGCGACGCGCAGCGGGCACGCTCGCGCACCTCGGTCTTCGTGAGGTCGCCCAGGGGGAACTGCAGGCGCGCGACGACGGCCGGCGGCAGCATCGCCAGCATGTAGCTCTGGTCCTTGGCGGCGTCGCGGGCGGCGGCGATGGTGGCCGTCCCGCCCGTGCGGACCACGCGGGCGTAGTGGCCGGTGGCCAGGCCGCGGGCCCCCACCAGCGCGGCCGCCTGGGCCAGCAGGCGGAACCGCACCGAGCCGTTGCACACGACGCACGGGTTGGGCGTGAGCCCCTTGGCGTAGCCCTCGATGAACCCGTCCACCACGCCCTGGCGGAACGCGTCGGCCGCGTCGATGGCGACGTGGGGGATGCCGAGCGCGTGGGACGTCTCGCGGGCCATGCGCATGGTCTCGGGCGAGCAGCACGAGCGCTCGGCGGCCGCGGCGGCGGGATCGTGCCACAGCCGCATGGTCACGCCCACCACGTCCCAGCCCGCATCGCGCAGCAGCAGCGCGGCGACAGCCGAGTCGACCCCGCCCGACATCGCCACCGCGATGCGGTCGCGGCGCAGGGGGATGCCGGCGTCGCCGAGGCGCGCCGAGAACCACCCCTCGAACGCCCGGGCCACCGCGTCGGCCACCAGGTCGGCGCCGTGGCGGCGGGCGGCGCCCAAACCCCCGAGGCCCCGGTCGAGGTCGGTGGCCGACAGCGACAGCCCCTCGTCGAGCGTCGCCCCGCTGAGCCGCTCGCAGGCCAGGCTGGCGGCCGCGGTGGCGGCGGGGCACCCGAACGCCAGGAAGCGGGCGGCGGTGACCCGCCGGCCGCGGATGGACAGCTGGATGCGCACCTGGTCGCCGCACGCGACGGCGCCGGACTCGCCCACGGCGTCCGCCGCGTCCAAGGGGCCCGCGCCGACCGGGTCGACGAGGTGACGCATCACCTGTGCGGTGTAGCCGCTCACCCGCCCAGGTTATGGCACCGGCGCCCGCGACGGGCACCGGTGCGTCGGGCGGCTACTTCGCGGCCGCCACCGACTGGGTCAGCATCTCGGCGTCCACCAGGCCGGTCCACAGGTTGGCCACGCGACCGTCGGCGCCGATCACGACCACGGCCGGGGTCTCGGTGACCGCGACGCGGGTAGTGAGGTCGCCGAACCCGCCGCGCTTCGAGACGTCGTATACGAAGAACGCGACGCCCGTGCCGGTGGAGCTCGCGCGCACCTTGCCCACGGCCGCGCGCACGGCCTGCTCGTCGCGCGAGCGGCCGTAGACGAACGCCAGCACCACGGGGCGCTTGCCGAGCGCCGCCTTCACGCCGGCGGGGGTCTTCTTGCCGGGGGTGACGACGTCGCCCTGCGTCAGCGGTCCAGAGGGCGCGGGCGCCACGGGAGCAGCCGCGATCGCGGGCACGTCCGGGCTGGCCGCGGGATCCACGCCCGCCGCGTCGCCGTCACCGCCGCATGCGGCCAGCGCCAGCGCCAGGCCGGCCGTGGCGACGGCCAGCGCCGCACGCGTGCGACGCCCAGGAGGAAACCCCACCGTGCCGCTCCGGTCGGAGCTCTGAACCTGCCGAAGCAGGTGGGATGCGGGCGGGCGGGACTCGGTTGAGAGCCGTCCTGACACCACTTCCCGTTGTGTACGTGTTGGCTCAGGCGTCGTGCCGGTGGCGAACACGGTCGGGCACCTCCAGGGTAGTCACTCATCCGTTTGTCGGCAAACACGCGCGGGTCCATGAACGGTGGGGCGCAGGCGGCGTGGGCAGCGCCTCTACGGCCACGTGGGCAGTGGCTCTAGCAGCCGTCGCGCCTCGGGGCCGCGTCACCGACACGAGGAGTGTCACGTCACCGCCACGGATGGCAGGAGCCCACCGACATGATCGTCCCCTCTCCCCTTCCCGCATTCACCCTCAGCCCGGCCCTCGATGACCTCGACGACACCACGCTCGCCGCGATCGAGCGCTGCGTCCACAGCCTGTCCGGCTACGTCGAGACCGCGCTGGTCACGAGCCTCGGCTGGACCGACCGCCACGTCGTCATCGAGCTCGAGACGTCCATCGGCCCGATGCTGATGCTCGAGCTGGTCGCGCCGCGCGTCTGATTCCACGGCGCGCCGTGCCGTAACGTTGTCCGCATGGCGGATGACGGGCTCGCGGCGCGCGTGGAGATGCTGTTGGTACTGCGGTGGCTCGACGACGGCCGCCCCGACGACGGCGCGGTGGCGCTCGACCTCGCGTCCGACCTCGACCAGCTGGGTCTCGACGACGGGCGGCAGGGCACCATGACCCTGCTGGCCGCGCTGGGCGACCTGGAGGACGCCGGGAAGCTCACTGTGCGCTGGCCCGCCGCGGTGGGACAGGCGGCCACGCTCACGCTCTCACGCGACCTGCAGCGCGAGTCCACCCGCCTTTTCGGGCGCGACTAGGGACTAGGCGCCCGCGCCCGCGGACGACGCCGCGGGGCTCCCCAGGTCGGCGCGGGGGACGTCCGGCACGGTGAGGCCCAGAACGTCGCGGCACATCGCGGCGATCGCCTGTTCCTCCTGGGCCTCCAGGGCGAAGACCGCGACGGGGCTGGTGGCCACCGACACCCTCCCGGCGCGGGCCGCCGGATCGCGGTTGGCCCCGGGGTCGAGGCGCACGCCCATCACCTCCAGGCGCTCGCACACCCGGCGACGCACCTCGTCGGCGCGCGCGCCGATGGCGCCCGTGAACACCACGGCGTCGAGGGCGCCCAGCCCCGCGGCGTACGCCCCCGCGTACTTCGCCACGCGGTACTCGAAGACGTCGCGCGCCAGCACGGCGGCGACGTCGCCGGCGTCCGCCCGGCGCGACAGCTCGCGGAAGTCCGACACGCCGGCCAGCGCCCGCAGCCCGCTGTCGTGCACCAGCGCGTCGTCGACCTCCGCGTACGTGAGGCCCGCGGCGCGGCACACGTGCGCGAGCACGCCGGGGTCGAGGTCGCCGGGGCGCGTGCCCATCACCAGGCCCTCCAGGGGCGTCATGCCCATGCTGGTGTCCACGCTGTGCCCGTCGCGCACCGCGCACGCGCTGGCGCCGTTGCCCAGGTGCAACACCACGATGGCGCTGCGCGGGGGGCGCCCCATGAGGTCCCATGCGCGGCGGGCGGCGTCCTGGTGGCTGATGCCGTGGAAGCCGTAGCGCCGCACGCCCAGTTCGTCGCGCCACTGGGCGGGCACGGCGTACGTGGCGGCGTGGTCGGGCAGTGTGTGGTGGAACGCCGTGTCGAACGCCGCCACCTGCGGCACGTGCCCGAACGCCCGCCGGGACGCCTGCAGGCACGCCAGGTTGGCGGGGTTGTGCAAGGGGGCCAGGGGGATGAGATCGGCGATCGCGTCGAGCACCGCGTCGTCCACCAGCACCGGCCCCGTGAAGCGGTCGGCCCCGTGCGCCACCCGGTGGCCCACGGCGTCCAGCTCGACCGCGTCGAGGCTGGGGCCGTGCCGGTCGAACGCCCGCAGCATCTCGTCGAACGCCGCGTCGTGGTCGGCGACGGCGGCCGGGTGCGAGAAGTCCTCCCCCTCCACCGAGTGCCGCGCCTCGCCCGCGTCCTGTCCGACCCGGTCGACGACGCCGGACGCCTCCGTCTGACCGTCCGGCGCGACCAGCGCGTACTTCAGCGACGACGAGCCCGCGTTGACCACCAGCACGCTCACGAGCCCACCACCACGGGCGCGTCCGTCACCTCCGGCATGTCGGCCAGGTGCGTCGTGACGTACGCGCGGTGGGCCTCCAGGCGGTCGTTGCAGTGCTCGCGCAGGCGGTCCCAGCCGTTCACGCGCCGCGCCGCCCTGCGCAGGGCCTCCAGGGCCAGGTGGAACCGGCTCATGCGGTTGAGCACCAGCATGTCGAACGGCGTGGTGGTGCTCCCCTGCTCGCTGAACCCGCGCACGTGGAAGCGCCCGGGCGCGGAGCGTCCGTGCACCAGCTGGTGCACCGCCCGCGGGTAGCCGTGGAACGCGAAGATCACGTGCGTGTCGGGCGTGAACAGCGCGTCGAACCGGCTGTCGTTGAAGCCGTGCGGGTGGTCGTTCTCGGGGATCAGCGCCATCAGGTCGACCACGTTCACCACGCGCACCGACAGGTCGGGCGTGAACTCGGCCAGCAGGCGCGCGGCCGCCAGCGTCTCCTGGGTGGCGACGTCGCCGGCGCAGGCCAGCACGATGTCGGGGTCGCCCTGCTCGTTGCCGGCCCAATCCCACACCGACGCGCCCGCGGCGCAGTGGGCGTGGGCCTCCTCCAGCGTCAGGTACTGAAGGTGCTTCTGCTTGTCGACCACGATCAGGTTGACGTGGTCGCTGCTGCGCAGGCAGTGGTCGGCGATCGACAGCGTGGTGTTGGCGTCCGGAGGCAGCCACACCCGCACCACCTCGGGGCTGAGGGGGATGAGCGCATCGATCATGCCGGGGCCCTGGTGCGAGAACCCGTTGTGGTCGTTGCGCCAGCACGTCGACGTCACCAGCACGTTCAGCGACGGCACCGGGGCCCGCCACGCGATGTCGTGGGCGTGCTGCAACCACTTCACGTGCTGCACGGCCATCGACACCGACACCATCGCGAACGCCTCGTACGTGGCGAACACGCCGTGGCGCCCGGTCAGCGCGTAGCCCTCCAGCCAGCCCTGACACAGGTGCTCCGACAGCACCTCCATCACGCGCCCGTCGGCGCTGATCGCCTCGTCGGTGGGCTCCAGGGGCCCCATGAGGCAGCGGTCGGACACCTCGAACACGGCCTGCAGGCGGTTGCTGGCGGTCTCGTCGGGGCAGAACAGGCGGAACGTGCCGGGGCGACCCGTGGCCTGGTCGGCCGCGTACACGTCGCGCATCAGGCGGCCGAACGGCTCGGTGTTGCCGTGCTCGCCGGTGCCGCGGGCGGCGGTGTCGACGGCCACCTCGAACGGGTCGAGCGCCGGCAGGGGCAACGGCGTGCTGAGGCGCCCGCCGTTGGAGTACGGCGTGGCCGACATGCGCAGGTCACCGTCAGGTGCCAGCGCGCGCAGCGCCTCCACCAGCCCGCCGCCGGCATCGAACAGCGCGTCGGGACGGTACGAGCGCAGCCACTCGTCCAGCAGCGCCAGGTGGGCCGGATCGTCCTTCACGCCGGCCAGCGGCACCTGGTGGGAGCGGGACGTGCCCTCCACCTGTACGCCGTCCACCTCATGGGGTCCGGTCCAGCCCTTGGGGGTGCGCATCACGATGGCGGGCCAGGCGTGACGCTGCTGCAGCGGCACCCTGCCCGCCGCCACGTCGTCGCGCAGCTCGCGCACCTGGGCGTCGGCCGTGCGCACAGCCCGGTACAGGTCGGTGATCACGGTGTCGGGGTCGTCGCCGGCCACCACGATGGGGTCCCAGCCCTGCGACGCGAGGTACGCCACCACGTCGTCGTCGGACGTGCGCCCCAGCACCGTGGGCCCGGCGATCTTGTAGCCGTTGAGGTGCAGGATCGGCAGCACCGCGCCGTCGCGCAACGGGTTGAGGAAGCTCGGCAGGCGCCACGACGCGGCCAGCGGCCCGGTCTCGGCCTCGCCGTCGCCGATGACGCAGGCCACGTTGAGCGCCGGGTTGTCCATGGCCGCTCCCCCCGCGTGCACCAGCGCGTACCCCAGCTCCCCGCCCTCGTGGATGCTGCCGGGCGTCTGCACGCTGACGTGGCTGGGCATGCCGCCGGGCGACGAGAACCGCCGGAACATCTCGCGCATGCCCGCCTCGTCGCGCGTGATCTCGGGGTACGCCTCGGTGTAGCCGCCGTCCAGGTAGCCGGCGGCGACCAGGGCCGGACCGCCGTGCCCGGGGCCGGTGATGTAGAGCCACGGCGACGATGTCTCGCGGATGACCCGGTTGAGCACCGCGTAGATCATCGCCAGGCCGGGGCTGGTGCCCCAGTGACCCAACAGGCGCGGCTTGATGTGCTCGGGCGCCAGCGGGCGCCGCAGGAGGGCGTTGTCCTGCAGGTAGATCTGGCCCACGGTGAGGTAGTTGCAGGCGTCCCACCACGCCAGATCGGCGGCGCGGTCTTCGGCCGAGTACGGGAATTCACGGGCGCGCATGGCACCTCCTTGGAGAGGGCGACGTGGTCCGGGCGCGGCGTATGGGCCGACCGTGCGCCGAACATAGCCGCGGCGGCGCCTCCCGACCCCGTCCCGGGGCGCGGTGTGACACGCTGACACGCATCAACTGGTGGAGTGGTACTCCACGAATCGGGGCGTGGCCTGGTCGCCGGTGGTCACCCAGAAGCCGCGGCGGGCGCCCGCGATGGCGCGGGCCTGGCGGCCGACGTTGTACGTGAACACCCGGCCGCCCAGCGTGCGGTCGAGCGCGATGCCGGTCTGCGAGTCCACCGTGACCACGCGACCGGGCCCCGCCGTGAGCTCGTCGGAGCCGGGCTGCACGGGCAGCGGCCCCGCCATCCGCAGCGTGTCCATGTCGATGCGGTACAGCCCGGCGTCGTTCAGCAGCCACAGCGTGCGGGTGCCCGCGGCGATGCCGGTGGACCGCCCCGGCAGGTCGGCCACCACCAGCACGCCCCCGCCGGCCGTGACCCGCGCCACCACCGTGCGCCGCCCGGGCGCGGCCAGCATCACCCACGCGTCCTCGCCCCGCGCCTCGATGTCGCGCACCGCGCCGGGCACCCGCACTCCGCGGAACACCATGGGCCTCTGCGTCAGGCGGCCGTAGCGGGCCACGTCCGAGTACGGCGTCGCGGCCCACAACAGGCGATTGCCCTCGGCCAGCAGCAGGGCCTCGCTGCCCGTCACCCGCACCGCCCGGACGCTGCGCCCGCCGCGGGCGTAGCCCCGCACCAGGCCCTGGGCCGACACCCACACGCGGAACCGCCCCACCGCCAGGCCGTCGGGCCAGGGAGCCCGGCGCGGGGCCGGGATCACCAGTCGCCCGGGGGGCGACTGCTCGTCGACGCGGATCACCGCGCCGTCGCGCACGATCACCACGCCGGACGGGCCGGCGTCGGCCATCACGGTGGCGGCCGGCACGAGCGCCTGCGGCGGCGGGCGCTCGCCGGTGGTGCCGTTGTAGATGGCGACTCCGACGGCCGCCGCGGCCACCACCACGCCGCCCGCCTTGATCACGCGTGCCCGCCGCGACACGCGGGTCCGCTAGCCCTTGGGCGCCGGCGGCGAGGGCGGCGGTGTCACCGAGATGCCAAGGTCGCGCAACTGGACGGCGTCCACCTCGGCGGGTGCCCCGGTGAGCGGGTCGCCGCCCGTCGCGGTCTTCGGGAACGCGATCACGTCGCGGATGGACGCGGCGCCTGCCAGCAGCATCACCATGCGGTCGAGGCCCAGCGCCAGCCCGCCGTGCGGCGGTGCGCCCAGCTCGAGCGCCCGCAACAGGAAGCCGAACCGTGCCTCGGCCTCGTCGGCGTCCATGCCGATCATGGCCAGCGCCCGCTGCTGCACCTCGGGGTCGTTGATGCGGATGCTTCCGCCGCCCAGCTCGAGGCCGTTCATCACGATGTCGTACGCCACCGCGGTGACGGCGCCCGGGTCGGACTCCATGAGGCCCAGGTCGTCGGCGCGCGGCGACGTGAACGGGTGGTGCAGCGAGTCCCAGCGCTTCTCGCCGGGGTTCCACTCCACCAGCGGGAAGTCGACCACCCACAGCGGCTCCCACGCCCCCTCGGGGACGAGGCCGTGGCGCTCGGCCAGGCGCCCGCGCAACACGCCCAGCACGTTCTGCGCGGCGGGCTCCTGGTCGGCGACCACGGCGATGAGGTCGCCCGTCGCGGCCCCGAACGCGTCGGACAGCCCGGCCAGGAAGTCGGCCTTCACCGACGAGCGCAGCGCGCCCCCCTCGCCCGGGACGGCCCACACCAGGCCCTTGGCCCCGATCTCCTGGGCCTCGGCCACCAGGCCGTCGAGGTCCTTGCGCGACATGCCGCCGCCGGCGCCCGGCACCACGATGCCGCGCACCACCCCGCCGGCCGCGACGACGCCCTCGAACACGCCCAGGCCGGACGCGGCCGCGGCCTGCGACCAGTCCTGGATCTCGAGGCCGAACCGCAGGTCGGGGCGGTCGCTGCCGTAGCGGCGCATGGCATCGGCCCACGTCATGCGCGCGAACGGCGCCTCCAGCGTCACGCCGCCGGCGGCGAACGCGGCCACCAGCACCTTCTCGACCAGCGCGATGATGTCGTCCTGCTCGACGAAGCTGGCCTCGATGTCGACCTGCGTGAACTCGGGCTGCCGGTCGGCGCGCAGGTCCTCGTCGCGGAAGCACTTGACGATCTGGTAGTAGCGCTCGAGGCCGCCCACCATCAGGAGCTGCTTGAACAGCTGCGGGCTCTGCGGCAGCGCGTACCACGCGCCGCGCTGCAGGCGCGCGGGCACCAGGAAGTCGCGGGCGCCCTCCGGCGTCGACCGCGTCAGCATGGGGGTTTCGACGTCGAGGAAGCCCTCGTCGTCGAGCACGCCGCGGATGGCCCGCACCACGGTGCCGCGCAGTTCGAGCGCCCGCAGGCGGGACTCGCGGCGCAGCTCCACGTAGCGGTACGTGAGGCGCAGCTCCTCGTTGGCCTCGGCGCCCTCGTCCTCCACCGAGAACGGCATCGGGGCCGCGTGGGTGAGCACCTCGAGGCGATCGACGCGCAGCTCCACCGCGCCGGTGGGCAGCTTGTCGTTGACGGTGGCCGCGTCGCGGGGCACCAGCTCCCCCTCGGCCGTGATGACGTCCTCGGGATGCAGGCTCTTGGCCGCCTCGATGGCGTCGGCGGCGTCCGGGTGGAACACCAGCTGCAGCACGCCGCTGCGGTCGCGCACGTCGATGAACGTGACGCCGCCGTGGTCGCGGCGGCGGTGCACCCAGCCGGCCACGCGCACGCGCTCGCCGGCGGCGTCGGCGGCCCCGACGCAGGTGTGGGTGCGGTAGCGGGTCGATCCGATCACGGGCGGTGCTCCTTCAGAAGTACGGACTCAAGCTGCGCCAGCGCCACCTCGCGCTGCTCGCCGCTTGTCATGTCGCGCAGCGTCGCGTGGCCCTCGGCCAGCTCGCGCTCGCCCAGGATGACGCACGCGGCGGCGCCGGACGCGGCCGCCTGCTTCATCATGCCCTTCATGCTGCGCCCCTGGTGGTCGCCGGTGCATGCGACGCCCGCGCCCCGCAGCCGCGTCATCACGGGGAACAGGGCCGCCCGCCCCTCGGGCGTCAGCGCGGCGAAGTACACGTCGGCGCCGCCCGCCGGCGGCGGGTCGCCGTCGGCGGTGAGCGCCAGCACGATGCGCTCGATGCCCGATCCGAAGCCCACGCCGGGCGTGGGCGGGCCACCCAGCTCGGCCACCAGGCCGTCGTAGCGGCCTCCCCCGCCGATGCCGCTCTGGGCACCCAGGCGGTCGCACGTGAACTCGAACACGGTCTTGGTGTAGTAGTCGAGGCCGCGCACCAGCGTGGGGTCCTCCACGTACGCGATGCCCACGGCGTCGAGCGCCGCCAGCACGGTGGCGTGGTGGGCGGCGGCGTCGTCGCCGAGGCGCTCGAGGATGCGCGGCGCATCCGTCATCACCGCCTGCACCGCGGGGTCCTTGGCGTCGACCAGGCGCATGGGGTTCTCGGCGGCCCGCTCGCGGGCGTCGGCGGGCAGGTCGGCCGCGTGGGCCTGCAGGTACGCGCTGAGCTCGTCGCGGTACGCGGCCCGCGACGGCCCGTCGCCCAGGCTTGAGATGCGCAGGTGGACGCCGGGGATGCCGAGCTGCGCGTAGATGCCGCCCAGCAGGGCGATGGCCTCGGCGTCAAGCAGCGGATCGTCGCTGCCCAGGGCCTCGGCGCCGATCTGGGTGTGCTCGCGCAGGCGCCCGGCCTGGGGCGCCTCGTACCGGAACATGGGCGCCGTGTACCAGAGCTTCACCGGCAGGGGCAGCTTGTGCATGCCGTGCTCGACGAACGCCCGCACCACGGGCGCGGTGCCCTCCGGGCGCAGCGTCATGGAGCGCCCGCCGAGATCGTCGAACGTGTACATCTCCTTGCGCACGATGTCGGTGCTGCCGCCCACGCCGCGCACGAACAGCTCGGTCTGCTCGAACGTGGGCGTGGCGATGCGGCCGTAGCCGTACGCGTCGAACAGCCCGGATGCGGCGGCGAGGATGCGGGCCCGCAGCACGCTCTCGGGCGGCAGCACGTCGCGGGTGCCCTTGGGGGCTTCGACCTTGGCGCTCACGCGTCGTCGGCGTCGGGCGCGGCCGGCTGCTCCTTGGCCCGGGTGGTGGTGGACGGCGCGGCAACACCGCTGCGCTGGTTCCAGCGGCGCATCTGGCTGCGGTAGCGCATGCGGTCGAACAGCATGCCCAGCGGCACCATCAGCGCGAACCCGAACAGCGCCACCAAGAGCGTGGTCGCCGGCTTCTCCTTCAGCACCACCAGCAGGAACAGCCCGTAGAACGCGGCGATGACCACGGCGCGCAACAGCACGCCCTTGAAAGACGGCGGCCGCGGCTCGGGGCCCCGCGGGCCGGACGCCTTGGGGCGCTCGGTGCCCGAGGCGACGCGCTCCATCTTGGGGCTGCGCGCGGGGGGCGGGCCGGTGGGTCGGGGCTTGCGTCGTTTCGCCATCAGCGGTCGGTGTCTCGCGTTCGTCGGGTGGCCGGGTCGGGGCGGCGCAGGTCGGGGCAACGCGCTTCGAGCACCTGCGCGGGCGTGAAGCGCGTGAGCCCCAGCGCCTGCGGGCTGGTGCCGCGCAGTGCAGCCCGCGGGATCATGCCCACGAGCTCGCTCGACCCTACCCGCACGCCCAGGCGCTCGGCCTCGCGGCGCACGGCGTGCACGGCCCGCGCGGGCGACGTGACCCGGTAGTCCTCCAGGTTCATCGACACCTGTGCGACGCCGCGCTCGGGCAGGTAGAGGCCCAGGGCCCGCAGGCCGGGGTGGCCGCCGCTGGTCTCGCGGATGCGGTCGGCGATGGCCCGCGCCTCGGCCAGCGACGCGTCGGGTAGCTCCACGTTCCACGCGATCAGCGGTGGACGCATGCCCACCAGCACGGCCCCAGCCGTGGGGTGCAGGCGCTCGGGGCCCGCGTCGGGGCGCAGGCGGCCTTCCTCCATCGCCCGCTCGAGGCCGTCGATGCCCTCGCTGCGGAAGTGGTGGGGCCGGTTGCGCTGCGGGTCGGCCACCAGGGCGCCGTACAGGAACACGGGCAGGTTGAGCTCGTTGCCGATGCGGTCGGCGACCACCAGCGCCACCTCGGACGCGAGGGCCTCGTCGTCGGGCGTGAGCGCCACCAGGGGGGCGACGTCGAGCGCGCCGACGCGGGGGTGCACTCCCCGCTGACGGCGCAGGTCGATGAGGTCGATGCACGCGCCGGCGAGCTCCACCAGGGCGTCCTGGATCTCCATGGGCGGCCCGACGAGCGTGAGGACGGTGCGGTCGTGGTCGGCGTCGGAGTGCACGTCGACCACCCGCACGCGCGGCAGCGACGCGGCCTCGGTGAGCCGGGCGATGATGCCGGGGTCGCTGCCCTCGCTGACGTTGGGCACGGCCAGCACCTGGGGCGGCGCGAAGTCCTCGATGGGCAGCGGGGCGAACCCGCCGTCGCGTGCCTCGTTCCATGCTCGGCTGCCGATGGTCGCGCCCCCGCGGATCGTGGTCGGTGTGCGGGTTTTACCTTGCCACACCCGAGCCGCGTCCGGGGCCCGTGCCGGGCGACGCGATCCTCGCTAGGGGCGGCGGGGGACGACGGGAAACGCGAAGTCGCCGCGCGAGGACGCCATCTCGATGCTCGTCGGCTCGTACGGCAGGTTGAGGCTCACCAGGTTGTCCTCGGGAACGTGAGCGCGTCCCTTTGCTGTGACCGCCGTCACGTCGTCGGGGACGGCGATCGTGAGCACGTAGCCGCCGTCGGCGCGCACCTCACCGAGGGCCACGACCCCGTGATCGGGCGACCCGCCGCGCGTGCACGACCCGCCGATGCCGTCGTCGCCGCGTGCGTACAGGCACAGCTCCCCGTCGGCGGTGCGCACGAGGTAGGCGGGGTATTTCTGGCTGCGACCGACCCGATACGAGGTGGAGCCCTCAAGCCGCGCCGGCGCGGGAATCTGCGCGGTGAAGAGCGGCGGCGGCCCCGCGAGGGGTCGCGACATCGCCGCATAGGCGTGATCCTCAACGGTGGAGCTCGACGCGCCACTCGTTGACTCACCGCCGCACCCGGCCACTACGGCCACGGCGAGAAGAGCGAGCGCGAGGCGCGTGTGCAGGAGCCTCATCGATCCCACGATCGCGGCCCCGCAGCGTCCGGTTGCGCCACAGGAGGATGCGTGGCCCCGGTGCGGTCGGCCCGCCGGGCTTCGTCGCACAGCGTCAGCGAATCTGCCGGACGGTCGGTGAGGAACCCCACGAACGGTCCGCTGTCAGGGCCACCGTCCCCAGACGGCCTGCCAGGGCAAGGCACAGCCGGTCACCCAGCGACAGTCCGCTGTGCCGCTTCCACAGGCGGGCGGCCTCCTCGGCGTCGTCCACGGTGACGGGCGCGATCGTGAGGTCGAAGCTCAGCAGCAGCGCGCGTGCAAGCGGCCAGTCCCCTCCCGCAGCCCGCACCTTCTGAGCCGTCTCGCACCAGTTGGCCGCGCCGCAGTGGGCCGGTCGCGCCAACGTCTCCTCGACGATGTCGCCGCCCGGCTCGCCGCCCAGGTACGCCAGCAGCGCGGACGCGTCGAGCACGCACACTAGGCGGCGTCCTCGGCGCGCGCCGCCTGGCGCCGGTCGTCGAGGAGGCCCCCGACGAGCTCGCGTCCGTGCAGGCCGGCCCGCACCCGATCGCGCAGCTGGGCTTGTGTCAACAGCACGAGGCCCTGGGGCGAATCGACGAGCACCAGCCGGCTGCCGGGGGCCAGGCCCATCCGCTGCCGAACGTCGGCCGGCACCACCACGCGGCCCTTTTCTCCCACCACGACGGTGTATGTGTCACCCATAGCGGCAGTATCACACGCGACCGACGCTCCACGGCCTGTCGTGCGGCGCTTCCGGGTACCCGCCGCACCGCCCCGCGGCCACCGGCTTTACCGCCAGGCAGCGCCATCTCGCACCGCGTCGCACGTTCGCGCAGCGAGCGACAATCTGCTCCGTAGTACGATCGTGGCATGACTCGCATACGCCTGAGCACGACGGTGGACGCGGATCTCCTCACCCGAGCGCGGGCAGCCTCCGGCAAGCGCGACGCCGCTCTCATCGACGACGCACTCAGCGCGTTGCTTGCACGGATGCGCTCCGCATCCATCGACGCCTCGTACGCCGCCTACGACGCGCATCCCGTCGATGAGCCGGACGCGTGGGGTGACCTGGCCTCGTTCCGCGAGGCCGCTGGGCGGTCGTGACCCCGCTGCCCGCGCGCGGCGAGGTGTGGTGGTGCGAGCTGGACGACGTTGGTCGCAGGCCCGTCGTCGAACTCGGCGCCGCAGGGGGGTGGGCTGCCGCCTCCCTGCGGGGGCGTGACCTGGCAGAGCCCGGCCTGCTGCATGCGGAGGTGGCCAACGTGCTGCGCTGCCGCGTCGTGTATCCGGGTGCGTGAGGCCGCGGCACGACGACCAGACGCAGACGAAGGCAGATCTCGTCCGTCCGGCGCCGACCGACGTCGCGGAACCCGGGCGCCCACCCACCAACGCCGCCGCGCCGCGGCTACGTGGGGGGTCGCTCTCGGCCTCGCGCCCACTCGGCGCGATCCCTTCGCATCGCGAGCATGAGGCGCACGGCGAGCGCCACCATGGTCACGACGAGCGCCGGAAAGAGCACCGCCTCGACGGTCTCGATACGTGCGCTCCACTCCCCGTCTGGGGCGAGGTGGCCGCGCACAGCCCTCGAGGCCACCGCCACGACGAACGAGGTCAGCGCGCCGGCCACGAACCACACGAATGCGCGTTGCGTCGACGGCGACAGGGGCGGCTGTTTACGCATCATGCGCCCCGGCACCCGATCGATGCCGGACGCGAAGACGGGACATGCCGGACGCCACGCCCGCTGGCACAACGACGAAGGACGGGGGAATCGACTCGTGCCCCGTGCCCACTCCCATCCCTTGGTGGGGCGCGTCGTCCCACATGCGCCCCATCGTCGATGGACTGTGCCATGCGAGACCCGGGGTACACGCCGCGCCGCCGATCGCCACGCGCCGACCCCGTCACAACCACCTGCCGCTCGACGCGATATCCCGCCGTCGCGATGACGACGTAGATCACCAGGTACGCGATCCACTCCGGGGTCTCCGCATGGCTCCACCAGAGGTACGCGGCGAGCGCCGCGGCACAGACGAGGAGCACCGTGGCGCTCCACCTGCGCGAAGGAAGCTCGGTCTCGTCCGCGTCGTCTCGTCGCGCCACAGCCACTCCCCGTCACGGCGGCTCGTCCAAGCGCAGATCGTACCCGTGCCCCGGAGCAACGGACGCGGCTGCCGCATCCCACGATGCGTCGCCGGTTCCACGGGCCCCCGGTCGCGGCGCCCGGTAGCGTCGTGGGTCGCCGGTGGCACGGGCGCCCGCCCCACGCGCGGGAGTACGATTCACCGGTGAACTATCTATGACGGATCTCTGGCGACTACTCGCGTTTCTGCGCCCGTACCGCGGTCTGGTGATCGTCACCGGGCTGGCGGCCAGCGGCATCATGGTGTGCACGCTCATCCTGCCGTACCTCACGGGGCGCATCATCGACGACGTGCTGCGCCACGGCGAGCGCGGCGAGCTCGCCCCTCTGCTGTGGGCCGTGTTCGCGGTCGCGGTCGTGCGGTTCGGCCTCGGCCTGGTGCGGCGCCAGATCTCGGGCCACATCAGCCTGGGCGTCGAGTACGACATGCGCGACACCGTGTTCTCGCGCGTGCAGCGCCTGTCGCTGGCGTTCTTCGACCACATGCCCGTGGGCCAGCTGATGTCGCGCGCCACCAGCGACCTGCAGACCGTGCGGTTCTTTCTGGGCTACGGCCTGGTGTTCATGTTCACCACGGTGTTCACGCTGCTCATGGCGGCCGCGTGGCTCATCACCATCGACTGGCAACTGGCCATCTTCTCGCTGGCCGTCGGCCCCGCCGTGCTGGCCGTCGCCACCCGCTTCGGGCAGGTCGCCAACCCCCTGCGCATCGACCTGCAGCAACGCCTGGGCGAGGTGAGCCAGGCCGGAGAGGAGAGCGTCGCCGGCATCCGCGTGATCAAGGCGTTCGGTCGCGAACGCGAGCGCAGCGCCGCGTTCGAGCGGGTCGCCAACGGGGCCATGAACCGCGGCCTCGACGTCGCCCGCGTGGAGGGCGTGTACGAGCCGGTGATGGGGTTCCTGCCCACCGCCGGGCTCGCCGTGATCCTGATGCTCGGCGGCCACCAGGTGATGAACGGCACGCTGACCCTGGGCCAGTTCGTGCAGTTCTACCTGTACCTCACCCTGCTGATGGGGCCGTTCCGATCGCTCGGGTTCCTGGTGGCCGGCGGACAGCGGGCCCTGGCGGGCGGACGCCGCATCTTCGAGATCCTCGACGCCGAGACCGAGGTGCCCGAGCCCGCCCACCCCGTGCCGCTTCCCGACGGCGACGGCCGGGTGACGTTCGACCACGTGCACTTCGCGTACGGCACCGGCGACGCCGCCGACCCGTTCGGCCGCGAGGTGCTGCAGGGCGTCGACCTCGACATCCCCGGCGGACGCGTGGTCGCGCTGATCGGCGCGACGGGCTCCGGGAAGTCGACGCTCACCGAGCTGATCGCCCGCTACTACGACCCCACCGGCGGACGCGTGCTCTTGGACGGCGTCGACATCCGCGACCTGGCCCTCGACGACCTGCGCCGCGCCGTGGGGATGGTGTCGCAGGAGCCGTTCCTGTTCTCGACCACCGTGCGCGAGAACATCGCGTACGGGCGTCCCGACGCGACCCTGGATCAGGTGCGCGCCGCGGCCCGCCTGGCCGCCGCCGACGAGTTCGTCGAGGCGCTCCCCAACGGATACGACACGGTCATCGGCGAGCGCGGCCTCACGCTCAGCGGCGGGCAGCGTCAGCGCCTGGCCATCGCCCGGGCCGTCATCACCGACCCGCGCGTGCTGATCCTCGACGAGGCCACCGCGTCGGTCGACGCCTCCACCGAGCGGCAGATCCAGGACGCCCTGCGCGCCGTGATGGCCGGACGCACCACCGTGATCATCGCCCACCGCCTGTCCACCATCCAGCTGGCCGACGAGATCGTGGTGCTCGACCGCGGCGTCATCGCCGCGCGCGGCACCCACGACGAGCTCTACGGAACCAGCCCCCTGTACCGCGAGATCCACCGCACCGGGCTGGCCCGCCCCGAGCTGGTGCTGGGGGACTCGTGAGCACGCGCGGCCCCTGGGGGCACCTGTCGCCCCGCGCCGAGGACGAGGAGATCGAGGCTCCCGACCCCGAGGGGCGGCGCCTGCGCACGCTGGCCCCGTACTTCCGCCCCTACCTGTGGCAGACCGCCGTCACCATCGTGCTGATGCTGACGGTGACCGCCGGGTCGCTGGCCCAGCCGGCGCTGGCGCAGTACGCCATCGACCACGGCATCGGCGACAAGGACAGCAGCGTGCTGGTGTGGTGCGTGGCCCTGTTCGTGGGCGCCGGCATCGTCGCGGCCGTCGCGGCGGGCCTGCAGATCTACGCGTCCACGTGGCTGGGCCAGCGGGTGCTGTTCGACCTGCGCAATCGCTTGTTCCGGCACATCATGGACCTGGAGCTGGGCTACCACGAGAAGGTCCCCACCGGCCGCACCGTCAGCCGCCTCACCAGCGACATCGAGGCCCTCAACCAGCTGGTCACCGAGGGCGTCACCACGCTGGTGCTGAACGGCCTGACGTTCCTGGGCGTCGTGGTGATCCTGTTCGTCTACGACGCGCAGCTGGCGCTGATGTGCTTCTCGGTGTTCCCGCTGCTGGTGATCGTCACGGCGTGGTACCGCGTGGGATCGTCGCGCGCGTACCGGCGCACCCGCGAGAAGGTGGCGCACGTGCTGGCGGTGCTGCAGGAGACCCTGTCGGGCATGCGCGTCGTGCAGGGCTTCGGGCGCCAGGACGCCGCGCGGGCCACGTTCAACGAGGCCAACGTCGAGTACCGCCAGGCCAACATGGCCACCATCTACCTGTCGAGCCTGTACTTCCCCGGCATCGAGCTCCTGGCCGCGGGCGGCACGCTGGCCGTGCTGTGGTCGGGCACCAACCGCGTGCTCGACGGCGACCTCACCGTGGGCGTGATGGTGGCGTTCATCGGGTACCTGTCCAACTTCTTCGACCCCATCCAGCAGCTGTCGCAGCTGTACAGCACCGTGCAGTCGGCCACCGCGGCACTGGAGAAGATCAACGGGGTGCTGAAGACCGGCCCGCGCGTGGCCGACCAGCCCGGCGCGCCGCCGCTCCCCCCCGTCGCAGGCGCCATCGACCTCACCGGCGTGACGTTCGAGTACGTGGCGGGCCGCCCCGTCATCGAAGACCTGTCGCTGCACATCAACGCGGGCGAGACCGTCGCGCTGGTGGGCGCCACCGGCGCCGGCAAGTCCACGCTGGCCAAGCTGATCGCCCGGTTCTACGACCCGCAGGAGGGCACGGTGGCCATCGACGGCCACGACCTGCGCGCCGTCACCGTCGACTCGCTGCGGCAGCAGATGGCGATGGTGCCGCAGGAGGGACACCTGTTCGCCGGCACGCTGGCCGACAACCTGCGCTTCGGCCGCCCCGACGCCACCGACGACCAGATGCTGGCGGCGCTCGAGGCCGTGGACGGCGGCGACCTGCTGGCCGCCCTCCCCGACGGGCTCGCCAGCGAGGTGACCGAGCGCGGCTCCGGGCTGTCGGCGGGGCAGCGTCAGCTGGTGTCGTTCGCCCGGGCGCTCTTGGCCGACCCCCGCATCCTCATCCTCGACGAGGCCACGTCGTCGGTGGACGTGCGCACCGAGCAGCGCATCGAGCAGGCCATGGCGCGCCTTCTGGCCGGCCGCACGTCCATCCTCATCGCGCACCGCCTGTCGACCATCCGCAACGCCGACCGCATCGTGGTGCTCGACCACGGCCGCATCGTCGAGCAGGGCTCGCACGACCAGCTGATCGCGGCCGGCGGGCGCTACGCGGCGTTGCACGGCGACTGGCACTCCCTGGTGGGCGAGGTGGACGCGTGACAATGTCCGTCCGTTGGCCGCAACGCTCAGGTGCTGTGCTAGTTTTGCCGACGTCCGAAGGGCTGATGGGGGATCGTCTAGCGGTAGGACGCCGGGTTCTGGCCCCGGTAGCGGGGGTTCGAATCCTCCTCCCCCAGCTTTCGGTCGCCGATCGGGCATAATGCCCGCCAGGCCGTGGCGCATTCGTCTAGGGGCCTAGGACGCCGCCCTCTCACGGCGGTAACACGGGTTCGAATCCCGTATGCGCTACTCACGTAAGGGTCCGCCTCGGCGGGCCCTTACGCCGTCTCACCCCGGGCGTTGCGGCGGCGATTTCGCAGACCTTGCGAAACCTCCTATCCTTGGGGCGAGGCGTTCGATCACGGATGCGCGGGCGCGGCGCGGGAGGGCGCAGCCGGAACCATGATGTGGTGGCTGGTCGGCGGTGGCGGTGGCCTCATCGCGTTCTTCGCGATGGGCGTGTACCTCGCCCGAACGAACAAGACACACGCGCTGCCGCTGTACGGCGTCGGCCTCTCGGCGATCACGGTGGGCATCGTGACGGCCGACTTCGCGCGCTTCGCGCTGCCCACGCCGCAGCCCGCGCTGGCGCTGGCGGGCACCGTGCTGGCCACCGTGGGCTTCGTGCTGCTGGTGCGGGCGGTGAACCCGTCGTGGAAGCCGCTTCTGTGCGACACCTACCTCGTGACCGGCGCCCCGGTGATCGGGGCGCTGTCCATCGCGCTGGCGTGGCGCACCCCGGTGGGCGGCGCGTCGGCCGAGCTGGACATCATCTCGGCCGCGCTCACCATCTTCTGCGCCACCGTGCTGGCGCGCATGGCCGCCGTGGTACCGGTGTCCGGCCCCGCCGACCGCGTGATGATGACGCTGTTCGGCGTCGCCCGCTCGCTCGCGTGGGTGGCGGCCGCCGCCGACGCGGCCGGCTGGTTCAGCACCCCGCGGGCGTCATGGCTGATCGCCTCGCTGGTGTCGTGCGCGCTGGCGGTCGCCGTGCAGGTGCGGCTGTCGCTGAAGCGCATCCAGCCCATCGCCGAGCGCACCGAGCACGGCTCGGGCGCGCAGGCGTACCTCGTGACCATGGGCGTCACGGTGGTCGTGCTCGGCGTGATGGGCATCTCGCCCGGGATCGTGCGCTGGTCGCTGCTGGTGCTGGGAGGCATCGCGATCTGCGCCCTGATCGTGCGCATCCTCGTCACCGTGGGCGCGCTCGAGGACGCCAAGGCCCTGGTGGAGGAGCGCGAGCGCTTCTTCCGCAACGTGGTGCAGGCCTCAAGCGACGTCATCCTCATCAGCTCCCCCACCGGCACGCTGGAGTACGCCAGCCCCGTCGCCGAGCGCACCCTGGGTTCCGGGGCCACCCCCGGCCGCGACGTGTGGACGCTGCTGGGCATCGACCCCGACGCCGTGACGACGCTGCCCGCGAGCGACGACGACGACCCGCTGGTGGTGGAGGGCAACCGGGGACGGCAGGTGCTGGAGGCGTCGATCGCGCGTCGCGACGACAAGCTGGTGATCTCGGCCCGCGACGTGACCGAGCGCGCCGCGCTGCGCCAGACGCTGCACCGGCTGGCCTACCACGACCCGCTCACCGACCTCCCCAACCGGCTGCAGCTCATCGACCGGGTCGACGCGATGATCGCGACCCGCGCCCCCGACGAGCCGTTCTCGGTGCTGTTCGTCGACCTCGACCGCTTCAAGCACATCAACGACGCCTCCGGCCACGCGGTGGGCGACGACGTGCTGCGCCAGGTCGCCATCCGCCTGGACGCCGCGGTGGGCGACGGCCTGCTGGCGCGCCTCGGCGGGGACGAGTTCGTGCTGGTGCACATGGGTTCCCCCGACGATGCGCAGGTGCTGGCCGAGCGCATCGGCCAGGACCTCAGCCGCCCGTTCGAGGTCGGGGGGCGCTCGTACCGCATCGGCGCGTCCACGGGCATCGCCCCCAGCGTCGACGACGCCGACGCCCACGAGCTGCTGCGCCGGGCCGACCTGGCGATGTACCGGGCCAAGCGCACGCGGACGTCGTGGTCGCTGTACGAGGCGCGGCTGGCCGAGGCCGCCCTGGCCCGCGTCGACACCGAGAGCGAGGTGGCCGAGGCGCTGCGCGGCCTGGCCCTGCGCATGTACCTGCAGCCGCTCGTCCGCACCGGCACCGTGGAGGTGCGCGGCTGCGAGGCGCTTCTGCGCTGGGTGCGGCGCGACGGCACGGTGCAGGCCCCCGTCGACATGCTGGCGTTCGCCGAGCACACCCACCAGCTGGGCACCATCACCCGCTGGATGCTGGAGGCGGCCGCCCAGCGCCTCGCCCACGACGCCGCGTTCGGGGGCGCGATCGCGGTCAACGTCCCCCCCGTCGTGCTGGCGACGCCCGACTTGGTGGGCGAGCTGGTGGGCCTGCTCGACCGCTACGACCTGGCACCCGAACGCATCCACCTGGAGATCACCGAGGAGGCGATGGTGGCCCACGGCGACCACGGCCGCCAGGCGATCGCCCGGCTGCGCGGGCTCGGCTTCCGCATCGTGGTCGACGACTTCGGCACCGGGTTCTCGTCGCTGTCGTACCTGGCCCGGCTGCCGGTCGACGGCATCAAGATCGACCGTAGCTTCGTGGAGGGGCTGGACACCGGCCGCGCCGCCCGGTCGGTGGTGCGCGGCCTGGTGGGCGTCACCCGCGAGCTGGGCATCGACCTGGTGGCGGAGGGCGTGGAGACCCGCCGTCAGCACGAGATCCTGGTCGAGCTGGGCGTGCCCCTGGCCCAGGGCTTCTGGTACGCCCGGCCCGAGGACTCCCGCGACCTCGACGACCTCACCCGCCTCACCGGCTGGGCCAGCGGCCACCCGAACCCCGCGGAAGCACGGTGACCTCACCGCCGGGCGCCGCGGGCCGGAGCCGACCGGAACCGTGACCGACGAGCTGGTCTGGGGCGTCGCGCTCGCGGTCGTCACGGCGATCGTGGTGTGGCTCTACCTGCGCCGCGTCGACGCGGCCGCACCGCGCCTGTACGGCGTCGGCGCCGGCTCGATGGCGCTGGGCATCCTGTGGGGCGGCGCGGCGCGCGTGATCGTGCCGGCCGACTCCCGCTGGCCGTCCGTCGCCGGTGCGGTCGTCGCCACCGGCGGGTTGTGCCTGGCGACGTCCACCGTCCAGGACTCGTGGCGCCAGATGCTGGCCGACACCATGCTGATCTCCGTCGCCCCGTTCGTGGCGGTCTATACGGCGCTGCTGGTGGTGCAGGGTGCGCCCGACACCGCGCACAACAACATCGACGCGCTGTGCGCGGCGCTCGCCTGGTTCTTCGCCGCGCTGCTGGTGGGGCTGTCGCGCCGGATCGTGTTCCCGACGCGCATCGAGCGCGTGCTGCTGGCGTCGTTCGGCCTGCTGTGGGCGGCGTCGTGGACCGTGGTCGCGTTGCCCAGCATCGGTGTCGCCGCGGCCCCCGACGCGGTGGCGCAGGCCCTGATGGTCGCCGGATGGGTCTCTCTGGCCGCCCTGCTGGTGCGGCTGATGCGTCAGGGCGTCGTGCCGGTGCGGCAGCCCCTCGACCACGGCACCGGCGGCTGGGTGTACGCCTTCGCCGGCGTGGCCGCCTCGGTCGTGATGGTGGGCCTGCTGGTGGAGCCCGGCATCATCCGCTCGTCGCTGGTGATCCTGGTGGGCGTGTCGGTGCTGACGATGCTGCTGCGCATCACGGTCACCATCACCGACCTGGAGGACGCCAACGCCACCATGCGCGAGCGCGAGCACCACTTCCGCACGCTGGTGCAGGACTCCAGCGACGTCATCCTCATCGGCGACGACGCCGGGCTCGTCCGGTACTGCAGCCCCGCGTCGCAGCACGTGTTCGGGCCCGGGCAGTACGAGGGCGCCGCGCTCGAGGACGTGCTGGGGCTGCCGGCCGACGCCCTGGCGCGCGTGAGTGAGCGCGACCCCGCCGATGGGCCCCTGGTGATCGAGGGCACGCGCGGCGAACAGGTGATCGAGGCCGCCATCGCCGTCCGTGGCGACCGCCTGGTGATCTCGGCGCGCGACGTCACCGAGCGCGACCAGCTGCGCCGGACGCTCCACCGCATGGCGTACCACGACCCCCTCACCGGCCTCCCGAACCGCGTCCAGATGCTCGACACCCTCAACCGCGAGCTCGCGGCAGCCGCGACGGCCGGCGCATCGGTCGCGGTGCTGTTCGTCGACCTCGACCGGTTCAAGCACATCAACGACGCCTCCGGCCACGCCACCGGGGACGACGTGCTGCGCCAGGTGGCCGTGCGCCTGCTGGCCGAGTGCGACGGGCTCACGCTGGCCCGCCTGGGCGGAGACGAGTTCGTGGTCGTGCGCACCGGAGGGGCCACCGGGGCCACCGCCCTGGCCCACCGCATCACCACCGGCCTCGAGCAACCGTTCATCGCCGACGGGCGCACGTTCCGCATCGGCGCATCGGTCGGCATCGCGATGTCGGCCCCGGGCGTCGGCGCCGACGAGATGCTGCGCCGGGCCGACACGGCGATGTACCAGGCCAAGGCGACCGCGACCGACTACGCCCACTACTCGCCCGAGATGACCGCCGCGGCCACCGCCCGGGTCGACCGCGACGCCGTCATCGCGGAGGCGCTGCGGCGTGGGGCGATCGCCATGTACCTGCAGCCGCTGGTGCGTACCCACCGCCGCAACGTGTTCGCCTGCGAGGCCCTCCTGCGCTGGACGCTGCCCGACGGCACCGTGTGCGGCCCGGACGACATGCTCGAGTTCGCCGAGCGCACCGGGCAGATGCTCACCCTCACCCGGTGGATCACGCGGCAGGCGGTGATGCGCCTGGCCCGCACGCCCGACTCGTGGCGGTCCATCGGGGTCAACGTGCCCCCGTCGGTCATCGTGGAGCCCGGCTGGGACGACGAGGTGGCCGCCCTGCTCCACGATCACGGCGTCGCGCCGCGGCGGCTGGTGCTGGAGATCACCGAGGACGCCATGCTGGCGCACGGCGCCGAGAGCCTGGCCGCCGTCGCCGCGTTGCGCGCCCGCGGCGTGCGCGTGGTGCTCGACGACTTCGGCACCGGCTACTCGTCGCTGGCGTACCTCACCCGCTTCGCCGTGGACGGCGTCAAGATCGACCGCTCGTTCACGGCCGAGCTCACCCGCAGCCGTGCGGCCCGGGCCGTGGTGAAGGCGGTCGTCACGGTCACCAACGAGCTCGCCGTCCCCCTGGTGGTGGAGGGCGTAGAGACGCGCGCCCAGCACGACCAGCTGTGCGAGCTGGGCGTGGCCGGAGCCCAGGGGTTCTGGTACGCCCGACCCGAGGACGACGCGTCGCTGACGGCGCTCGACACGCTTGGAGACTGGCGATCCGGGAGTGCCGACGAGGCCGCGAACGGCGGGTGACGCGCGCGCGACGGTTCCGCTCGCCGTGACGGCCGGGTAGGTTTCGCAGAGTCACTGAATGATCACACCGGCTCCGGGAGGGCTCCAGGCTCATGCGTAAGTTGCTCATGGCATGTATCGCCGCGACCATGGCGGCGACGCTTGCGCTCGCCGGCTGTGGTGGGGACGACGACGCGAAGAAGGGCGCCGACACGGCGACCACCGCCGCACAGGACCTGGGCCTCAAGACCCCGGGAACGCTGCTGGTGGGCAGCGACATCCCGTACGCCCCGTTCGAGTTCACCGAACCCGGCTCCGACGAGGTGCAGGGCTTCGACGTCGACGTCGTGAAGGCGATCGCCGCCACGTTCGGCGTCACCGACGTGCAGTTCAAGAAGGAGCGCTTCGACACCATCTTCACGTCGACGGCCCAGGGCCGCTTCGACATGGCCGCATCGTCCATCACCATCACGCCCGAGCGCGAGAAGACGGTGATGTTCAGCGACCCGTACTTCGAGGCCAACCAGTCGATCATGGTGCGCACCGACGACACCAAGGGCCTCGACTCGCTCACCGGCAAGACCATCACGCCCGAGGAGGCGCAGACCGCGCTGAAGGGCAAGATCATCGGCGTGCAGCGCGGCACCACCGGCGCCGACCTGGCCTCCAAGGTGCCGGGCGCCGACGTGCAGCAGTTCCAGATCATCGATGACGCGTTCAACGCCCTGGCCGCCAAGCGCGTGGACGTGGTGGTGAACGACTACGCCATCTCGGCGTACGCCACCACCAAGAAGCCGCAGCTGACCATGGTGGCGAAGGTGAGCCCGTCCGAGAGCTACGGCTTCGCGTTCCCCAAGGAGGGCACCAAGCTGCAGGCGGCGTTCAACAAGGGGCTGGCGCAGATCAAGGAGGACGGCACGTACGCCAAGCTCTACAAGAAGTGGTTCAACGAGGAGCCCCCGGCCAACTGAACCGGTAGGACGACAGGGAGCACGTCGTCGTGGGAACCATCCGCGAGCTGTTCTTCTCGTGGGACGACGTGCGCCCTTACATCGGCCCGATCCTCCACGGGTTCTGGCTGACCATCAAGGTCACGTTCACGGCGCTGCTGTTCGCCGCGGCCGGCGGCATGACGCTGGCGGTGCTGCGCCAGACGCGCACCGGCCGCGCCAGCCGTCCCCGCCGCGTACTGACGTGGATCGCGCGGGCCGTGGCGGTGACGTACATCGATCTGTTCCGCGGCCTGCCCGCCCTGCTGGTGATCGTGCTGCTGTACGTCAGCCTGCCGTTCATGGGCGTGCCGTACTTCAGCGGCATGGGCGCGTTCGGGGTCGGCGTGCTGGCCCTCAGCCTGGTGTACGCCGCGTACCTGGCCGAGATCTTCCGCGCGGGCATCGAGTCGGTGGAACGCGGCCAGGTGGAGGCCGCCCGCAGCCTCGGCATGTCGGGCGGCCAGACCATGCGCCGCATCGTGCTGCCGCAGGCCGTGCGGAGGGTGGTGCCGCCGCTGATGAACGAGTTCATCATCCTGTCGAAGGACACGTCGCTGTTGTCCACCATCGCGGTGTCCGAGGTGGTGGGTGCCGCCCGTGATGCGCAGTCGCTGTCGCTCAACTCCACCCCCCTCACCGCCGCGGCCATCTGCTACCTGGTGTTCACCCTGCCGCTGACGCGCCTGGTCGACCACTTCATCGAGCGCGATCGGCGTCGCTCGGGCGGCGGCCCCGTGGTGATCCCGTGAGCACCGGCGACGTGCTGCTGCGCGTCGAGGGCCTGCACAAGGCGTACGGCGACCACGAGGTGCTGTGCGGCATCGACCTCGCCGTGCGCCGCGGCGAGGTGGTGTGCGTCATCGGGCCGTCGGGGTCGGGCAAGTCGACGCTGCTGCGATGCATGAACCTCATCGAGGTGCCCACGTCGGGCCGCGTGTTCATCGACGACGACGAGCTGACGCACCCGAAGGCCGACACCAACGCGCTGCGCAGCCGCATGGGCATGGTGTTCCAGAGCTTCAACCTGTTCCCCCACTACAGCGTGCTCGACAACGTCGCGCGCCCGCCCCAGATCGTGAAGGGCATGGGCCGCGCCCAGGCGCGTGAGAAGGCACTCGACCTCCTGGGCAGCGTGGGGCTGTCCGAGAAGGCCACGGCCCGGCCGCGCGCGCTGTCCGGCGGCCAGCAGCAGCGCGTCGCCATCGCCCGCGCACTGGCCATGGACCCCGAGGTGATGCTGTTCGACGAGGCCACCAGCGCCCTCGACCCCGAGCTGGTCGTGGAGGTGCTGGCGGTGATGCGTCGCCTGGCCGACGCCGGCATGACCATGGTGGTGGTGACCCACGAGATGGGGTTCGCCCGCGAGGTCTGCGATCGCCTGGTGTTCATCGACGCGGGCGTCGTGATCGAGGAGGGCGAGCCGGCGGCCGTGCTGTCGGCGCCCACGCAGGAGCGCACGCAGCGCTTCCTGTCGCGGGTTCTCTAGCGCTTCCCCGCCTTTTCGCGCGCATGAGGCGCGCATCGCCTACGCTTGCGCGCGCCTCGGACCATGTGACGTAGCCTGGCCACGTCGGTGCCCGCACGGACGCCGACCCACCGAAACCACCAAACGGGGGTGCGACATGTTCGGGAAGAGGCCTGCTTCCGACCCCAACGTCCACCGGCACACCGTGCGCCAGCCGGGGGTGTCCCTCGCCAAGGGCCCCGCGCTGGTCATCGGGCTGCTGGCCACCGCCGCCGGCCTCCTGGGCCTGCTGCGCGACGCGTCGTTCCCCGCCATCGCTGGCTTCCCGGACGCCGATCCCGTCGGCACGTCCCACTGGGGCATCGAGATCAACGGGTGGACCAGCTGGATCACGATCCTGGCGGGCGCGCTGCTTCTGTTCGGCGCGGCGCAGCACCACCTGGCCAAGGCGATGTCGGCCATCGTCGGCGTCGCGATGCTGGTGGCCGCGGTGCTGGGCTTCGTCACCGGCGACGTGCTCGGACTGGCGGCCGCCAACTGGGTCACGTCCGCCATCTGGGCCGTGGGGGGCGTGCTTCTGCTTCTGAACGTGCTGTCGCCCCGCCGCGAGCGCACCCGCGAGCTGGAGTTCCGCGAGCCGGCGCCCGTGACGACCGGGCGCGACGCCGACGCCGACGCGACCCCCGCCGAGCCGGTGGAGGCACCCCGCACGCTGGCCGACGTGCCCGCGCGCGACGAGCGTGCGCCCGATGGCGACCCCGCGCACCGCGAGGCCGGCGACACGCGCGTCGTGCCCGTGTCCTCGTCCGACGCGCCCCCCGCCGCGGACGACGCCGGAGCACCGCGCGATGCGGGTACCGACGCACCGCCGCCCACGGACGAAGGCCCCGTGCAGATCCGCAGCGCCGCCGACCGCGAGCGGCTCTTGCGCGACGACCCGCCGGCGTCCTCCTAGCCCATCCACCACGCGGGCACGCACCGCGGGGCCTCAGTCGCCCGCAGGAGCCCCCCGAGGCACCTTGCGGCCCCGCAGCACGATCTCGTGCCCGCTCAGCTCGACGCCCAGGCGCTCGGCCGCCTCGGCCAGGGCGTCCTCCAGGGCCGCGTCCTCGAACGCGGTGACGGCGCCGGTGGCGTCATCCACGAAGTGGTGATGGTGGTGATCGTCGTCGTGGATCTCGTACCGTGCGGCGCCCTGGTCGTCGACGCTGCGCCGCACAAGGCCCAGCCCGTGCAGTTCGTCGAGCACCCGGTACACCGACGCCTGCGCACCGCCCCCGCCGCGCTCCCGGAGGCCGTCGACGATCTCCTGCGCGCCCACCAGGCACTGGCCCTCCTCGGCCATGAACGCCACCACGCGCGCCCGGGCAGCGCCCGTGCGCAGACCCGCCCCGGACATCCGGCGCCGGGCATGGGCCAGCCACCGGTCGCGCAAGGCCTGGTCCACCGCTAGCGCCCGCCCGCCGACGTCACCGTGGCCGGAACCAGCTGGTGCCGATGGGGGCCTTGGCGTACCGCTTGGTGGAGCTGAGGTATGGCCACACGCGCCACACGTACACGGCGTTGCGGGCCAGGCGCTTGGTCGGCACGCGCACGCGATTGGTGCGCGGGAACACGCTCATCACCTTGCGGTACCGCACTCCCTTGACCCGGTACAACTGGACGTTGTACAGCACGGTGCCACGGCGCTTGGTCCAGCTCAACAGCGGCCGGCGGGACGTGCGACTGCCCGCTTTCGGCCGCAGCATGCGGGCGCGCTGTGTCGGGTAGATGACGCGCAGCGATGTGCGGGCCGTCGGCGTGACGCCGGCCGCGGTGCCCGCCGGGGCGACCGAGAACGGCAGGTCCGCGCTCCACGGGCCCGTGCCCGCCGCCGTCGTCTGGCGCACGCGGAACACGTACGCGCCCGCCTCGAGCGTCACGCCCAGCGCGACCGACTGCGCGCCGGTGGTGGTGGGGCCCAGCACGGCCTGTCCTGCCGCGGCGATCTGGTACTCGAACGAGGCCCCGTCCGCGCCGGCCCACCGGAACGACGGTCGCGTCGCCCCGTCGGCCGACGTCCTCGTGACGCCCGACGGGGCCACCAAGACGGGCGGGGGCGGTGCCGCCGGGGCGGCGGGCGGCGGGGCCGGGGGAGCGAGCGGCGGTGGAGGTGGAGGCGGCGGAGGCGGCGGCGGAGCGGCGGTCACCGCGTACGTACGCACCGACGACGACGTGTTGCCGGCCTCATCGGTCGCCGAGACCGTCACGCCGCCCAGCCCCACCGCCCCGACGTCGAACACGCTGCCCGACGCGGGCACGGCCGTCACGAGCGGTGCAGGCCCGCGGGGATCGACGGTGTACGCCAGAATCCCCTGCGTCCCCGCCGTCAGGGTCGCACCGTCGGCCGGCGACGTGATCTCGATGGCGGGCGCCAGGCTGTCGACGCCCCGCAGCGGCGTCTGATCGGTGGCGGGAACCGTCACGGTCACCGGGGTGTCGCCCCCGCCCTGGGTGAACACCGCCGTGCCGGTGAACGGGCCGACGGCGCCCTCGGCGAGCGTGAGCCCGGGGGGGCACGACTTCACCCTCACGCCACCGCGGTCGGGCGTGCACAGAAACTCCACCCGCGCGGGCGTACGCAGCCACCCGTTCACGCCCGTGAGCCCCTCCACGTATGGCGGGATCATCACCGGGGTCACGGTCTGTGCGGCGCCGGGCGCGGCCACGAGCGCGAGCCCGGTGGAGAGCGCAAGCGCTGCACCGGCGGAGGAAGGGCGCGCCATGGGGGGCATCTTAGCCCCACTCACACGGGGCGCAAACGCGGACGTCGCGCCGCCGCGCGTCATCCCGCGCCCGCTCCGCGGTCCCGCCGCGTTCCAGACGGGCCCGCGGTGAGGCGAACTCAGCCGCCCGGGGTCACCGGGGGCGGAACCAGCTGACGCCCACCGGCGCGGTCTTGTACCGCTTGGCCGTGCGCATGTACGGCCACACGCGCCACACGTGCACCGCGTTGCGGCGCAGCTTGTTGCGCGGCACGCGGTAGCGGTTGGCGCGCGGGAACGCCGTCACCACCTTGACGTAGCGCGTGCCCACCACACGGAACACCTGGACGTTGTACAGCGATGCGCCCCTGACCCGCGGCCATCGCAGCACGGGGCGCCGCGTCGTACGCACCCCCGCCCTGGGCGTGAGGCGCTTCGCCCGCACGGTGGGATAGCGCGCCGCGCGGGGCTTCGGCCGGGCCAGCCCCGACGCCCCCTGCACGGCGGCGATGGTGGGCCTGGGCGCCGCCCCCGACGAACCCGCCGACACGGTGAACGCGAAGTCACCACTCCACGGCCCGGTACCGCCGAACGGCGTGGTCTGGCGCACCCTCAGGGCGTACGCCCCCTGTGGCAGGTCGCCGGGCGCCTGCAGCGCCGCCACCGTCACGGACGCGGGCCCCAGCACGACGCGGTCGCCCTGCACCATCATCCAGTCGAACGTGGCGTCGGCCTCGCCGCTCCAGATGAACGACGGGCGCGCGGCCCCGGCGGCCGACGTCAGCGCGATGCTGGTGGGGGGCCCGGGCAGGGCGCCGACCACCACGTTCATGCGCCGCCAGTCGGAGCTGACGGTGTGGCCGGGCGCAGGCGCCTGCGCATCGATGGCCGTCACCCTCCACGTCGCCTCTCCGGCCGGCATGTCCTCGGGCACCGTGAACGGCGACGACACGCCGTCGTACGTGCGCACCTTCTGCCCCTTGGGCTGCACGGTCACGCGCAGCCGCGTGGGGGCCACGCCCAGGTCGGTGAGCTGCCACGTCAGCACGGGACGCTTGGCCACCGAGACCGCGTCGCCCGGCGATTGCAGAACGGGCTTACCGGGGAAGTCGTCGACGGAGTACTGGTGCGTCAGCGTCGCGGTGTTGCCGGCGGCGTCGCTGGCCGTCACGGTGAACGTGCGCGGCCCCCACGTGGACGGGTCGCCGGCCACGCCGACGTCGAGCAGGCCGCCCGACGGCACCGGCCCCGTGGCCGTCTGTGGCGACGGGCCGTGTCCCGACTGGGCCGCGTACGAGACGGTCACGGGCACGCCGGCGTCGTAGGCCGTGACGTTCCGTGGCGACGCGATCCAGACAACGGGTGGCAGCGAGTCGGAGCCCTTCAGCATCACGCCGGGAGCCGCCTCAAGGACCTTCGTGACCGGCGCGATGGCGGGGGCCGCCGGATCCACCGGGGTGAACGTGGCGGTGCGGCGCAGCGGGCTGCCACCGCGATTGTCGAACGTCTCTTGCCCGGGGATCACCTGCCCGGGGGGCTTCTCCTTGGGGCACTCGACGACCACGTAGCCTGGGGGCGCCGTGCACACGTACGTCACGGTGACGGGCACGCGGAACCAGCCGTTGTCGCCGTTGCCCGCGGCACCGGGCACGTACGGGGGCGTCAACTGGTAGTCGAGCGTCTGGGCCGACGCGGGCGCGGCGATGGCCAGGGC
>CAUJCX010000036.1 GCA_963169235.1 Actinomycetota bacterium | reverse complement strand
TCAACTCGTGGGGCTTCCACGGCACCTACCTCGACGCCACCGGACTCAACAAGATGGGTGCCCGCTACTACGACTCCGCCACCGGCGCGTTCACCCAAACCGAACCCCTCAAAGACACAAGCGCCCTCCGCGGCATCATCGACTACACCTACGCCGCCGGCGACCCCATCAACCAGACGGACCCTCTAGGCGAGTACTGGGGAGAGTCTAAGGTCAACTGGGCCGGGAGGTTCGTCCGTCGGCGGGCGAGGGCGTGTGTCACAAACGGGGCGAAGATGGTGGTCGCCGGCTTCCCGATCTACTTGGCGGCGCCCGAGACCGCGCCAAGCGCTGTTCCAATGTTCTTCAGCGGCTGTTCGGTCGGGGCGATCTTCGGGTAGTCCTGACATCGCGCCGGTGATACGGGCGACCTCTACCTTGGAAAGGGGTAGGCAGTGGCTAGCGCCAGCACAACGCGACGGCAATGGGCCCTCGTAGGCGCCGCCGGTGTGGTGGTGGGTCTTGTCTTAGCAATGGATGGCCACGGCGCTCCGAGATGGGGCTTTGTCGCCTTCGCACTGCTCTTCGCCGTCATGGTGGCAATGGTCGTCTGGCGCCCCAGAGTGCTCGACCGAGGGCCGCTCGTCGCCCGGGCCGCGGGCGCTGCAGGCCTCATGGGCGCTCTTCGCGGCTCGTGGATCTACGGCAATGGCGACGTGTCCCTTGAAAGAGCTGCCCTGGAGGCAGTGGCCGTCGCCGCCGTCATGTGGCCAGTTCTCTACTTCTTTCTGAGGTTCCGCGTACCACGCGAATCGCAGAGGCCGCCGACGTAACGACCACCCGGTACACACGCAACCCCGGACGCGGGTGTCCCCTTGGGTATCCGGCAGGGCCCGGGCCGCTGGTACGTGCTCGGTGACCAGCAGGCAAGCGTCGCGAAGGTGATCGATTCCTCGGGGGCGACCGCGGCGTTCTGGCGGCGCAACGCGTACGGCGTGGTGCTCGCGTCGGGTGGCACCCCGATCAACTGGTGGGGCTTCCACGGCACCTACCTCGACGCCACCGGACTCAACAAGATGGGGGCCCGCTACTACGACTCGGCCACCGGTGCGTTCACCCAGATCGAACCCGTCAAAGACACGAGCGCCCTCAGGGGCATCATCGACTATACCTACGCCGGCGCAGACCCTATCAACCAGATGGACCCGGGTGGCACGTTCTCGCTGCCCGCGTGGAACCCTTTCGCTGAGCCGTATCGTCGCATCAAGGAGACGACCTATCGCTATACAAAGCCGATCGGAGACGAGATCGCGTCTGCGGAGAAGAGGTGCGCTTACGGTGGTCGCGTCGGTCTGGAGCTGGACAATCACCGGACTGGGAGTTCCATCTATTGGTGCTACGATCGGTGCCGTCCGCGGCGTTTACACGGTCTACCAGTTGGGAACGCGTTAGGCGCACGATGACGGGACGACCTCTTTCTCGACGATACTCGGCGCTCTACGCTTCCGTGTTCGCCTTTATCATTTTTGGACTTGTCGCAGTCAACATGGATCCGCTCCCCAGGATCCTCGCAAGCCTGGCTGCTGGAGTGGGGCTGCTACATCGTGCAGCGACTGTTCGTTCACTGGGCGCGGCGATAGATCATGGGACCTTCGGGACCTGGGGGCGATGACGATTAGCACAGGCTTTAGCGCAAACGGCGTATGGGATACGTCGACAAGAACGGCAACCGCACGGGCTCAGACGCGGGAGAGGCGTACGCGTACGACACGAAAGACCAGGCCACGACGCTCACCGCGTCCGTCACCCTCGCCGGTGTCGCGTACGTTCTCCCGCTGATCTTCGCCACCGTGGTCGCCGTGGTCCTCCGGAGGCGCAGGATGCTCGCCCGGGGGGCCGCGCGCGGCGCGCCAGGGACGTGACCGTACCGCCCGCGCGGCAGGCGCGGAGGTCACGCGCCCACGCACATCCCGCGGCCGCCCTCACGCCACCGACCGAGCGTCATACGGGTGCCCATCCGCCCCGGTCGATCCGCCCCTCGTGCGCCCGCTCCCGGACGCGCCCCAGGGCACGTCACGCGCGACCCCCCTCGCCCGGATGGCCGCGATCGGCAGGTTCTGGCGTCATACGTCGCGGCTACCCTCCATGCGGCCAGGGTGAGGCGTGCGTGGGCGGCGCTAGCGTGCCCCACACGCGCTACCAAGGAGCCACGTGAACCACGACGCCGGCCAGGAGGTGTGGGAGTCGACCCGCAGCGGCCGTCGCCTGCTGCTCGCGATGGCGCTGGTCGCCGGGGCCGTGGTGCTGGCCGTCCCGTTCCGGTGGGGCGCGTACGTGGTGGCCGTCGCGTTCCTGGTCGCCGCCTGGCGCGTCGACCGCGCGGCCCGCAAGGGCCTTGGCCCTCCGTTCGGGCGCCTCATCGCGCTCGCCATCGGCCTGTGGGGCGTCGGGCACGTCACCGAGATCGCCACGCGCGCCGACCCCGGTTACACGCATCTGTTCACGCCGGCCGACGCGCTGTTCGTGCTGCTGCTGCCCGGCACGGTCGCGGTGTCGCTGGCCGTGTTCAGCCCCGAGGTGCGCCGCATCGACCATGCGGCGTCCGCACGCCTGGCCGTGGACGCGCTGCTGGTGGCCGTGTCGGCGGTCACCGTGCACTGGGTGCTGTTTCTGCGGCCCCTGGCCGACGACGGGCGCCTGCCCACCCTGGCCGGGTGGTACGCCGTGCTGTTCGTCGCCTGCCTGTCGCTGACGTTCGCCGCCCAGCTGTTCGGGGCCGTCCGCACCGGCGACGCGGGCCTGCGCTGGCTCGCGGTCGCCACGGGCACGCTGACCGTGGGCGTCGCGTTCTGGTCGGCCGGCATCGTCGCGAACCCGCACGGCCAGCGCATCGGCCCCGCCCTGCTGGTGGCGGGGATCCTGCTGATGCCGGTGGCGCAGGCCCTGCCCGCCCCGCTGCCCCGCGACGACGAGCAGGACGGCGGCCAGCACGAGCTGGTGCTGCCGCTGCTGGTGGCCGCGGCGGCGTGGGTGGCGTGCGCTCCCGTGCTGTTGTGGGCGGGGCAGCCCACCGCGCTGGTGGCGCTCCTGGTGACGACCATGGCCCTCATCGCCATCCGCATGCTGGTGGTCAGCGCGACGGCCCGGGGTCAGACCCGGCGCCTGCGCGGCCTGGCGTTCGTCGATCCCTTGACGGGGCTCGGCAACCGTCGCGCCGCCACGCGCCGCCTCGACGCGGGTGAGGGGTGGCTCCTGATGGTCGACCTCGACCGCTTCAAGGAGGTCAACGACCGCCACGGGCACGACGTGGGCGACCGCCTCCTGGCGGGCTTCGGGCGGCGGCTGGCGGCCGCGATGGACGAGGGCACCCACGTGGCGCGGCTGGGCGGCGACGAGTTCGTGGTGATCCTGCCGCGCGGCTCGCGCGACGACGCCGAGGCGGCGGCGGGCCGGGTGCTCGCGGGCGGCGTCGACCCCGGCTTCCCGGTGGTCGGCATGTCCATCGGCGGCGCCCCGTTCGCGCTGGGCGACCCCGCCGCCGTCGCCCTGCGGGGGGCCGACGTGGCGCTACGCAACGCCAAGCGCGTGGGCGGCCACCGGGTGCAGATCGTCGACCGCGAGATGCTGGCGGCGCGCATGCGCGAGATCGAGCTGATCGGGCGCCTGCGCGACGGCGCCGTGGACGCGATGGAGGTGGTCTACCAGCCCATCGTCGACCTCGACCGCCCCGGACGGCCCACCGTGGCGGTGGAGGCCCTCGCCCGCTGGCACGACTCCGCGCTGGGCACCGTGTCGCCCGGCGAGTTCATCCCTCTGGCCGAGGAGGCGGGGGTGGTGGGCGCCATCGGCGTGAAGGTGCTGGCCGACGCGCTGGGCTGGCTCGAGCGCTGGCGCGAGGACGGCGTCGACGTGCACGTCACGGTCAACGTGTCGTGGGCCCAGCTGGACGAGGCGGGGGTGGTCGACGCCATGCGCGCGCTGATCCTTCGCCACCGCGACGTCGCGTCGCGGGTGGTGCTGGAGGCCACCGAGAGCGGCTTCAGCACCGACGCCGCCGGGGTGGCGGCGTTCGCCGGGCTGCGCGAGCTGGGCGTGTCGGTGGCCGTCGACGACTTCGGCGTGGGCGCGTCGAGCCTCACCCGCTTGCGCACCCTGCCCGTGGACGTGCTGAAGGTCGACCGGGCGCTGCTCGACGGCGTCGGACGCGACCCGCAGGCCGACGCGGTGCTGGGCATCGTGGCGCGGCTGGGGCGCGAGCTGGGCATGGTGACGGTGGCCGAGGGGGTGGAGGACGAGGCCACCTCGCACGCCGTCGCCGCGCTGGGGCTCTCGTTCGCCCAGGGGTGGCTGTACGCGCACCCCGGGGCGGCCGACCGGGTGGACGGCCGGGGAGCGGGGCGCCGGTTCGTCCCGTCGCGCGACACGGGCGACGGCGCCCGGGCGCTCTCCGCCCGCCCCTGACGGCCTGTCACACCTTCCAGGCGCCCACCATCATCACCGTGCGGCCGGCGATCTCGCGGCGCCCGCGCCACGCCTGGATGCGGCGCGGCTCGAGCACCACGAACCGGTGCTTTTTGCGCTCGGCACGCGGATCCCAGCCCGTGGCCGCGACGAACCCCTCGGCCAGCCGCCGGTGGGCGTCGGCGGCGGGCACGTCCAGCACCGGCTCGGCGTCGACCCGCACCACGTCGTCCTCGCCCGACCCGAAGTCGAGGCGCACGCGGGTGGCGGCCGCCACGCGCTTCGGTACCGGGTCGGTGGCCGCAGCGGCCAGCACCAGGTACTCCTCCACCCAGGCCAGGGGCACGGAGGGTGCCTCCGGGTCGGCGTCGCCGTCCACCGAGGTCAGCGTGCCGCACAACCCCGGGTCGCCGAACAGCGCCAGCACGTCGGCCTTGCGTTGGTGGGCCGAGCGAGGCGCGGGCGTCACGCGGTCAGGGGGACGTGACGGGGGTGCGACGCCACCCGCTCCACCCACGCGGCGACGGCCGGGTAGTCGGCCAGCCGGAAGCCCGCCTCGTCGGCGAAGTGCGTGTTGGGATAGAGCACCAGGTCGGCCACCGACAGCCGGTCACCGGCCATGTAGGGGTGCGCGTCAAGGTGGCGCTGCATCACGCTCAGTACGTCGTCGCCCCTGGCGATGAGGGCCGGCAGCCGGTCGGCGAACGCACCGGGGTCGGGCGCCGTGACGCGGGCGTACCGCACGACCGCCAGCGACGGCTCGTGCTCGTACTGCTCGAAGAACATCCACTGCAGCATCCGGGCGTGGTCGAACGCGTCGTCCGGCACCAGGTCGGAGCCCTGCGCCAGGTACCACGCGATGGCGTTCGACTCGGCCAGCGTGCGGCCGTCGTCCAGCACCAGCGCCGGGATGCGCAGGCTGGGGTGGACGCCGCCGAGCACTCCGTCGCGGCCCGACTTGTCGGCGATGCCGACCGTGCGGCGCTCGTAGCCGAGGCCCCGGTGCGCCAGCACCAGCCGCACCTTGTAGCAGTTGCCCGATTGCGGGTTGTCGTACAGCAGCATGTGGAGGGGACCCTATCCCGCCCCGCGGCCCGCTCAGCCCAGAAGGCTGCGGTGACGGTCGCCGAACGCGCGGATGGCGGCCAATACGGGGGCCGTGTCGCGCCCCGCGTCCGTCAGCGTGTACCGCACCACCACCGGCGGCCCGGGCTCGACGGTGCGCTCGGCCAGCCCGCGCTCGCACAGCTCGCGCAGACGCTGGGTCAGGGCCGTGTCGGTGATGTTGGGGATCGCCCGCCGGATCTCCGAGAAGCGCTCGGCCCCGCTCATCATGGCCTCCAGCACCGCCCCCGCCCACGCGCGGCCCAGCACAGCCATCGCCGCCTCCACCAGGCCACACGTGTCCGTCCGGTGCTCAGCCACGCCGCGCCTTTCCCGTCCCCTTGACGATCTCTACTAGCAAGACTATAGTACCTCTCGTTCGGCTAGTAAACAGTGTCCAAGGAGTCTACCGTGCAGTTCGGCATCTTCACCGTCGGCGACGTCACCACCGACCCCACCACGGGCCGCACGCCGACCGAGCACCAGCGCATCACCGCCCAGGTCGCCATCGCGAAGAAGGCCGACGAGGTCGGTCTGGACGTCGTCGCGGTGGGCCAGCACCACAACCCGCCGTTCGTCGCGTCGTCGCCCACCACCACCATGGCCTACATCGGCGCGCAGACGAAGAACGTCATCCTGTCGACGGCCACCACGCTCATCACCACCACCGACCCCGTGCGCCTCGCCGAGGACTACGCCACGTTGCAGCATCTTCTGGACGGGCGCATGGACCTGATGCTCGGCCGCGGCAACACGGCCCCCGTGTACCCGTGGTTCGGCAAGCGCATCCAGGACGGCATCGCGCTGACCGTCGAGAACTACGACCTCTTGCACCGCCTGTGGCACGAGGACGTGGTCGACTGGGAGGGGCAGTTCCGCACCCCCCTGCGCGGCTTCACGGCCACGCCGCGGCCCCTCGACGGCGTCGCGCCGTTCGTGTGGCACGGCAGCATCCGCAGCCCCGAGATCCCCGAGCTGGCCGCCCGCTACGGCGACGGCTTCTTCCACAACCACATCTTCTGGCCCAAGGAGCACACCCAGCGGATGGTCGCGTTCTACCGCGAGCGCTACGCGCACTACGGCCACGGCACCCCCGAGCAGGCGATCGTCGGCCTGGGCGGGCAGGTGTTCATGCGCCCCAACAGCCAGGACGCGGTGCGCGAGTTCCGGCCCTACTTCGACAACGCTCCCGTCTACGGCGGGGGCCCCAGCCTGGAGGAGTTCAGCACCATGACGCCGCTCACCGTGGGCAGCCCCCAGCAGGTGATCGAGCGCACGCTCGGCTTCCGCGACTACGTGGGCGACTACCAGCGCCAGCTGTTCCTCGTCGACCACGCCGGGTTGCCGCTCGACACCGTGCTGGAGCAGGTGGAGATCCTGGGCACCGAGGTGGTGCCGGTCTTGCGCCGCGAGTTCGCCGCGGTGCGGGCCCCGGGCGTGCCGGACGGGCCGACGCACGCGTCCATGGTGGCCGCGTCGCAGGGTGCGGGCGAGCCGGCCGAGGGCACGCCGGCCCGCGACCACTACACCGGCACCCGCGCCGAGGAGGGCAACGCGCCGGTGGGGTCCGCGCGGTAATACTCGCCGCGGGCTGATCGTGAGCACCGCGCCGGCCTCCGGGGGCGATCCCCGGGGCCGGCGCACACTGACACCGAGGAGGTGCAGGCGATGAAGAAGATCGGTTTCCTGTCGTTCGGCCACTACCGTGACGTTCCCGGGGCGCGCGTCCGCACCGCCGGCGAGGCGCTGCGCGACCACGTCGAGCTGGCCGTCGCCGCCGAGGAGGCGGGCTTCGACGGGGCGTGGGTGCGCGTGCACCACTTCGACCAGTCGCTGGCCGCTCCGTTCCCGCTGCTGGCGGCCATGGCGGCGCGCACGTCGCGCATCGACCTGGGCACGGGCGTGATCGACCTGCGCTACGAGAACCCCCTGTACATGGCGGGGGAGGCGGCCGCGGCCGACCTCATCTCGGGCGGACGGCTGCAGCTGGGCATCGGCCGCGGCTCGCCCGAGACCGCCGTCGACGGCCAGGCCGCATACGGCTACGCGCTCGCCAACGGCGAGACGTGGTCCGACGACACCCGCCGCCGCGCCGACCGATTCCGGCGGGCGGTCGCGGGCGAGCCGATGGCCCATTCGGAGGGCGCGGTGCGCCACGGCGCCGACGCCGACCTGCCCGTGCGGCCGCAGTCGCCCGGGCTGGCCGACCGCATCTGGTGGGGTGCCGCCACCCAGGCGACGGGCATCTGGGCGGGCGACGAGGGCATGAACATGGTCAGCTCGACCCTGCTGCTGGGCGACGACGGCCGCCCGTTCCACGTGCAGCAGGCCGACCAGGTGCGCGCGTACCGGCAGGCGTACGCCGCGTCGGGGCACACCACGGGCGGCATGACGGCGGTCACCCGCAGCGTGTTCCCCATCGTCGACGCGGCCGACCGGCGCTACTTCGCCCGCGAGGACGAGGTGAGCGACGGCACCGGGTGGCTCGACAACTCCGTGGCGCGGTCGGGGCCCACCATCGCGGGCGTGCCCGAGGTGGTGGCCGGGCGGCTGGCGGCCGACGAGGCCGTCGCCGAGGCCGACTACGTGCTGTTCGCGCTGCCGAGCCAGCTGGGCGTCGAGTACAACGCCCAGCTGATGCGCAACCTGGCCGCCGTGGCCACGGAGATGGGGTGGACGAGGTCCCGCTCGCCCGTGGCGTGAGCCCGTCCCGGCACCACCGTCTACGACGCTAGACAGGTGCTCATGCGTCTAGTACCGTAGACGCATGAGCATCACGGCGACGGAGGCGGACATGATGATGACCCTCAACAGCGAGGCCCTCGAGGCCGCGAAGAGGTCGCGGGACGCGTTGATGGACCTGGAGCACCAGGCCGAGCGCGCCCGCGTCGATTACCACCACACCATCCGGCGGCTGCAGGTGGAGGGCGGGTCCCTGCGCGAGATCGCCGACGCGCTGGGGCTGAGCCACCAGCGCGTGCACCAGATCGTGGAGGCGCGCGACGGGCGCGAGTCGCGCGGGCCCGGGCAGCGCCCGCACGTGCCGGGCCCCTTCGGGCCGCGCGGGCCCGGGCGCGGCGGGCCGCGGCACCACCACGGCCACGACGAGTCCCACGGCCCCGGCGCGCCGTTCGACCCGTCCGCGCTGACCCGGCTGCGCCGTCGGATGCAGCGTCTGGTGGAGTTCGAGCGGTTCACGGGCGAGGCCCGGGGCGCCGTGCTGGCCGCCGTGGAGAGCGCGGAGCACCTCGGCCACTCGCGCGTGGGCAGCGAGCACCTGCTCATCGGGGTGGCGGCCGGCGGCGCGGACGATCCCGCTGCCACGGCGCTGAGGGACGCCGGCATCACCCACGAGGCCGTCACCGAGGCGGTCGCGCACCGCCTGGTGCCGGGATCGCCCGGGCCCGGGCGGCGGCGCCCGTTCACCCCGGCCGCCCGCAGGGTGCTGGAGGCGTCGCTCGCCCACGCGCGCACGCGTCGCGACGATCACATCGACGCCGCCCACGTGCTGCTTGCGCTGATGGCCGACGAGGGGGACGCGGCCGACGTCGTGCGCGGTCTCGGGGGCGACCCGCAGGCGATCGCCACGTCCCTTGCGGCGACCGGCGACGGCGGTTCGGCCGGCTGATCGGCATCGTCTGGAGCGGCGACGGCGGGTGATCGGGCCACGGATCACCCGCTGGCCGGTTGATTTATTGAGTTCCGTTGAGAAGAATGACCTCGACCAGCGGTGGGGCACCTCGCCCGACGCCGCAGCAGTGAGAATCGAGGGCCGTCGTTGCCATCGCCAGCTGGGATCGCTCCTGAGCGCGTGAACCCGGTGCCACACCGGGTCAGGCCGTCCGTCGCCGCGCCACGGGAGGTGACGGCGTGAGCGCGGGCGGGCTTCAGATCATCGTGCTGGTGGTGTTCGCGGTGCTCACGCTGGCGCTGTTCGCCATCTTCTACGTGGTGGCCCGGCAGTCGCGCCGCAACGTCGCGGCCGAGGTGGTCACCGAGCAGGGGTACCGCCTGCGCCGCTACTGGCTCGCGTTCCTGGCACTCGCCCTGCTGTCGGGCCTGGTGGTGTCGGCGTTCGCGCTGCCGTACCCGAGCGGGTCCGGCCCCCGCACCGACGTGGAGGTGACCGGCTACCAGTTCAACTGGACCGTCACCCCCGACCACGTGCCCGTCGGCAGCACCGTGCGCTTCAAGGTGACCTCCAGCGACGTCAACCACGGGCTCGGCCTCTACGACCCCAACGGCGAGCTGGTGGGGCAGGTGCAGGCGATGCCGACCTACGTCAACACCGTCGAGATCACGCTCGACACGCCGGGGGAATACACCATCAACTGCCTCGAGTACTGCGGCCTCAAGCACCATGAGATGATCCGCAACTTCACGGTGGACCCATGACCACCACCGACCTGCCCGCTCCCGGAACGGCCACCATCCACCCGCGCATCGCCGGCGGGCCCCAGCCGTACGAAGGCCGTGATCAGCGCCGCGTCGGCCTGCTGTTCGGCGTCACCGGGCTGACGCTGTTCACGGTGATGGCCCTCGTGGGCCTGCTGCTGCGCCTCAGCCAGGGCGACGTCGTCACCGTCTCCGACGCGTGGTTCTACCGGCTGATGACCCTGCACGCCGCCGGCATGCTCGCCGGCGTGCTGCTGGCCATGATGGGTGGCCTCTGGTACGTCGTCCGCAGCACGGTGCCGGGGCTCGACTTCCGCGTGGCGATGGGCGCGTACGCCTCGCTTCTCACCGGCGTCGTGGTGGTGCTGGTGTCCACGGTGATCGGCGGCTTCGCCGGCGCCTGGACGTTCCTCGCGCCGCTGCCGTACGAGAGCGCCGGGGCCTGGTCCACGTGGGCCGCCGTCGCGTTCTACATCGGCATGTCGCTGGTGGACTTCGCGTTCATGATCTATTGCATCAGCATGCTGAAAGCGGTCACCGAGACGTACGGTGGCCTGGCCGGGGCTCTCGGCCTGCGCTGGCTGCGCGGGCGCAGCGACACGCCGCCGCCGACGTCGGCGATCGCCGCGACGGCGGTGACCGTGCAGGGCATCGCCGCCGGCGTGGCGGGCATGACCATCATGGCGGCCCTGCTCGACCGGGCGATGGACGACACGGTGGTGATCGAGCCGCTGTGGGCCAAGAACGTCACCTACTTCTTCGGCCACTCGGTCGCCAACCTCATCATCTACCTGGCCGCGGGCATGCTGTACATGCTGGTGCCCATGTACGCGGGGCGGCCGTGGAAGACCTCCAAGCCGCTCGTCATCGGCTGGCTGGCCACCATCACGTTCGTGATGACGGCGTACGCCCACCACCTGTACATGGACTTCGCGCAGCCCGGCGTGCTGCACGCCATGGGCATGTTCGCCTCGTCGGCCGCGGCCATCCCCGTGGCCGTCGTCACCATCTACACCGCGATGATGCTGGTGTGGGGCTCGCAGTTCCGCTGGACGCTGTCGTCGCTGCTGTTCTTCCTGGGCTTCATGGGATGGGCCGTCGGCGGTGTCGGTGCGGTGCTCGACTCGCTGATCCCGGTCAACTTCCGCCTGCACAACACGCTGTGGGTGCCCGCGCACTTCCACAGCTACCTGCTGATGGGCGTCGGGGTGTGGGTGATCGGCCTGGTCGCATACCTGCTGGAACGCGCGTGCGACCGGCCCGCGGGCAGGCGCACCACGGTGTGGGGCCCCGTGCTGATGGTGCTGGGCGGCTACGGCCTCACGTTCGCCTGGTACATCTCGGGCGCCATGGGCGTGCCCCGCCGCTGGGCCGTGCAGCCCGACGGCACCCAGGTGTGGAGCGTCATCGGCAGCGTGTTCGCCATCATCTTCCTGGTGGGGCTGTTCGTGGTGCTCGCCGAGCTCATCCGCATGGGGCGTGAGGCGTGGCGCCTGCGCGGCACGCGCTCCGAGCCCGAGCCCGCGGCGGTCGCCCTGGCGCCCGTCCCCGGCAGTGGCTTCCGGCCGATGGTCACGACGTACTGGGGCACCGTCATCGCCGTGGCCGTGGGCGTCGCCGGGCTGTTCGTGCTGTACCCGCCGGTGAACGAGATGTCGGAGTGGACCGACAAGTACCACCACTTGGCGCACGCGTTCCAGTTCTTCGTGGGCGCGATGCTGGCGGCGGTGGCGGGCTCCGATCCCCGCATCGCGAACCGCTTCGGCGGGCGCATCAGCACGAGCCTCATCGTGGTCGCCGTCGCGCCGGTGATCATGCTGCTGGTGATGATGCCCCAGATCTACAAGCACCTCGACGACATGCCGGTCATGCACGCGGGCTACCACCTGCTGATGATCGCGTTCGGCGCCGTCACCGGCTTCGCCTGCGCCCGCCTGGGGCGCGTCGCGGGCTGGTCGGTGTTCTGGGCTTCCATCGCAATGGCCGTGCTGTTCGCGCCCGGCGTTTCAGGAGGATGACGCGTGACTGATCACCAGCCCACGCCCGGCGACGGGCACTCCACCGACGACGGGGTCGACCGGCGCCGTGCGTGGCTGATCGGCATCGGCCTGGGCATCCTGGCCATCGCCGCGCTGGCGGTGGCGTTCACCATCGGCACCAACTACTCCGATGATCCGCCACCGGCCACCGAGGCGTCCGCACCGCCCGCCGCGCCGGCCGACAACACCGGGCCGGGCCGCGACCTGTTCATCCAGCGCTGCGGCGGCTGCCACGCACTGGGCGACGCCGGCACGACGGCGACGGTCGGTCCCGACCTCGGCAAGCTGCGCCCGGCGAAGGCGGTCGTCGAGCAGGCCATCGAGAAGGGCGGCACGGGGTCAGGGAAGATGCCCCCCGGCCTCGCCAAGGGCGAAGAGCTGACACAGATCGCCGACTACGTCGCCGCCGCCGCCGGCGGCTGAGCGACTGACCGCGCGCGCCCCGCGCCGCCGCGTCGCCCTGCGGGCGGGCGCGGCGGCCGCCGCGGTGGTGCTGATCGCCGCGGCCCCGGCGGCCGGTCACGAGGCGACGCACGACTACGAGTCGCTCGTGGGCGCGCCGGCACCGGCGTCCGTCACCAAGGGCATCGAGGTGCGCATGCTCGACCAGGACTCCCAGGTCGAGCTGGTGAACCACAGCGGTCACACCGTCGTGGTGATCGGGTACGAGGGCGAGCCCTATGCGCGGGTCGCGCCGGACGGCACCGTCTCGGTGAACGTGCGCGCCCCATCGACGCCCGAGAGCAACGACCGCTGGGGCCACACCGTGGCGAAGGGCACCGAGGACGCGTCGGCGCCGCCGCGGTGGGTGCGCACGGGTGGGGACGGCACGCTGCGATGGTTCGACCGGCGCACCCACCACCGCGGCTACGGCCCCCCGCCCGAGGTGGTCGACCGGGCCGTCCGCACGAAGATCCGCGACTATCGCATCCCCCTGCGGGTGGACGGCGAGCCCGCGTTCATCCCCGGCACGCTCTACTGGAAGGGCGATCCGCCGTTCCCGGCCCTCGTCGCCATCGCGTGGCTGGCCGCCGCGGGCGCCGCCGCCCTGCTGGTGGCCGCGGTGATGGGGAGGCGCCGGCGGGGGGCTGCGCCGCCCGCATGACCCGTGCCGGGCGGGCGGAAGCGGCCCGGGATGAGGGTGAGCGAGCCTGAAACCTCATGTCAGGTTGTGCTGACGCTCGCGAGTGGCGCGCCCGGAGCTCCGCGTCTCGGATCGCCGTGTCCACGGCGCATCGCGTCGTGTAAGGGGGTGCTGACGGCCTTCCGCGGCGTGCCGATGCCGACGTCGGAGGGGCGCCAAGGTCAAGGCGGAGGCCTCCGCGGCCGATCCTCTGCAAGACGCCCGCGCCGAGGACCCCCGCCCGTCGCGCTTTCCCACTCATCTCGGAACGACCCAGGAGCGCACCACCTTGTCCGACCCCGCAGTCGACCCCACGCCGTCCGTGGAAGAGTCCGGCGGCATCTTCGCCCGCATCGCGAACATCCGCATGGGCAAGCGCCTCTTCTCCGCGTTCGGCATCGTCCTCGCGCTGACCATCGCGGTCTCCGCGCTTGGCTTCCAGAGCCTCAAGAAGCTCGACAACCAGTACAGCGACGCGTTCGCGTACGCGATGGACCACATGGAAGAGATCGCCGTCCTCAACGGCACGATGAACGGCGCGCGCGCCGACCTGCTGCACTACGTCCTCACCAACGACGCCAAGGCGCTCGACAAGTTCAAGAACGACCGCGCCGAGTTCGTGGCGGCCCACAAGCACCTGGTCGACACGACCACGAGCGCCGAGGGCAAGAAGCACCTGGCCACGATCGAGACCAAGTACGCCGCCCTGGTGAAGGCGTGGGACGACGCGCTGGCCGCCAAGAAGACCCGCGGCAACCAGGCCGCCGTCGCCGTGCTGAACGACGAGGTGGCCCCCGCCCGCACGGCCGTGCGTGACAGCCTGGCCGAGTTCACCAAGTTCAAGGTCGCGCAGCAGAACGCCCAGAACGACGCGACGAGCGCGTCGGCCAACCAGACCGCCATGACGCTCGTGGGCATCGCCGCCCTCGCCGTGCTCATCGGCATCGGCCTGGCCTGGATCATCACGCGCTCCGTCGTGGCGCCGCTGCAGCGCCTCACCGACGCGACCGCCAAGGCCGCCGACGGCGACCTGACCGTGGCCGTGAACAACCCGGCCAAGGACGAGCTTGGCGACGTGTCGCGCTCGTTCGACGGCATGATGGGCGCGTTCCGCGACGTCGTCCGCCGCGTCACCGACGCCGCCGCCAGCCAGAACCGGATGGCGCGCGAGATGGCCGACGCCGCTCAGCAGTCGGGCGAGGCCGTGGGCCAGATCGCCGCCACCGTGGAGGACGTCGCCCGCGGCGCCGGCCAGCAGGCCGAGTCGACGCAGCAGACGACCGACACCATGGAGGAGATGACCACCGGCGTGCAGCAGGTCGCCCAGGGCGGCGAGGCTGCGGCCACCGCCGCGCAGGAGGCCGACCAGGCCGCGTCCGAGGGCGCCGCGCTCGTCGGTGAGGCCAACCAGGCCATGGAGCGCATCAGCCACCGCGTGGACGACGCGTCCGCCGTGGTCACCGGCCTGGGCGACAAGAGCCAGGCCATCGGCGAGATCGTCCAGACCATCAACGAGATCGCGTCCCAGACCAACCTGCTGGCGCTCAATGCGGCCATCGAGGCCGCCCGGGCGGGCGAGCAGGGCCGCGGCTTCGCCGTGGTGGCCGAGGAGGTCCGCAAGCTGGCCGAGGAGAGCCAGGGTGCGGTCGCCTCGATCGGGGAGATCATCCGCGACATCCAGCAGGAGACCTCCCGCGCCGTGCAGGCGATGGAGGAGGGCCGCGAGGAGGTCCACCAGGGCGTCGGCCAGGTGGCCCGTGCCGGCGAGGCCTTCACGTCCATCCGCGAGCGCGTCGAGGTCGTCGCGGGCGAGGTGACCCAGGTCGCCGCCGCCGCGCAGCAGCTCTCGGCGGGCGCCGACTCGGTACGCGAGCAGGTCATGGGCATCGCCGCCATCTCGCAGCAGAACGCCGCTGCGGCCCAGGAGGTCTCGGCCTCCACGGAGGAGACGTCGGCCAGCACCGAGGAGGTGGCGGCATCGGCGTCCTCGATGGCGACGGAGGCCGACCGCCTCGCCCAGATGGTGGCGCACTTCACGGTGTAGCCGCCGGACGGCGACGCACACGGGTGGGGCGGTCCTCGGATCGCCCCACCCAGTGGGGACGATGCCCCGCGCGACACCTGCGGTGCAGGGTTCGCGCGGGGCATCGTGCGTGGGGCACGGCTCGGCGCGGGGACGCTCTACGTCTCGGCGTCGCCCCGGGCCGAGTCGATCAGTCGCCCGAACACGCCGGCGAGCGTCGCGAGCTCACCTTGCGTCAACCGCGCGAGGAACGCATCGCGGGCGAACGCCTCCAGGGCACCTTGAGCGTCCTTGGCCTGTCGCCGCCCCTCGCTCTGCAGCACCACGTGGGTGGCCCGGGCGTCCGTGGGGCACGCCGCGCGGTGCACCAGGTCGCGCTGTTCGAGCGCGTCGATGATGCGCGAGATGCGGCTGATGCTGAGGCCCATCGAGTCGGCCAGGTCGGTCAGGCGCAGGGCCCCGTCGGGCGCGGTGGTGAGCCGCCCGAGGATGCCCAGCATGCTGATGCTGATGCCGTAGGCGTCCTCCAGGTGCACCTCGGCGTCGCGCCGCATCACCTTGGCGACCTCCAGGAGCCCCTCCCAGGCGAGGCACTGCTCGTCGCTCCAGCCCGCGGCGCGCGCCCCCAGCATGTTGTCCGCGCGGGCGGTCACGGCCGAGACGGCGTCGTCGAACCGGATACGGGCGTGGTCAGTCACCACCGCAGTGTCTCAGATGACGCCGCGGGGCAGAACCACGAGGGGGTTGCCGGCGGGGTCGAGGGTGGCGATCGCACCGTCGCGGCGAGTGAACGGGTGGTGGACGGCGTCCAGCCGCGCGGCCAGCGCGTCGACGTCGTCGGCGGCCATGTGCAGTTCGTGGTGCACCAGCCCGGCGGCGTCGGCCGGCGCCGGGGGCGCGCCCAGGCCCTGCCAGACGTTGACGGCCATCCGGTGGGGGAACGCGCCGCCAGCCGAGAAGTCGGCCATGCCCATGCGGTCCATGCGCATGTGCTCGTCGAAACCCAGGACGTCGCGGTAGAAGCCCACGGCCCGGTCGATGTCGTCGACGTGCAGGTGGACGTGACCGACGACGGCGGCGTCGTCGACCCGGAGGGTGGGCGGTTCGGATGCCACGGCGTCAAGCAGGGGGCGCACGTCCAGGGCCTCGGTGGGCGCGCGGCGTCGCCCCTGGTCGTCGATAAGCGCCACGCCGCGCTGCGTGATCTCGTGGCCGACGACGCGGCCGGGGGTCTCGTGGGTGATCTCGAGCCCCAGCCCGTCAGCGTCGTGCGCGTACGTGGCGACGGAGAACACGTGGTCGCTGGAGGCCTGCGGCACGCGGTGGGCCGCCAGGCGCACCATCGCCCGGGCGAAGTCGCGGGCGTCGGCGACGTGCACCGCCACGTGGAAGAGGCCCGCGTGGCCCGGCACGGCGGGGCGCGCGGCGCCGCCGTGCAACACCACCAGGTCACTGGCCGGCGTCCCCAGGTGCACCCGGCCGTCGCGGCGGTCGCGCACGCCCAGGCCCAGCGCGTCGCCCCAGAACGCCTCGGCGCGGCGCACGTCGCGCACGCGCAGGTGGATCGCGCCGTGCGTGATGCGGTCGCGGTCGGCCACGGCGGAGGCCGCGCCGTGCGGATCGGGGGCCGGGCTGGGAGCCGGTGCCATCAGCGTCACTCCTCGGGGTGCAGAAACCCGGTCCCTCGATGGGTGGGGGACCGGGGCGGGGCGGGTACTACGCGGCCTGGCGCACCAGCGACAGGTCGATCGCGATCTTCACGGTGTCGGCCACCAGCACGTTGCCGCTGCCCAGCACCTGGTTGAACGTCATACCGAAATCCTTGCGGCTGAGCGAGCCGCTGAGGCTGAGGCCGGCGCGCTCGCCGCCCCACGGGTCGGTGTCGAGGCCCGACACCTCGGCGTGGAGCGTCACGCTCTGCGTCGTGCCGGCCATCGTCAGATCGCCGACGATGTCGAACGTGTCGGCGCCCGTCGCCCGCACCTCGCGCGAGCGGAACGTGATGGAGGGGTGGTTCTCGGCGTCGAGGAAGTCAGCCGAGCGCAGGTGCGCGTCGCGGTCGTCGTTGCGCGTCGAGATGGACGCCGCCTCGATGACGGCCTCGGCGGTGACGTCGGCGGGGCCGTCACCCACCACCAGCGTGCCGCGGAACGCGTCGAACTCCCCCCGTACGGTGGCGATGCCCATGTGGCGCACGCGGAAGTCGACCTGTGAGTGGTCGGGATCGACGGCCCAGGTGCCGGTGGGGACGAGGGTCGAGGTGGGGGAGGCGGTGGTGCTCACGGCAGGCTCCTTGGGGAGAGGCGTTTGCTTGCTGGGGCAAATAATCGGCCAGAATGCTTGCCATGTCAAGTAAACGCTCGGTGAAGCCCTGCCCCGCCGGTGTCTCCACCGCCGGGCGAGGGCCGCGAGAACCGCATGGACATGGGCGAGCGACGGTGACGACCGCGTCCCCCCGGAGTGACGTCAGGGCAACTCGGCGGGCCGGGCGCCGGGCCCGTCCGGGTAGAAGTACGCCAGCACGTCGGGCGGTGACAGCGTGGAGACGGGCTCCGCCTCCGGGGGCGCGCCGACGATGAACCACAGCTGGTCGGCGTCGGTGTCGTTGAAGATCTGCCGCACGCTGCCGGGCTCCACCAGCACCAGGGCGTGGGGGTGAAGCGTCACGAGGTCCCCGTCCACGCGCATGCGGCCCGTGCCTTCCAGCAGCAGGTAGAGCTCGTGCTCGTCGCGGTGGCGATGGCGCGTCGAGGTCTGCCCGGGGCGCAGCCGCCAGAACCGCGCGCCCATCGTCGTGGCGCCCAGCTGCGCACCGACGTTGGCGTTGCCGGTCTTCATCTGGTTCGACAACCGCCACGCCGTGTCGCCGGGCTGCAGCACCTGGTACGCCATGGGTTCCTCCCGGTGGGGTCTACGTGTCGAGCACCTCGGCGGGCACGCGGGCGCGCCTCATGTCGACGCGCGCCCCGCGCAGCGGCACGCCCTCGTCGCGCAGGCGGCTGAGCTGCCGCTCGCCCTTCACCACCGTGCCGTCGGCGTGCACCACCCGCCACCAGCCCACCTCGTGGCCGTGCAGCCGCAGCGTCCGCCCCGTCAGCCGCGGCGCGGGCGGCCACACGTCGCCGTACGACGCGACGTAGCCGATGGGGATGCGCGCGACGCGCGCGAGGATGCGGTCGGTCGACACGCCCCCCACCCTAGTGCGCCGCCCCCACCGGCGACACGACTACAGGGCGGCCATCAGCGTGGGCGCCACCTGCTTCTTGCGGCTCATCACGCCCGGTAGGTCGAACGTGTGGCCGCGCGGCTCGATCTCGAACGCGCGCTCCACCGGCCCCAGGTCGCCCGCCACCACCAGCGTGGTGTGCTTCTCGACGATGTCCGTCACCATGAGGGCGTACAGCGCGTATCCGTGGGCGACGCGGGCCGCCTCGAGGGCGTCGTGCAGCTCATCCATGCGGTTCGCCAGGGGGCGCCCCACGGCCTCGATTTGCGCGATGCACACCGACTCTCCCGAGCTGGCCTCGTACTCCTTGGCGTCGCGGCGGATGATCTCGGCGGCCGGCACGTCGCCCACGCGCGACGACGCCTCGAACATGTCGCGGCCGAACTGCCGGGCGTCGAGCGCCAGCAGCTCCTCGAGGTACGCGACGACGGTGTGATCGCGCTCGGTCGTGGTGGGGGAGCTGAGGATCACGGTGTCCGACAGCACGGCGGCCAGCAGCATCATCGCGGTCGACGGCTTGGGCTCGCGCCCGTGCGAGCGGAACCGCTCCACCACCAGCGTGGCGGTCGAGCCGACGGGGTCGAACGTGGCCGCCACCGGGAACTTGGTCTCGATCGACCCGATGTGGTGGTGGTCGAGGATCTCGACGATGTGGGCCTGCTCGACGCCGCGCACGCTCTGGGCCTGCTCGGCGTGGTCGACCAGCAGCACGCGCCGGGGGACGGGGTTCACCAGGCTGGTGCGGGTGACGACGCCGAGGGGGCGCTGCTCGTCGTCCACGATGATGCACGCGCTGTAGTAGACGGCCTTGATGCGGTCGGAGATCTCGGCCACCAGGTCGTCGGGCTCGGCGGTCAGCGGGTCCGGGCTCATCACCTCGCGCACCGGCACGGCCTGGGACGCGCGGCGGCCGGACGTGTACGAGTCGAACGGCGACAGCACCACGCCCACCCCGTTCTCGCGGCACACCTCCAGCGTCTCGTCGGTGGGGCGTGCGGAGTACGTGGCGATCATCATGCCGACCCCCAGCTCGGCGGCCCGGCGCTGGGCGTCCTCCCGGTCGCCGATCACCACGATGTCGTTGGGGCCCATGGTGGCGCCCATCGTGCCCGCGTCCACCGTGACGGCCCACAGGCGGCCGTCCAGGCGGCGGGTGGGCGGCAGCAGGAGCTCGCCGTCGAGGGCCCCCGCGATGAGCCCCACCGACACGGGGCGGTCCTGGAAGCTGGACGGCTCGCGCGACTCGTGCACGTACCGGCGAGCCAGGTCGCGCGAGGTCACCATGCCCACGACGCGTCCGTCCTCGAGGATCGGCACGATGTCCGTCTCTCCGCGGCTCATGGCCAGACCCACGTCGCGCAGCGACGTCTCCACCGTGGCCACCTCGCGCAGCGGCGTCATCACGTCGCAGGCCCGCAGCATGATGTGGTCGAGCATCTGCGGTTCGCTGGCGCCGCTGCGCTCGAGCGCCCAGTCGGTCTGCGTGTTCACGACGCCCAGCCGCACCGGCACGTAGCGGTCGTCGGGGTTGAGGCGCTGCTTAAGCTCGGCGTACCCGATGGCCGACGCGATGGAGTCGGTGTCGGGGTTGCGGTGACCGGTGACGTAGATCGTGGACACGCGGAAGGGGTGCCTTTCGTGCGGACGACGGACGCGCCGACATGGTACGGGCCCGGCGCCGCGCCCGGCCTGGATGATCGGACGGGCACACGCGCCGTAGTATCACCGCATGTTCGAGGGGTTCGACGACGTCACCATCCCGGTGCCCACCGAGGCCGGTCACATCCGGGCCTACACGGGCGGCGACGGACCCGCGGTGCTGCTCTTGCACGGCTACCCCCAGAGCCGCACCATGTGGCACCGCGTCGCGCCGGTCCTGGCCCAGCGGTACCGCCTGGTGATCCCCGACCTGCGCGGCTACGGGTGCTCGGGCGCGCCGGCACCCGACCCGGACGCGACGCTCTACAGCAAGCGGGCGATGGCCGCCGACCAGGTGGCGGTGATGGAACACCTGGGCATCGACCGCTTCGCCGTGGTGGGACACGACCGCGGCGGCCGGGTGGGGCACCGGCTGGCGCGCGACCACCGCGACCGGGTGACGCGCCTGTCGGTGCTCGACATCGTGCCCACCCGCACCCTGTTCCGCGGCACCGATCAGGCGTTCGCGACGGCGTACTGGCACTGGTTCTTCCTCATCCAGCCCGGCGGGTTGCCCGAGCGCATGATCCTGGCCGACCCCGAGTGGTTCGTCCGCGAGATCCACTCCCGCTGGGCCGCCGACGTCGGCCGCATCGACCCCGCCGCGCTGGACGAGTACGTGCGGCGCTTCACGCCCGCGGTGGTGTGGGCGTCGTGCGCCGACTACCGGGCGGCGGCGGGCGTCGACCTGGTGCACGACGACGCCGATGCCGAGCGCCCCCTCGAGGTCCCGCTGCAGGTGCTGTGGGGCTCGCGCGGCGCGATGGAGCGACTGTACGACGTACAGAGCACGTGGTCGTCGATGGCCCGCGACGTCAGCGGCGGTGCCGTCGACGGCGGGCACTTCATCGCCGAGGAGAACCCCACGGCGACGCTGGAGGCCCTCGCGGGGTTCCTCGCGGACGGCGCCTGACCGCTGCCGACCGTCAGCCCGTGGTGGACGTGGGCGGCGACGTGGGCTCCGGGGTGGTGGACGGCGGCGAGGGATCGGTGGTCGCGGGCGCGTCGGGCGCGTCCGGGCCCACGCGGATGTACGCGTCGACCGGGCGGTAGGTCCAGTTCCACGTCTCGTCGCGGCGCAGCGTGCTGCCCCGCCAGACCTTGCGCGTGTACGCGATGCTGAAGCCCGGTCCGCCCTGCGATTGGTCCACCACCTGCGTGCCGGGCTCGAGCGACGGGTCGAACCGGCGCACCTCCTTGGGCTCCACCTGGCCCGTGGGCGCGCCCGTCTCGGTGGTCACGCGCCGTCCCAGCGTGCGCGAGAACATCTGCACGGTCACCGACGTGGGCGTGGTGCGCACCCGCAGGTAGATCGCGGCGGGCCAGTCGTTGCGGAAGATGAGCTCGGGTCCGCCCCACGAGATGGTGGCCTCGCGCCCCATCGGGTAGCGGCTGATGTACACGCCGTGGGGCGTGTGGCGCACCAGCTCGAGGCCCGCGAAGAACGCCGCGTTGTAGAGCGTCGTGGCGACCTGGCTGGTGCCGCCGCCGACGCCCTCGACGAACTCGCCGCCCGCGATCTCGGGCGCCGCCACGAAGCCGCGGGCGATGGTGCGCTCGCCCACGGAGGCGTTCATCGAGAACGTGCCGCCCGCCGGGATGACGGTGCCGTCGAGCAGCGCGGCGGCACGCGCGATGTTGGTGGTGCGCGGCTCGCAGCACGGGTAGTCGGTGGTGTACTCGGACACCACCTCGCGGATGCCCAGGGCGCGCAACTGCGCAGCGGTGACCGCGGCGGGCGCGGGCGCCGTGGTCACGTCCACCGTCGCCCCCGGCGCGCGCACCGCCTGCTCGGCCAGCGTCGCCATGTCGATGGTGGTGCCGGGGCGGTCCGGCACCACGCGCACCCGGCGTCCCACCACCTGGAAGCGCGCGTCGCGCCGCTCCCGCTCGATGCCCGGGAACGCCCGCGCGACGGCGGGATGCAGCGCGTCCGGGTCGAGCCCCACCACCAGCACGCCGCGGCGGGGCACGAACACCAGCGCCGAGCGCACCACGGATGCCGGCATCGTCCAGCGCCGGCCCTGCCAGACGAGCACCGGCGGGCGCGCGATGAGGGCACGGGCCTCGTCGCGGGCCGCGCGCGCGGCCGTGACGTCGATGGGAGGGGGCAGCGGGCGTGACTCCAGCTCGATCGTCACCGGCATCGTCGTCAGCCGCTCGCGGAACCCCTCCGGATCGAAGCCGAACCCGGCCCGGCCCGCCACCACGCGCAGGGTGCTGCCCTCGACGACCACGCCGGCCGCGCGTGGTGGCCGCCCCGCGAGCCGCTGCACGCGGCCCTGCAGCGCCTCCACCCGGCGGTCGCTGAACGCGTAGCGCAGCGGCACGTGCCGGTCACCGTGGATGCCGAAGCGGTCGAGGACGGCGCGGACGGTGCCGCGGTCGTCGGCCTCGCGGAACGCGCTGTCGATCAGCGGGCGCGAGGCGAGCGAGCGACCGGTCGCGCGGATCACCGTCTCCTGACGACCACGCAGCCAGATGGACACCCCCCGGGCCTCCACCCGGCGGGCGTGGCGCTCCACCGCGGCGCGGGCCACGTCGCGGCGCAGGCCGCCCACGTCGATGCCGCCGATGACGGTGCCCGGGGCGATCTCGTCACCGCCGTGCCGCAGGGCCTCGAGGCCCAGCGGCAGGGCCAGCACCACCAGGCCCACCACGAGGGCGCGTCGTGTGGCGTGCCGGCTCAGGGGCTCGACAGCAGGTCGGCCAGGCCGCGCCACACGCGCCCCAGCACACCCGGTCGCCGCGCGCACGCACACCGGCGTTCCTCCGGGACCCCCGCCATCACCTCATCCACGTGCCGGCCACAGCCCGCCCACGTGGTCTTGCCACACCGCTTGCACGTCACCGCACGGCACATACGACCCTCCCTCGTCGCCCTCCGCAGAGGGTAACCCGCGTGAGGGCACATCTCACGCGCCGTGCGTGAGTTGCCGGGAGCGCACGCCGCCGATACCCACTGCAGGTGAGACACGCGACCTTCGGGGTAGGTCACCGTGTACTCCCCACGCAACCCCGGCGACCGGTCAGGGTGGCGTCCGGCACGGATCCCGCAGGCGGCCATGGGGTAGTCGCCAGCGGGGTCCGTCCCTACTTCCTCCCCGCGGCTCAGGCCTGTACGAGGAGGGCCGTCGCGGCGACGGCGTTCACCACCATGTGCGCCGTGACCGACGCCCAGTACCCCCAGCGGCGGTAGATGAGCGCGAGCCCGAGGCCCACCGCGACCAGGGCCACCGCGCGCACCCACACGCCCGAGAACCATACGTCCAGGTGGGCCATGCCGAACACCACCGACGACAGCGCGGCGGCCCACCAGAAGCCCATGCGGGCCGCCAGGCCGCGCAACAGGAGGCCGCGGAAGACCAGTTCCTCCCCCAGCGGGGCGAACAGCACCAGCGCCACCACCGCCAGCACCTTCGGCCAGAACCCGAGGCCGAGCTCCACCTGCGAGTCCTCCAGCTTGTCGGCCATGGAGCCGTCGATGGCGAGGCCGACCGCCATCACGATCACCATCGTCACCAGCAGCCCGACGCCGCACAGGAGTCCCCAGCCGATCGTCGCCGGCCACGGGGAGGGGCGGCGCGTCACCCGGCCGGCCTCGTCGGGGAGCAGGCGCCCCCGCCGCCACATGCCACCGAGGAGGATCGCGAGGCCCGCCGCCGCGATCACCAGGCCACCCGCCAGGTCGTCGTTCATCAGTGGCACCAGCACGATCACCAGGACGATCGCGAACGCGAACGAACCCAGCACGACGGCGATGGGCCAGACGACGCGCTCCCAGCGCCACGCGCCGGGCTCGAACGCCGACGAGGAACCCGCCGCGTTCCCCGGCGGGGGCGGAGGCGGCGGCGTGCGCGGTGGGGGCGGCGGCCAGTTCGACGTCATGCGGGGGCGCGCGGCGGCGTCGGGGAAGGGCACCGGGTCATGCGCCGATTGTGACCGATGCGCGGCCCGCGCGCGTCGACGGCGGGGCGGCCCGGTAGCATCGAGGGGATGACCGACACCACCTCCCGTCCCCGCGTCTTCTCGGGCATGCGCCCCACGGGCGAGCTGCACATCGGCCACTTGTTCGGTGCGCTCGCCAACTGGATCCGCCTGCAGGACGAGGCCGACTGCATCTTCTGCGTCGTCGACCTGCACGCCATCACCACCAAGTACGAGGACGTCGGCAGCGTCTACGACGACGGCCTGCTGATGCTGGCCGACTGGATGGCGGTGGGCGTCGACCCCGCGCGCAGCATCGTGTTCCGCCAGTCCGACGTGCCCGGCCATGCCCAGCTGCATCTCATGCTGTCCATGGTGACGCCGCTGTCGTGGCTCGAGCGCGTGCCCACGTTCAAGGGGCAGATCGACGAGCTGGGCGAGCACCTCAACACGTACGGGTTCCTGGGGTACCCGCTGCTGCAGACCGCCGACATCGTGCTGTACCGGGCCACGCAGGTGCCCGTGGGCCAGGACCAGCTGCCGCACCTCGAGCTGGCCCGCGAGGTGGTGCGCCGCTTCAACCACATGTTCGATCGCCAGGTGTTCCCCGAGCCGCAGGCCCGTCTCACCGAGACGCCGCTCATCCTGGGCACGGACAACCGCAAGATGTCCAAGAGCTACGGCAACAGCATCACGCTGGGCGCGTCCGACGACACCATCGACACGCTCGTGCGGGGCATGGTCACCGACCCGCAGCGCGTGCGCCGCAGCGACCCGGGGCGGCCCGAGGTCTGCAACGTGTTCAGCTACCACAAGCTCTTCGATGCGCCAGCCGACGAGATCGCCGAGATCGACGCGGGCTGCCGCGCCGCGACGCTGGGCTGCGTCGACTGCAAGAAGATGCTGGCCGCGCGCGTGAAGGACCGCATCGGCCCCATCCGCGAACGCCGCGACGCGCTGCTCGCCGACCCGGCCGGGCTGGAGGCCACGCTGGCCGAGGGCGCCGAGAAGGCCCGGGCGGTGGCGGCGCCCGTCCTGGCCGACGCGTCCGCGGCGATGGGCCTCACGCGCCACGACTGACATGACCGCCCCCGACCCGCTGCGGCTGCCGCTCGACCTCGACCTGTTCGAGGGTCCGCTCGACCTGCTGCTGACGCTCGTGCTGCGCGACGAGATCGACCTCGGCGAGCTGCCCGTCACCGAGGTGGTGTCCGCCAGCCTCGACGGCGACGAGCCGTGGGATCCGCCCACGGCCGGCGAGCTGATCGTGCTGATGGCCGCGCTGGTCGACCTCAAGTCGCGGCGCCTGGTGGGCGAGGCCGAGGACGAGCTCGAGCCCGACGCGGAGGCCCTCGAGGTGCGCGAGCTGCTGTACCAGCGCCTGGTGGCGTACGCGCCGTTCCAGCGGGCCGCGCAGTGGCTGGCCGAGGCCGACCGCGTGGCCGGCGCCGTGCACTACCGCAAGGTGCCGCTGGCCGCCGCCCCCGGGGCCGTGGTGCCGGGCGACGCCTCCGACCTGGCGGCGGTGATGGCGCGCCTTGTGCGCGAGCCGCCCACGCCGTCGCTGGCGCACCTCAACACGGGGCGGGTGAACGTGGGCGACATCATCCACCGCCTGCGCACCGCGCTGCGCGAGGACGACGAGCTGAGCTTCGAGGAGCAGCTGCAGCCGCGCGACGGCCGCGTGATCGGGGGCCCACTGCGCGAGGGCACCACGCTACTGGCCGCGCTGGAGCTGGCGCACCGCGGCGAGGTGCACCTGCGGCAGCCGGTGCCGTTCGGCGACATCTCCATCCGGCGCGCCGCGGCCCGCCCGCAGCCGGGGGACGGGGCGCCGTGATCCCCGACCGCGAGATCGAGGCCCTGTTGTTCGTGTCGCCCGTGCCGCTGCCGGTCGACCGCCTGGCCGAGGCCACGGGCCGCGAGCCCGCCGAGTGCGTGGCGGCGCTGGAGGCCCTCGGCGAGCGGCTCGACCGCGGCCCCAGCGGGCTGGAGGTGGCGCAGGTGGCCGGCGGCTGGACGCTGCGCACCCGTCCCGACCTGGCCGACGTGTGTGACCGGCTGCGCGAGCGTCCCCCCGCCGACCAGCTGTCGCCCGCCGCGCTCGAGACGCTGGCGGTGGTGGCGTACCTGCAGCCGGTGTCGCGGCCCGACATCGGCCGCCTGCGCGGCGTGTCGGCCGACGGCACGGTGGCCGCGCTGGTCGAACGCGGGCTGTTGGAGGAGGCCGGGCGCGTCCCAGGCGGCACGGCGATGCGCTACCGCACCACGTCCGCGTTCCAGGAGCGGTTCGCGCTGAAGGACGCGTCCGACCTGCCGCCGCTGGACGGCTTCGAGCTGACGGGCGAGGAGGCGCAGGCGATCCGCCGCCGCCTGGTCGCCTCCGGGCACCTGCCGGACGACGCCGCCGACGAGGCGGACGCCGGCGACGCGGGCGAGGATGACACGGACGGCGATCCCGCCGGCCACGACGGCGCCGCGGACCCGTCCGCGCACGCCACCACCGACGGAGACCCCGGCCATGGCTGACTGGCCCGCACCCGGCACCCGGGTACAGCGCGCGCTCGCGCAGGCCGGCGTGGCCAGCCGTCGCGCGGCCGAGACGCTCATCACCGACGGCCGGGTGACGGTCAACGGCGACGTCGCCCACCTGGGGCAGACCGTCGGCCCCAACGACGTGCTGCGCCTGGATGGCGCGCTGGTGCTGGCTGAGCCGGTGCGGGTCATCCTGCTGAGCAAGTCGGCGGGGACGGTGTCGACGGCGCGTGATCCCCAGGGGCGCCCCACGGTGCTGGACGGCCTGCCCGACGACGTGCGTCTGTACCCGGTGGGGCGACTCGACATCGACACCACCGGCGCGCTGCTGGTCACCAACGACGGCGACCTGGCCAACGGGCTCATGCACCCCCGTAAGGCCGTGCCCAAGACGTACGAGGTGCGGGTGGAGGGGCGCGTGTCGGCCGCGGGCGTGCGGGCGCTGCGCCAGGGCATCGAGCTCGAGGACGGGCCCACGCTGCCCGCCCGCGTCGAGGTGATGGACCGCATGCATCCCGGTTCGACGTGGCTCACCATCGAGATCACCGAGGGCCGCAACCGGCAGGTGAAACGCATGTGCCGGGCCATCGGGCATCCCGTCCAGCGCCTGCACCGGGCGCGCTACGCCGGCGTCGGCTTGGCAGGGCTGCGCACCGGCCAGTGGCGCTTTCTCACCCGCGACGAGATCGACCGCCTGCGCGGGTTCGCGAGCGGTACGGTTCCTCGATGACCGCCACGCCGCCCATGGTGCGCGCCCTGCGGGGCGCGATCACCGTCGACCGCGACGACCCGGCCGAGGTGCGCGCCGCCACGTCCGAGATGCTGGCGGCGCTGATGCAGCGCAACGCCGTCGCCATCGACGACATCATCTCGCTCATGTTCACCGCGACGCAGGACCTGACGTCGGAGTTCCCCGCCGTCGCGGCCCGCGAGATGGGCATGAACCGGGTGCCGCTGATGTGCGCGGCCGAGATCGACGTGCCCGGCGCGCTGCCGCAGTGCATCCGGGTGATGTTCCACTGCTACCTGCCGGCCGACCGGGCCCCCCGCCACGTGTACCTGCGCGGCGCCCGGGCCCTGCGCGCCGACCTGGCCGACGAGTCCGACGTCCAGTAGCCCGTTTCGCAAGGCGCGCGCGGGCGCGCCGGACGGCTACTTCGCGTGGGAGGCCGCGGGGCTCGGGTGGCTCGCTGCGGCGGGGGAGGGCGCGGCCCCCGTGGTGGCCGTGCGGGAGGTCGCAGACGACCACCTGCTGCTGGAGCGCCTGGTCACGGTGCCGCCCACCCGCGAGGCCGCGCGCGCGTTCGGCGCGAGGCTGGCCGCCACGCACGCCGCGGGCGCGCCCGCGTTCGGGTCGCCGCCGCACGGGTGGGACGGTGACGGCTTCCTGGGCCCGCTGTCCGAACCGCTGCCCCTGGGACTGCGCCCGGAGCCCCGCTGGGGCGTGTTCTGGGCCGAACAGCGCATCGCGCCGATGGCCCGCCTGGCCCGCGACCGGGGCGCACTCGATCCGGGCCAGGCCGCCGCGTGCCAGGCGGCCGCCCGCCGCGCCGCGGACGGTGAGCTCGACCCAGGCGAGCCGCCGGCGCGAATCCACGGCGACCTGTGGTCGGGCAACGTCATGTGGACGCCC
>CAUJCX010000035.1 GCA_963169235.1 Actinomycetota bacterium | reverse complement strand
GCGGATGAAGTACCACCTCACCAGCTTCGGCTGCCAGATGAACGACCACGACGCCGAGCGCATGCGGGGCGTGCTGGAGGACCTGGGCTACGAGCGGTCGGACGACCGCGACGGCGCCGACCTGATCCTGTTCAACACGTGCACCATCCGCGCCTCGGCCGACGACCGCTTCACCGGCAACCTGGGCGACGCCCACCGCGTCAAGCGTGAGCGGCCCGACACGGTGGTGGCCGTGGGTGGCTGCTGGGCGCAGTCGCAGAAGGAGAAGGTCTTCACCGAGTTCCCGTTCGTGGACATCGCGTTCGGGCCCGGCGAGGTGTCGCGCCTGGGCGAGCTGATCGCCCGCGAGCGCATCGACGCGGTGGGCGCGTTCAGCCTGGACGGGGCGTTCTCGGGCGGCCTGCCCGCCCGCCGTGAGCGGCCGTTCCAGGCGTGGGTGCAGATCAGCGTGGGCTGCAACTGCGTCTGCTCGTACTGCATCGTGCCCACGGTGCGGGGACGCGAGCGCAGCCGGCCGCTGGCGGACATCGTCGCCGAGGTCACCGCCCTGGCCGCGGACGGCGTGGTGGAGGTGACGCTGCTGGGCCAGAACGTCAACTCGTACGGCCGCGACCAGCCGCGCGAGCGGCGGGCGACGTTCGCCGAGGTGCTGCGCGCCGTGGCCGCCGTCGACGGCATCCAGCGGGTGCGCTACACCAGCCCGCATCCCAAGGACATGCGCGCCGACGTCATCGCCGCGATGGCCGAGACGCCGGAGGTCTGTGCGCACGTGCACCTGCCGGTGCAGAGCGGGTCGAGCCGCATCCTCAAGGCCATGCGCCGCACGTACTCGCGCGAGCGCTATCTCGACCTGGTGGGCCGCATCCGCGACGGCATCCCCGACGTGTCGCTGACCACCGACATCATCGTCGGCTTCCCCGGCGAGACCGACGAGGACTTCGCCGAGACGGTGTCGCTGGTGGACGAGGTGGCGTACGACGGCGCGTACACGTTCCTGTACTCGCCCCGTCCCGGCACCGAGGCGGGCGAGACCATGGACGACGACGTTCCCGCCGACGTGAAGCGCGCCCGCATCCAGGCCCTCATCGACCGCGTGCAGCACCACGCCCGGGCACGCGCACGGCGGTTCGTGGGCACCACCCGCGACGTGCTGGTGGAGGGACCGTCTCGCACCGACCCCGACCGGCTGCGCGGACGGCTCGAGCAGAACATCACGGTGAACTTCGCGGGCACCGCGGAGCCCGGCACCATCGTGCCCGTGGAGATCACGGACGCGACGTCCACCACGCTCGCAGGCCGCGAGGCCGTCGCCGCCGCGTCGGGGACGCCCTGACGGCGCCCGTGCCGGCGCCGTTCGCGGTGCTGGCGCTGTTCGGGCCCACGGCCAGCGGCAAGAGCGCCGTGGCCCACGCGCTGGCCCTCGAGCTGGGCGGTGAGGTGGTGGTCGCCGACCCGTTCCAGCGCTACCGCGGACTCACGGTGGCCGCCGACAGCCCCCGCGACGCCGACCGCGCCGAGGTGCGCTACCACCTCGTCGGCGACCTGGACGTGACCCAGGCCTCCACCGCCGGCGACTTCGCGCAGCGGGCCCACGCGGCGGTCGACGACATCCTGGCGCGGGGCCGCGTGCCGATCGTTGCGGGCGGTACGGGCCTCTACCTGCGGGCCGCGACGTGCGACCTCGACTTCCCGCAGGCCCCGGACGCCGGCGTGAGGGCGTGGGCCGAGGCGCTCGTCGACGCCGACCCGGCGACGGCGGCGAACGCCCTCCTGGCCCGCGATGCCGCGGCCCACGCCCGCGTCGACCTGGCCAATCCCCGCCGTCTGGTGCGGGCCCTCGAGCGGGCCGCGGTGGGGGAGGAGCACCGCGGTGACCCGTTCGCCGCCCCGTACCGCCTGCCCACGCTGCTGGTGGCGCTCAACCGGCCGCGCCCCGTGCTGGACGAGCTCATCGCCCGCCGGGTGCGCCGCGAGCTGGACGAGGGCCTGGTGGGCGAGCTGGAGGCCGTGCTGGACACCCCCGGGGTGGCCCGGGAGCCCCTCCAGATCATCGGCGCATCCGAGGTGGAGGCGATGCGTCGCGGCGAGATCGCATCGGACGACCTCCCCGAGCGCCTGTCGGCCCGCACCCGTCGCCTGGCCCGCCGTCAGCTGCAGTGGCTGCGCCGGATGCCCGGCGCCGTCGAGATCGACGTGGGGGACGCGGCGGCCGAGGACGCGGTCGCCGCGATCACGGCCCGATGGCGCGGGGGCGCGGCACCCGGCTGAGAACCGTGCCGGCAACCCTATGGGGTGGCGGACGCGTCCCTTCGCAGTGGGCGGTCCACGCGTGGCGACCCGATTCGCGAGAGCCCGTCGACCGTCGTCCGGAGCCGTACGAGGAAGGCGGCGGAGGGCGTGACGGCTCCTGAGCGATACGTCGACAGACGGCTTCGCGACGTGCCGACCCGGCCGGCGAGGTCGGCCATCGACAGCCCGGAGGCCGCGACGAGTGCCGCGACCTCGGCGGCGACGCTCGTTCGTTCGCGGGCCGTGCCTGGGCCCGCGCCCGCGCGATCGCGCGCTCGAGTAGCGGCGCGACGCCGTACGGTGCCTCGTACGCAAGAAACTCCTCGACCTGGCGCGACACCGGCCCCCATGGGTCCCGGTCGAACTCACGGGTGAGCATCAGCCAGTCGTCAAGGGTGCCCCGCTCGATCACGGTGACGATCGCCTCGTACGGCCAGTCGGCCACCGGGGCCGCGGCGTCGACGTCGACGTTGCGGAACGCCACGGTCATCGCGTCTCCTCCCGCTCTTCCACGATGGCGTCCGCGAGAGACCGGCAGTCGGCCACGACGGCGCTCCACTCGTGCCAGCGCTCCACCAGCCCCTTGTACGAGCGCAACTGGCCCGTGACCCGCACGTCCCTGGGAGCGGGTTGCGACAGTCGCTGGACGACGGCTGTCAGCACGCCGTCGTCTCCCTCGGAGCGGTCGCGAGAGTAGTCGTCGATGTGGTCAAGGGTCGTCACGGCGAGATCACCCCCGAGCCGATCCGCCAGGGCGACCACATCCAGGTAGTCCCGCACCTGGTTGCGCTGCACCATCAGAAACGCCTTGACGCGCAGGCACTCGGGCAGGGTGGGCACCCGTAGCCGATGGCCGTCGACGGTGACTTCCTCGACCTCCAGCGGCCGCACGCGGCGCAGCTGCCGCAGGCCCGCCTCGACCCCGTCGAGTGACCCGAGCAGCGTGAGGGGAGGAGAACTGGCCCGCACGCTCGTCACCCACCCGTCCGTCGCCTCAACGGACTCGACGATCTCCGCATAGCGCTCTTCGAGGTCCGCCATCACGTGGTCGTGGTCGAACGACTGCCGGTGTTCCGCGTCGTACGCCGCCGCAGCCCGGCCGACGAGTACCGCGTCGGGCACCACCTTCTGCAAGCGGGATGCGGACGCGAGAACACGGGCCATGGAGGGGGCCATCCCTCGTCACGTATCAGAAGCGATACAGACGCTCGCCCCCGTCGGGGCGCCCTCCGTGACCTCTCCCGCACAGCCCTCGGCCTCACCCTCTACCCTTGGTTCATGCGTTTCGAGAAGTGGCAGGGACTGGGCAACCATCACGTCGTGGTCGAGCGTGAGCACCTGCCACGCCCGATGGACGCGGCGTGGGCGCGCGCGCTGTGCGATCCGCACGTCGGCATCGGGGCGGACGGGGTGCTGGAGGTCTCGTGGGACGACGGCCGGCCGCGCATGACGGTATGGAACGCCGACGGCACCGTGGCCGAGAACTGCGGCAACGGCATCCGCATCGTGGCGCGGTATCTGGACGCGGCGGGCCGCCTGCCGGCCGACGGCGTGGTGCTCACGGGCGACGAGCAGACGCGCGTCGCCGTCGGCCCGGACGGCCTCGTGAGGGTCGACATGGGCGAGGCGCGCTTCCCCTCCGGTGAACGCCGCGAGACGCTCGACATGGGCGGCACGCCGCTGGCGTTCGTGGAGGTCTCGCTGGGAAACCCTCACGCCGTGATCGAGGTTCCCCCCGACCAGGACCCCGCCGACGCGATGGCCCGCTACGGGGCTCAGGTCGAGGTCGAGCCCCGGTTCCCGGACCGCGTCAACGCCGAGTTCGTGCGGGTCGACGGCCCCGGCGCCGCCACCGTGAGGGTGTGGGAGCGCGGAGTCGGACCCACGATGGCGTGCGGCACCGGCGCGTGCGCCGTGGCCGCGGCGCTCGTCCGCACGCGCGGGGCCGACAGCCCCGTCACGGTCACGCTGCCGGGCGGGGACCTGCACGTGGAGGTCGGCGACGACCTGCGCATCGTGATGACGGGGCCCGCCGAGCGGGTGTTCCGCGGGGAGTGGACGGGGGACGAGTGATGCCCGGGCGCGTGGCGGTGCTGCTGCAGGCGGTCAACGTGGGCGGGGCCACCATCGGCATGGCCGACCTGCGCACCGCGCTCGCCGGGGCCGGGTACGACGACGTCGAGACGCTCCTGCGCAGCGGCAACGTGGTGCTCACGCGCCCGCCCGCGGCGAGCCGTGCCGACGTCGCCGCGGGCGTCGCGCGCGTATGCGAGCAGATGGCCGGGCGCCCCGTGGGGTGCATCGCGCTGGACACCGTCCACCTGGAGGCAGCGGTCGACGAGAACCCCATCTGGGAGGAGGGGATGGACGGCGCCCGCATGCTCGCCGTGTTCTCGGACGCGCCGGGTGACGTGGTGGACGCGCCGCGCAAGGGACTGCCCCGCCTGGGCGGCGGCACCGTGGCCCAGGCCGAGGTGGACGGCGTGTTCGTGACGTTCCAGTGGTGCGAGGACGGCATCAGCAAGACCCCCGCGCTGGCCGAGTTCGTGCGCTTCCCCAAGGGCGCGGTCGCCACCGCCCGCAACCGCAACACCGTCCAGAAGCTCATCGCTAAGGTCGCCCCGTGACGGTGCCCGGGGTCACCGTGCAGCGCGTGGGGGCCGACGACGTGGTGCCGCTGCGCCTCGAGGTGCTGCGCGCGGGCCTGCCGCGCGAGGAGGCCGTGTTCCCGGGAGACCACGAGGACTCCACGTTCCACGCCGCGGTGCTGGCCGACGACGCCGTCGTCGCCGTGGGCACCGTCGTGAAGGCCGCCCGCGCGGGCGCGGACGGCGGCGCGCCCGCCACGTCGCCCGCCGACGCGGACGCGGCGTGGCAGGTGCGTGGCATGGCCACCGACGCATCCCAGCGGGGGCGGGGGTGCGGCCGCGCCGTGCTGCGGGCGCTGGTCGAGCACGCCCGCGGCGAGGGCGGGCGCGTGGCCTGGTGCAACGCCCGGGTGCCGGCCGTGGCGTTCTACGAGACCGAGGGGTGGGCCGTCATCGGCGGGGTCTTCGAGATCCCCACCGCGGGCCCCCACGTGGTGATGGAACGCCGCCTGGACTCCGCCTGAGCGCGGGCGCACCGCGCCCGGGAGCGTGGGCGCGCGGCCACCGCTCCCGGGACGGGTGTGCCGATCAGGCGGTGAACCCGCCGACGGCGGCGGTGAGCTGATCGGCCAGGCGGCCCACCTTCTCGGCCGCCGACTCGACGACCTCCACGGTCTCCGCTGGAGCCGACAGCTCCTGCGTGGCCGCGGCGGTCTCCTGGCCCACGGCCGCGATGTTCTCCATGGAGTCCTTCACCCGGTGGGCGCTGGTGGCGACGTCGCCGGCCTCGCCGGACGCCTCGCCGACGGCGCGCGACACGCTGCCGACGTTCTCGCGGATCGACTCGAACGCCACCCGCACCGCGCCCATGCTGGCGGCGCCCGCCGACACCACGGCGTGCCCCTGCTCCATGGCGCCCACCGCGCGGCGCGCATCGCTGCGGATGTCGCCGACGAGGGACGAGATCTGATCGGCGGCCTGGCTGGACTGCTCGGCCAGCGCCCGCACCTCCTCGGCGACCACCGAGAAGCCACGGCCGTGCTCGCCGGCGCGCGCGGCCTCGATGGCGGCGTTGAGGGCCAACAGGTTGGTCTGGGCCGAGATCGCGGTGATCACGGTCACGATCTCGCCGATCTCCTCGCCGCGCGCCCCCAGCTCGCGCACGACGGCGCCGGCCGCATCGACCGACTGCTCGATCTTGCCCATGGCCTCGCCGGCCTCCGCCAGCGTCTCCATGCCGTGCCGGGCGACGTCGTCGGCCTCACCGGCCGCCTCGGAGGCGGCCTGGCCCAGCTCGGCCACGCGCTGAACGCCTTCCGCGACGTCGTTCACCGACTCGGTGGCGTTCATCGTCGACTCCGCCTGGCTGCCCACCGCCGCCGCGACCTCGTGCATGGTGGCGGTGATCTCGGTGACGGCCTGGCGACCGCTGGCGGCCGCGACGCCCATGTCGCGGGCCGACTCCGTGAGCGCCTTGGCGTCGTCGGAGACCCGGGAGATGGTGGTCTGGAACGCCGCCATCGTGCCGTTGAACGAGCGGCCGACCTCGCCGATCTCGCCACCCGCCTCCGACACGCGCAGGCGCAGGTCGCCGGTCTCGCCGGTGCGGCGCACGCACGCGCTGAGCTCGGCGAGCTGGCGCACGATGCTGGCGCGCAACAGCAGGGCGATGCCCGCCACGAACGCGAGGGCCAGCAGGGTCCACAGCGCCATCTGCTTCACGCTGCCCCAGAACGCCGCGTTGACGTCGTTCATGTAGATGCCCGAGCCGACGGTCCAGCCCCACGGGGCGAAGCCCTGCACGTACGACAGCTTGGGCTGCGGTGCGCCCTTCGGGTCGGTCGGCAGGGGCCACTGGTAGCGCACGAAGCCGGACCCGGCCTGCGACTTCGACAGCGCGATGAAGCGCCGCATGATCGGCACGCCGTTGGGGTCGGCCATGTCGATGCTGTCCTTGCCCTCAAGCTCCGGCTTCGTCGGGTGCATGACGAAGCGGCCCTGCGCGTCGTTGATCCAGAAGTACTCGGTCTTGTCGTAGCGGATCGCCCGCACCGCGGCGATCGCGGCCTTCTGCGCCTCGGCGCGGCTCATCACGCCGTCCTTCTCGAGCTGCGCGAAGTGGCCCACCAGCGTGGTGGTCGCCTCGACCAGCTGCTGGGTCTTCATCTCGCGCTCCTGCACCAGCGCGCCGCGGGCGTTGAAGGCCGCGATCACCGACAGGGCGATGAGCCCCACCACCGCGGTGGCCACGATGGCCATGATGCGGGCGCCGATCCCCCACCGGTGGACGAACGACAGCGGGCCGCGCGCGGACGGCGCCGGGCCCGAGGGCTCGACAGGGTCAGTCATGTGGGGTGGGCTCCTGGTGCGGATGGGGTCGAGCCCATGTGATCGGCACGGACGATCCCGCGCATCACGGGCGCGGGCGTCCGAGTGACGGATCACCCCGGGGACGTCGGGTGGAACGTCACCGGTGATGCCCGCGGGACGAATGCGGATTTCCCGCACACCGGCGGGATGGCGCGGCGGCCGGCGCCGGGCGGGTCAGCCCCGGGCCCGCACCGGCACGCAGACCGACGCGGCCGCGCGCGCACCGCCGGCCCGCACCCGCACGACGCCGCACGCCTTGCGATCGACGCGGCGGCCCGCCATGACGGCCAGCACGACGCGGGTCGACGACCCCACCGGCAGGTCGCCGAGGGCCCCGGGCTGGGGCGTGGTCGAACCGCGCTCCTTCGACATCACGCCCGCGTTGCGGGTGACCAGGCCGGCGATGCGCACGTCGTACAGGTCCTCGATGCCCGCGTTGCGGACGGTCACCCGCACCGGGAACCGGGTCCCGGGGCGCGCGACGCCCACCGTGGAGACGCTCACCTCGAGCCGCGCGGGGGCGGCCGGGTCGGACGCGGCCGCGGGCGCGGTGGGGGCGACGAGCCCCAGGGGCACGACGGCGCAGGCGGCGAGTGGCAGAAGGCGACGCACGGGGCGATCCTCGCCGCGCCGGGCACCGGGGCGCGCCCCCCGCGGGGCCAGTCGCGCGGAGAACGGGGCCCCCCGCGCGGACGGGGGGATCCCACGCCCGTGTTACGCGCTGACCCCGTACGAGCGCAGCGCGTCGTTCAGCGTGGTCTTGCGGTCGGTGGAGGCCGACCGGGTGCCGATGATGAGCGCGCACGGCAGGTGGTAGTCACCCGCCGGGAACGACTTCACGCGGGTGCCGGGCACCACGACGCTGCGGGCGGGCACCTCGCCGCGGTACTCCACCGGGGTGGCGCCCGTCACGTCGATGACGGGGGTCGACGCGGTGATCACCACGTTGGCGCCCAGCACGGCCTCGGGGCCGATGACCGCCCCCTCCACCACGATGGCGCGCGAGCCCAGGAACGCGCCGTCGCCGATGATCACGGGCGACGCCTGCGGCGGCTCGAGCACGCCCCCGATGCCGACGCCGCCCGACAGGTGCACGTCGCGCCCCACCTGTGCGCACGACCCGACGGTGGCCCACGTGTCGACCATGGTGCCCGCACCCACCCACGCGCCGATGTTGACGTACGACGGCATCATCACCGCCCCCGGCTCGAGGAAGCTGCCGTAGCGGGCGACCGCGGGGGGCACCACGCGCACGCCGTCGTCGGGCGTCAGGCGCTTCAGCGGGACCTTGTCGAAGTACGTGTACGGCCCCACCTCGATGGGCTCGTTGGGCCGGATGCGGAAGTAGAGAAGCAGCGCCTTCTTCACCCACTCGTTGACGGTCCACGTGCCGTCCGGGCCCGGCTGCGCCACCCGCACGTCGCCGCGGTCGAGGGCCGCGACGGCCGCCTCCACCCGGTCACGGCCCTGGGCCGCGGCCTCGTCGGCGGGCAACTCGTACAGGCGGTCGATGTCGGCGGCCAGGGCGTCGAAGCTCACAGGAGTTCCTCCAGCCGGTCGGCGGCGCGCCGGCAGTCGTCGATGGTCGGTACGAGAGCCATCCGCACGTAGCCCTCGCCGGACGGGCCGAGGAACGACCCGGGTGCCAGCACCAGCCCGCCGCGCTCCAGCAGGTCGGTGGCGAAGCCCTCCGACGTGTGGCCCTCGGGGACGGCCAGCCACAGGTACATGGCCGCGTCGGAGCCCACGATGCGCAGGCCCTTGCGCTCGAGCACGCCGGCCAGCAGCGCGCGCTTGGCCCGGTAACGATCGACGGCCTCCCGCACGTGCTGCTCGTCGTTCCAGGCGGCGATCGCGGCGCGCTGCACGAACTCCTGCGGAGCCGTCCCCACCGTGGGCCGGAACCGCTTGTGCGCGTCGATGAGCGCCGGTGGGCCGGCGATGAAGCCCGATCGGTAGCCCGTCATCGACGAACGCTTGGACAGCGTGTTGATGACGCACACGCGGCTGCGGTCGCGCACCTGGAGGGCGGAGGGCACGGGGGACGCCGGGTCGAGGCCCAGCTCCGAGTACGCCTCGTCCGAGGCGATGAGGAACCCGAAGTGGGCGGCGCGTTCGGTGAGGCGCTCGTAGAAGTCGAGGGGCGCGACGACGCCGGTGGGGTTGTTGGGGTAGTTCACCCAGAAGATCGCGGTGCGGTTCCATTCGGAGGGCTGTACGGCGTCGAGATCAGGAAGAAAGCCGTGCGCCTCCACCAGCGGCAGCGCGCGGGTGCGCCCGCCCGCCACGAGGGCCCCCCGGGCCGGCACGGGGTAGCCGGGCTCGGTCGTGATCACCAGGTCACGGCCCGACGGCGGGTCCACCACCACCTGCGCCAGCGAGAACACCGCCTCCTTGGAGCCCAGCGTCGGCACCACCTCGCGGTCGGGGTCCAGCGTCACCCCGAAGCGCCGGGCCACCCACGCGGCGATGGCCTCGCGCAGCGGCGCCATGCCGACGGCCTTGGGGTACTCCATGGTGGGCAGGATGCCGTCGGCGAGCGCCCGGCGGATGAACGGCGCGGTCTCCTCGCGGGGGTCGCCGACGCCGAAGTCGATCAGCTCGACGCCCCGGGCGGCCACCCGCCGCTTGGCCTCGTCGAGCCGCACGAACGGGTACTCGCCGATGCGCTCGAGGACCCCGGAGAGGGGGAAGCCGGGGCCCGCGACGCTCACGCGGCGGCCTCCGGGTCGGTGAGGAAATCCTTGAGCGCGGCGTACGTGCGCTCGAGCTCCGCGATGGAGATGCGCTCGTCGCGGGTGTGGGCGTACCGGGTCGCCCCGGGCCCGAGGTTGACCGCGTCGACGCCCTCGGCGGTGAACTGGGCGACGGGCGTCCACGCCTGCTTGGCCTCGAGGGCGAAGTCGCCCGCGCGGCACAGCGCCCGCACCAGCGGCGTGTCCACCCGCACGCGTCCCGCCGGCGCGACGCTCGTCACGGTCACGCCGCCCACGCCGCCCACCAGCTCGCGCACGCGCTCCTCGGCCTGGGCGGGGCTGCGGTCGGGTGCGAAACGGAAGTTGACGCGCACGTCCACGCGGTCGGGGATCACGTTGTCGGCCACGCCGCCGTGGATGCCCGTGGCGCTCAGCACCTCGGTGAAGCAAAGGCCCTCGATCGTCACGGCCCGCGGCTCCACCGCCACCACCTCCGCCAGGCCGTGAACGGCCTTGGCGATGGCGTTCTCACCCGTCCACGGCCGGGCCGAGTGGGCGCTCACGCCGCGGAAGTCGAGCGTCGCCATGAGGTTGCCCAGGCACCCCGCCTGCACGGTGTTGTCGGTGGGCTCCATGACGATGGCGAGCGCCGCCTCGCGCAGCTCGGGGCAGGCGCGGAAGATGTCGGGCACCGGGCTCTCCGCCACGGGAAGCTCCTCGCGCGTGAAGAACAGCATGCCGACGTCGACCGCCAAGCCGGGATCGGAGCCGCCGATCCACGCGGCCAGCTCCATCATCACGGCCAGGCCGCCCTTCATGTCGCTGGCGCCCAGGCCCACCACGTCGTCCCCATCGATGCGGCCGGGCAGGTTGTCCTGCGCGGGCACGGTGTCGAGGTGCCCGGCGAACAGCACCAGCGGCCGCCCGGGGTGGGGAGGGGTGCGCCAGTAGAAGCCCTCACCGTCGGCGTGCCGGCATTCCATGCCGGTGGCGTCCATCGCGTCGCGGACGTACGCGGCGATGGCGGCCTCGTCGCGGCTGACCGACGGGATGTCCACCAGCGCGAGGGTGCGCTCGGCCAGGCGTTGCGCGTCAGGGGTCACGGCGCGGCATGGTAGTGCAGCGGGGGACCCGGGGCCTGGTCAGTCGTCCGGCGGGAGGCCCAGGTAGTCCCGTAGTGCGTCCCCGCGCTCGAGCCCGTCCGGGGGCACCGACCAGTAGCCGGCCATCGTGATGGTGCGGTCGCCCCGCGTGTACGTGAACGGCGTGCTGCCGAGCGCGCGCCACGCCTCGCCCACGTCGGGGGCCGCCTTCGCATACACGGTGCCGCGCACGATCATCCCCACCGGCTCGTCGGCGTAGCGCAGCGACCAGCCGCTGAAGAGCCGCGGCGTGGTGAGCGCGGGGTCGTCGCCCAAGAGGTCGACGACATGCGCCAGGAGGCTGCGGTCGGCGGACACGTCCCCGACGCTAACATCACCGGCCGTGGCCCTCCCACCCCTCGACGTCACCCGCCTGGATCCCCGCGCGACGGTGCCGGCACGCGCCCACGCCTGGGATGCGGGCCTCGACCTGGCCTGCGTCGAGCCCGTGCACGTGACCGCCGGCGGACGCGCCGAGGCGCGCACGGGGCTTGCGATCGCCGTGCCGGAGGGCTGGGGCGGGCTGGTGCTGCCGCGCAGCGGCCTCGCGCGCCGCCACGGACTGGGCGTCACCAACGCCCCGGGCCTCATCGACGCGGGCTACCGCGGCGAGGTGATCGTGCTGCTGGTGAACCACGGCGACGAGGACGTGCACCTCGAGGCCGGGGCGCGCATCGCCCAGCTGGTGCTGGTGCCGGTGTGGACCGGGGACGTGCGCGAGGTGGACGCGCTGCCCCCCTCCGACGGGCGCGGCACCGGCGGCTTCGGCTCGAGCGGCGGCGGCGCGACGATGTAACAGCGGTGCGTGGGGCCGCGGCGTAGTGTGGAGGACGAGGGGGAGCCCCTCGCTCCCCGCGACATCACGGGAGCGGCCATGAGCGACGCACCCCCCATCCACATCGACGGTCTGGTCAAACGCTTCGGTCACACCGTCGCGCTCGACGGCCTCGACCTCAGCGTGAGCCGGGGAGAGGTGCACGGGTTCCTCGGCCCCAACGGCGCGGGCAAGTCGACCACCATCCGCGTGCTGCTGGGCCTCATGCGCGCCGACGCGGGGCGGGTGGAGCTGTTCGGGGCCGACCCGTGGCGCGACGCGGTGCCCCTCCACCGGCGGCTGGCGTACGTACCGGGCGACGTCACGCTGTGGCCGGGCCTCAGCGGCGGACAGTGCATCGACGTGCTGGCGCGGGCCCACGGGGGCATCGACGAGACCCGCCGCGACGCGCTCATCGCCCGCTTCGCCCTCGATCCCGCCAAGCGCTCGCGCGACTACAGCAAAGGCAACCGGCAGAAGGTGTCGCTCATCGCCGCCCTCGCGGCGGACGTCGACCTCCTGATCCTCGACGAGCCGACGTCGGGCCTCGATCCCCTGATGATGGAGGCGTTCCAGAGCTGTGTGCGCGAGCGTCAGGCCGCCGGGTGCACCGTGCTTCTGTCGAGCCACATCCTGGCCGAGGTGGAGGCCCTCGCCGACCGCGTCAGCATCATCCGGGCCGGCCGCACCGTCACGTCCGGGTCGCTGGCCGACCTGCGCCGCCACACCCGCACGCGCGTGCGGGCCGTCACCGAGCGTCCTCCCGAGGGCCTCGACCGCCCCGGCGTGGGCGACCTGGCCGTCGGCGCCGCGGACGGCGGCCGCGTGGACGTGCGCCTCAGCGCCGACGCGGACGCCGTGCCCGCCGTCGTCGCGGCGCTCGAACGCGCGGGCATCCACACGCTCACGGTGACGCCGCCGAGCCTCGACGAGGTGTTTCTGCACACGTACGCCGACGGCGGCGCGCCCGCGGGGGACGCGGGGGACGCGGGGGACGGGGCATGAGCCGGTGGGGTCTCGACGCGATGCTGGCCGTGCAGCTGCGCACGGCGTGGCGCACCATCGCCGGCTGGGTGCTGGGCATCGTGGCGGGCATGGTGGTGACGGTCACGGCGCTGCGGGGCACGTACGGCACCCCGGAGGAGATCGCGGCGTACGCGCGCACCGTCGGCACCGGCCCCGCCATCCGCATGCTGAACGGCAACGTGGCGGGCATCGACTCGTTCGGCGGCATCGTCGCGAACGAGTTCGGCTTCATCGCCTCTTTCGCGCTGCCCGTGATGGGCATCGCGCTGGTGTGCCGGCTCACCCGCCGCGAGGAGGAGGCGGGGCGCCTGGAGCTGCTGCTGGCGTCGCCGATCTCGCGCCACGCGCCTCTGACGGGAGCCCTGGTGATCACCGTGGCCGCGGCCCTGGCCACCGCGGCCGGATGCGCCGTCGTGATGATCGCCGAGGGCGTCGCCGGCCGCTCGGCCGTGGCGTACGCGCTGGCCATCGCGGCGCTCGTGATCGTGTTCGCCGGCCTGGCGGCGGTGGCCGCGCAGGTGTTCGAGCACACCCGCGCGGCCTGGGGCGCGGCGCTGGCGGCGGCCGTCGCGGCGTACGTGGTGCGCGGCGTGGGCGCGGCCCGCGAGACGCCCCTCGTGTGGGCGTCTCCCATGGGTTGGTTCGACGAGGTGCGGGCGATGGGGGAGCCCCGCTGGTGGCCCCTCGCCATCTCGCTGGCGGCCGCGACCGCGCTGTTCGCGACCGCGTTCGCGCTGGCGGCGCGCCGCGACCTCGGCAGCTCGATGCTGCCCGTGCGGCGCGCGCCAGCGCGGGCATCGCGCCTGCTGGTGCGGCCGTTCGGCCTGGCCGTGCACGAGCGGCGGGGCGCCATCGCGGGCTGGGCCGGCGCCGCCGTCGTGGTGATGGCGATGTACGGCCTCCTGGCCCGGCAGGTGGTCGAGGCGCTGCGCGACAACCCCACGCTGCGCGAGCTGAGGGGCATCGGCGCCGACGTGGGGGTCGACCAGGCGCTCGCGATGTTCGCCCTGGTGCTGGCGATGGTGATGTCCGGGGCCGCCGTGCAGCTGGCCGGGGGCTGGCGCCGCGCGGAGGACGACGGGCAGGTGGAGATCGAGCTGGCGGGCCGTGGATCCCGCGTACGTTGGCTGGGCGTCCAGGCGGTGGTCGTGGCCGCCGGCCTGCTGGTGATCGGGTTCGCCGGGGCCCTCTCCCTGGGCGTCTCGGTGGCCGTCTCGATGGGCGACGCGGGCATCGTCGCCCGGACGCTGGTGGCGTGCGCCGCGTACGTCCCGGCGGCCGCCGTGATGCTGGGCCTGTGCGTGGCGGCGTTCGGCCTGGCGCCGCGCCTGCAGACCGCGGTGTGGGGGCTGTTCGCCGCCGCCGTGGTGGTGGGCTACCTGGGGCCGGGCATCGGCCTCGCGTCGTGGGTGGTGCGGCTGTCGCCGTTCGCGGCCGTGGGCAAGGTGCCGTCCGAACCGCTTGCGCGCGGAGGCGCGGCCGCGCTGGTGGCCGCCGCCGTCGTCCTCACGGCGGCGGGCATCGCGGGCTTCCGCCGCCGCGACGTCCCCACGGGCTGAGCCGGCTCCGAGGCCCGGCACCGCGCCCGCCGCGCCCTCCGCGGACGCACCTTGTGCGCATCGGCGCAAAGGTCACGCTTGCGCGATAGTTGCACGCGCGCTACTGTCCCGATCGCGCAATGACCGATCTCGCCCCCGCATCCCCCTCCGACACCACCCACGCGGTGGTCGACGCCCTCGAGCGACTGCTCGTCTCGGTGCGCAGCCACGTGGACGTGTCGGCCCTCGAGCGTCACGCCAAGGAGGGCCTCACGTTCTCGCAGGCCCGCGTGCTGATGACGGTGGGGGAGGCGGACGAACCGCTGCCCATCAACGTCATCGCCGAGCGGCTCGAGCTGTCGGTGGCGGCGGCGGGCCGCAACGTGGACCAGTTGGTGAAGGACCGGATGCTGAAGCGGGTGGAGTGCCCGCACGACCGGCGCGTCCGGCTGGTGTCGGTGACCGCCGCCGGCCGCCGTCATGTCGACGGCAAGCGCGGCATCTGGCGCGACGCCTTCCAGGGCATGGCGGCATCGCTGCCGCAGCCCGTCGCGGCGCGGTTGGCCGAGGCCCTCAACGACGCGCTCGCACATCAGCAGCAAGGAAAGGAACCCGCATGACCCAGCAGACGGAGGCCCCCGCCTCCGGCGCCGACGACCGCATCGACTTCAACGTGCTGAAGGTGGCCGGAGTCGTGGTGCTCGGCGCGATCATGTCGATCCTCGACATGACGGTGGTGAACGTCGCGCTGCCGACGTTCCAGTCCGTGTTCGGCACGCCCGGTGCACCGCTCACGTACGCGCACGTCGCGTGGACGGTGACCGCCTACACGCTGGCGCTGGCGACGGTCATCCCGCTCACCGGCTGGGCCGCCGACCGCTTCGGCACCAAACGCCTGTACATGGCCGCGATCGCGTTGTTCACGCTCGGATCGGTGCTCTGCGCCGCCGCGTGGGACATCAACGTGCTGATCGCGTGCCGCGTGCTGCAGGGCCTCGGCGGCGGCATGCTGATGCCGCTGGGCATGACCATCATGACGAAGGCCGCCGGCCCGCACCGCATGGGGCGCCTGATGGCGATCCTGGGCGTGCCGATGCTCCTGGGCCCGATCCTCGGCCCCATCCTGGGCGGCTGGCTCATCGAGAGCGCGTCGTGGCACTGGATCTTCCTCATCAACCTGCCCATCGGCATCGCGGGCCTCGCGTACGCCGGCCGCGTGCTGCCGTCCGACCGGCCGGAGCCCTCGCAGACGTTCGACTTCATGGGCATGGCCCTGTTGTCGCCCGGCCTCGCGGCGTTCCTGTACGGCGTGTCGACGATCCCGTCGAAGGGCACCATCGCCGACCCCCACGTGTGGATCCCGGCCGTTGCCGGCATCGCGCTGATGATCGCGTTCGTGTGGCACGCGCTGCGCGCCGAGCACCCGCTGCTCGACCTGCACCTCTTGCGTGACCGCAACCTGAGCGTGTCGCTGTTGACGATGTTCACGTTCGCGTCCGCGTTCTTCGGCGGCCTGCTGCTGGTGCCCACGTACTTCCAGGAGGTGCGCGGCGAGTCCACCCTGGCGTCGGGCCTGCTGGTGGCCCCGCAGGGCATCGGAGCGATGCTGACGATGCCGCTGGCGGGCGCGCTGGCCGACCGCATCCCGGTGGGCCGCATCGTGCCGTTCGGCATGGTGGTGATCGCCGCCGGCATGTTCATGCTGAGCCGCGTCACCGAGGCGACGGGCTACGTGCCGATCATGGCCATCCTGTTCGTCATCGGCCTGGGCATGGGCGGCGTCATGATGCCGCTGTTCACGTCGGCCCTGCGCACGCTGCGTAGCCGTGACGTGGCCCGCGGATCGACGCTACTCAACATCAACCAGCAGATCGCCAGCTCGGTCGGCGTCGCGGTGATCTCGGTGGTGCTCACCAACGCGCTCAAGGGCAAGGCCCTGGCGCTGCCGGCGATCGCCTCGCACCACGACCCGTCGATCGTCGGTCAGATCGGTGGCCCGGCTGCCGTCGCGGAAGGGCTGCGGCAGGCCGCGGAGTCGTTCCAGCTGAGCTACGTGGTGGCGTTCGCGCTGGTGCTGGTGGCGTTCGTGCCGACGTACTTCCTGCCGCGCCGCAGCATGCCGATGCCGGCCGACGACGGTGACGCGGACCCGACGGCCGACACGCCCGCGCCGATGCTGGCGCACTGACGCGACGTCCCGCCCGGGGGTGGAACGACACCACCTCCGGGCCGGGATCCGGCTAGCGCCGCACCCCGGCGCGGGCCGCCGCGGCCGCGTGGGCGGCGACCTCGAGGTCGTCCGGCAGCGGGTCCAGCACCTGGGACGCCCCCGCGTGCTCGAGGGCCCACCGCAGCACCACGTCGGCGAGCCACGGGTTCTTCGGCAACAGCGGCCCGTGCAGGTACGTGCCGATGACGTGGTCGCGCACGGCGCCCTCGTGGCCGCTGCGCCCGTCGTTGCCGTGCCCGTGCACCACCCGCCCCAGGGGGCGCACGTCCGGTCCCAGGCGCGTGCGGCCCGCATGGTTCTCGAAGCCCACCACGGTGCGCTGTTCGCCGTCCAGATCGGCGTCCAGGATCACGTCGCCGATGAGGCGGGGACCGGTCTCGGCCACCGTGTCGGCGTCGATGAGGGCGACGCCCGGCATGCGCGCCCCGTCCGTGCCCGTGTAGCCGTGGCCGATCAGCTGGAAGCCGCCGCAGACGCCCAGCACGACGGCCCCGTCGGCCGCGGCGCTGCGCAGCGCGTCCGCCTTCGCGCCCGCCAGGTCGTGGGCCACGATGGCCTGGTCGCGGTCCTGCCCGCCGCCCAGGTAGTAGATGTCGTGACCGTCGTCGAGGGCGTCACCGAGCTCGGACGCCGTCACGTCCAGCCGCAGGCCGCGCCACTCCAGGCGCCGGGCCAGCACGGCGATGTTGCCGCGGTCGGCGTAGATGCTCATCTCGTCGGGGTACAGGTGGCACAGGCGCACGACGCTCACGAGGCGACCCCGCAGCGGTAGACCTGGTGGGCGGCCCCGTCCTCGAGCGCCTCGCCGGCGAAGCCACCCCAGGACTGCAGCACCCGCAGACCGCTGCGGGCCAGCAGGTGCGTGAGCTCGGCGGGGGCGAACAGGTGGACGTCGTGGTGACGCACGGCGGGGCGCGACGTGCCGTCGCCGGCCACGTGGTCGACCCGCAGCGCGTACGAGGCCGTCTGGGTGGCGGCGTCGTAGCCCTCGTACCACGACGAGTGGATCCAGCGCTCGCCCGTGGCCTCGTCCACGTGCTCGTGACCGGCGCGCACGAGCCCCATCTGGTCGACCACGTCGCCGATGTCGGGCAGCGTCACGTCGAACCAGAACTCCCCGCCGTCGGCGAGATGCGAGCGCACGCAACGCAGGCACTCCGCGTGGTCGTGCGGGTCGAGCAGCACCTGCAGCGTGTTCATGGTGGCCAGCACCAGGGGAAACCGGGTCGTCAGCGAGAAGTCGCGCATGTCGCCCGGCACCGTCCGCACGCGGGCGGCCACGTCGGCGCCCGCGTCCGCCGCGGCCTGCGCCAGCTCGGTGAGCATGAACGCGTCGGCGTCGAGCGCCCACACCTCCACGCCGGCCCGCGCGAGCGCCAGCGCCACCCGCCCGGACGCCGAACCGAGGTCCAGCACCGGCCCTCCGCACGCCGTGGCCGCGGCCGTCCACATGGCGAGGTCCTCGGTGTAGTGGGCGTGCTCCGCGGCGAACGCGCGGGCCGCGGCGGCGTCACCGATCACGCCAGAACTCCGTCGCGGCGCCGCGCTCCACCAGGATCTCGCGGAGGCGCAGCATCGCGGTGTACGTGGGCAGCACGTACAGCGTGCCGCCGTCGGGCACGCCGGCCACCGCCCGGTCGAGCGCGCCGCCGGGGTCGGGGTCCACCACGATGCGGGTGCGGTCGACACCGGCGTACGCGAACCGCAGGGCCATGTCGTACGCGCGGTCGCCGGTGACCGTGAGGGTCTCGATGCGCTCCACCAGGGGCTCGTAGTCGACGTCCCAGATCCAGCTGACGTCCTGCCCGTCGGCGGTGCGGTCGTTGAGGGCCACCAGCACGTGCAGCGGGCCGGTGTCGAGCAGCATCGTCTGCACGGTGGTGTTGGCGCCCGCCGGGTTCTTCGCCAGCAGCAGCACCAGGTCGCGCCCGGCCAGCACCACCCGCTCGGCGCGTCCGAACGCCGCCTCCGCACCCGCGATCGCCGTGGCCGCACGGGCAAGCGGGACCCCCATGCGGAGGGCGGCGGCCAGCGCCGCGGTGGCGTTGTACGCGTTGTGGAGGCCCGGCAGCGTCGTGGTGGCCTCCGCGTCGCCGTCGGGGGTGCGCCAGTGGATGCGCTGACCGCGCGTGCCGTCCATCTCGGCGGCCGTGACGGCGACGTCCAGGGGCGGGCGGGCGTCACCGCACGCCTCGCACATCCAGTCGCCCATGTGTCCCAGCGTGACGTACCGGTATGTCAGCGGGTGGCCGCAGCGGCGGCAGCGCGTGCTGTCGGACGCGTGGGACGTCGCGCCGGCCCCGAGTGCGGGGGCGTCGACCCCGAAGTACGTGGCGTCGCGTCCCGTCCCGAGCGCCGCGATGGCGGGATCGTCGCCGTTGAGCACCAGGTGCGTCTCGGCCGGGAGGGCGTCGACCATGGCGCGCCAGCGCCCGGCGATGGCCTCCAGCTCGCCGTAGCGGTCGAGCTGGTCGCGGAACAGGTTCATCAGCACCAGCACGCCCGGCCGCAGCTGCCGCACCACCTCGGGCAGCGCGGCCTCGTCCACCTCGAACAGGCCCCGTCGTTCGCGGCGCCGCCCCCCGGTGCCGTCCAGCAGCGCGGTCGCCACGCCGGTGAGGAGGTTCGCCCCCGCGGGATTCGACACCACCGCCACGCCGTCCGTGGCCAGGCACGCCGCCAGCAGCCGGCACGTGGTGGTCTTGCCGTTGGTGGCCGACACGCACACCGCGCCGCCGGTGAGCCGGCGTCCCAGATGCGCCACCGCCGTGGGATGCGCCCGCAGCAGCACCTTGCCCGGCAGCGACGTGCCGCCGCCGCGACCAAGCCGGCGCGACAGGTAGCCGGCCGAGCGTGCGAGGGGGGAGGCGAGGGCGGCGCGCATGCCCTCACGGTACCCGTTCACCTGCCGCGTGCCCTCGTCAGAGGAAGATGTGGCCCTCGCCGACCAGCTGGGCCAGCGTCTGGCACGTGCCGTCCGGCTCGCCCACCAGCACGTTCTCGATGCTGACGTCGAACAGGCCGGTGTCGACGACCCCGGGGATCTGGCGCAGGCGCGCGTGCAGCGGGTGCCACGCGGCCCCCTGGGGCGGGCGCATGTCCAGGATGATCAGCTCGTCGTCGCTGTGCTCGGGACGACGGCTGGGGGCCAGGTCGGCGGTCTGATGGGCGACGAAGTCGGCGGCGAACGGCACGACGGCCACCGGCAGCGTGCCCCACGACGACGGGTGCCCCGCCACCTTGGGCTCGTCCACCAGCACCACGAAGCGGCCGGCCGTGTCGTCGACGACCCGCTCGCGCACCAGCGCCCCGCCGGCGCCCTTGATGACCAGGCCGGTGGGGGTGACCACGTCGGCGCCGTCGAACGCGAAGTCGACGGGGCGGTCCATCGCCACCAGCGGGATGCCCAGCTCGGTGGCCAGCGCCTCGCTCTGCAGGGACGTGGCGACGGCCGTGACCGAGAGCCCCTCGTCCTTGATGCGGGCCGCGAGTGCCCGGATGCCGGCGGCGGCGGCGCGGCCCGTTCCGAGGCCCACGAACTGGCCGTCTTCGATCATCGCGGCCGCGGCCTTACCGGCGGCGTCCCAGGAGAGCTGGCGTGTGGTGTCGTCCATGGGGCACAGGGTATATGGCAGACTCGTCCCCATGGACGATTTCGCCCCCCGCATCCGCATCATCGACACCAAGCTCGGTGGCCGGGACGGCATCACCGCGTGCTACCTGGTGCAAGGGGACAGGGTCGCCATCGTCGACCCGGGCGCCCAGACCAGCGCCCAGACGGTGCGCGACGCGCTCACCGCCGAGGGCATCGGGCCCGACGACCTGTACGCCATCGTGCTGACCCACATCCACCTCGATCACTGCGGCGGCACGGGTGACCTGGCGGCTGCGTTCCCGCAGGCCCGCGTGGTGGTGCACGGCCGCGGAGCGCGCCATCTGGCCGATCCCGAGCGCCTCGTCACGGCGTCCGCCGCGGTGTACGGCGACATGGCCGACGTGTACGGCGGCCTGGCGGCCACGCCCGAGGAGCGCATCGACGTCGCGCCCGACGACCACGTGGTCGACCTGGGTGGCGGCGTCGCGCTGCGCATGCTCGAGACGCCGGGCCACGCGTTCCACCACATGTCGGTGCTCGAGACCGGCTCCGGCACGCTGATGGCCGGTGACGCGCTGGGCGTCGAGCTGGCCCGCGGCGGGCTGTACCCCAGCACGCCACCGGCCGCCATCGACGTGGCCGCGGGCCGCGCCAGCATCGCGCGGCTGAAGGGGCTGGGCGCGGCGACGGTGGGGGTGGCCCACTTCGCGGCGCCCACGGCCGCCGACCCGTTCGCCGTCGCCGACGAGCTGTGGGGACGCATGGGCGACGCGGCCCTGGCCGGCTTCCGCGAGGGCGGGGCCGAGGGCGCCGCCGCGCGAGTGGTCGCCGACGTCCCCATGCAGTCGGCCGTCACGGGCGACGCCGCGCGGGAGCTGTGGGAGTGGCTCGGGTGGCACCGCGACAACCTGGACGGCCTGGCCGCGTGGGCCGACCGCCACGAGAACCCCCCGCCGCCCAAGTGAGGGACCGAGGTCACCGCCCAGCGGGGCGGGGCGTCCCGGCCCAGGCGTGCGCGAGGGCCCCGGTACCGCCGAACGGCGTGCTAGCGTCCCTGCAAGCAGCGTAGTAACCGGAAAGGACCCACCTTGGCTTCGTCGCACAACGGCGGCTCGTACCACCTTCCCATCACGTGGCCCTTCCGGGCGGCGGGAACGGTGATGATCGCGACCATCGTGTGGTTCTGCACCGGGTGGGGCATCCGCGACCTCGGTCCCGAGGAGCGGCTCTGGAACCACATGCCCATCTTCTGGCTGGGCCTCCTGGTCACGTTCGCGCTGTGCGTCGTGGGCGGCGTGGTGAACATGGCGCAGGCTCGGCGTCGCCAGGCCGCGCTGGCACAGGAGTAGCAGCGCCGCGGCCGGTGCCGGCGGCCACGGTCCGTGCGTACGACCGGACCACCCGACGGCGGGCGCCGACGCGTCCGCTCGGTCGGTGCCGGGTTCGCGCCTGACGGCGCGTGACGCGACGCCAGGTCCCCTCGCGCTGATGGGGGCCACGGGGGAGGCACGATGAGCGACACCCCCGATCTCAGCCTGCCCCCCGAGAACGCCCCCGCGACCCGTCGCGGGCGCCTGTTGGTGGCGTCGCCCGTGCTGCGCGACCCCAACTTCGCCCGGGCCGTGGTGCTGATGCTCGAGCACTCCGCCGACGGGGCCCTGGGCCTGGTGCTCAACCGGCCGCTGGAGCTGCTGGTGCATGACGCCGTGCCGTCCCCGCTGTGCGAGCTGATGGACGAGGACGCGGTGATCCACGCGGGCGGCCCGGTGCAGCCCGAGGCGCTGATCGTGCTGGCCGACCACCTGCTGCCCGAGGAGGCCGCGACGCTGGTGGTGGCCACGGTGGGCATCATCGATCCGCGCAGCGACGAGGAGAACCTCCCCCGCATGCTGCGCAGGGCGCGTGCGTTCGGCGGCTACGCGGGCTGGAGCGACGGCCAGCTGGAGGAGGAGATCGCCGAGGGCGCCTGGATCGACGTGGAGGCCGAACCCGACGACGTGTTCACGGACGACCACGAGGGCCTGTGGGGCCGCGTGGTGGCCCGCAAGGGCGGCGCCTACCGCATCGTCGCCCAGATGCCGGACGACCCCACGGTCAACTAGCACCCGCCCCGGGGGCCCGTGAGGGCGCCCCGGGTGGTGGCGGCTCAGCCCAGGCGGGAGCTGTCGGGCAGCGAGGCCAGCTTCTGCAGCGACTGGCTCTCGACCTGACGGATGCGTTCGCGCGTGACGTTGAACATGCGCCCCAGCTCGTCGAGCGTGCGGGGCTTCTCGCCGCTGAGCCCGTAGCGCAGCTCGAGCACGCGGCGCTCGCGGTAGCTCAGCTGGTCGAGCAGCTCGCGCAGGGCCTGCTCGCGCAGCGAGACCTCGGCCGACACCTCGGGAGCGATGGTGCTGTCGTCGGCGAGGAAGCGGCCCAGCTCGGACTCCTCCTCTTCACCGACCGGCTTCTCGAGCGACACGGTGGGCTGGGCGCTGCGGAGGATCTCCTCCACCTCGTCCGGCGGCAGGCCCGCGGCCTCGCCGATCTCGGCGACCGTGGGCTCGCGCCCCAGCTGGCCGATGAGCACGCGCTCGGCGCGGCTGATCTGGTTGAGTTTCTCCACCACGTGCACCGGGATGCGGATGGTGCGGCCCTTGTCGGCCAGGGCGCGGGTGACCGCCTGGCGGATCCACCACGTCGCGTACGTCGAGAACTTGAAGCCGCGGCGCCAGTCGAACTTCTCGACGGCGCGCACGAGGCCGAGCGTCCCCTCCTGGATGAGGTCGAGGAACGGCAGCCCGCGGCCCCGGTAGCCCTTCGCGATCGACACCACGAGGCGCAGGTTGGCCTCGACCATCTGGCGCTTGGCCTCCTGGTCGCCGGCCTCGATGCGCTTCGCGAGGCGCACCTCGTCGGCGGCGGTCAAGAGCGGCACGCGGCCGATGTCCTTGAGGAACAGCTGCAGCGCGTCGGTCGTCTGCTCGACGGTGGCGCCGTTGCGGCGGGGCCGCTCGGACTCGTCGGCGTGCTCTGCGGCGCGCGCGTTGGCGTCGGCCTGCTCGAGCAGGTCGATGCCGGCTTCCTCCAGCTGCTGGTACACCTCCTCGGCGGCCTCGGCGTCGAGGCCCAAGCCGTCGAGCACCTCCGCCACTTCCTCGAGGCCGAGGAAACCGAGCTCCTGGCCACGCACGATCAGCGCGCGCAGCTCACCATCGTTCTTCATCACACCCAACTGCGAGGACATCCGCCTCCGTCTCCGTTCGGGAGTTGTCCGGTCACACTTACCACTCGCGGCGCAACTTCCATACGCCGCGCGCCACACCGGGGCACCTGAGCGGCACCCCGGCACCACACCACCCCCCTCCGACCGCGCACCATCATGCGATCGGGGGCGGGGTGGGGCACACCTCACACTCGACGAGAACCCGTCAACGAAAGCACTATCGGTGTTTCGCGTCTCACCGTCAAGGGATTTCCGCTACCTGGCGCCGCACACGGGCCATGACGACGGCCCCGTGCGGGAGTAGAGGATCGCCGCGCGCCGGTCCTGCTCGGCCTCGGGTGCCGCGGCGGGGTCGCCGCTGCCGCCCACGGCCCGCCAGGTGGCGGGGTCGAACTGGTACTTGCCCCGGTACTGGCCACCGGGTGAGATCGCCCCGGGGTTGCCGCCCGACTCGCACTGAGCGATGCGCTCGAGGTGGGGCGACGCCGAGGGGGAGGGGCTGGACACGGGCGTCGTGTCGGGCGACGCCGTGGGCGCAGGCGACGAGACCGGCGATTCGGTGCCGTCGGCCTGGGCCGTGGCCTGGCGCTGCGCCCGGGTGACGGCGGCCACCTGCGCGGCCGCGGCCGCACGGGCCTGGCGGTCGCGCTCGGCCTGCTCCAGCGAGACGAGCGTCGCGCGGGCGTCGGCCAGCAGGCTCTGGCGCTGCGCGGCGAGGCTCTGGAGGTGACGCACCCGCGCCTGCATCTCGCGCCGCGTCTTCGCCGCCTCGGCCTGGTCGGCCACCAGCTGCGCGCGCAGCTTCACCAGGCGCTCGCGGTCGCGGATGGCGTCGCGCAGCACCGCCTGGTCCTGGCGCTCGATGCGCCGCATCAGGTCGGCGTTGTCGACGGCGTCGGCGAGGCTTCCCGACGACAGCATCATCTCGATGACACTGGGGTTGTCCTGGGCGTACAGCGCCACCAGGCGCTTGGCCAGCACGTCCTGGGACTTCGTCATGTGCTTGCGGGCCGCCACGCGGTCGACCGCGTTCTTGGCGATGCGTCCCCGCAGCTCGGTGACGCGCGCATCGGCCTCGGTGTACGCCTCGGACGCCTGCTGGGACTGGGCGTCTACCTGCATCAGCCCCGCCTCCAGCTGACGGATCTGCGCCCGCTGGCCGTCGATCTGCTGCGTCTGGCCCCGGGCCACCCCGCTCCACACGCCGAAGGCGGTGGCAGCGACAAGGAGGCCGGCGACGGCGAGCCGAGGGCGTCGCGCGCCGCCGACGGCATGTGACGTCGGCTCGTCCATATGGTGTTCGCGCACTCCCAGTGTCGGGTGCATTCGGGGCGAGCTCTGACGGTACCAAACAGATCCCACCCGCGCATTCCGGCGATTCCGCGCCCCGAAAACGCGAACGCCATCGCGTTCGTGACCGGCTCAGCCGATGGCGCGGCCTCCCACCAGCGCCGACAGCTCGCGGCACAGGCGGCGGAAACCCGGTCCGGGGCGCCCGGGGGTGCCGTCGGGGAAGGCGGCGAACCCGGACACGTCGATGCTGCGGTGCCCGCGCGCGAGGCGTAGGACCCAGCCCGGGCCCGCGCCGTCGACGTCGCCCTGCGCGTCGTAGCGGCCGTCCCAGTCCCACACGCCCAGCCCGTCGACGGCGGCCCAGAACCGGTGCCAGGCGCCGGGGGCGGGGAACAGGGGGATCTCGCGCGGTGGAGCCGGGCGGTCGCCGTGCCACGCGCGGTAGATGAGGCCGTGCCCGTCCCACATCACCTCGCTGGACGGACCGTCCAGCCGGGCCACCGCCGCGTGCAGCACGGTCGGCCGGGACGGGGCGATGGTGACGACTGTCAGACGCTGGGGCATGGGCTCAGGCAGTGATCCGGTGGAGGGAGTCCGTCGCGCTCCCTTGCTGACGAATCTACGACGGCCCTCGGACGGCGCGCTGCACCCAACTGACACAGGGGTGTCACAGCCCTGTGCCGAAAGACGGCACATTCGCGACGCAACGCGCGAAAAGGCGGGTGATGGCCCCCCGGATGCTCGAGATCAGGGCAGAATAAAGGCGTCCGCACCTTCCACGATCGGAGACGACCATGGCCGACGAATGGCTCACCACCCTGAAGACCGCGACGCCCCAGGAGGGCTTCGAGCTCGCCATCACGCTGAGTCGGCGCGGCGTCAAGTACACGCAGCCCGACACCGAGGTGCTGCACGCGCTGCGGCCCGAGTACGCGAACTCGGCCGACGCGCTGACCGCCGCGTCGCAGGTGGTGGCGATCAACTTCCAGACGGTGGCGGCCGCCAACGACTACTGGCGCGGCTGAGCGCCGGGCGCGCGCGGCGGCCCTGCTCGGCAGCGCTCAGGCGGGGAACACCCCGGTGGAGAGGTAGCGGTCGCCGCGATCGCACACGATGAACACGATGGTGGCGCCCTCGACCCGTTCGGCCACGCGTAGGGCGGCCCAGCACGCGCCACCGGACGAGATGCCGGCGAACAGGCCCTCCTCGGCGGCCATGCGGCGCGCGGTCTCCTCGGCGTCCGCCTGCGAGACCTCCATGATCTCGTCCACCGCGCCGGCGTCGAAGATCGAGGGCAGGTACGCCTCGGGCCACGTGCGGATGCCCGGGATCCTCGACCCCTCCGCGGGTTGCGCCCCCACGATGCGCACGGACGGGTTCTCGCCCTTCAGATAGCGCGAGACACCCGTGATGGTGCCCGTGGTGCCCATGGCGCTGACGAAGTGCGTGACCTCGCCGTGCGTGTCGGCCCAGATCTCGGGGCCGGTCGTGCGCTGGTGCACGCGCGGGTTGTCCTCGTTGGAGAACTGGTCGACCAGGAAGCCCTCGCCGTCGCGCTGCATCTGCTGGGCCACGTCGCGGGCGTGCTCCATGCCGCCGGCGCTCGGGGTGAGGACGAGCTCGGCGCCGTACGCCCGCATCGACTGCGCGCGCTCCACCGACAGGTCGTCGGGCATGATCAGCACCATGCGGTAGCCGCGGATCGCGGCCGCCATCGCCAGCGCGATGCCGGTGTTGCCGGACGTCGCCTCGATCAGCGTGTCGCCGGGACGCACGTCGCCGCGTTCCTCGGCCCCGCGGATCATGCTGATCGCCGCCCGGTCCTTCACCGACCCCGCCGGGTTGTTGCCCTCGAGCTTGGCCAGCACGACGTTGCCGCGCCGCGCGGCGTCGGCTCCCGCGATGCGGGTCAGCTGCACCAGCGGCGTGGCGCCGATCACGTCCTCGAGGCGGCGGTACCCGGTCACCGGTCCAGTGTGGCAGGGCCGCCCCGCCGAGGTCCCGCAGTGGTGTCAGCCTCTGCTGACACCCTGGGTGCGACGGTCAGGCCGTGTACTGGAAGCCCGGCTCCATGGGGTCGGGAGGGGAGAGGGGGGTGCGCGGCAGCCCGTCCGGGGGGATCGGGTCGTTGTAGCCGCCGGGCGCGACGTCGTTGGGCCCGTCGGGGTGGAACAGCGACGCGAGGTACTGGATCTGGCCGCGTCCCACCGACAGCTCGAAGAACCCGCCGCCGTACATGGCGATACCGTGGGCGTCGCAGTGGTCGTAGAACGCGGTGAGCGCGCGCAGCGACCCGAAGCGGCAGGGCTTCACGTTCACCACGCGGGGGGCGTGGGCGAGCGCCAGCAGGTCGTCGACGGAGTGCAGCGGGGCGTCCCACGTGACCCGGTCGATCACCGGCAGCACCTCCGCGCCGGTGGCGCCGGCCAGCTCCGGGTCTTCGATCAGCGCCCGCGGAAACGCCCGCAGGCAGCGCCGGTACAGCGCGGGGTCGGGCACCGTGTCGACGATGGTGCCGTGGTAGAGCGACTTGAAGTCGAGTACGGCCACGACGTCCGGCCCCATCTGGGCGATGCGCTCCACCAGGTCGTCGTCCCAGTCGTCGACGGGGTCGAGCTTGAAGGACGATCCGGGGTACTGCGCCAGGCGCCCCGCCAGCACGGAGGCGTCGGAGGGATCGCCCAGGCGCACCGACTGCACGAAGCGGATGGGGCCTGAGGTGCGGCCGACCGCCTGGGCCAGCGACACGCCGGCCTGGCGCAGCGCCAGGTCGAGGGCGGCCGACTCCAGGCCCCAGCGGCGGAAACGCGGCCCGTTGGGATCGGCGGGGTCGGGGAAGAAGTCGCCGCGGTCCAGCCGCTCGGAAAGCGTCCCGATCGTCCATTCGCCGACCAGCGAGGGGATGAGCCCGTCCGCGTAGTGCGCGTGGTCGTCCGGGTCCGTCCAGACGTCCTCGCCGCGGCCCTCGTGGCCCTGTCCGGTGAGGATGATCTCGGTCGTGGTGCGGGTGAAGCCGCTGGAGGTGTCGCGCGTGTGCGCGGCGTAGCTCTGCGCGTCGATCCTCAGCGGCAGCTCGGCAAGGCGGGCGTACGTATCCATGCGGCGCAGCCTATCGGCGCGGGGGCGTCCCCACTGGCGCCCGCGCCTTCACGCCCCGTACTCGTCGTCGCTCACGTGCGCGCCCCACACGACGGCCTGCCCGGCGTCGTCCACCTGATGGACGGCGAGGTGCGCCATGCGCCGGTCGGGGGCGGCCCCGTGCCAGTGGTCCTCCCCGGGAGCGAAGAAGACGCGGTCGCCGGTCTGGATCTCGGTGACGGGCCCGCCGCGGCGCTGACAGCGGCCGATGCCCTCGGTGACCAGGATGGTCTGGCCGTGCGGGTGCGTGTGCCAGGCGGTGCGGGCGCCGGGGGCGAAGTGCACGATGGCGGCCGCCGCGCGGCTGCCCTCGCCCGGCACGGCCGCCGCGTCGATCAGCACGTCGCCGGTGAACCAGTCGGCGGGTCCGGGGGTGGTGGGCGCGTCGCCGGCGCGGGTCACGTCCATGGCCGTCTCCTTCGGGTGGGTGGTGGCTCCGAGAGCATCGCGCATCTCGGGCGGCGTGGGATCGGGGAGAACTACCCGACGGCTCAGTAGGAGCATCGCGCGCCGGGCGAGAGGATCCCTGGCACGTCCGGCTCCACACGAAAGGCAGCGACATTGCGCGGGCATCACGTTGTTCACCGGCGGGACGTCCGGCGGGCGACGCTGACCCTCGGGGTGATCGCAGCGGCCCTGGTGGCCCCCGTTGCCGTCGCCGCGCCGGTGCCCGTCCCCCTGGGCCAGGCGGGGTCGCCGGGCATCCCCGTGGTGGCGGCGTACCCGTCAGGCTTCGCGCTCGTCGCGTTTCATAGCGCCGACGCGAAGATCAACGTCCGGGTCGGGTTCCCGACGTTGCGATCGTATGGCGTCAACGTCGTCCGCAGCCGTGGTCACTGGGCGCGGCCCGAGACCGTGCGGGATGGGTTTCGTCCCCGGTCCACGCGCACGGCGGGCGGCACGGTCGTCGGCTGGGAAAGGCTGAGTCTCGCCCCGAGGCGCTTCGATGTCGTGACACCCCGTGGGGTGTTCGAACGCGCACGGATTCCCGCGCTTAATGCACCCCGCCGGGAGGTCGAGACGTACCCCGATACCCCACCCATCGCGCTGCCCGGCGGTGCGTTCTGGCGGACCGTCGGTGCCACCCAGTGGGTGTTGCGGCGTGGTGCGGCGCGTTGGGTGCAGTGGGCGCCGTCGGTCGAGGACCCGCTGGATCCGACGTCGACGCCCGCCATCACCTACGGCCCCTCAGGGGAGGGGCTGTTGATGCACCGATCACCGCCGTGGATCGACGGTGGCCCCGGCGTGCGGGTCAGCGTGGCCGCCGCCGGGCGGCCGTTCTCGGAGTGGCACTGGGCCCCCACCGGCGACGGGGACTGGATCGCGATGTTACGCGGCGGCGACCGGCTGCTGTTCGTCGGCCCGCACGGGACGCCCCCCGAGGCCGTGTCGTGGCGCCCCGGCGACGAGGCCACCCGCCAGCCGATCGCCGGGCTCGAGGGCCTGACCGGTCGCCCGGTCCTGGTGCGCCTCTCCGACGGTCGCGCCGCCATGATGTGGACGCGCTTCGGCACGCCGGGCACGTGGGTGAGCGTCGAGCGCTCTATCGGCGGCCCATGGAATGCGCCGGTGGCCGTCCGCGTCCCGGGCAGGTCGCCCTGGTCGTACGAGGGATCGTTCGCGGCGCTTCCCGGTGGCCGGGTGGCCGGCGTCTGGGTCAGCGATCGGCGCATCTACGTGGCCGCGGTGTCCACCAAGGGACGGGTCGTGGTACATGGCGCGGTGCGCGCCAGCGCCCATCTGCGCAACTGCCGCTCACCCGCGCTCAGTGCCGACGGCACCGGGGCCCTGGTGGCGTTCGCGTGCTTCTCTCGGCCCGACGGCAGCGCCACAAGCAAACCGTTCATCTACGCCACGGCGCTGTCGGATAAGGACATCGGCGCACGCTGAGCGGCGGTGGGCGGTGGGGGAAAGCCCCCCGCCGACCACCGCCGCCTGCGGTCAGCGCTGGTCGGGGTGCAGGAACGGCTCGCTGCCGCGGCCTTCCGCCTCGAACAGGCCGTAGTGGCCCAGCAGGCTGGCCCACCAGTCGGGGCTCTTGTGCCACGCGCCGGCATCGGGGGGCGCCGGCGCGTCCAGCATCCGGGCCATGTCGACCGACCCGGTCAGCACCACCGTGTCGGTGGCATCGTCGACCCGGGCGACCGCGTCGAGGGGCAGGTACCCCACGTGACGCGCGTGGCCGGGAATGCGGTGGATGCGGAGCGCGCGGGCGCTCACCTCGTCGACCTCACCCAGCGGGGTCGTCCCATCTGCGGCACGCACCTGGTACCCGATGATGGCGGTCGGGGCCTCGGTGACCTGCATGTTGTGCCTCCCTCTCGTGTGGCTCGCGGTGGCATCGGCGCCACCGTCCCGAGCGTCCGCCCGCGGTGTTGCGGCACGTCCCCGATGGGGTTGCGGTGCCGTTAATGCGCGCCGCCCTCGGGCCCGGCATGATCGACCCGTGGACTGCGAGCCACCCAGCACCCTGGCCGAACCCACGCTGCCGCTCGACGACGACATCGTCGGCGTGTGGCGGTGGCACGCGTTCGGTGTCGTCGCCGTGGCGGCGGTCGCCGTCCCGTCGCTGTGGGCCGCCGTGCCGAGCCAGCATGTGCCGGCGTGGATCCGGGGGGCGGCCACGGCCGCGTACCTGACCGGGCTCGCCGGAGGAGCGCTTTTCGCCTGGATCTGGCCCGAACGGCGGCACCGCGTGTTCCGCTACGCCGTCCTGGACGCAGGTCTGGTCATCCGCCGCGGCTGGCTGTGGCAGACGGTGGAGGTGGTGCCGTTCACCCGGGTGCAGTCGGTCGACACGTCCACCGGCCCGCTGCTACGCAGCGCGGGCCTCGCGCGGGTACACGTGCACACGGCCGCCGCGGGGGCGAGCCCGGTGATCCCGGGCCTCGACGTGGATTCGGCGCGACGCCTGGTCGCCGAGATCACCGCGCGTGCCGGCGCGGACGATGCCGCGTGAGCGCGCGGCTTCTGGAGGGTCGCCTGCACCCACTGTCGATGCTCGCCTCCGTACCCGGAACGCTGGCGCAGCTGTGGCCGGCGCTGGTGGTGCCCGTCGTGCTGCGCCCATCCCTGTCGGGCGCCGCGTTCGCCGCCGTCCTGGTGGCCGTGGCCGGCATCGCCGCGGGAGCGGTGAGATGGTGGCGCTTCCGCTACATCGTGTTCGCCGACCGCGTCGAGGTGACCGAGGGGCTGTTCGTGCGCCGCGACCGCATGGTTCCCCTCGAGCGCGTGCGGGGGGTGAGCATCGAGGAGCCCTTTCTTCACCGGGTCGTCGGCCTGGTGAAGCTGAGGCTGGAGGTGGCGGCGGCGGGCTCGGACGAGGCGGAGGTGTCGCTGGACGGCATCACCCGGGCTCGCGCCGAGGAAGTGCGTCGCGCCGTGATGCCCGGCTCCCGTGCCGACGCCGACGCGGAGCCCCCGGTCGCCCGGATGGGCGCCGCGATGGCGCTGCTGGCCGGCGCCACGACGACGCGCTTCGTGGCCGTACCGGCCGCCGCGATCGGCGCCGCGGTGGGCTTCGCGAATGACTTCGCCGGGCTGCGGACGCTGTGGGAGCTGGCCGTCCGGGCGGGACGCTGGCTCCCGCAGTCGGCCACGGGGGTCGCCGCGGGCGTGGCCATGGCCGTGGTCGTGGCACTGGCCCTCGGCGCGCTCGCGAGCCTGCTGATCGACGGCGCCTTCCGCGTGCGCCTGAACCGCGCGCACGTCGTCACCGAGCGCGGCCTCGTGGCGCGTCGCCGCACCACCGTGGACCGCTCCCGCGTGCTGGGCGTGGAGATCATCGACAACCTGCCGCGGCGGGTGCTCGGTGCGTCGGTGGTGGAGTGCCCGGTGAGCGGCATGAGCTGGGCGCCCCGGGGGGACGTCCGCGGGGCGGTGCGGGTGCTCCCGCTCGGCACCCGGGCCGCCGGCGTGGCACTGGCCGAGGCCGTCGTACCGGGGCCGTACCCACCGCTGCGCCCTCATCCCATCGCGGGCCTGCCGCGCCGGGTCGCACGCGCGGTGACGCTGCCGGCGGCGGCGGGTATCGTGGCCGTCGTCACCGGGTTCTGGTGGGCCGCGACGGGCGCCGCCGCGCTCGCCCTCATCATGGCCGCGGTCGCCCTCGACCGGCACCGGAACCTCGGGCACGGGGTGAACGGGCTGCTGCACATGCGTTCGGGAAGCCTCGTGCGGCGGCGCACCGTCGTGCATCGCGACGGCGTGGTCGCCGTGTCGTTGCACTCGTCGCCGTTCCAGAGACGCCGCGGCCTGCGCACCGCCCGCGTGCACCTGGGCGTCGGGGTGGGCGCGCGCCCCGTGATCGATGCGGACTCGCGCCGTGCCGAAGCCCTCGCGGCCGACCTGATGCCATGGGCCCGGGACGACCTCAGCCCAGGCGCTCGGCCAGCATCAGGATGAGGCCCTCGGGGCCGCGCAGGTAGCCCAGCCGGTACGCGTCCTCGTACTGCACGACGTCGCCGAGGAGGGTCGCACCGCGTGCCTGCGCGTCGGCGATGGTCGCGTCGAGGTCGTCCACCGCGAACGCCAGCCTGCGCAGGCCGCGCGTGTTCGGCGGTGCCGCCGCATCGCCGCCCACGGCCGCCGGCGAATGGAACCGCATCAGCTCAAGGCCACCGTCACCGTCCGCCGTGCGCAGCACGCAGATGTCGCAGCGCACGCCGTCCAGGCCGACCACGCGATCGACCCAGTCGCCGCCGACCTCGGTGCGGCCGACGACATTCAGACCCAGGGCCACGAAGAACTCGACGGTCGCGTCGAGGTCGTCCACCACGATCCCCACGTTCTCGAGGCGCATCACGCCCACGTCAACGCCCGCTTTCCGCGTTGGATTCCGTGCCGACGCGACCAGTGTCGCAGGCATTCCGCGGGTCGTCGCGAGCGGCGGCCATCCCCGGACGCACCCGTACGGCCGCCTGAGCCTTCTCCGCACGAGAATGGATGTTATGTCGCATTGCTCCGTGAGGGGTTCCGCGGCCATCCCCTCCACACCTCGGCCCTTTTCATGGAGAGGTATCGAGCCGAGTGGTCGCATCGAGCCGCCGCGAACGGCGGGCGGCGGCGTATCGTCCGGTCATGGCGCTCGCGGCAATCGTCACGACCACTGCCCGCACGGATGCCTCCCGTCGCGTGGTTGCTACCGCGCCCGGAAGCGCGTCGCAGTGACCACGCCTTCGAGCCCCGACCCGTCGCTGGAGTTCGACACGTCCGACGGCGCGCCCAAGCTGGCGCCGCGCATCCCGCTGGCGGGCTGGCTGGCCGCCGTGTTCACGCTGATGGCCGTCGTGATGGTCCCGTGGACCGTGTACGTGGCCATCTCCTTGCCACGCACGTACGACACCGTCGGGTACGACCTTTCGTGGGCCGGATTCGACGTCGGGGTCGCCATCGTGCTGGGCCTCACGGGCCTGGGGCTCTACCGGCGCTCGGAGTGGACGCAGGCCGCGGCGGTGTCGACGGCCACGTTCCTCGTCATCGACGCCTGGTTCGACATCACGACGGCGCAGGCGGGCCCGGACCGCATGGCGGCGCTGTTGGCCGCGGGGGTGCTGGAGATCCCCCTGGCCCTCTTGTGCCTGCTGGTCGCCGCGCGCCTGGCGGGCGCCGAGGGCGTCATCCGCCGCATCGCGGGGCGGGCCGCCCGCGACGGCGTCGTCCCGCCCACCGCGCCGGACGATGACGGCGCGCCGGGCCGCTGAGCCGGCCCGCCCCCGCGCGGAAGACGCCGGCCGGTACGCGCACCGTGGTGTCCTTGGTCGTCACAGCAGCACGGTTGCGCAGCCGCACAGCGGGCCGCGGACGATGCGGAGGGCGCCATCTGCGCACGGTGTAAAGACGCCAGAACCTTGACGGCAAAGGAAGTGCAGGACTAGCGTCAGTGCAAGGGAGCGCACCCATCGGGCGCGCCCCGGAGTCCCTTGGCAGGAAGGTGTGTCCATGCCCGCAACGCCACTTCGCGAGATCCTCGACCCGGCATTCGACGACCGCTACGGCGTGGCGGCCATCAACATCGTCGACGACCTCACGCTCACCGCCGTGCTGGAGGCCGCGTCCGACCTCGAGGCGCCGCTGATCGTGCAGACGTCGCTGAAGACGGTGAAGTGGCTGCGCCCCGGGCCGCTCTACGCCATCTGGAAGGCCCGCTCCGATGAGGTGAAGGTGCCGGTCGCGATCCACCTCGACCACTGCCCCGACCGCGCATGGATCACCACCTGCCTCAAGGCGGGGTGGAACTCGGTGCTGTTCGACGCGTCCGAGCTGGACGTCGCCGAGAACACCCGCCAGACCATCGAGGTGGTGGCCGAGGCGCGCGCGTACGGCGCCGACGTGGAGGGCGAGATCGAGAGCGTGCTGGGCGTCGAGGACGGCATCGGCTCCGACGAGGCCGGCACCGTGCACCCCGTGGACGTGTCGGTGGACTTCATCGACGCCACGGGCATCTACTGCTTCGCGCCCGCCATCGGCACGGCCCACGGGCTCTACAAGGGCACGCCCGAGCTGATGCCCGAGCGGGTCACGGCGATCGTGGAGAAGTGCCCCATCCCCCAGGTGCTGCACGGCGGCACCGGCCTCGACGACGCCCAGTTCACCGACCTCATCGCGCGCGGCACCGCCAAGGTCAACATCTCGACCGCGCTGAAGATCGCGTACGTCGACGCGTTCCGCGAGTTCACCACGGAGAACCCGGCGAAGAAGGATCCGCCGTCGCTGCAACGGCACGTGTACGACGCCGTCAAGAACATGGCGGCCCACTACATCGAGCTCTTCGGCGGGGCGGGACGCGCGTAGTGCCGGCGCTCATCTTCGACTGCGACGGCGTGCTGGCCGACACCGAGCGCGACGGCCATCGGCCCGCGTTCAACCGCACGTTCGCCGAGGCCGGGGTGCCCGTCGAGTGGTCGGTGGCCGAGTACGGCGAGAAGCTCCGCATCGGCGGCGGCAAGGAACGCATGATGTCCCTGCTCACACCGGAGTTCGTCGCCGCGCACGGGTTGCCCACCGACGCGGACGGCCAGCGTGCGCTGATCGCCGAGTGGCACAAGGCCAAGACCGCGACGTACACCGAGATGGTGCGCTCCGGGGCCCTGCCCGGCCGACCCGGCATCGCCCGCATCGTCGACGAGGCGATCGCGGCGGGCTGGACGCTGGCTGTCGCCTCCACGTCGGCGGAGGCGTCCGTGCGCGCGGTGCTCGAGCACGCCGTGGGACCCCGCAACGCCGCGCACTTCTCGGTGTTCGCGGGCGACGTGGTGCCCGCCAAGAAGCCCGACCCGGCGATCTACCTGCTGGCGCTCGACCGGCTGGGCCGCGACGCCGGCGACGCCATCGTCATCGAGGACTCCCACATCGGCCTCACCGCCGCCGTGGCGGCGGGCCTGCGCTGCGTCGTCACCGTCAGCGGCTACACCGCCGACGAGGACATGCGCGCCGCCGCGATGGTCGTCACCAGCCTGGGCGACCCCGGCGAGCCCGCCCGCGTGCTGGCCAACCGCAGTGCCGCCCGCCCCGGCGACCAGGTGACGCTGGCCGACCTCGACACCTGTCGCACCCAACCCCTTGACGAGGAGGCCCGATGACCGAGGCCCTTGACCGCGCCGAGCTGGTCGTCCGCACCATCGCGCAGACCGCGGTCGACAACGAGTCGTACTTCTGCGAGCTCGACTCCGTCGCCGGCGACGGCGACTTCGGCTACTCGCTGGCGCGCGGCTTCGAGATCGTCCTGAGCGACTGGGACGAGCTCGGCCACACCGACGTCCCGAGCCTGCTGAAGAAGACCGCCGTCGTGCTGAGCAAGCGCATCGGCGGCACGTCCGGCCCCATCTGGGGCACGGCGTTCCTGCGCGCCGGAGGCAGCCTCAACGACGCGCCCGAGCCCACCGGCGAGCAGGTGGTGGCGGCCATGCGCGCCGCGATCGAGGGCGTCAAGCAGCGCGGCAACGCCGACGTGGGCGACAAGACGCTCTTGGACGCGCTGGTGCCCGCCGTCGACGCGCTCGAGGCCGCGCTGGCCCAGGGGTCCGGGCCGGCCATCCGAGCCGGCGCCGAGACGGCCCGCGCGGCGGCCGAGGGCACCAAGGGGATGCTGGCCATGCGCGGGCGCGCGTCGTACACGGGCGAGCGCAGCCGTGACTCGGTCGACGCCGGCGCCATGGGCGTCGCCGTGATGTGGGAGGCCGTGGACGCGGCCTGGAAGGAGTAGGGCGCGGTCTCAAGCCCCGCATGCGCCCACGAACATCGTCGGGGAATCCATGAAGGGAGATCCACGTGAAGAAGTTCGTGAACGACCCGAAGCAGTTCGTCCCGGAGATGCTCAAGGGCATCGCCCTGGCGAACCCGGACACGCTCAAGTACGTGCCCGAGTACAACCTCATCATGCGCACGGACGCACCGAACGACGACAAGGTGTCGATCATCCAGGGCTCGGGCTCGGGTCATGAGCCCGCCCACGTGATGGCGGTGGGCCGGGGCATGCTGGACGCGGCGTGTCCCGGCGACGTGTTCGCCGCCCCGCCGTCCGACTACGTGTACGAGACCACCAAGCTCCTGGCCAGCAAGAAGGGCGTGCTGCACATCATCAACAACTACACCGGCGACCGCATGGCGTTCGACATGGGCCGCGAGCTGGCGGAGGCCGAGGACATCACGATCGCCACGATCCTCGTGGACGACGACGTGGCCGTGAAGGACTCGCTCTACACCGTGGGCCGCCGCGGCGTGGCCGGCAACTTCTTCGTCATCAAGGCCGTGGGCGCGGCGTCCGAGGAGGGCGCGTCGCTGGAGGACCTGGTGGCCTTGGGCAACCGCGTCAACTCCGTCACCCGCACCATGGGCATGGCCCTGACGTCGTGCACGCCGCCCGCCAAGGGCTCCCCGCTGTTCGAGCTGGGAGACGACGAGATGGAGATGGGCGTCGGCATCCACGGCGAGCCCGGCCGCCGCCGCGAGAAGCTGGCGAGCGCCAACGACATCGTCGACGAGCTGCTCGACGCGTGCGTCACCGACCTGCCGTACTCGTCCGGCGACGAGGTCGCGCTGATGATCAACGGCCTCGGCGGCACGCCGATCTCCGAGCTCTACATCCTGTACGGGCGGGCCGCCGAGCAGCTGGCGTCCCAGGGCATCAAGGTGACCCGCAGCTACGTCGGCGAGTACTGCACGTCGCTCGACATGGCCGGCGCGTCCGTGTCGCTGGTGAAGCTCGACGACGAGCTCAACCGCCTGTTCGACGCGCCCGCCGAGGTGGCGGTGCGCATCTTCTGAGCCCCACTCCCCGCTGCTCCGGTCACGCCGACCGGAGCAGCGGGGAGGCGTCAGTCGTAGATGACGTCCTCGCCGCGCTCTCGCAGGCCGGCCAGGAGCCCCCGCATGTGTTGCAGCTGCTCCGGCGTGTGACCCGTCCAGTGCTCGAGCTCGCCGACGATGCGCACCGGCTGCCGCGTGCGGAAGCTGCGCGTGGGGTTGCCGGGGAGCTTCTTGTCGGTGACGTTGGGGTCGTCCTCGATCGGGCCGGTGGGCTCGACGAGGAAGATGCGCTCGCGCCCGTCCCCCGCGGCCAGCTCAGCACCCCACACCGCGGCGTCGAGGGTCTCGGTGACGTACACGTGGTTCATCACCCTCCCCTCCTGGAAGTTGGACATCCGCCCGGGCACCAGGAGGTCGCCCACGGCGAGGTCGGCCTTGGTGCCGTGCAAGAGCACGCCGTCCTGGTACACCTCGAACGGCGTCGGCGCCCGTCCCTCCACGTCTACTCCACGAACATGCTGGAGATCGCGTCGGGCTGCACCTTGATGATGACCCGCACCTCGCCGTCGGCGCGCCACGGGTACTCCTCGGCGTCCATGTACTTCTTGGCGAGCGCATCGATGTGGGCGTCGGCGCCCTCGTGCGTGATCTCCACCACGTCGCCCTGCAGCGCCACGTGGTTGTACGGGTTGTCCTGCTCGTGCACCGAGATGCCCACCCGCGGGTTGCGGCGCACGTTCTCGGTCTTGCGGCGTCCCTCCGCCGTGTTGATGACCACCAGGTCGCCGTCGAGATCGACCCACACGGGCGACACGCTGGGGTAGCCGTCCTCGCCGTGGGACGCGAAGTGGGCGAAGTTCCTGCCCTCGAACACCGCGCGCTGACGCTCGTCGAGCTTTTCCATCTCCACTCCTTCACGAGGGGGAACCAGCGGACCTGCGCGATGGTAGTGCCGGCGACGGGCGGCGGTCCACCCGGGGTGTCTCCGGCGGGGGATGTGACACCGCGTCGCGTGCGCGTCCCCGACGCGTCCGCATCCGGCAACATGGCGACCTATGAGAACCGTGTCCCCGGACGAACTCGTCCGCTCCCTGGCCGCGTTCGACGGCGCGCCGCGCGTCGTGATGAGCGGCAACATGTCGATCCCCGCCGTCGGCCTCGACGCCGTCGACCGCGCGTTCGAGCGCTACACCTTGCACGTGCTGAACGCGCCCGCCGGCACCATCCCCACCCGCGAGGGCGTCACCGCCGAGACGGCGTTCGTCGGCCCCGGCATGCGCACCCACCCCGACCTGCACTACATCCCGTGCCGGCTGTCGATGGTGCCCGTGCTGATGCGCCGCGTGAGCCCGCCGGACGTCGTGGTGCTGCACTGCGCGCCGCCCCGGGACGGTCAGCTGAGCCTGGGCGTCGAGGTGAACATCCTGCCCGGCGCCATCGAGGGGTGCCGCAGCCGGTCGGGACGCGTGGTGGCCGTCATCAACGACCGCATGCCGTACACGTACGGCGACGCACAGGTGCCGGTGAGCGACGTCGACCTGGCGGTCGAGGTGTCCGAACCCCTGGGCACGCACGAGCCCCGCGCGCTCGACGACGCCAGCCGCACCATCGGCGAGATGGTCGTCAGCCGCGTCGGCGACGGCGCCACCCTGCAGATCGGCATCGGCGCGGTGCCCGACGCGACGCTCGAGAGCCTCACCAAGCGCCGCGACCTGCGCATCTGGACCGAGATGTTCTCGGACGGCGTGCTGCGCCTGGAGCGCATCGGCGCGCTCGACCCGACGCACCCACTCACCACGTCGTTCGCGTTCGGCACCCAGGATCTCTACGACTGGCTCGACGGCAACAACCGGGTGCGGTTCATGCGCACCGAGCACACCAACGCCCCGGGCACCATCGCCCGCCAGCGCTTCATGACGTCGGTCAACACGGCGCTCGAGGTCGACCTGTTCGGGCAGGCCAACGCGTCGCGCATCGGCGACCGCATCTACTCGGGGTTCGGGGGGCAGACCGACTTCATCGTCGGGGCCATGCACTCCCCCGGCGGGCAGGCGTTCATCGCCCTGCGCAGCTGGCACCCGAAGGCGGGCGTCTCCACCATCGTGCCGAAGCTGAAGGAGTCGGTCACGTCGTTCCAGCAGAGCTCCATCGTCACCGAGCAAGGCGTCGCCGAGCTCTGGGGGTACGACCAGAAGCGGCAGGCCAAGCACCTCATCCGCGACGCGGCCCACCCCGACGTCAAGGACGCCCTGCGCCAGGCGGCGGCCGAGCTGGGCCTGGCGTAGCCGCCTCCCCTGCGCCCCTCCGGAACATCCCCGAGGGGCGCCCCGGGCACCTCCCGATACCGCGCCCATGCGGGTTTCGCGATGCTCCATCGCACGATCACGACGCCGCTCACGCGCGGACCCACCGTCGATCGGAACGACGCACGTACATATGTTCGCGGACCGGGCAGGAGTAGTCTCCACGGTGGCGAACATGTGTTCTGTCCGAGGCAGACATCAGACTCCCTCGGGCACCCACCGCGAACCACGTGACACCGAAGGAGACGGCCATGACCCACCACACCACGCCGCTGCGCGGGCTGCCCGGCAACCCCGGCGCCGCACCACAGCGCCTGCGCCGCTCCATCGAGCAGGCGCTCGCCGCCCACCCCATGGGCCTCTCGATGCGGGGCCTCATCGACGCCGCCGTCGGCCGCGAGCTGGCCGCCGGACGCGAGCGCCCCGCGCCGCGCGACGTGCTGACCACGGTCGGCCTGATGGTGGTGTCGGGCCGCGTCGACGAGCGCGACGGGCTGCTGGTGCTGCGCACCGACGCGGGCTGGGGTCAGCGCGCCGCATGACGGCCCCCTGCGCGCGGGGCGTCCGCTACGTGAGGCGCCCCGCGTCGAAGCCCTGCCGGGTGCGCCGGCGCGACAGCCACCACAGGCCGACCACGGGCAGAAGCAGCGGGATGAACCCGTAGCCCTCCCCGAAGTTCGACCACACCGTCTGGTCGGGGAAGTCGTCGGGCTGCGCCAGGCTGAGGGCCCCCACCCCCACCACGCCCGCCAGCTCCACCAGCAGCGCCACCCTTGCGACCCGCAGCGACGTGGACGAGGGCCGCGCGAAGCAGTACGCCGCCAGCGCGTAGATCACCGCCGCGACGGCCGACAGCACGTACGCCAGCGGGGCGTCGCCGAACTTCGTGGCCAGCTGGAACCCGGAACGCGCGCCCGCGGCCAGCGCGAACAGCGCGTACAGGGCCACGAACACGCTGCCCATGCCGTCCACCCGGCGCCCCGAGGCGGGCGGCGGCGCGTCCGGTGCGTGATCGGGCTGGGGCTCGGACATGCTCATGGGCTCACCACAGGGACAGGAGGCGGAGGACGGCGACCGCGGTCACCAGGCACACGATGCCCAGCACGGCCGCGTCGAACGGGGTGGCGTGCGGGCCGCGGGCCCGGTTCCACGCGAACGGGATCATGCCGACCGTGACGATCGCGTAGCCCACCCACTCGCCCGTCGATTCCGGGCGGTGGCCCGCGGCGATGGCCACGGCGGCGGCGGCCGCCTGGGTCACCAGCTCGGCCTCGGCGATCAGCGTGGCCACCAGCAGGGGGCGTCCCGGCATGCGACGCGTCGCCCCCGTGGCGATGCCCCAGAACCCGAGCCCGACGAGGAACACGACGATGCTGAGCGTGAGGGCCGGGACCATCCCGCGAGGCTAATGGACGCCGCGGCGCCGGGCGTCCCCGATGCGTGGTCCTGGTGTCACGTTCCGCGGCCACCGGGCGGTGACGCGGCACACGAGTGATGACGATGGGAGCGATTCGCCGGCGCGTCGTGCCCCGTCCGTGCCGGCGAATCAGCTCACCACGTCCCCCTGAGCAAGGCCTCTCGTCCTCGCAGGGGCCGCCACGTCGGTGTCGGCGACGAAGTGGACGGAACACCCCGCGTCCCCTTCAGCCAGCACTTTGTGACGTCTGATGCATACATACTGAACGACCTCGAGCCGATGGACGGTATCGGGACGGTTAGCGTTGGGTGAAGTCGTCCAGAAGCCCATGGCCATGGGCCGCACGCGGACTTTGTCGTACCCGCTAGTGTGCGCCGCATGGTGCCCACCGTCACGCCCGATGCCGCGCTCGCGGCCCGGGTCATCGCCGCCGGCGGACTGGTGGCGTTTCCCACCGAAACCGTCTACGGACTGGGTGCCGACGCCGAGTCCGCCGCGGCCGTCCGGCGGGTGTTCGCCGCCAAGGGCCGCCCCGCCGACCACCCGCTGATCGTCCATGCGGCGGACGCCGATGTGCTCGATCGCTACGGCGCCGAGGTGTCGCCGCTTGCGCGCCGCCTGGCCGACGCGTTCTGGCCCGGGCCGCTGACCCTGGTGGTGACGCGGGGGCCGCGGGTGAGCGACGCGGTGGTGGCGGGCCTCGACGGCGTGGGCCTGCGGGTGCCGTCCCACCCGCTCGCGGCCGAGTTGCTGCGCCTGGTGGGGCGCGGCGTGGCGGCGCCGTCGGCCAACCGCTACGGCCGCACCAGCCCCACCGAGGCCGCCCACGTGGTCGCCGACCTGGGCGACGCGGTCGACGTGGTGCTGGACGGCGGCCCGAGCGACGTGGGCGTCGAGTCGACCATCATCGACGCGCGGGGCGACCGGGCGATCGTGTTGCGGGCCGGGGGAGTGCCGCTGGAGCGCATCGCCGAGGCCGCCGGCCACGACGTGGTGCGCGGAGAACACGGGCCGTCGCGGGCCCCCGGCATGCGCGAGGCGCACTACTCCCCCCTCGCCCGCGTCGAGCTCGTGTCCGCGGCCCAGCTCCCGCAGCGCGTCGAGGCGCGCCGGGCCGCGGGCCTGGCCGTGTGCGTGATCGCCCAGGACCCACCGCGCATGCCGGGGACCCGCATCCTGGTGCCCGCCCCGGGAGACGACGGCTACGCGCACGACGTCTATCGCCTGTTGCGCCAGGCCGACGCCGTGGGGGCCGACGTGGTGCTGGCGGTGCCGCCCCCCGATGCGGGGCTGGGAACCGCGGTCGGCGACCGCCTGCGCCGGGCCGCGGCGGCCGGCCAGGACGCCGTCAGCGGCGGGTGACCTGGGGACGGTCTCCGTCGGCGGCCTCGCGGTGCCCGACGGCGCGCGCCCACGGCTCGTCGATCACCGGCCACCGCTTGAGGGCCGCATCGTGCCGCAGGTACCACGCGAGGTCCGCGCGCACGCGCTCGCGCACGTCTGCCGCGCGGTGGGGTGGCGGTGACGACGCCATGCGGCTGACTTTACGACATCCTCACAGGGGCCTCGCGCATCGCGCACATCGCGCCCGTGGAGTGGTCGACGCGCGCTGCGGCGTGATCCTCGTGCCCCTCTGGGATCGTGTGCCCGCTGCCGACAAGAGAAGGTAGGTACCGTCGTGCTCCCGGTCTTCGCCCTCCCGCCCATGCCGCCTGCGCTCAGCGCGGCACCACGCGCCGCAACGCGGCGCCCCCCGGCGTACATGCTGGTGTATGCCCGTGAGTACCGGCTGAACCTGTCGCGCAAGGTCGTGCCCGAAGGCGTGGTGGTGGTGCAGGTCTCCAACATCGGTGAGGACCCGCACGACGTGGCCATCCGCAACGCCAAGGGCAAGGACGTCGCGGTCACGCCGGTCATCAAGGCCAACGGGGGGCGGGCGCAGATGCGCCTGCGCCTCACGCGGGGCCGGTACACCCTGTGGTGCCGAGTGCCCGGGCACCTCGGGCACGGCATGAAGGCGACGTTCATCGTGAAGGTCCCGGCCCGGAGGCGGTAGATGGCGCGCGTGACGAAGGAACGGCGTGAGATCGAGCGCCTGTTGTGGCGGGCCGGTTTCGGCCCCCGTCCCAACGAGGCGGCGAACCTGGCCCGCAAGGGCCGGCGCGCGGTGGTCGAGGAGCTCCTGCGCCCCCGGGGGCGCCAGGTGGGCGGTGCTCCACCCCGCGTCGACGGGCAGCCCATCGACCCCATCAACCGCTGGTCGCACGACACGCTGTGGTGGTTCGACCGCGCCGTCCGCACGCGCCAGCCGCTGGCCGAGCGCATGACCCTCAACTGGCACGACCATTGGGCCACGTCCAACCGCAAGGTGGGCGACACCAAGCTGATGATGGCCCACTACTGGGTGCTGCGCCGCCACGCGCTGGGGCGCTTCCGCGACCTGGCGCACGCCATGCTGCGCGACCACGCGATGCAGGTGTGGCTCGACCTGGCGGGCAGCGAGAAGGGCGCCCCCAACGAGAACTTCGCCCGCGAGCTGATGGAGCTCTTCACGCTGGGCGTGAACAACGGCTACACCGAGCGCGACATCCGCGAGGCGGCCCGGGCGCTCACCGGGTTCACGCGCGACTGGCGCACGGACGCGTTCGGGTACGACCCCTCCGTCCACGACGACGGGGTCAAGACCATCCTCGGCAAGAAGGGCAAGTGGCGGCCGCACGACGTGGTCGACATCGCGATCGACGACCCCCACCACGCCCCGTTCATCTGCGGCAAGCTGTGGGCGTACTTCACGCCCCGGCCGTTGCCCCCGCGCTTCCTGCGCGAGATGGCCGCGACGTACCGGGCGGCCAAGACCGACGTGCGGCCCGTGCTGAGGATGATCCTCAACCACCCGTCGCTGTACGCCGACCTCGACACGCCCGACTTCGTGAAGTCGCCGGTGGTCTTCGCCGCCGGCATGCTGCGCGGCCTCAACCGCGGCGTCACGCGCCCCGGTTGGGGCTGGATGCTGCACCAGATGGGGCAGGCGCCGTTCTACCCGCCCAACGTGTCGGGCTGGCCGTCCGACGAGGAGTGGCTGTCGGCGGCATCCGTCCGGGCCCGCTTCTCGGCGGCGTCCGCCGTGGTGCAGGACTGGCTCGAGGACGGCAGCATCACGGCGAACCAGTCGCCCACGGCGGCGGTGCGGGCGGCGGTGAAGGCGTGCGGCAACCCGGTGATCACGCCGTCGACCGAGCGCGTCCTGGCCCGCTACGCCGTGCGCGCGGTCGACGGGCGCACCGACCCGTGGGAGGTCAAGCACTTCTTCCCCGAGCGCCAGCGCGTCATGCGCCACCTCATCCTGGCAGGCCCCGACTCACAGGTGTGTTGATGACCGATGCCCCCCGCCCGCGCGGCTGCCAGGACCACCTGCTGACGCGCCGCTCGCTCACGCGGCGCGCCGCCCAGGCCGTGCCGATCCCGGCCGACGCGATGAACGGCCTCGAGGCGTTCGCCCGCGACGGCGGCCTCACCCGCAAGGACGTGCTCGAGCGCGGCGCCGGCATGGTGCTGATGTGCTCGGCCGCCGCCGCCCTGACGCCGCGTGCCGTGATGGAGGCGGCCGCCGCCCAGCAGGCGCAGGCGCCGGACGCCCCCATCCTGGTGTCGCTCTACCTCGACGGCGGCAACGACGGCCTCAACACCCTGGTGCCGGTGGCGGACCCGGTGTACCGCACGCTGCGCGGCTCGCTGGCCATCGCCCCCGAGACGGCGCTGGCGCTGCGCGACAACGGCGACTTCCGCTGGCACCCGTCGCTGGCCCGCCTGGCCGACCTCTACAACCAGGGCAAGGTGGCGGTGCTTCCGGCCGTCGACTACGCCGACCCCGACCAGTCGCACTTCAACTCGGTGGGCTACTGGCGCACCGGTACGGTGGGCCACACGCTCGACCTGACGGGGTGGCTGGGGCGCACCATGGACCTGATGGGCACGCCCGACAATCCCCTGCAGGCCGTGAGCATCTCGGGCGACCTCGACCCGGTGCTGCGCTCGCGCACGGCACCCGTCGGATCGGTGTACGACCCCGGCGCGTTCAGCTTCTGGATCCCCGGCGTGTGGGGCGACGACGGCTTCACCAGCCTGTATCGCGACGCCGCCCGGGGACGCGCCCGCGGGGGCCTGAAGGCGGCCCGCGACGCGTACCGCAACGCGTTCCGCATGGTCGACATGCTCGAGCCCCTGAAGGTCGACAAGGACCACCCGCTGCCGCCGACGCCGGTGGCGTACCCCGACACCGACCTCGGCAAAGATCTGCGCAACCTGGCCCGCATCCTGGGCGCGGGCTTCGGCACGCGCATCGCGGCGGTCAGCACCGGCGGCTACGACACGCACGACAACCAGCTCACCGAGCACGCCGAGTTGCTCACTGACCTCTCGGACTCGCTGTGGGCGTTCCAGGCCGATCTGGAGGCCCGGGGGCTGGCGCAGCGCGTGATGGTGATGGTGTGGAGCGAGTTCGGCCGCCGCCCGAAGGCCAACAACACGGGCACCGACCACGGCGCCGGAGGGCTGCTGATGCTGGTGGGCAACCGCGCCCGCGGCGGCATCCTGTCGGAGTTCCCCGGGCTGTCGTCCCTGGACCCCGACAACAACCTGAAGGTCACGACCGAGTTCCGCACCGTGTACGCGTCCGTTCTCGAGCAGTTCATGGGCGTGGAGGCGGGCCGCGTCCTGGCCGGGATGAACTCCACGCGCATCCCGCTGGTGGCGTAGCGCTGGCCGGACCGACGCGGGGCGACCGGGACGCCGGGCACCCCGCGCTCCCCGACGACGCGCGGTTCGTCATCCGCCTCGGGGGGGACCGGGTGGAGAAGACCGGACCGTCCGTGCCGCTGGCCCGGGAGGCGGCGGCGCTGCGCGACCTCGCGGGCCTGCCGGGGGTGCCCCGGGTCCTGGCGGCCGGCGTCGGCCGGCTCGAGACCGTCCGCCTTCCAGGCGCGCCGCGTGCGGCGTCCCGGGTGAGCCGAGAGGGTTGGGGGCTGCTCGGCGCACTGCTGTACCGCGTCCACCATCACGGACCGACGGCCCAGACCGGGGAGGTGCCGCAGGGCGACCGGCTGGTGCCCGCCGATGCGACGGAGTTCGCCGCCCTGCGCGTCGCCGCCGTGCGCGACGCGGCCGTCGCCGCAGGGCTCGACATCCCCCTGGCCCTGCCCGCCGCCTGCCCGCGGTTCGTGCGCGTGCACGGCGACCTGACCGTGGGCAACATCGTGTGGGACGGCGACGTGCCCGGCCTGGTCGACTGGGAGTTCTCCCGCTTCGGCGACCCGGCGGAGGACCTGGCGGGCCTGGTGGCCGTCAACCGGCTGGGCCGGCCCGCCCGCGCCGCCGTGCGCGTGGGCTACGGCGACGACGACACGTGGGCACGTGTCGCCGGCTGGGAGCCGGTCGTACGCCTCGAGGCGGCCGCCTGGTGGCGGGCCCACGGGCGCGACGACCTGGCGGCACGCGTGCTGGGAGGGTGAGCGGCCGGTAGGGTGCCGCCGTGGACGTTCACCTCGTCGACGGCACGTTCGAGCTGTTCCGCCACCACTACGGTGCCCCGCCCCATGTCGAGGACGGGCGGCCCGTCGGGGCGGTGCGAGGGGTCTGCCGCTCCCTGGTGCGCATGCTCGAGGACGGCGCCACGCACGTCGGCGTCGCCACCGACCACGTGATCGAGTCGTTCCGCAACGACCTGTGGCCGGGCTACAAGACGGGCGCCGGCATCGACCCGGAGCTGTGGCAGCAGTTCGGGCCGCTCGAGGACGCGCTCGCCGCCCTGGGGTTCACCGTCTGGCCCATGGTGGAGCACGAGGCCGACGACGCCCTGGCGAGCGCCGCCCGGCGGGCCGCCGCCGACGCCGCGGTGACGCGCGTCGTCGTCTGCACGCCCGACAAGGACCTGGCCCAGTGCGTCGAGGGCGACCGCGTGGTGCAGTTCGACCGCCGCGGCGAGGGCCGCGTGCGTACCGAACCCGACGTGATGGCCGCGTACGGCGTCCCACCCCGCCTCATCCCCGATTGGCTGGGGCTGATGGGCGACTCGGCCGACGGCTTTCCCGGCCTGCCCGGGTTCGGTGCGAAATCGGCCGCGGCCGTGGTGAACCACTTCGGCGGCGTCGCGTCCATCCCCACCGATCCCGCGGCCTGGGGCGACGTCGCCGTGCGGGGCGCCGCCCGCCTGGCCGCCACGTTCGCCGAGCGGCACGACGAGGCCCGCCTGTTCACCCTGATCGCGACGCTGGTGGACGACCTCGACGTGGGCACGGTGGCGTCGTGGCGCTGGACGGGGCCGGGCGACGACGCCGCCGCGTGGTGCGCCCGCATCGGCGCGCCCGAGATCCCCGCCCGCCTGGAGGCGCTGGCCACGGCCCGGCGGGGCGCCTGACACCCCATGCGCAGGCCTACTTCGCGGCCACCAGCGCGGCGATGTCATCGGCCAGGTCCTGCGCCTTGATGGGCACGCCGCCCGGGTAGCTGCCCAGCTGACGGCCCTTGCGGTCGATCAGCACCACCCGCGCCGTGTGCATCGACTGCGTCGCGTCCGCGTCGTCCGGCTGGGCCTCGATGCTCCACGCCCGCCACAGCGGCTCGAGCTCGGCCCGCGTGCCCACCAGGTAGCGCATGCGGCCGGTGAGCCGGTGCTTCTCAAGGAACGCCGTCACCGCGGGGCGCGTGTCGCCGCGCGGGTCGACGCTGATGGCCACCACGTCGACGTCCTTCTGCGTCGCCGCCGGCAGTAGGTCGAGCGCCGCGGCGATCTCGCTGCCCACCAGCGGGCACACCGTGGGGCAGTGGGAGAACAGGAACGTGACCACGGCGGGGCGTCCGTCGCGGGGCACGCTGACGGGCTGCCCGAGGCTGTCGCGACCCCGCGTGGCGGGGCTCTCCAGCGGCGTCTGGTACGGCACGGCGTGCAGCTGCGGGGGGTCTTCCCCGCGGGTGGCGAACACGACCCCGACGGCGGCGACGGCGACGACCGCGGCCGCCACGATGGCGATCAGGATGGGCAGGCGGCTCTTCATCTGACGGATGGTACGCGCGCCCGTCCCCGCGGGACGGGACCGAGTGTCCCCGCCGGACAGGTCAGCCGGGCGGCCCCGGGCGGCCCCGCACCCGCTCGATGCGGCGCCGGTCGCGCTTGGTGGGGCGCGCGCCCATGTCGGCGCCCAGCGGCGGGGCGACGCGGCGCTGCGTCGCCACCCGCTCGCGCTCGATGCGGCTGGCCTCGGTCTCCTCGTACAGCGTCTGCGCCACCGACGCGGGGCCGCGCTTGTCGCTGAGGGCGCGCACCGCCACCACGTGCGTGTACGGGCCGATGGTGAGCTCGACCTCGTCGCCGATGCGCACCTCCTTCGACGGCTTGGCGACGGTGCCGTTGACGTCGACGCGACCGCCCTGGATCGCCTCGGTGGCGAGGGAGCGGGTCTTGAAGAAGCGGGCCGCCCACAGCCACTTGTCGACGCGCACGCGGGTGAGCTCGGTCGGCATCGCTGCAGTGTGGCACGCCTCCCCGCCGGCCTGCAAAGCGGGTAGCGTGGGCACGGGCGCGCGTCGCGGGCGGCAGACCGGAGGACGGGTGGACGAGCGGTATCTGGTGGTGGTGGAGGGCCCCTCGGCCGGCGTGAGGGTGCGGCTGGGCGCCGACGACGTCGTCATCGGCCGCGACACCGCCAACGGGCTGCGGGTGGACGACGCGCGCTGCTCCCGCCGGCACGCCCGCGTCATCGTGACCCCGGGCGGCCTGCGCATCGAGGACCTCGGTTCGAGCAACGGCACGTACCTCAACGGCGTGCGGCTCCCGGCCGGCAGCCCGCTGATGCCCGGCGATCAGGTGCGCATCGGCCAGACCGTGGTGGAGCTGCGCGATGCGGGCGCGATGGCCGGGGCGCCGCCTCCCCCGCCGGGTCCGCCGCCGCTGCGGGCGGCTCCCGGGCGCATCACGCACGAACCGGTGGCGACGGCGCCACCGGGCGCGGGCCGCCCCGTGCCGGGGCAGCGCAGCCCCGAGTCCGCCATCCGCGCCCTGTCGGCCGACCCGGCGTCCCGCCAGGCGGCGTACCTCGTCACGGTCGCCGTGATCGCACTGGTCGCCGTGGCGGTGGTGCTCTACCTGGTGCTGCGGTAGTCGCCGCGGGCGCGCGAGGCGCCCGGGGCGTCAGGCGTACGTGTCGATCTGGCCGTCGTGCGGCGCCGGTGCGGGCGGGGGCGGCGGCATCGCCTTGAGCAACTGCTCCGCGTTGGTCTTGGCCGCGTCCATCTGCTTGCGCAGCATCAGCACCTGAACCATCTCGCTGGCCGGGTTGGAGGATGTGGTGATGGTGTTCATGCTCCCCCTATCGGCAGAACCGCCGATTTCCGTTACCCCTCCTGGCGACGCTCACGCAGGGCGTCGAGGGCGGCCAGGAACTCGGCGGGGATGGGCCCGACATGCGACGGCGGGGGCAACGCGGGCCCGTCACTGGTGGGATGTGTCCACAGGCCGGACAGGCGCGGTGGCAGCGGGGTGCCGCGGTCGGGCGCGGGGGGACGCACGTGCTGCCCGGCGGGGATCCACCAGCGGGGCCGCCCCACCTCTCCCCCCTCCTCCTGGCGCGTGACGAACACCACCGGCAGCACCGCGAGGCGCACGGCGTGGCCCACCAGCCAGCCGCTCCAGTAGGCGACGCTCAGCGCCACGACGCCGATGCCCAGGTGCACGGCGTGGGCCACCCCCGCGACCAGGATCCATTCGGCCAGCCCCATCCCCACCGTCAGGACGCCGGGTTGCCAGCGCACCAGCGGCCGGTACAGGCCCGCATCGACGGCGGCTCCCAGCACGAGCCACATCCCCGCCAGCGCGAGCCAGTGTGCCCCGGCGCCCATCCAGAACGCGATGGCAGCCGCCACGGCGGGCAGCGCGACCATGGCCAGGCGGGTGTGCAACCGTCCCAGGAGCGTCGGGCACATGTCAGGCCGTCACCGGCGTGCGACGCAGATCGCCCAGGGCGGAGCCGACGCACGCCGCGTGCATGCGCGCCCGCGAGCCGACGCCGCGTCCCCGCCCGCCGCGGGCGCGCACCACGTCGTCGGCGAAGCGGCGCGCCACGTACTTGAGGCCGGCCAGCGTGTCGGCGTGGGGCACGGCCAGCGCGGCGTGGAAGCCCGCGACGCACAGCCGGGACGCGGGCTGGTCGACCGGCACCAGGCCGCAGTTGCCCGGCAGCGCCAGCCGCCCCCCCGTCATCGGCGGCGCGTGCCGCAGCACCAGGCGCGCCAGCAGCGGCACGGCCCGGGGGTCGGCGTCGAAGCCGGTGGCCACCGTGACCCCGGTGACGTGCAGCGGCCCGGTGTCCCCTCCTGCCGCCAGGGCGCAGTCGGCCACCAGCCCGCTGGGGCCCGGCGCGACGGACGTGACCTCCCCCACCACCTCCCGGAACCTGCCGTCGTGGTGGCCCCGGATGACGGCCGTGCGCCATGCGTCGCCCGACGCCGTCGCACCCCGCAGCACGCGGCCCAGGATGCCCAGGCGCTGGTCGTGCGTGAGCCCGGAGTACGCGTCGATGCCGAGCGCCTCGAACAGGCACTGGGGCGCCCCCAGATCCTCCCCCTCCACGTCGGGACGGCGCACCGCGATGCACTCCGCGCCCGCGGCCAGGGCGTTGACCCACTCGTTCACGGCCGCGAGGCCGGCGCCGATCACCAGGTACCGCCCGCCACGTACGTACCGCTTCGGCTCGTACGCGTGCACCACCCGGTCGCGCATCAGCGGATGGCCGCGGGCGGCGTCGAGCACCGGGGGGAACACGGGCGGACCGTGGCCGAGGGCCAGAAGCACGTGGCGCGCGCGCAGCACCAGGGCCCCGTCGTCGGCGTACACCCCGAAGTGCGGGCCCGCAGGCCCCGTGGCGCGCACCACGTCGGCCACGACGCGGCGGGTGAAGCTGCGGACGTAGCCCAGGCGGCGGGCGACCGCCCGCGCCTGCGCCACCGTGTCGGCCACGCCCGCCGCCGGCCCTCCGCCCGCCAATCGGCGCAGCGACGCCATCCCCGGCCGGGCGACCACGTCGAGCACGGCGGGGCCGGGCCAGTCGGCCGGCAGGAAGTGCCCCAGTGGGTCGGCGTACGTCACGCGCTGGCCGACGCCCCACGCGTGCCGGCGGTACGTCGCGAACGGGTCGTCGTGGGCGCCCACGACGGCGACGTCCTCGCAGCCGAGGCCGCGGAAGCGCAACGCCGTGTGGGCCATCAGCGCGCCGAGGCCCCCTCCCACGACGCAGGCCTCGACCTCGGGGACCGGCGTCGCCACGCCGCCGTCAGCCCCCGAGCGCCGCGTTCATGGTGCTCATGTACGGCGCGAACGCCGACAGGTGCAGCGCCTCCATGACCTGTGGCTCGCTCCACCCCTCCGCGTACAGCAGCTCGTAGTCGCTGCGGCTGAGGCCCGCCGGGTCGGCGGAGGCCGCGGCCACGAACCCGGCCAGGGCGGTCAGGGGACGGTCGGCCGGGTCGGGGGGGCTGCCCGCCAGCGACGCCAGCAGCGCGCGTTTCACCGCGGCTGAGAGGGCGCCGTCGGCGACCACGCTCTGCATCATGCGCGAGGCCGCGTCCAAGAGCGCCGGGTCGGCGGCCAGCGCGGCGAACGCCGGCGGCACGGTGCCCCACGACTGCTTCATCTTGTCGAGGCGCGGCGCCGACTCGGGGGCCGGGGCCTCCAGGCGGGCCCGAGCCCGGTCGGGCAAACCCGCGCGATCGGCCAGCGCGCGCTCGAGGGCGCGCCGGGCGCGGGCCAGCCGGCTCATCACCGTGCCCTCGGGCACGCCCAAGGCCTTCGCGATCTCGCGGTAGCGGAGCCCCCGCACGTGCGACAGCACCAGCACGTCGCGGGCCCACTCCGGCAGCGTCCCCATCGCCGCCCGCACCTCGGTCTGGTTGCTCCACCGCTCCACCAGCCGCTGGGGGTCGCTGAACATGCCGGTCTCGCGTCCCGCCTCGAGCCGGTCGTACAAACCTGCGCCCTCGTCGTCGACCGACATCGTGTCCGGCGTGCGCTGCGCGGCCCGCGCCCGATCGGTGATCAGGTTGGTGAGGATGGTGTGACACCACGCGGCGGGGTTGTCCGGAGGCGCGTCCGCGTCGAAAGAACGGTATGCGCGCAGCATCGTCTCCTGCACCAGGTCCTCCGCGTCCGCGTCGTTGCGCACGCGGCGCCGGGCGGCGCGGTACAGCACCGGCATCTCTTCCACGAAGAACGATTCGAACGCCCGGCGGCGCACGGTGCTGCGGGCCGTCACGCCTCGTCCTCCGCCTGCAGCTCGTCGAGACGGTGCAGCATGCGCGCGGCCATGCCGCTGGGCATCGACTCGTCCTGCAGCGCCGTATCGATGGCCGTGCGCACGCCGACGTGGAACGAGCGCCGCTCGCGGCACGCGGGGCACGAGGCGAGGTGCGCGGACATGAAGTCGCGCTGCTCGGAGGTCAGCTCGCCGTCGAGCTCCCGGTCGAGCAGCGCCTCGAGACGTCTACATGAATGCGGATCCGACGACATCCGACCGTCCAATGCAGTGAGACGAACGACGCCCCCACTTTATTCCCCCGGCGACGAGGAATTGTCGGCGCGGTGTGCGCGTCGGACCAGGTGTACGGACAACGACACCTGGAGCCCCGAGATGACGCCCTCCACGATCACCGCCGAGAACACCTCCGCCACGCCCCTCGCGCCCAGCCGCGACGCCCGCCTGGTGGCGCGCGCCGTGGACGGCGACCCCTCCGCCTCGCGGGAGATCGTGGACCGCTACGACGCCCGCATGTACCGCGTGTGCCGGGCGATCCTGCGTGATCACCACGACGCCCAGGACGCGACGCAGGAGGCATGGGTGCGGGCGTTCCGCAGCCTGCCGCGCTTCCACGGTGACGACCTGGCCGCCTGGCTCAGCACCATCGCCCGTAACGAGGCCTACCGTGCCGGTGCCCGGCGGGCCAAGGCGCCCGTCCCCATGGACGAGCTGCCGCCCGTCGCCGACGACCTGGCCGACCCGTTCGGGGCCACCGTCGCGGCCGAGGTGGGCAAGGCGCTGATGGGTGCCGTCGCGGCGCTCGAGGACACCTACCGCGAGGTGGCCGTCCGCGACCTGGCCGGGCAGTCCCCGGCCGAGATCGCCCAGGTGATGCAGTTGACGCCGGGCGCGACCCGCGTGCGCACCCACCGGGCGCGGCGCCGCCTGCAGGAGTCGGTGCGGGACGTCCTGGCCGCCTGACGGCGGTCAGGCGAGGGCGAGCACGGGCCGGCGCACGACCAGCACGATGCTCGCGAGCTCGGCGGCGTGCGCGTCGAGCTCGTAGGCCACCGCGCGCCAGCGGGGCGCCACCCGCCCCGGCAGCATGAGGCGCGCGGCGATGAGGAGCTTGTCGCGTCCCGTCGCATCGCGCAGGGCCTCCGCCAGGTCGGGCGGCGTGAACGTCCCCAGGCTGGCGCCCACAACCTCCAGCCCCGCCGGGGCGACCAGGTCGCGCCACCCCCGCACGTTCAGCGGCCGCAGGCCACCCCGCGCGGGAGCCGCCAGCAGGTCGCGCAGGGGCAGGGCTCCCCGCGCCCAGGGGTCGTCCACGATGGCCAGCTCGTGGAACGCGGCGCACCCTCCGGGACGCAGGATGCGCGCGGTCTCGCGCAGCACCGCTTCCTTGCCCGGGTCGGACAGGCCGGTGAGGAGCGTCTCGGCGATGACGGCGGACGCCTCCCCGTCGGGAAGGCCCGTGGCGTCCGGCGTGCCGATGACGGTGCGGCGCTCGAGGCCGTCGATGCGCCCGCGCACCGCGGCGGCCACGGCGGGCGTGCCGCACACCGCGGTGTATGAGTGCAGGTTGACGCCGTTGAGCAGCGCGCCCGTGGCGCCACGCCCCGGCGCGAGGTCGACCACCCGGGAGCTCTGCCCCACACCCGCAGCGTCCAGCATGCGACGCGTCATGGCCGCGCCGCCGAAGCGGATGGTGCCCATGCCCGCACGGCGCGCCAGCGGCCAGCCGGCGCACAGCCGCAGACGGCCGGTGGATTCGGTCGAGGGCGGGGTGACGGTGGCCAATGCACGCTCCTTGGGCGGTGTGACGACGGCGACGCGAAGCCTAGCCGCCGCGGGGGCATGGTAGTTCCTCTACCCGCGGTGACGACAGGCCCCGTCTGGGGCGATGGGAAGGACATGAGCGCGCCGCACATCCTCCGTGCATCCCTCGCCGTCGCGGCCCTCGCGGCCGCGGCGGCGGGAAGCGCCCAGGGCGCTCCCATCAGCGGCATGAGCGCGCAGTACGCCGGCGGCACGCTGGACGTCGCCGCCGAGGTGATGGCGCCGCCCGCCAGCGGTGGCTGCCGCGTAGCCGTGACGGCCCGTTGGCACCGCGCCGGGAACGCGTCCGCCACCGCCACGACGGGCAGCGACGCGGGCCTCGTGACGAAGTCCGCGGCGGACGGTGGTGTCAGCGCTGACGCGTGTCAGGGCATCGGCGAGCGGGCCCGCTGGACCGAGGGCGCGGTACGGCTGCAGTTCCGCCCCGACGACCTGGCCCCGGGCGCGTACCGCGTCTGCCTGACGGCCTCCACCCGCCTCGTCGACGGCCGCACAAGCGCCCACGTGGCGTGCACCGGCTTCCGCGTCGCACCCTCCCGGCCCGAGACCAAGCGGGCCCTCGCCCGCCGCTGACGCGAAGCTCGATTCGTGACGGCCGATGCCGATATCCACCCAACCCTGCCATCCGGCGGGCACGTCGCAGGAGGAACGCGATGACGGTTGAGACGGATCCGGTCAGCGAGCTCGCACGGGCGCAGTCCGACTACCTCTCCGTGTCCCGCGGGGCGCATCTGTACGCATCCGCCGAGGAGCACCGCCGGGCCGAGGAGCGCGCGTGGGAGCGCCTGGCCGCCGCTCAGGCGCGCGTCGGCGAGGTGGTCACCCGCTGACCCCGCCGCGGGGCCGCGTCGCGCGGACGCACCCGCCGGCACCCCTGCCGTAACTCGTGAGGACGCCACGCGGAGGGACGTGATGCCGCGGGAGGCGTCACGGCCTACGACGCCGGTCGCCTCCGCGGACGGGACGGCGACCGGCGGACATCGGTCTCAGGCGTTGTGCACCGGCATCGAGCGACGCGGCTCGACGGCGTCGGCGACGGGGCCGAGGCGGGCCTCGAAGAAGGCCTGGATGGCGCTGCGCCCACCCTCGGTCGCGATGCGGGCGAAGCGGGCGGCCAGGCGGTCGTCGCCGTTCTCGGCCTCCTCGCGGCGCACCACCTCGGCGTCGAGACTGCGCCAGCCGGCCTCGGCGAGCTCGATCTCCAGACGCACGTGATCGCCGGGCGGGAAGTCGGCACCGCTCAGCAGAACGCCGTCCTCGCTGATGTCGACCGTCTCCACCGCGATCGGCTCACCGTCCGCAACGATGCGGACGGGAAGAGCGACGCTCAAGCGGGGGCTGCGACGGCGGTCGTCGTCCTGCTCGGCGGCGTGCTGGGATGTCTCGTTCACGTACCGGTCCTCCGGAATCGCCGACCCGCGTGCTGTGCGGGCGGGGTTGTTCACGCGTGCGTCGGCGCGGGGTGCGCCGGGCGTCAGTGTGGACGCCCAATCGGCAGAAAGGGCCCAAACCTTTAGCCCCAGTTCGCGGACCAGGATACCGCGCTCAAGGGAGGGGCCGAAACGCCGATGGCTACGGCGTCCATGCCCGCCACCGACGTCGCCTCCCACCCGTCCGCCACGCCCCACGCGGCCCGCATCGCCACGGGACTGGCCGGCGCCAACGCCCTGCTCGAGGCGCAGAACGCCGCGTTGCGGCGCATGCTGCGCGAGCGCGAGGTGGCCGAACGCCGCCGCGGATGCATGCTGAGGGCGTCGCAGGCGCTGATCGTGGCCGACTCGGAGGACGCGATCCTGGCCGCGGTCTCGGACGCCGCGGTGGACCTGGCGTGCGCGTCCGGGGCCGAGGTCGTGCTCGTCGACCGTCCCGACGGCGCCCTGGTGGCCGACGACCTCGCGTGGGACGCCGACGTGCCAGGCGTCCTGGTGGCGCCACTGCGTGCCGCGAGCGTGCCCACGGGCAACCTGCGCCTGCACGACGTCCCGCGTCCCCTGGCCCCCGGCGTCGCGGACGACCTCCTGGTGCTCGCCTGGCAGGCCGGCGCCGCATTGGTACGCGTGCGGGCCCTGCACGAGGCGCACCGGCAGGCAGGCATCGCCCAGGCCGTGCTGGACGCCGCGCCCGACGCCATCGTGCTGGTGGACGACGCCGGCCGGGACATCGCGTGCAACCCCGGCTACCGGGAGTCCCGCACGGTGCTCGGCCCGCTGCACCCCGCGCACGTGTCGCCCCACCAGATCGCGGCGCTCGAGGATGCTGACGCGTACGTCGCCGAGCTCACCCGCCTGGCGAGCGCGGTGGACGAGACGTCGGTGTGGGAGTACCGCCACGGCACCCCGGCGCGCACCGTGGTGCGGTACACAGCCCCCGTCACCGACGCGGCGGGAGGTCGGCTGGGGCGGGTGTTCGTGCATCGCGACGTCACCGCCGAGCGCCGGGCGCTGCAGGCGCGCGACGACTTCCTGGCCCTCGTATCGCACGAGCTGCGCACGCCGCTGACGTCCGTCGTGGGCTACCTGGAGCTGCTGACCGCCGGCGAGGCGGGCGACCTGAGCCACGCCCAGCGGGGCGCTGTGGACGTGGCGCACCGCAACGCGCTGCGCCTCCATCGCATGGTGGGCGACCTGCTGACGGTGGCCCAGGCCCGGGCGGGTGGGCTGGCCCTCGTGCCCCACCACGAGGACGTCGCGGCCCTGGCGCGGCATGCGGTGGCCAGCGCGGTTCCGGCCGCGCGCGCCCGGGGCATCCATGTGAGCGCCGACCTCCCCGACGCGCCGGTGTACGCCGTGGTGGACGGTCAGCGCGTCGGCCAGGTGCTCGACAACCTCCTGGGTAACGCCATCGCCTACTGCTGCGCCGATGATCGCGTCGACGTGACGGTGCGCCAGGGTGACCACGACGTGGAGATCCGCGTGGCCGACTCCGGGCCGGGCATCCCCGCCGCCGAGCGCGAGCGCGTATTCGGGGCGTTCCAGCGCGGCGACGGCAGCCGCGGCCTCCCGGGCTCCGGGCTGGGCCTGGCGATCAGCCGCGCCATCGTGGAGGCGCACGGCGGCACGCTGGTGCTCGACCCCGCGACGGACCGCGGCGCGCACTTCACGGCGAGGCTGCCGCTCGCGGCCGCCGATACCTCCGAGAAGGGCCCGTAACACCGGCATCCGGTGAGGGGTACTCCCCGTGTGGGCGGTCTCGCGACGACGCCGCCCACATACAATCCACGCGCAAGCGCGAAGGAACGGGGAGTGGAAACTGGTGAATCGCACCACGCGAACGCGGGCCGCGGCGTTGGCCCTGGTAGTCGGCGGCGCCGGAATCACCGCCGGATGCGGGGGATCCGACTCGGCCTCGTCCACCACGACGGCCGCCACCACGGCCGCGCCGACGGTCGCCACGTCCACCGCGAGGGTGGAGACCCTGTCGGTGTCCACCGTGACGAATACGCCCACGTTGTCGACGGCACCGACGACGCCGACCACGCCCACGACCGGCACCACCGATACCACGGAGGCGTCGACGACGCCGGGCGGCACCGTCAGCCCGGCCACGTTCGTCACCGACGTCCAGGCGTTCGCCCAGACGCTCACGCGGTTCGGCCTGACGCTGCAGGCCGCCGCGGAGGGACCCGAGGCGCTGCGGGCCCGCGGAGCCACCATGCGGTCGCAGCTCGATGACCTCGACCGCATCGTCGCGCGCATGGCCTCGTACCACGTCGAGGCGCCCGTGCTGGAACAGCGGCGGGCCGCCATCGTCGCGGCCAGCCCCGACGTGTCCCGCCTGGGCCGCGAGCTGCTGGCGGCGGCCGAGGCGGGCGACTCACAGCGGGTACAGCAGGTCGCACAAGAGTTCACCGGCGCGCTGAAGCGCCTTCAGACCGCCGCGGGTGGCTGACCGGCACACCACGCCCCCGCCTTACGACCCGGCGCCGCGACGCGACGCCGCAACCACACCAGGAGTGACACACGTGCTCAAGACACGCATCCGGAACGCGCTCGCCGTGGGTTCCATCGCCCTCATCGCCGTCACGGGCGCCGCCTGCGGCGGCGACAGCAAGACGTCCACGACCGGCGGCAACGGTACGGCGCTGAGCGCGGACGAGTTCCGCAGCAAGGCGGACGGGATCTGCAAGGCCTTCAACACCGCACGCGACTCGGTGCCGGAGCCCAGTGGCCCCACCGAGGTGGTGCCGTACCTCGAGAAGATGCTTCCCGAGGCGCAGAAGCAGTACGACCAGCTGAAGGCGCTGGTGCCGCCGGCCGAGATGAAGCCCGACTGGGACGCCGCGATGGTCGCCCTGGACGAGCAGATCAAGGGCATCGTGGCGGCGAAGGACCGCATCAAGGGCGGTGAGGACGCCCTCACGGTCATCACGGAGGCGAGCACCGCCATCAACGCCGCCAAGGCGCGGGCCGACGAGAAGACCAAGTCCCTGGGCCTGACCGAGTGCGGCAAGGACGCGGGTTCCACGCCCACCACGTCCACCACAATGACGACGCCCGTCGTGCCGACCATGCCGACGAGCCCGTCGACGCCGACCGTCCCGACGACGTCGTCGTCGCCGTCCATCCCGACGACCACCGACACCACCGACCCGTCGCCCAGCGGCACGGTCGACGCATCGGTGTTCAGCAAGGACACGGTCGAGCTGGGTACGGCGCTGCAGGACTTCGGCCAGGCGCTGCAGTCGGTCGCGTCCGGCGGTGCCTCGGCCGTGCAGGCCAAGTCCGCCGAGATGCGCGCGCATCTCGACCGCATCGATGCGGCGGCCGAGCGCATGCGCGGCTACACCGTCGACAACCCGGAGCTCGAGCGCAAGCGCGCGGCGATCGTGGCCGCGACGCCCGACGTCACCCGTCTGGGGCGTGACCTCCTGGACGCGGCCGAGGCCGACGACACGTCCCGCATGACGTCGGTGGCCACCGAGTTCATGACGGCGCTGCAGCGCCTGTCGAGCGCGGCGACCAACTGACGCACGTCCACGCGAAGGGGGGCGACGACCGCCCCCCTTCCGGTCACAACCTCAGGCGGCGCTCGTCACCGTCGGGGTGCAGGCGCTCCCTCTCGGCCTCACGGCGGCCGCGCTCCATGCGGGTGCCGCCCACGATGAGCAGGGTGACCAGGATGCCCCAGAACACGCCGTAGCTGGTGCCGCGCCCCATCGGCTGGTTCAAGAGCGTCACGTGCAGCACCGTCAGGGCGACGATCGAGATGGGGGCCACCACGCCCACCTGCAGGCCGATGGGCCGGTTCTCCCACCATGACCTGAGGCGTCGCCACCCCGTCGCGTCGTCGCCTGGCATGCCTGTGAGGATAGTCCCTCCGGCCGGTACCCGGTCCCCCGGCGGGGCGCGCTAACATCCGAGGATGAACTCGCCGAATCCGCCGACCACACCGCAGTGGGATCAATTCACCGCGTGGTGTCGCACGCTCACCGACTTGGGGCGGGTGGCCTCGGTGCTGGGGTGGGACCGCGAGGCCGGGATGCCGGCGTCCGGGGGCGACGCGCGGGCACGCCAGTCGGGGCTGATCGCCGCGATGGCGCATCGCGAGCTGGTGCGACCCGACATGGGCGACGTCCTGGTTGCGCTGGAGGGCGCCACGCCACCCGGCTCCGACGCCATGCGACAGGTGCAGCTGATGCGCCGCCGCCGTGACCGCGCGGTGCGCCTGCCGGAGGACCTGGTGCGGGCGCACAGCGAGGCGACGTCCCGCTCGGTGACCGCGTGGATCGCGGCCCGTCCCGCCGATGACTACGCGGCGTTCGCAGGGCCGTTCGGCGAGGTGGTCGCCCGTTCACGCGACGCCGCGGTGCTGCTGGCCGATGGCGGCGACCCGTACGACGCCCTGCTCGACGAGTACGAGCCCGGGGCGCGCGCAGCCGACCTCGAGCCCGTGTTCGCCCACCTGCGCACCGCGCTGGCGCCCATCCTCGAGCGGCGGTCGGCGCAGGGCCTGCATCCGCTGCCGGCGCGCGAGTGGCCCCAGGGGCCGCAGCTGGGCCTCGCGCGGGCCGTCGCGTCCATGGTGGGGTTCGACGCCGACGCGGGCCTCATCGCGCCCACCGCCCACCCGTTCACGCAGACGCTCGGCGCCGGCGACGTGCGCTTCAGCATCCGCCACCACATCCGCGACCCCCTCGAGAACGTGATGATCACGCTGCACGAGGCCGGGCACGCGATGTACGAGCAGGGCCTGCCGGCCGAGTACGAGGGCACGCCGCTGCGCGAGGCCCCATCGCTGGGCGCCCATGAGTCGCAGTCGCGCTTCTGGGAGAACCACGTGGGCCGCACCCGGGCGTTCTGGGAGCGTTGCCTGCCGGTGGTGCGCGAGCACCTGGGCGACGCCGCCGCCGACCTCACCGTGCCCGGGGTGGTGCGGGCCGCGAACGGCGTGGCGCCGACGTTCATCCGGGTCGACGCCGACGAGGTGACGTACCACCTCCACATCGCCCTGCGCTTCATCCTTGAAACCCAATTGATCCGCGGCAGCCTCGACGTCGCCGACCTGCCCGACGCGTGGGACGCGCTGATGCAGGACATGGTCGGCGTGCGCCCCGACCGCGTCTCGGTGGGCGTGATGCAGGACATCCACTGGCCGGAGGGGCTCTTCGGCTACTTCCCCACGTACACGCTGGGCAGCCTGTACGCCGCGCAGCTGGCCGAGGCGGCCGACGAGGCCCTGGGAGGCCTCGACGCCGCCGTCGCCGACGGGCGCTTCGGCGACGTGCTGGCGTTCATGCGCGACCGCATCCACCGGCACGGCTCGCGGTACCCCACCGCGGAGCTGATGCGCCGGGCGACGGGCCGCGAGCTGTCCGCCGACGCGCTGCTGCGGCACCTGGCCGCGCCCCCCACCGCCTGACGCCCGCGGGCGCCCCGCGGGTCACGTCGGCAGGGGCAGCCGTCGATACACACCGGGTGAGGACGTGCACCCGACTGCTGCTGGCCGCCGTCACCGCCGCGGCGGCCGCGACCGCGACCCCGGCCGTGGCCGCACCCGACGCGGCCTCGCTCGCGGCGCGCCAGCGCGCGCTCGACGCGGCCCAGGAGCGCGTGGACGGCCGGCTGGATGCCGCCCGCGCGTCGCTCGCCTCGACCCGCGCCCGCGCCGAGGCGTTGCGGGCCCGGTACACGGCGCAGGCCGACATCGTCTCCGCCCGCCTGCGGGCCGCGTACGCGGACCCGCAGCCGGCTCCCCTGACGGCCCTGGTCAGCGGCCGCCTCGACCTGGCCACGACGCAGGCCGACCTGCTGGCCGCCGCGCAGCGCGCAGACGCCGCCAGCCTCGCGTCGCTGCGCATCGCCCTGGACGAGATGAAGGCCGCCGAGGCCGACGTCGCGCGCCGCAAGCAGGCGCTCGCCGGGCAGCGCCGCCTGCTGGAGGCCCGCCGGGCCGCGGTCACGAGCCGCCTCGAGCGCCTCGCGCCCGACACCGTGACGCCGCCGGTGTCGTCCCCCGCCGACCCTGCCGCCGTGGACGCCCGCGCGGTGCCCGGTGGCGGCCTGCCGGCGTCGGTGCTGCGGGCCCGTTCGCTGCCCGGCGCGGCACCCGTCGACGCCCGCACCGGCGACCCGGTGTCGCTCGACCCGCCGCGGGGTCCCGCGGCGTCCATCGACGAGGGCGGTGGCGTGGGCGTGGCGTGGCCCACCCGGGCCTACACCGGCCCTCGCCGGCTCACCCCCGTCACCGGCGTCTACGCGGGCCGGGCGGGCACCGCGACGCCCGCCGGGGCCGCGTACGACCCCAACGCGATGATGGCGGTGCACCGCACCCTGCCGCTGGGCACGCGCCTGCAGCTGCGCCACGGCGACGCCACCGTGGTGGTGGCCATCGTCGACCGCGGGCCCTTCCGCACCGATCGCGACCTCGAGATCTCCCCCGCCGCCGCGATGCGGCTGGGCATCCGGGGCCCCGTCACCCTCATCGCCACCGTCCCCCGCTGACCCACGGTCCGGCGGCCGTGCCCGTCAGCCCTTGGCGTGCGAGCCGCGCTTGGGCGCCGGGGCGGCGCGCCGGGGACGGGCCTTCGGCGGAGCCGCGTCGTCGGCGTCGGCGGTCGCCGCCAGCAGCGCGGCGCCGATGATGCCCGCGTTGTTGCGGAAGCGGGCGACGGCGATGGGGGCGCGCGAGTTCAGCATCGGCACGAACTTGTCGGGCTGCTTGGTGACCCCGCCGCCCAGGATGATGAGGTCGGGCCACACGAGGCGCTCGACGGTGTCGATGTACTCGTCGAGCCGGGCGGCCCAGTCGGCCCACGACAGGTGCTTGGCGTCGCGCACCGACGCGGCCGCGCGGCGCTCGCCCTCCTTGCCGCGCACCTCGATGTGTCCCAGCTCGGTGTTGGGCACCAGGCGGCCGTCGACGAACAGCGCGCTGCCGATGCCGGTGCCCAGCGTCAGCAGCAGCACCACGCCCGCGCGCCCCTTGCCCGCCCCGTGGGCCATCTCTGCCACGCCGGCGACGTCCGCGTCGTTGGCGACCAGGCACGACCGACCGGTGGCGTCGGTGAACAGGGTGGCCGCGTCGGTGCCGATCCACGACTGGTCGATGTTGGCCGCGGTGCGGGCCTGCCCGTTGGTGACCACCGCGGGCATCCCCAGCCCGACGGTGCCCTCCCCGCCCAGCTGACCGACGAGGTCGCGGACGACACCCGCGATGCCGGCGGGGTCGCGCCCGGCCGGGGTCGCCACCCGCAACCGTTCGGAGACGAGCTCCCCGGTGCCCGTGTCGACCAGGCCGGCCTTGATGCCGCTACCGCCGATGTCCACGCCCGTCCGGATCATGCGGAACCCTTTCGCCGCGCCGTGCTTCAGGAGTCGGAGATGCGCCGCAGCTCGGCGATCAGAGCGAGATGACGGATGTGGGAGACGATCGCCGCCAGCCCCTCCATCGTCTCAAGCGCCTCGCGGCGCCGCTCGGGGTTGCGCGACCGCAGCCCGGACGCCAGCAGCTGCTCGAGCAGGTCCGCCTCCCGCTCGGCGGCGGTGCGGAACATGCGCATGTGCCGGGGCTGCACCCCGTACGACGCGAGCTCGACGGCGGTCTGCACCAGCTCACGCTCGGTGTCGTCGATGCCGTCCGTCGCGTCGATGAGGCCGTATTCCTCGAGGTCCCGCATCAGCGCCGCCGCCGCGCCGGTGGCCTCCATCACCTCGCCGGCGCTGTAGCGGCGCGTCGGCGCGGGCCCGGTCAGCTGCGCCCGCTTCATCTTCTTGGCCTGCTCGGCCACGCTGAACGCGCCGGAGCTCGACGACTCCAGCTCCTGACGGATGACCCTCAGCGGCAGGAACTCGTCGCGCTGCAGGCGCAGGATCGTGCGCAGCCTCTCGACGTCGCGGGGCGAGTAGAGCCGATAGCCGCCGGGCGTACGCCGCGGGGTGATCAGCTTCTGATCCTCGAGGTAGCGAAGCTTCGAGATCGAGACGCTCGGGAAGTCCTCCTTCAGCGCGGAACACACGGCGCCGATCGTGAGGATCTTCTCGTCGTCGGGCAGTGGGGCGACTGAAGAGGCGTTCATCCAGAGAAATAGGTGAGGCGGAACTTTCCGATCTGGAGCTCGTCGCCGTTCTCGAGGGCTTCACCCCCATCGATGCGGCGCCGGTTTACGTACGTTCCGTTCAGACTGCCGAGATCCTGCAAGACGACGTGATCTCCGCGGCGCTCGACGTTGGCGTGCTGCCGCGACACGGTGACGTCATCCAAGAAAACGTCACTCGACGGGGAGCGCCCGATGGTGACCGTGCCCTCGGGGATCGAGAAGACCGCGCCCGACGGCCCGCCCGACAGCACCGCCAGGGCGGGCTCGTTGACCGCGGCGTGCTTCCACTCGGCGGTGTCGAAGTCGCCCGGCAGGGGCATGGGCCCCGTGGCGTCGACCCCGCCCTCGACCCTCAGCAGGGCACCGCACTCGCTGCAGAAGCGGTGGGCGTCGCTCTGGCGCGCGCCGCACGTGGGACACGAGATCAAACCGACGGACACGACGCGGACCCTACTTCTCGTCGCCGTCCAAGTGCATGGAATCGCCCACGCGCCCGGCCAGAATGCGCGCCAGGGCATCGACGTCCACGACGGACAGCTCGCTGTCGTCCTTGCCGGACAGCCGCCGGACGACCTCCTGCTGCAGGATGTCGATGCGCCCGTGCAGCAGCCGGCGCTGCATCGACACGTCCCTCTCGGCCTGCTTCAGGTCCTCGATCATGCGCTTCAGTTCAGCGTCCGCAAGCCCGCTCAGGTCGGGAAGGGGTTCCATCTCCATACGGACTCCTTGGGGTCAGGAAAGGTGCATCGCCGCGGTGGCCGCGCCGCGTCGGCCGGGGGCCGCAGCCACAGCATAGAACAGTCGGCCCGAAACCCTCATCCCCTGCTGGAGATCCGTGTGCTGCGGCCGGCCCCCAGCGCGCGCAGGATGCCGAGCGCGTAGTGGCCGAACGCGATGATCGACAAGCCCACCGAAACCCAGAACAGGCCATCGATCCAGTCGGCCGTCGACAGCAGGCCCAGCGCGACGGCGGCCATCACCAGCGCCGAGGACGACTTGCCGAGGAAGTCGACCCTCACGTCGACGCCCTTGCCCTTGAGGGCGGCGACGCCCACGATCGTCACGAGATCGCGCCCCAGGATCAACAGCGGTCCGGCCGGATGGAAGCGCCCCAGCCACAGAAGGCCCGCCAGGCCCACGGCCACCAGCAGGCGGTCGGCCAGGGGGTCGGCCAGGCGCCCGAACGCCGACTCGGCGTGCAGCCGCCGCGCCAGGAACCCGTCCAGCAGGTCGGTGAGGCCGACCGCCGCGAACAGCCACGCCGCCACCGCATCGGTGGGCCCATCCGCGCGCAGGATCACCCACGCCAGCACCGGCAGGGCCGCCAGTCTCCCCAGCGTCAGCGCATTGGGCAGCCACGCGAGACGTCGAGAGGTACGCGGGTGGGTCATATCGGCAGAAATGTGATCGGGGCGAGAGGATTTGAACCTCCGACCGCCCGGCCCCCAGCCGGGTGCGCTACCAGACTGCGCCACGCCCCGTCGATCGACCGACAACTTACCACACCCGCACCGCCCGTCCCCCCATCGGGGACCGCCTACCGGGACGCGGGTTCCGCGACGGGGAAGCGGCGCTCGACGTACTGCTCGACCAGGGCGATGAAGTCCTCCGCGAGGCCGGCGCCCTCGAGCGTCGTCGCCTTCTGGCCATCGATGTAGACCGGGGCGCGGGGCGACTCACCCGTGCCCGGCAGGCTGATGCCGATGTCGGCGGCGCGGCTCTCTCCCGGCCCGTTCACGATGCAGCCCATCACGGCCACCTTCAGGCCGGACACGCCCGGGCGCTCCCGCTTCCACGTGTCCATGCGCTCCTCGAGGTGCCCCTCGATGCGCTGCGCGAGCACCTGGAAGAACGTGCTGGTGGTGCGGCCGCATCCGGGGCAGGCGGTCACCTCGGGCCGGAACGTGCGCAGGCCGAGGGACTGCAGGACGTCGAGGCACACCCTCACCTCGAGCGCGCGGTCGGCCCCGGGCTCGGGGGTGAGGCTGGCGCGGATGGTGTCGCCGATGCCCGCCTCCAGCAGCACCGACAGGGCGGCTGTGGTCGCCACGATGCCCTTGGTGCCCATGCCGGCCTCGGTGAGCCCGAGGTGCAGCGGCAGGTCGCAGCGGGACGCCAGCTCGCGGTACACCGCCACCATGTCGGGCAGGCGGCTGACCTTGCACGACACGATGATGCGGTCGTGGGGCAGGCCGATCTCCTCCGCCGCGGCGGCCGAGTCGAGGGCACTGCGCACCAGTGCCTCGCGCAGCACGTCGTCGGCCGAGGCCGGCTGGGCCGACCGCGCGTTGGCGTCCATCAGCGCGTCCAGCAGCTCCGGGTCGAGCGACCCCGCGTTGACGCCGATGCGCACCGGCTTGCGGTGGTCGATGGCGGCCTGGACGATGGCCGCGAAGTTGGCGTCGTGGCGGGCGCCGCGGCCCACGTTGCCGGGGTTGATGCGGTACTTGTCGAGTGCTTCGGCGCAGTCGGGGAACTCGGCCAGCAGCGTGTGGCCGTTGTAGTGGAAGTCCCCCACCAGCGGCACCTCGACGCCGTGGTCGTCGCGCAACCGGGCGCGGATGTCGGCCACCTGGGCCGCCGCGGCACGGTTGTTCACCGTGATGCGGACGATCTCGGAGCCGGCCTCGGCGAGGGCCGCCACCTGGGCCGCGGTGGCGCGGGCATCCGCGGTGTCCGTGTTGGTCATCGACTGCACCACCACGGGCGCGCCGCCGCCCACGACGACGTCCCCCACCCGGCATGCCGCTGACGTGCGACGCGTGCTCACGGCATCAACGTACCGTTGGCGATGCGGGCGATGTCGTTCTGGATCAGCACCACGCCCAGCAGCACGATGGCCACCAGGCCCACCACCGTCGCGGTCTCGAACGCCCGGCGCGGAAGCGGCGAGCCCCGCACCTTCTCGATCAACGCGAACACGATGTGCCCGCCGTCAAGCGGCGGCACGGGCAGCAGGTTGAACAGCGCCAGGGCCAGGCTCAGCAGGCCGATGAAGCGCAGGATGGTGGGCGTGCCGTCCTGGGCCACCTCGTTGTACGCGGCCCCGGCACCGACCACGCTCGACACCTGGTCGATGTCGGGCCGCGTGAACTGGCGGGCCAGGATCTTGCCGGTCTCGCTGGTGACGAACCACGTGTACGACGCCGCGTCGCCCAGGCCCTCCACGGGCCCCGACCGTACCGGCGGGCCCACCAGCAGGTCGAACGAGAAGCCCAGGCGGCCGACCGTGCGGCCGGTTTCGGGGTCCTGGGCCGACATCAGCACGGGGTCGCGCGTGATCTCCCGGTCGCCGCGGCGGTACGTGACCGTGGTGGCCTTCCCGGGCCGCGCCGACAGCAGCTCGCGGATGCGCTCCGGGTCGGTCGACCGCACGCCGTTCACCGCGACGATGCGGTCTCCGGCCGCGAGGCCGATCTTCTGCGCGGGCGATCCCTCGCTGACCGCCACCACCCGGTTGATGGACGTGGCGTCGCGCGGCACGCCGATCCAGTACATCGCGGCGAACGCCAGGAACGCCACCACGATGTTGATGCCGGGCCCCGCCGCGATGGTGGCGACGCGCTTCCAGACCTTCGCCGCGTGGTACGTGCGGTCGCCGGTGCCGGGCGGCACCTCCTCGTCGCGCGTCATGCCGCTGATCTTCACGTAGCCGCCGATGGGCAGCCATCCCAGCGCGTACTCGGTCTCGCCGCGCGTCACCTTCCACAGCGGGCGCCCCATGAAGATGGAGAACCGCTCCACGCGCATGCCGCACTTCTTGGCCACCACCATGTGGCCCCACTCGTGCACCAGCACGAGCCCGATGAGGATCAGGATGAACTGGACGATGTTCACCGCCAGCATCAGGCCACCACCCCGGCGATGGCGTCGGCGGCGGCGTGACGGGCGTGGCGGTCGGCGTCGAGCACGGCGTCCAGGTCGTCGCCCTCACCGTTGGGAGCACCGGCCAGCACGGTCTCCACCACCCTGGCGATGTCGGGGAAGCCCAGGCGTCCCGCCAGGAACGCCTCCACCGCCACCTCGTTGGCGGCGTTCAGCACCGCGGGAGCCAGCCCCCCGCGACGCCCCGCCTCGATCGCCAGCGGCAGGCAGCGGAACGTGTCGCCGTCGGGCGCCGCGAACTGCCACGACGTGCCCACCAGGTCGAGTCCCGCGTGCGGCGGTGGCGGAGCCGGGTGGCGCAGCGCGTACGCGATGGGCACGCGCATGTCGGCGGGCCCCATGTGCGCGAGCACCGCCCCGTCGGCGAGGCGCACCATGCCGTGCACCATGGACTGCGGGTGCACCAGCACCTCGATGTCGTCGTACGGGGTGCCGAACAGGTGGTGGGCCTCGATCACCTCGAGGCCCTTGTTCATCAGCGTCGCCGAGTCGATGGTGATCTTCGCGCCCATGGTCCACGTCGGGTGCCGCAGCGCGTCCGCGGGGGTCACGTCGCGCAGGTCGGCCGCCGTGCGGCCTCGGAACGGTCCGCCGGACGCGGTCAGCACGATGCGGGAGACGGTGCGCGGGTCGCGCTTGTCGAGCAACTGGTGCAGGGCCGAGTGCTCGCTGTCGACGGGCACCAGGCGCGCGCCGGTGCGGCGGCGCACGGCGGCGACCACCTCTCCCCCCGCCACCAGGCTCTCCTTGTTGGCCAGCGCCACCGTGATGCCGCGGTCGAGGGCGGCCACCGTCGGCTGCAGGCCGGCCGCGCCCACCACCGCGTTCAACAGGACGTCGGGCGCGCACGCGTCGATGAGGTGGGCCGCGTCCTCCCGGTACGGCACGGTGCCCGCGCCCGTCGCCGCCGACGTGTGCCGCACGCCGTGGGCCTCAGCCTGGGCGGCCATCTCGGCGTCGCGGGTGCCGCACGCGAGCCCCACCACCTCGAGGTCGTCGCAGGCCGCGATGACGTCCAGGGCCTGCACGCCGATGGACCCGGTGGAGCCGAGGATGAGTACGCGCGTCACGACGAACCAGTGTACCCGGCGCCCCGCACCGCGCCCCGCGCGGGCGTCACGCGGCGGACGGCCTCAGCCGTTGGCCAGGTCGATCCCGACGACCACCAGCACGTTGACGCTGTCGCCGCCCACCTGGTCGGGCGTGTAGCCGTCGAGCGGGATCACCCGGTTGAAGCCCAGCTCCTTCGCCACGGCGCACGCGGCGGGCCGGTCGGCGCGCTTCACGTACTGCACCGACGACTTGGCCAGGTCGCTCGTGCCGTTGGGCTCGTTGATGATGGCGCCCTGCCCGTAGCCCGCGGCCTGCAGCTTGGGCCACGTCGTGCCGAGCGCCGCGCCGGTGACGCCGCTGGCGTTGAACAGGCTGACGGACACGGCGCCGGGGTCGTCGAGGGGCTTCACGTTGGTGCACACCCCGGCCACCGGTGCCGCGGCGGTCGTCGTGGTGGCCTTGCCCGTCGTGGTGCCGGGGGTCGTGGGCGTCGTGACGCCGGCGGAGCCTCCCCCGGAGTCGCCACCGCTGAGCTGCTGCCACGCGAACCACCCGCCGACGGCCACCACCGCGACGCCGACCACGATGCCGAGTCCCCGCAACAGGCGGGTGCGGGTGTCGGCCGACAGGCCCGTGCCGCCGGACGACGTGCTGATGCGCTGTTGCAGCTGCGCCAGGCGCTCCAGAGGCGCTGCGGTGCCGGACGCGCCCAGGGATTCGAGCCGCGATTCGAGGCGCCGGATGTGCCGCCCCTGCCGGAAAGCCTGAACGCCGAGGCCGATGGCCACCAGGGCCGCGAACGCGGCCAGGGACGGCGTGATGAGGTCGACGAGGTCCACGGAGTCGCGAGGCTAGCAGGCGGTGCGGGCGGATCCCCCGCGACCGGCTCGGCTCACTGCGGGGTCACCCGGTAGGCGTCGAACACCGATTCCACCTGGCGCAGTGCCGTGATGACGCCCCGCAACGTCTCGGTGTCGCCGACGTCGACGACGAACGTGTCGCGCACCATCTGGTTCTCCATGTGGATCTGCGCGGACACGATGTTGACGCCGGACTCGGCGAACGCCCGGGACAGCTCCTCCAAGAGGCGCGGCCGGTCCCAGGCCTCGACGGCGAGCTCGACCCGGAAGCTGTGCTGGGTGGTTCCGGTCCAGTTCACGGGCGTGAACCGCTCGGGGTTCTTCTGCAGGGCACCCGCGTTGGGGCAGTCGCCGCGGTGGATGGTGATGCCGCGGCCGAGCGAGATGTAGCCGACGATGGGGTCGCCGGGCACGGGGTTGCAGCACTTGGCCATGCGCACCAGCACGTCGTTGAGGCCGTCGACCTCGATGCCCATCTCGGTGGACTGCAGCGCGCTGACCGAGCGCAGGGGGCGCGACGCCGACGTGACCGCCCGCGTGTCCTCCACGGCCTCGCCCTGCTTGAGGCGCTGCATGATGCGGTTGACCACCATCGCGGCGGACGTCTTGCCGCTGCCGACGGAGATGTAGAAGTCCTCGGCCTTGCGGAACCCGAGCTCGCGGATGACCTCCAGAAGCAGCGGCGACCCGGCCACCCGCTGGCTGGGCAGGCCGGCCTTGCGCAGGTGTTCCTGCACGGTCTCGCGGCCGCGGTGCTCGGCGTCCTCCCGCTGTTCCTTGCGGAAGAACGCCCGGATCTTCGTGCGCGCCTTCGTGCTGGTGACCAGCGGCAGCCAGTCGCGCGACGGGCCGCGGGGCTGGCTGGACGTGAGGATCTCGATGAAGTCGCCGGACTGGAGCTCGTACGTGAGCGGCACGATGCGCCCGTTCACCTTGGCGCCGACGCAGCGGTGGCCGACGTCGGTGTGGACGTCGTACGCGAAGTCGATGGGCGTCGCCCCGGCGGGCAGGTTGCGCAGCTCGCCCTTGGGGGTGAACACGAACACCTCGTCGCCGTGCAGGTCGCGCCGCAGGTCCTCGAGGAACTCGCTGGGGTCGCGGAACTCCCGCTGCAGGTCGACCATGCGGGCCAGCCAGGCGGGCTCCGCGCCCGCCGCGGCGCCCTTGTAGAGCCAGTGCGCGGCGACGCCGAACTCGGCGGTCTGGTGCATGCCCTGCGTGCGGATCTGGATCTCCAGCGGGCTGCCGCCCGGTCCCACCACCGTGGTGTGGATGCTCTGGTAGTGGTTCGCCTTGGGGACCGCGATGTAGTCCTTGAACCGCCCGGGCATCGGCTTCCACAGCGCGTGGATGATGCCCACCGCGCCGTAGCAGTCCTTCACCGAGTCGACCAGCACGCGCATGGCGGTGAGGTCGTAGATCTCGTTGAACTCGACTCCCTTGCGCATCATCTTCTCGTAGATCGAGTAGAAGTGCTTCGCGCGGCCGGTGATGGCGGCCGCGATGCCCACGTCCTCAAGCTCGGCCTGCACGATGTCGCCGGCCTCGCGGATGTACAGCTCGCGGTCCGCCCGGCGCTGATTCACCATCTGCTGAATCTCGGAGTACCGCCGGGGGTGCAGCGCCGAGAACGCGAGGTCCTCGAGCTCCCACTTGAGGGAGTGGATACCCAGGCGGTGGGCCAGCGGGGCGTAGATCTCGAGCGTCTCGCGCGCGATGCTGATCTGCTTCTGCTTGGCCATGTACGCCAGCGTGCGCATGTTGTGCAGGCGGTCCGCCAGCTTCACGATGAGCACGCGGATGTCGCTGGCCATCGAGACGATCAGCTTGCGGTAGTTCTCGGCCTGGTGGGCTTCCTTGCTCTCGAAGTGGATCTTCGACAGCTTCGTGACCCCGTCGACGATCTGGGCGACGGCCGGGCCGAAGTGGCCGGTGATCTCGTCGAGCGTCGCCGGCGTGTCCTCCACCGCGTCGTGCAACAGGGCGGCGATGACCGACACGTCGTCCATGCCGAGGCCGGCGACGATGCGGGCGCAACTCAAGGGGTGCGTGATGTACGGCTCGCCCGACTTGCGCACCTGCGCGCGGTGGTACTCCTCGGCGAACGCGTAGGCGCGGCACACCGCGTCGAGGTCGGCGTCGCGGCCCGGGTGCTTGCGCCGCACGTCGTCCAGCAGCTCGGCGAGCTGGCCGGTGGCGGCCATCACCCGCCCGCCCTCGTCGCGTGTGGTGGATTCGGTGCTCATGTGGTCCCTACAGGGTATCGCGCCGCCCGCACGATGCGCGCAGTCCCGCCGTCAGGCCTCCACCAGCGGCTCGGCGGCGCCGAGGTCGAGCGTGGCGGCCCGCTCGAGGAAGCGGTGGGACGCGTCCCGCCGCGCGGCCGCGGCCACCGCCACGCCGGTGTCCTCCAGCGATCCGGCCGGCGTCGCGTCGGCGTGCACGGTCAGGTGGTCGGCGTCGAGCTCCACCAGGCCGATGGCGGCCAGGGCGGCGAGGGCGTCGGCCACCAGCGCGGGGTCGCGCATGCGGGGCGAACCGTCCAGCAGGCGCGCCTGGAGGTCGGCATCCCACCCGTGCCGCGGGCGATCGCGCACGGCCCGCCACGCGGCCGCCGCAGCCGCGCGCACGTCGGTACGGGCGTCGGCGCACATCTGGGCGAACGCCGTCTCGTCGGGCCCCCACACCAGGTGCAGGTGCCGGTCGGCGGCCATGCGCGCCAGCGCGTCCGCCTGGTGCGCGCCGGCCGGGGGGTCGAGCACCACGACGTGCAGGCCCGCGGGGAGCTCGACGTCGGCGCCGTGCTCGATCAGCGCCACCAGGGGGGTCGGCCCGGCCAGCCGGGCGGCGGCCGCGGACGGCTCGCAGCGGTCGCCCACCAGCACCAGCCGCTCGACCCCGACGCGCGTCGGGTGCAGCAGGTCCTCAAGCGCGGCCCGGCGGCGGGGCAGGTCGGCCACCAGCACGGCGACGCCGTCGTCGGCCCCCGCCAGCGCGACGGCGCGGGGAAGGCCGGCGCCGAGCCCCCGCAGGTCGCTGATGCTGCGCGGCGGACGAGGGCGGGCCGTCGCGGGACCGGGCTCCGGCGCGCCGCCGGCCATCGCCCAGCGGCGTACGTCGGCGATGCCGCGACGCTCGTCGCAGGCCAGGTCGCACGCGTCGGCGCAGGCGGCGGCCCGGCGGGGCTCCCCCAGGGCCTCGAGCCGCTCGAACACCACCTTGGTGCCGGTGACGTCGCGGAACGTGTCGAGGCTGAGCGACACGTGCGCGTCGAAGCGGTCGTCCGGGGCGATGGCGCGGGCCCGGTGCCCCTGGCTGAACCCCACGGCGCGGGTGTGGGCGCCGCCCGCCACCAGGCGCGCGGCCAGGTGCCGGCCCTCCCCCACCGTGCCCGGGGCCTCCAGCCGGGCCGCGGGCACCAGCAGCCGCACCGACGGGTTGCCGCGCCCGAACGGGGCGAGGCGCTGCAGCTGCTCGGCGGCGTCGACGTCCATCTGGCGCACGCCGACCACGGCGTCCACGGGGCGCACGCGGGCCCGCTCGATCACGGCGCTGATGCCCGCCGCGGCGCCGCGCAGCCCGTCCGCGAACGTGGCGATGTCGCGCGAGGCCAGCGAGACGCCCACCGCCCCGGCGTGGCCGCCCCAGCGGGTCAGCACGTCGCTGACCCGCGCCACCAGGTCGTGCAGGTCGACGCCGGGCAGGCTGCGCCCCGATCCCTTCGCGTCGTCGCCGTCGCGGCACAGCACGATGGCGGGCCGCCCGAAGCGCTCCACCAGGCGCGACGCGACGATGCCGACGACGCCCTCGTGCCAGCCGTCGCCGTACGCCACGATGACGTCGGCGTCGCGGATGTGGTCGGGCGACGCCTCCACCTGGGCGATGGCCTCCTCGGTGATGCGGCGCTCGATGTCGCGGCGCTCCACGTTGAGCGTCCACAGCCGCTCCGCCAGCGGCAGCGCGGCGTCGACGTCGTCGGCCAGCACCAGGCTGAGCGCCTCCGTGGCGCTGGTGAGGCGTCCCGCGGCGTTGATGCTGGGTCCCAGCGAGTAGCCCAGATGGCGGGCGTCGAGCGTGCGCGGGTCGATGCCGGCGACGCGGCACAGCGCCTGGATGCCGGGACGGGGGTTGCGCCGCATCTCTGCGAGGCCGCGGGCGACGATGCGCCGGTTCTGGCCCACCAGCGGCACCGCGTCGGCCACGGTGGCCAGAGCGGCGAGATCGATGAATCCATCGGGATCCGCGCCCAGCGTCAGGTGGGGCTGACGCGCGCCCATGGCGCGCACCAGCGCGAACACCACGCCGACGGCGGCGGGGGCGTCGTCGCGCTGCGGGCCCAGTGCCGGGTTGGCGATGATGCCGGGCGGACGCAGGCCGGCCGCCAGGTGGTGGTCGAGCACGATGACGTCCATGCCGCGCTCCACGGCCCGCTGGAGCGGCTCCACGGCCGTGGTACCGCAGTCGACGCACACCAGCACGCGGACGCCATCGTCGGCCAGCGCGTCGACCGTGCCCTCGTGCACGCCGTAGCCGTCGGTGAAGCGGGACGGCAGGAACGTGGTGACGTCTCCCCCGCGCCCGCGCAGGTAGGCGGCCAGCACGGCGGTGGAGCAGACGCCGTCGCAGTCGTAATCGCCGTGGACGGCGACGCGCTCACCGCGCGCGAGCGCCGCCTCCAGCCGGGTGGCGGCGTCCCCGATGCCGGCGATGGTCTCGGGGGGCTCCAGCGGCCCGTCGGCCGCGATGAACTCGCGCGCCGCGTCCGGGTCGCCGAGGCCGCGGCGCACCAGCGCGAACGCCAGCATCTCGGGGCATCCGAGGGCGTCGCGCACCCGCAGCACGTCGTCGTAGCTCACCCGCGATGTGCGCCAGCCCATCCGTCACCCCCCACCACCCACTGTGACACGGGTCGCCGCGCCGCGACGCGCGTCAGGCGCCGCTCACCAGCGCCGCGATCGCACGACCCCCGCCGCCACCCAGCCCGCCAGCACCGCGGCGACGACGAACGGCGGGCCCGCGGCCAACGCGAGGCCCGCGACGTCGGGACCTCCTCGTGCGAGTGTGGCGATCATGGCGGACGACACGAACAGCGACGCGCTGACGATGGCCAGGGCGACGCGGTTGATGCTGGCCTGCGCGTGGTGCGCCGCAGAGTCGAGCTCGGCGATGTGCACCGTGCCCTCCAGCGTGCCGCTGGTGACGCCCTCGAGCACGTCGGCGACCTGGAACGGGTACTCGCGGAACGCTCCGGCGTAGCGCTCGGCGTCGTCGTAGGCCTGCATCAGCAGGCGGTCGGGACGCAGGCGGTGGGCCATCACCCGGGTGGCGTACGGCCGGGCCAGCGCGAACACGTCGAACGCGGGCGACACCTCCAGCGCCACGCCGGCAAGGGTCGCCAGCGTCTTGTCGAGCAGCATCCAGTGGCTCGGCAGCGTCACGTCCAGCGAGTAGACGGTGGCGAAGATCTCCGACACCAGCGCACGGGCGTCGATGTCGCCCATGGCCTGGTCGGCGTAGCGGCGCAGCACGATGCCCAGGTGGTCGGCCAGCTCCTGCTCGCGGGCCTGCGGATAGCGCACGCCCAGGGCGCGCAGCCGGCGTGGCAGGGCCTCCGCGTTGCCGTCCATCACGTCCACCAGCAGGCGGATGGCGGCCTCGCGATCGCGCGCGGACAGCTGCCCCACCATGCCGAAGTCGATCAGGCCGATGCGGTCGGGGCCCTCCACGATGATGTTGGCCGGGTGCGGGTCGGCGTGGAAGTGCCCGTGCTCGAACACCATCTCGAGCCACGTGTGCGAGATGCGCGCGGCCAGCGTGCGGCGGTCGGCGTCGCTCCACGGGGCGAGGTCCAGCTGCGACAGCGGCGTGCCCGGCAGGCGCTCCATCACCAGCACGCGGGTGGTGGACTGGTCCCAGTGCACCGCGGGTACCCGTACGTTGTCGCTCGACCGGAAGCTCTCGCGGAAGAGCTCGAGCGCCCGCCCCTCGACCCCGTAGTCGAGCTCGCGCCGCAGGCTGGCGTCGAACTCGCCCACCAGGGCGGCCAGGTCGACGAACCGCAGTCGCCGCACCCGCTCCCCCAGCATCCCGGCGAGCTGGTACATCAGGGCGACGTCGGCCTGCACGGTGCGCTCGGCCCCGGGGCGCTGCACCTTCACCACCACCTCCGCCCCGCCGACGAGGCGGGCGGTGTGCACCTGGCCGATGGATGCGGCCGCCAGCGGCTCGGTGCTGAACTCGGCGAACGCGTCCTCGAGCGCGCACCCCAGCTCGGTCTCCACCACGCCCCGGATCGCGTCGAACGGCACCGGACGGGCGTGGTCCTGAAGCGTGCGCAGCTCTGACACCACGTCAGGGGGAAGCAGATCCGGGCGCGTGGACAGCAGCTGGCCGAATTTCACGAACGTCGGGCCCAGTTCGTCGAGCATGGCGCGCAGGCGCCGCCCGCGCGTGCGCGGGTCGCGGGTCTCGCCGGGGATCGTGCGCCCGAACGCCCATCCGAAGCCGTGCCGCGCGGCCACCTGGCCGATCTCGCGGACCCGCCCCAGGTTCTCTCGCCGCCCCGTCCACATCACGTGCCGAGGCTACCAGCGCCCGGCGGCCGGGCGGTCAGCCGTCGGCGAAGGTGAAACGCCCGCCGGCCGTGAACGGCCCGGCCGCTGCGCTGACCACCCGCACGGTGAAACCGTCGGTGGACGGCGCATAGCCGTTGACGAACACCACGCCCACGGTCTCGGGATCGCAGTTGGCCGTGTTGTCGACGTCGAGCACCAGCACACCGGACGGGGCCGCGCCACCGCGCTGCCAGTCGGTCGGCGCCAGCGCAAGCGTGCGGGGGAACGCCACCACGCCCATCATCACCTGGCGGGGCCCGGAGGCGATGCCGCTGACCACGAACGTGCCGCTCACCGCGCCGTCCGGCGCGGGGGCGGGCGTCTGGGCAGGTGTCGCGGCGGAGGGCGCGTCGACGTCCGGCTCGTCCGCGGCGTCGTCGCCCACCATCCAGGTGCCGTCCCCGACCTCCCGCAGCGCGGCCGTCAGCTGCTCGAGCACGGCGCGCGCCGGGGCGTCGTCCACCGGACCGTCCAGCACGGGCTCGATCGCGGGAGCGGAGCAGATGTGCGCGTCGAACACCGACGCATGGTCGCGGGGTGCCACGTTGCCGCGGGCCACCGGGGCGACGGTGGTGGCGGCCACCTCGGCGCCCGCCGTCACCGGCATGGCCACGGGCTCGGGCTCGACCTCGGGAGCGACCATGACCGGCGCGGCGAGCGGCACGGACGGCGACGCAGGCACCGCAGCGACCTCCGCGGCGGGCTCGGGCGCGGCCGGCACGGGCGTGGCGACGGGCTCGGGCGCGGGCGCCGGCGCAGCCGGCGGGATCGCCTGGTTTGCCGCCGCCGTGCGGGCGATCGCACGGGCGTTGGAGCGCCGCAGCCAGCGCAGCGCGATGTAGATGCCGGCGGCGAGCAGGAACACGTTTCGAAGCGTCTTGAACACCACTGCCTCACGGACGAGCGTTACGGGTCGTCCGCCTCATCGGCAGTTGTCAACGCCACTTGAGCGCGGGACGGACCGAACGCCCCTCCCGCGCCGCGTGTGCCTGCTACGGCACCACCCAGAACGTGCCGCTGGCCGCGAACGGACCCTTGGCCACCGATGCCAGCCGCACCGAGAAGCCGTCGCGCGTGGGGGCGAAGCCCGGGTCGAGCATCACCTCGAGGCTGGAGGCGTCGCAGTTCATCACGGCCTCCACCTGCAGCACGATGGTGCCGGAGGCGAGGTCGGCGTCGTGGCGACGGCCCCAGGCCGTGGGCACGTCACCCACCAGCGGGGCCCGGAACGCGACCCGCGTGAGGGCCTCGTGCCCGCCGTCGAGGGCCATGCCACCGATCGCGAAGCGCCCGGTGAGCGCGTCGTCGAGCGGCATCGCGGCGCTCGCGGGGGGATCGACGGGAGCCGGCGTCTCGGCGGGCGCCCAGTCGAACGCCGCGACGGGTGCCACGTCCGCGGGCGGCGCCAGCGCCGGCGCGTCCTCGGGAGCCGACACCGCGGCGAACTCCTGCACCGCCGAGGGAGCGAACGCCTCGACCGGGGCGATCTCCGCCACGGGGGCGAACTCGGGGGGGGCAGCGAACTCCGGGGCCGTGTCGGCCACCGGGGCGAACTCGGGGGAGGCAGCAAACTCAGCGGCCGGAGCGAACTCGGGGGCCGCAGCGAACTCCTGCACGGGATCCGCCACCGGAGCAAGCTCCGCAGCGGCGGCGAACTCGGGAGCCGGAGCGAACTCGGGGGCCGGGGCGAACTCCTGCACCGGCTCCGCCACCGGAGCGAGCTCCGCAGCGGCAGCGAACTCAGGGGCCGGAGCGAACTCGGGAGCCGGAGCGAACTCGGGGGCCGGGGCGAACTCCTGCACCGGGGCCTCCACCGGGGCGAACTCGGGAGCGGGAGCGAACTCGGGAGCCGGAGCGAACTCCTGCACCGGCTCCTCCACCGGCGCGAGCTCGGCGGCCGGCTCGGCCTCCGGGGACGCGTTCACGGCCGCGAAGTCCATGAAGCCGATGGCACCGGTGTCCTGGGCGTCGTCGAACGCCGGCGCGGCGGCGTCCGCCTCGTCCGCGGTCTCGCTCGCGGCCTGCCACTGCTGGTCCGCGGACGGCCACTCGAACGTGCCGGTGGGCTGGTCGCCCGGGTCGGCGCCCAGCATCGGCGGCTCGGACGGCGCGCCGATGGTCTCCGCGGGCGCGCCCGCAGCGCCGACGGCGTGCGCCTCGGCCCAGCTCGGATCCTGATCGCCAGGGATGGGCCAGCCGGGCTCGGTGATGAGGTCGTCGTCCCACGTCTGGACGGGGGCCTCCGCCTCCGGCGCCACCGGCGCGACCGCAGCGGCCGACTCGGCCGTCGCCAGCGCGGGCTCGGCCTGGGGCTCCAGCCCCATCATCTCGGCGCGCATGGTGTCCCAGTCCGGCTCGTCACCGCTCTCCTGGGCGAACGCGAGGGCGGAGGCGGGCTCCGTCTCGGCGGGCAGGGGGGCGACGCCCACCACGGGGGTCATGACGGGGGCGACGTCCACGGTGTCCGCGATGTCGTCGCCGGAGTCCGCCCCACCACGGCGTCCAAACCGGCGGCCCGACTTCTCTTTCGGGGCCTTCTCCTTCGTGGCCTTCACCCGAGAGGCCTTCACCTTCGAGGCCTTCGCCGCCTTGGCGGGCTTCGGCGCCTTGGCCTTGGCCCCCTTGTCCGACGCGCCCGCGGCAGCCTGCTTGCGCCGCAACACCAGCAGCAGCATCAGGGCGCCCACGGCGGCGATGGCAAGGACCAGGTTCATCATCATTGAAAGAGTCCTCCGTCAGGCCCGACGTCCAGGCGAGCCTCGTGCGCCCGCAGGGCGCTTTCACATGGTGGGGTGGAACGCGCGCAAGCAGCGCCCGCTGTCTTCGTGATCGGCAGTTCGGCGGCGTTACTGAGAGGAGGACGTCACGACGTAGCGGCCACGCACGACGAACCGGCCCGGTGCGTTGGCGGCGATCACCAGCGTCATGCCCTCCGCGCTGGGAGCGAAGCCCCCGTCGCCCATGACCGCGACGCCGCCGTCCGGGACGTTCTCGGCCGCGTCGACGGTGAGCGTCACGCTGCCCGGGTCGGGCGCCTCGTCCAGACGCCGCGCGAACACCACCGGGCCGAAGGCCAGGTCGCCCCCCGCTCCCGCCAGGCCGCTGAGCGTGAACGCCCCGTTCACCGCCTGCCCGTCACCGCGCCTGTCGTCCGCAGGGCACCCGTCGCTCATCCGGCCTCCTTGCCTTCCCCCGCGTCATGCGGGGGCACACCCTCTGTTATCGGGTGCCGGCGCGGGGCCTTGAACGCGGAGGGGGCCGGGGCGCCGTCAGCGGCCCCGGCGGCGCTCCTGGATCTTGCGGTGACGGCGCTGGCGGTCGGGACGGTGGCTGCCGGGCTCGCGCTTGGAGTCCCCGTCATCGCCTTGCGCGTCGTCCTGCGACGGATCTGCCTCGGCGTCGCCGCCCGCGGGGGCCTCGTCCACCGCGTCGGTCGTGACGGTGTCGCCGGGCGGGTCGTCGCCGTCCTCCGGGATGTCCTCCACCACGCCCACGGGGCCGTCGCCGGTGCCCTCCAGCGGATCGATGCGCTCGCCCGGAGCCGTGTCCGCGGGCAGCGCCAGTCGCTGGCCCTGCGCGCCCGGACCCCGGTCGAGGGCGGCCTCGGCCCGGGCCAGCACGCCCACGTCCACCACGTCCGAGTCCATCTGCGCCAGGCTGGAGCGCTTGTCCTGCCGGGCCTTCAGGCGGCGCTCGTTGGGGGCCCGTTCCTTCCAGTACGAGGCCAGCGGCGCGGCGATGATGATCGACGAGATGCCACCGGCCAGGATGCCGACCAGCAGGGCCAGCGAGAAGTCCTTCAGCGTCGATCCGCCGAAGAAGAACAGGGCCAGCACGGGCACCAGCGTGGTCATCGACGTCATCAGCGACCGGGTGAACGTCTCGTTCACCGACAGGTTGACGATGTCGCGGTAGCGATGGCCGCGCATGAACGGCACGTTCTCGCGGATGCGGTCGAACACGATCACCACGTCGTACAGCGAGTAACCCAGGATGGTCAGCATGGCGGCGACCGTGGCGCTGGTCACCTCGTGCCCCAGCACCGCGTAGATGCCCACTGACAGCAGCACGTCGTGGATCACCGACACCATCGCCGGGATGGCCAGGCGGTACTCGAACCGCATGATCAGGTAGAGCGCGACCACGATGAAGCTGAAGATGATCGCCTGGATCGCGTTGCGGATGATCTGACGACCGAACGTGGGGCCCACGTCGTCACGGGTCAGGATCTTGAGCCCAAGCTCCTTCTGCAGGCCGTCCAGCACCGGCTGCTCGTCCTTGGGCGTCAGCGTCTCGGTGCGGATCTGGAAGCCGTCCACCTGCCGGCCCTCGATGGTCTGGCTGGTGCCCTGGATGCGGGCGTCGGGGAAGCCCGCCTTCGACATCACCGTGCGCACCTGCTGCTCGGTGACCGGCTTGGTGTACGACGTCGTGATGCTGGTGCCGCTCTCGAAGTCGAGGCCCATGTTGAGGCCGGCCACGCCCAGCCACCCGAGACCGAACAGCATGGGGATGACGGTCAGCGCCGCCCACAGCTTCCAGTGGCCTACCCAGTCGAACTTCGGCACCCGGCCCCGGCGCAGGCCCATGTACTTGTCCTCGCGCAGGAACTTCGAGTCGAGCATGACGCCGAAGATGGCGCGGGTCGCGACCACGGCGGTGAACAGCGACAGCACGACGCCGATGGCCAGCGTGAAGGCGAACCCGCGGGGGCCGCCCGTGGCGAACAGGAACACGATCAGCGCGGTCGCCAGCGTCACGACGTTGGCGTCGATGATCGCCGCGATGCCCTTGCGATAGCCGATGGCCAGGGCGGTGGCGGGGCTCTTGCCCGCACGCCCCTCTTCTCGTATTCGTTCAAAGATGACGATGTTTGCATCTGCTGCGACGCCGATGGTCAGAATGACACCGGCGATACCTGGCAGCGTCAGCGTGATGGGTACCAGCACCATCGCCGCGTAGTACAGGGCCGCGTAGATCAGCAGGCCCACGGCGGCCACCAAGCCCAGCACGCGGTAGTAGGCCACCAGGAACACCATCACCAGGGCCAGGCCCAGCACGCCGGCGATGATGCCCTGGCGCAGCGCCTGGGCACCGATGGTGGCGTCGACCTGCTTGAGGCTGACGGTCACGAGGCGGATGGGGATGGCGCCGGAGTTCAGCTGGTCGGCCAGGGTGCGGGCCGACTCGGGCGTGAAGTTGCCGATGATGCGAGCCGCGCCGCCGTCGATGCCGAACGGCAGCTCCTTGTAGTCGATGGTGGGCCGGGAGATCATCTCGCCGTCCAGCACCACCGCGAAGCTCTGCACCTGCTGCTGCGTCTCGCCGCGCAAGGCCAGCTGGTACGTGACGTCCTTGAACTTGTCGCCGCCGGCGCTGGTGAAGTCCATCGTCACCATGGGCTCGCCGCTGCCGCCGGAGCCGACGTCGCGGATGGACGCCGCCCGGGAGATGTCGTTACCCGTCAGCCCCGGGTTGTCCTGCAGGATGTAGTACTGGGTCTTCTTCGGTCCGTCGGGGCGGCTGGCCAGCACCGGCTCGGTCTCGTGGACGACCACGAGGCCCTTGGGTACCCGCACCACGGTGACGTTCTTCGGGAGCACGCCCGCGTCGCGCACCGACTGCATCAGCTCGGCCCGCGACGCCGCGGCCTTGCCCTCCTCGACCACCGCGGGCCCCGCCACCAGCTTCTTGGTGCTGGTGAGGAACGCGTACAGCGTGGCGGCACCCTTGTCGGGGTTGCTCACCGTCACCTTGTCCTGAGCGCGCAGCACGGTGGCGTACAGGTCGTCGGACGGTGCGCCGACGACGTTGGCCTCGAAGTCGTAGAACGCCAGCTGCGCCGGCCGGATGAGGTCCTTCACCACCGTTTGCGAGTCCTTCTCGCCCGGCAGCGCGACCACGATCTGGTTGTTGCCCTGCGTCTGGATCTCGGGCTCGGACACGCCGAACGTGTCGACGCGCTTGCGGATGACCTCGACGGCCTTCTCGAGCGACTCGTTGTTGACCGCCGCCTCGGCGGTCGGCCTGCCCTCGAGGATCACCTCGACGCCGCCCTGCAGGTCGAGCCCCAGCACCGCGGGCTTGGTCAGCACCGCTGCGATCGATGCGACCGTGAGGGCCAGCACGATCAGCAGCATGAAGAGGGGGCGACGCCCGTGGTGCACGGCGCTACTCCGGCGTGACGTCGCCGGCCGGAGCCGGGTCGTCGGCAGGCTCCGCGGGACGCGATGCGATCACGCGGCCGATCGACGCCTTGGCCACGCGGATGTCGGTGTCCTCGGCGATCTCCAGCAGGACGGTCTCATCGTCCTCGACCTCGGTGATCGTGCCGTACACGCCACCCATGGTGACCACGTCGTCCCCCGCCTTCAGCTGGGAGACCAACGTGCGATGACGCTGTTGGGCACGGCGCTGCGGGATCATGAGCAGCAAGAAGACGGCAATGACGATGAGCGGCAGCAGCAGCGCGCCGAACGAGTCCACAGGCGGGGCACCCTTCCGTGTGCGGGCGAATCCGCGGGACCTTAGCAGAGCCCATCTCCCGCACGGCCGCGGGCGTCGCCCGGTGGCCGCCGTCCCGGCCCGCGGGACGGGCGCTGATAGCGTGCCGCCGCCGATGCCCGCGCCCCCCCTTCCCCGTCTCGCGCACGCCGCCCTCTGGGCCCGATGGCGCGGCTGGTGGGAGGTGGCGCTGTTCGCGGTGCTCACCGCCGTGTACGAGGTGGCCCGCTGGGCGGTGCGACCGCAGGGCGACGGCGCCATCGGCACCGCCCTCGGCAACGCCACCCGCGTCGTCGACATCGAGCGCGCCGTGGGCCTGGCCGTGGAGGGCGACGTGCAGCGGCTCACCCACGACATGCCCGGCGGCGAGTGGTTCACCACGACGTGGTACGCGTATGCCCACACCCCCGGTTTCATCGCGTTCTTCGCGCTGGTGTGGTGGTTGTGGCGCAGCCGCTACCCGTTCGTGCGCAACTGGTTCTGGCTGGGCCACGCGGTGGCGGTGGTCGTGTTCTGGCTGTATCCGATGGCCCCGCCCCGCCTGCTGGACGTGACGCTCAAGGACCCCACGCGCGACGCGTTGAAGGCGGGCGGCGCCCTCGACTGGTTCCAGCAGTTCCGCAACGAGTACGCGGCCATGCCGTCGCTGCACATGGGCTACACATTCTTCTTCGCTGCGGTGCTCACCCTGCTGCTGCGCGGCCACGCGGCGCGATGGCTAGTCTGGCTCTGGCCCGCCACGCTGGTGTGGGTCACGATGGCGACCGCGAACCACTTCTGGCTCGACGGTGCCGGCGGTATCGCGGTGATGGCCGCGGCCGGCGGCATCGCTGCGATGGTGCTGCCTGCGGCGATGCCGCGCACCTGGAGCCGCCGGACCACCCACGATCACGAGGCATCGCCCCCCTGACCGCCCCCTTGCGCATCGCCATGGTCACCGAGTACGCGTACCCCGTGCTCGGCGGCATCAGCGAGCACGTCCACCACCTCAGCCGCGAGCTCGTGCACCGCGGCCACGACGTCACCGTGGTCACCAGCCGCGCTCCGCGTCCCACGCGCCGCCAGGCCGCCGAGTGGGACGCGCAGGCGCGGCGCGAGGACGGTTACCGCACCGTGCGGGTGGGCACGTCGGTGCCCGTCCCCGCCAACGGCTCGATCGCCCGCATCACCGCGGGGGTCACGCTGCTGGGCGAGGTGCGGCGCGCCATCGCCCACGCCGACGTGGTGCACGCGCAGGGCCTCGCCGGCCCGGTGCTGGGCCTGGCGGCGTGCCAGGTGTCGCGGGCGCCGTGCACGGTGGGCACGTTCCACACGTACGTCGAGGACGGCAACGTGGGCTATCGCGCGTTCCGGCGGGTGCTGAACCACTACCTGGGCAAGCTCGACCGGCGCATCGCGGTGTCGCAGGTGTGCGTCGACTCGCTCGAGCAGTACTTCCCCGGCACGTACGACATCATCCCCAACGGCATCGACTGTACGCAGTTCACCCCGCTGGCCGCGCCCGGCGACCGCGACCCGGGTGTGCCGCGCATCCTGTTCATGGGGCGGTTCGATCCCCGCAACGGCCTGCACACCCTGATCGAGGCGACGCGCATCCTGGCCGAGGCGGGACGCGAGTTCCGGGTGCAGATCGTGGGCGACGGGCCCCTGCGCCCCCGCTACGAGATGCAGGCGCGCCGCGCGGGCGTGTGGGACCGGCTGGAGTGGCTGGGTCTTCTGAAGGACGAGCGCCCGCGCCTGTACCGGCAGGCCACGGTGCTGGCGGCGCCGTGCACGCTGGCGTCGTTCGGGGTGGTGCTGTTGGAGGCGTTCGCCAGCGGCATCCCGGTGGTGGCCGCCGACAACGTCGGGTTCCGCCAGGTCATCCGCGACGGCGCGCCGGGACGGTTCGTCACCGGCGGGTCGGCCGAGGCCCTTGCCCGCGGCCTGGGCGAGGTGCTGGACGACCCCGCGCTGTGCGCCGAGTGGGGCGCCCGGGGCCGGGTGGTGGCCGAGGAGCGCTACGCGTGGCCCGCCGTCGCCGCCGACATCGACCATCTGTACCGCGAGGTGCTCGACGGGCGCCGCGGCCCCGCCGACGACTTCGTGCTTTCCCGCCGTCCCACCGCGTCACCGACGCCCTGACACAAGGAGCCGCATGAGCGACATCAGCAAGCCCGAGATCACCATCCCCGACGGCGACCCGCCCACCGACCTGGTGGTGGAGGACATCGTGGTGGGTGACGGCGACGAGGCCACGCCCGGATGCCGCCCCGACATGCACTACGTCGGCGTGTCGTGGTCGACCGGCAAGGAGTTCGACGCGTCGTGGAACCGCGGCGAGTCGTTCTCGGGCTTCGTGCTGGGCCAGGGCATGGTCATCAAGGGCTGGGACCAGGGCGTCGCCGGCATGAAGGTGGGCGGTCGCCGCAAGCTCACCATCCCGCCGCACCTGGGCTACGGCATGCGCGGGGCTCCCGGCGTCATCAAGCCCAACGAGACGCTGGTGTTCGTGGTCGACCTCCTGGGCGTCAACTAGACGGCGCCCCGTGCGCGCGCGGTGACGGTGCGGGGGTGCTTCCCCCGGACCGTCACCCGCATGCGTGACGCGACGCGGCCGGGCCCGCCGACCGCACGCACCTCACCCCGCCGCGCCGGAGAGAACGTCCTCGAGCTGAGCGAACGACTCGTCGTTCCATCCCGTCGACCCCGATTCAAGGGCTTCGTCGAGCGCGCGCTTGGTGGGATACAGATCGCGCACCACCACCCGCGTCCGCCCGGCGTCCTCCTTGAACGTGACCGTGGTCACCTGCCCGTCGGCGCCCGCCTCGTCGTTCGTCCAGACCAGGCGTGACGGCGGCGTCACCTCGACGTAGCGGCCGTGGAACACCATGCCGTCGGGAGCAGCCGGGTGCTCGAATACCAGGCGGTATGAGCCTCCCTCGCGCACGTCGAGCTCGCACGCGGTCAGCGTGAGGCCCAGCGACTTCGGCACCCACCAGCGGCGGAACAGGTCGGCGTTCGTCCATGCCTTCCACACAACGTCCGGTGGGGCGTCGACCGTGCGCGTCACGACCAGCTCGCGGTCCGACGCGCGCTCCGTCGTCATCCGGTGCGCCGCACGGGCCTGATGGGCCTCTCCCTCAGTCATCGGCTCTCTCCTTGGATGTCAGTTCGTCGACCACCTGGTCCAGTGCGTCGAAGCGCGCCTCCCACAGACGGCGATGGCGCTCGATCCACATCGCCTCGTCGTCGAGGCGGCCGACGCCGAGCCGGCACATGCGCACCCGTCCCACTTTCTGCGTGGTGACGAGCCCGGCGTCTTCGAGCACGCGGACGTGCTTCCGCATGCCCGTGAGCGTCATGCGGAACGCGTCGGCCAGGTCGGTGATGGACGCGTCGGCGCGGCTGAGGCGCTCCAGCACACCCCGCCGGGTCGCGTCGGAGAGCGCCGCGAACGACGCATCGAGGGGGCTGATCTCACACTGAACCATATGGTGCAGTATGACGCCGAGCGCCGGGAGGATGCAACCCGCGAGCGGCCGGGCCCGAGCCGCGCGATCGGGACCCACGCGGGCTGGCCGACCCGATCGGCGCGACCGGCAGCCGGTCTCTATGCTCCCGTGCCGTGGCCCTCACCATCGGCATCGTCGGCCTGCCCAACGTGGGCAAGTCCACGCTTTTCAACGCCCTCACCCGCAACGACGTGCTCGCGGCGAACTACCCGTTCGCCACCATCGAGCCCAACGTCGGCGTGGTGCCCCTGCCCGACCCGCGCCTGGAGCGGCTGGCCGAGATCTTCGGCTCGGAGCGCATCCTGCCCGCCACCGTGTCGTTCGTCGACATCGCCGGCATCGTGCGCGGCGCGTCCGAGGGCGAGGGGCTGGGCAACAAGTTCCTGGCCAACATCCGCGAGGCCGACGCCATCTGCCAGGTGATCCGTGCGTTCACCGACGAGAACGTGGTGCACGTGGACGGCAAGGTGTCACCCCGGGACGACATCGAGACCATCAACACCGAGCTGATCCTGGCCGACCTCCAGACGATGGAGAAGGCCATCCCGCGCCTCGAGAAGGAGGCGCGCACCCACAAGGAGAACCAGCCGGCCCTCGACAACGCCCGCGCCGTCAACGCGGTGCTGGAGCGCGGCGACACGGTGTTCCACGCGGCCGAGGCCGACGGCCTCGACATGGGCCTGGCCAAGGAGCTGCAGCTGCTCACCACCAAGCCGTTCATCTACGTGTTCAACGTGGACGAGGACGAGCTGGGCGACGAGGCCCTCAAGGACGAGATGCGCGCGCTGGTGGCCCCCGCGGAGGCGATCTTCCTGGACGCGAAGCTCGAGATGGAGCTGACCGAGCTGGACGAGGCCGACGCCGCCGACATGCTGGACGCCGCGGGCATCACCGAGCCGGGCCTCCACCAGCTGGCCCGGGTGGGCTTCGACACCCTGGGCCTGCAGACGTACCTGACCGCCGGCCCCAAGGAGTCGCGCGCGTGGACCATCGGCAAGGGCTGGACCGCGCCCATGGCCGCCGGGGTCATCCACACCGACTTCCAGCGGGGCTTCATCAAGGCCGAGGTGGTGTCGTTCGACGACCTCACCGACGCCGGCTCGATGGCCGAGGCCAAGGCCCGCGGCCGCGTCCGCATGGAGGGCAAGGAGTACGCGATGCACGACGGCGACGTGGTCGAGTTCCGGTTCAACGTCTGAGGCGCGGGGCCTCATCGGAGACCCGCGGGTGTTGCGTCGTCCACGTTGCGCCTCGGGTGGACCGCCGCCGCTTATCCTGAGGCATGGCTGAGGTGACGATGACGCCGGAGACGCTCGCCCTCCGCGAGCTGCTCGCCGCCCGCCGGGACGACTTCCAAGTACTCCTCGACCGGTACCGCGCGGCGAGCCCGAAGCTGTTCGGCTCCGTCGCGCGCGGCACCGCCCAGGCGGGGTCGGACATCGACATCCTCGTCGAGATGGATCCCGCGGATGGCAACCTGCTGATGCGGGCCTCCGGGCTGATGGAGGAGACCCGGGCGTTGTTCGGCAGGGATGACATCGACGTGTTCCCGATTCAGTTGCTCAAGAAGCCGATCTCGGCGTCGGTGCTTGCCGACGCGGTTGCGCTGTGAGTCGCGACCCTGCCGAGCGCATCGCTGATGTTCTCGAGGCGACTGAGCGATGTCAGCGGTACGTCGCCGCCCTCGAGCGCGATGCGGACGTGGCAGAGATGGCGGAGGATGCGATCGAGCGCAACCTCAGATCATCGGCGAAGCGGTAAAACCACCTCCCTCACGAGATCACCGACGCGTACCCGGAGATCGCCTGGCCGCAGATCCGAGGCTTCCGCAACATCCTCGTCCACCGGTACTTCGGGGTCGACGCGGACATCATCCGCGATGTCGTGAACGCCCACCTCCCCCTGCTTGCCGAGGTGCTGCGACGCCACCTCGCGGAGCAGTGACGTCGGCCGCAGGAGTCGCGGGCCTGGATCATCGGCAAGGTTTGGACGGCGCTCGGGCAACCTGGCGTGAGCAGACGCATCTGCGTCGTCGGGCGACGCGGAGCGGTGTGCCGCGAGATGACCGATTCAGATGCTGCGCTGCCCGACACGGCAACCATCGATCACGATGTCGCAGACGGCGGTCATCGGCGATCTGCGGTCGGCATGCCGGTTCGGGCCGCCTCAACGGGCGCAAGCTCTGCGTGCGCGGTGCCAAGGTCGTCATGCGTGACGTCCGCGCGATTCCGTCGCGTCCACGTCAACGCCTGATCGTCAGAGCGCACCCATGACCCTGCGCATTCCGACGGCCGTGCAGTTCATGCTGCTGCCCCTGGTCTGGGCGCCGGCTTCCTGTGCATGAAGGTCGGCCTGGAGGGGCTGTCCCCCGGGCAGATCATGGCGGCGCGCGGGTCGGTGGAGAACCACGACGCGCAGGTGCTGTCATGGGCGAAAACGTCGTGGCGCTGCCCGTCGCGTGGGCGTTGGTGGACCTCTGGCACCGCCAGCGCCTGGGTGCGTATCGCATGGCATAACACGATCCGCACTCCGAATCGCCGCTTTTGGCTACTATTTCGACACCGCTCGAGACGGACTCCCGGGAGGGGATCGAGGATGCGTGTCACGCAGGCACTACTTGGGTTCTTTGGCGTAGTGCTTACCGTCGGGGGCCTGGCAGGGGCGTGGTACTTCCGCGACGGCCCCACCGGCGTCCGCGGGGCCGCGCTGTCGCTCGTGGTCACCGGGATCCTCCTTCTCGCCGCGGCCTGGTGGGCCGGCCGCCTTGGGGCACCGACCGGTATGAGGAACGGGATTCCCGGGGTCGGCCAGATCACCGCCGTCCGCGATACCGGCGTCATTCAGAACAACGTGAACCTGATCGTCGAGGCCACGGTGGCGGTCACCGCCGAGGGCATCGCCCCGTTCACGGGGAAGGTCAGGGTCCCGCTCGGGCGTACGCAGTGGGGTGCACTGCAGCCGGGCATGACGATCCCCCTGCTGATCAACCCCAAGGACCACAGCAAGCTCGCGTACGACCGCACCCGTGCCGGCCAGCAGCCGAGCGGCACGGGGGCCTCGGCAGGCGGCATGGCCGGGATGGACCCCAACGCGCTGGCTCAGGCGCTGTCGATGGCCCAGGGCATGCGAATGGGTCAAGGCATGCCCATGGGCCAAGGCATGCCTCAGGTGCACACGGTCAGTGCGGCCGACGTCGTCGCGCGCGGGGTGCCTGCGCGCGGCCGGCTGCTCTCCGTCGCGCCCACCGGCATGGTCGCCGGCCAGTTCATGCAGGGCCTTGAACCGAACCTCGCCAACGACGCGCTGGTGCAGGTGACGATCGCCTTCGCCGGCCCGTCGGGCGACGAGACGCAGCAAGTCGTCGTGCGCGTGCCCGATGGCAAGTCACACGTGCTGGTGAACGGGGCCACGCTCCCCGTGCGCTACTTGCGCGAGAACCCGGCGATGGTCGCCATCGACTGGGACCGCTGCTAGGTGTAAGGGGTCATTAACCGTCCCCGGTTCTCTGCCCCTCTTATGCGGGTGCCGGCACCGGGTGGGATGGCGTTTCGTGGTCAGCGCAGTACGCGGTCTCGAACTCTTCGGGCGGGAGGTCGCCGAGGGTGGAGTCGGCGAGCGGGTAGTCGGCGGCGGCGCGGATCGATCCGATCGAGGCGGCGATGCCCTCGAGCGCCAGCGTCTCAGCGAAGCTCAGGTCCACAGCACCTCAGGGGGCCCTCACCGTCAACCCCGCCAACAGCGTGGCTGACGACGTCGCAGTACGATCCAGCACCGTGTCGGGGCGCTCATGATGACCTTCGCGCTGCGCCAACGATGAGCGCGCACGCTCCCGACAGCCGGCACCCGCCGCCACGCTCGCCGACCACACCCCCCAGCCACTGACGCCAATCTCGTGACCATGTACCCCCTACCATTGGGTGCACCACTCGGGGCGGGACGTCAGCGGGAGGCGGACATGAAGATCGTGATCGGGGCGCCCGGCAACGGGGCGGCCCTCAAGGACGCCCTCAAGGCGCACCTGGAGGCCGATGATCGTGTGACCGCGGTGGTCGACCTGTCCGCGCCGGACATCTCGTACCCCGACGTGTCGTTCCAGGCCGCCCAGGCCATCGCCGGCGGCGGCGCCGACCGCGGCATCCTCATCTGCGGCACCGGCGTGGGCACCGCGATCGCCGCGAACAAGGTCGCCGGGGTGCGCGCGGCGACGGCCCACGACCTGGTCACGGTGCGCGGCTCGGTGGAGAACTACGACGCCCAGGTGCTGTGCATGGGCCAGAACGTCATCGCCCCTCCCGCCGCGTGGGCGCTGGTCGACGTGTGGCTGGGCCTGCGGCACGATCCCTCCGGGAGCTACGGCCCCAGGGTGGCCGAGATCGCGGCGTTCGAGGCTCGGGATACGACGCCCCCCACGTAGGATGGGACTCCCGTGGCGATCTTTCCCCATGCAGGCGACCATCGACTCGCGTGGGCGGCTGTCGCTGCCGAAGGCGCTCCGTGACGCGCTGGGCCTGGCCCCAGGCACCAAGGTCGACATCTCCCGCGACGGAGCTGGCGTGCTGCCGCTCCGCTCCTCGTCGCCTCCCAGGAGGCGCACCCGTGGGTCAGCCGCTGGGCGATGGGACGCACTCCCATCGTGTGCGGGCACGCCCTCGCCGAGACCTACCCCGTGGACACGCGCGCAGGCGCGTCCACGGGCGCGGTGACTCCCCGGCCCTACGCACCCGCCTCGCCTGCGGTCCGGGTGCGGGGCCACGTCCAGGCGATGCGCATGATGAGGCCCAGCAGCGCCAACTCCATCACGATGCTCAGGCCGAAGAACAGCAGCCACGACTCGCCTGTGATGTTGAAGATCGTGACGGGGACGAAGAGGCATGCCGCGGCGATGTTCGCGATGCGGCTCGCCCGGGCCGGCAGCGTCACCGACGCCACCGCCATGAGGCTCGGGACGGTCATCAAGACGAGGGCGCTGGTCGAGAACGTCTGGGACAGGTCGAACTCGTGCACCCTGCCGTCGAGGATGCGCTGGACGACGCCGGGCGTGAAGAAGTTGAGGATGTCCACGTAGACGTAGAGGAACATGAGGCTCGTCCACGTGGCGGCGAGCTTCACCCGCACGGAGACCGGCGGGTCGTCAAGGACGGTGGTGGGTTGGCGCGTCGTCATCAGGTGCTCCGCGTGTCGGGTGCAGGGATCGGTGGGTCCACGATCCCGGAGCACCGCCGCCGGCGCGTCGGCCCACAGGTCGAACATCGGCGGCCGATGGCATGGCCTGGTGCTCGTACTTTCGGCCGATGCTCCCCGGCGCACCGCCCCCTAGGCTGAAGCCGTGGTCACCGTCTGCCGCTCCCTCTGGCACGAACCCCGGCCCGCGGACGCCCCGCCCCCCGGTCGGCTCGACGCGCTGCTGGTCGGCGTGTTCGCGGCCGCCGCCGTCGTCGAGGGCATCGTGCGGCCGGATGTGGCGTGGCGCCCCCTCGTGACGGTGCTCGCCCTGGCGCTGGTGCCCCCGCTCATCGGGCGACGCCGCCACCCCCTCGTGGCGGCCCTGGCGGGATGGGGCGTCGCCGCCCTGCTGTCCGTGCTTCAGTTGGCGACGCACGCGCAGGACCTCGGCCTCTACTCCACGATGGTCGTCCTGGTGCTGCTGTTCTCCCTGGTGCGGTGGGGCTCCGGACGCGAGATCGTGGTGGGCACGGCGTTCGTGGCAGCGGTCGTCGCGTTGGGGATGTGGGCATCCTCGGCCGGCCGGGCCGATGCCTTCGGCGGCAGCGTCCTGGTGCTACTGATCATCGCACTCGCCGCGGTGTTCCGCTCCCGCGCCGACCTCTGGCAGCGCCAGCAACGCGAGGTCCGCAACCAGGAGCGCGTGGCGCTGGCGCGCGAGCTGCACGACACCGTGGCCCACCACGTCTCGGCCATCGCGGTGCAGGCGCAGGCGGGTCGCGTGGTCGCCGCCGCGCATCCCGACACGGCCGTCACCGTGCTGGCCGCGATCGAGTCCGAAGCGTCCCGCACCCTCACGGAGATGAGGTCGATGGTGCGGGTGCTGCGCGACGAGGACGCCGTCGCCTACTCCCCCCAGCCCGGTGTCGCCGACCTGCCGGCTCTGGTGCGGGCCGACGGGACGCCGTCCGTCACCGTCTCGCGGGACGGTGCGCTCACGGGGCTGGACCCCGCCGTCGACGCCGCGCTCTATCGCGTCGCGCAGGAAGCCCTGACCAACGCCCTCCGGCACGCCCGCAACGCGACCCGCGTCACGATCGACGTGCGCCGCGACGGCGACGTCGTCACGCTGCGCGTCCGCGACGATGGGCAGACCGCGCCGGGATGGGCCCCGGAGCCGGGATTCGGCCTGCGTGGCATGGCCGAACGCGCCCAGCTGCTGGGCGGATCGCTCTCGGCGGGGGCGGGGCCGGACGGCGGCTGGGTGGTCGAGGCCGTGCTGCCCGTGGGCGCGCCCACATGAGCATCCGTGTCGTCGTGGCCGACGACCAGGACCTGGTGCGCGCCGGGCTGGTGATGATCCTCGGCGCGCAGCCCGACCTGGAGGTCGTGGGAGAGGCCGCGGACGGGCTCTCCGCGCTCGACCTGGCGACGCGGCTACGCCCCGACGTCCTCCTCGTCGACATCCGGATGCCCGGGCTCGACGGCGTCGAGGTGACGCGCCGCCTGGCCGGGCCCGGGGTGGCGGACCCCATGGCCGTCGTCGTGATCACCACCTTCGACCTCGATGAGTACGTCCTCGGCGCCCTCCGCGCCGGCGCCCGCGGCTTCCTGCTCAAGGACGCCGGTCCCGAGCTGCTGGTGCAGGCCATCCACGCGGCGGCCACGGGTGACGCGCTGATCGCCCCCAACGTCACCCGGCGGCTGCTGGCGGCGTTCGCCGACCATGCGCCCGTGGTACCGCCGGTGCAGCCCACCCATCCGCTCACCGAGCGAGAGGAGGACGTGCTCGCCTTGGTGGCGCGGGGGCGGACGAACGCCGAGATCGCCGCCGAGCTCTTCGTCGGCCTCAGCACGGTCAAGACCCACGTCGCCGCGTTGATGTCCAAGCTCGGCGCCCGCAACCGCGTCGAGATCGCCATGTGGGCGCACGACACGCGGCGCGTGGAGGTCGACGGACGCCGGCCGGGCTCCGAGCGTCGCTGAAGCGCGGGAGACCCGTGCGCTGATCCGGCTGCACGACCCGCCATCTCGACCCGCGTCGCGTCGCCGTTGCCGGGCGCCCTTCACGACGCCGCTGCGGTGCGGGAGACTGGTCGGACAACCTGAAGGGCTGCGAGTGGCACCGCATCGACATTCCGCATCGTCGGGTGGAGGAAGTGCTTCCCGCCCGGGCGTCGTGCACGTCCTCGGGACGTGGACACACGACCAGTAGCCGGAAGGGAGGTGACGCGTGACAGATGACGGAGCCGGACGCGACCCCGGCGACCCGTATCCGAGCGCCCAGGAAATCGTCGACCGTCTGCGCCACCACGGACTCACGCGGGACGAGCGTTTCGGGATGTCCCTGGCCAACTGCGACGACATCGACCGGCCCCACCCGGTGCGCAGGTGGTTGACGCGACTGATGGAGCTGTACTGCGTCCACCGGTACCGGCGGCGCTGAATGAGCCCCGACCCGGACCTTCCTGACGACCCGTTCGAGCGCCTGTACGCGTCCGTCGCCGGGGACGCCCGCCGAGTGCCGTGGGCGCGCTCGGAGCCCCACCCCGCCGTCGCGGCCCTCGTCGGCACCACCCCGGTGCCGCCCGGCGCACGCGCCCTGGTGGTGGGGTGCGGGCTCGGGGAGGACGCCGAGGCCGCCGCGGAGGCGGGGTGGCGCGTCACGGCGTTCGACCGCTCCCCGACCGCCGTGGAGTGGTGCCGGCGCCGCTTCCCCGCCACGCGGGTGGACTACCGGGTCGCCGACCTGCTCGACCCGCCCGGGGAGTGGCACCACGCGTTCGACCTGGTGATCGAGGTGCGCACGCTCCAATCGATCCCACCCGCCTCCGTGCACGCCGGCGTCGCCGCCGTGGCCGAGGCGGTCGCGCCCGGGGGCACCGTGCTGGTGTGCGCACGCATCCGCCCCGACGGCCCCGTCCCGGACGGTCCCCCGTGGCCGCTCACCCGTGGCGACGTGGACGCGTTCACCACGCACGGCCTCCCGCGCGTGCGGCTCACGCAGGCGCTCGCGCGCGCCCCCCTCGGACGCGACACCGCGGTCCTCTTTCGCCGCCCACGGTAGCCCGGTGCCGACGCCCGTCCGGCGCGCCATGGTTGATTTTGTAAACCTCGAGGCGAAACCGCAACACCGCGCACACGCCCCCTTCACGCGGAGTAGGGTGCCCACGTCGCGGTGCTTGTGACATTTGCCGCGAACACGCAGCGGGCGCGTCGCATGCCCCTCGGCGACGTGGCCGGCCCGCACGCGTCCCCCACAAGCGAGCGGAGGAACCACATGCGAAAAGCAGTCACGCGGCTGGCCCTCGCGGCCACGGCCGCGGTGGGCGTCGCGGCTGTCGCCACCCCCGCATCCGCCATCCCGGCGGGTGACGGCACCATCCTCGTGCTGGGCACCGACGGCGCCGCCGACGCATCCGTGCGCAGCGCCATCGCGAAGGCCGGCGGCACCGTGGTGGCGGGCAACGCCGACGTCGGCGTCTACACCGTCCGCGCCGACGCAGCCACGTTCGGCACGCGCGCACGCCAGCAGAAGGCCATCGCCGGCGTCGCCGCCAACATCAGCATGGGCCGGGCCCCGGCCGACCACATGAAGCAGCGCGACGTCGAGCGCCTGTCCGACGCGCAGCGCGCACAGCTGCGCCAGGGCCCCCGGCCCACGCCGGTGCCGCAGTTCGGCGTCGACCCGCTGGCGCCCCTGCAGTGGGACATGGACATGATCCAGGCCCCCCAGGCGCACGCCCTCGGCCAGACCGGACGCGGTGTGCGCGTCGGCATCATGGACACCGGCGTCGACGGCAGCCACCCGGACATCGCGCCCAACTTCAACCGCGCGCTCAGCCGCAACTTCACGGTGGACGACCCGATCATCGACGGCCCCTGTGAAGACGACCCCGACGGGTCGTGCAACGACCCCAACGACGTCGACGAGGACGGGCACGGCACGCACGTGGCCGGCACCATCGCCTCGCCCATCAACGGCATCGGCATCGCCGGGGTGGCGCCCGACGCCGAGATCGTGAACCTGCGCGCCGGCCAGGACGCCGGGTACTTCTTCGTGCAGCCCACGGTCGACGCGCTCACGTACGCCGCCGACAACGGCATCGACGTGGTCAACATGAGCTACTACATCGACCCGTGGCTCTACAACTGCCGCGCCAACCCGGCCGACTCGCCCGCCGCCCAGGCACAGCAGCGGCTGGTGATCGACGCCACCAACCGGGCGCTGCGGTACGCGCGCCGCAAGGGCGTCACCCTGGTGTCGGCGGCCGGCAACGAGAACACCGACCTCGACAACCCGACGTTCGACGGCGGCAGCCCCGACTACCCGCCGGACATGGCGTACGACCGCCAGGTCGACCGCAGCTGCCTCACCATGCCCACCCAGGGCGACGGCGTGCTGGCCATCTCGTCGGTCGGCCCCAGCGGCCTCAAGGCGTACTACTCCAACTGGGGCACCCAGGACATCACCGTGGCCGCTCCCGGCGGCTCGTTCCGTGACTTCTACGGCACGCCGCGATACCGCACGGTCGACAACCTGATCCTGGCGCCCATGCCGGAGTCGGTCGGCCTGGCCAACGGCGACATCGACGCCGACACCGGTGAGCCCACCACCCCGTTCGTGGTGCGCGACTGCACCATCGGCGCCTGCTCGTACTACCAGTACCTGCAGGGCACGTCGATGGCCTCGCCGCACGCCACCGGCGTGGTGGCCGAGATCGTCGGGCGGTGGGGCACGCCCGAGCCGAAGACCGGCGGCCTGAAGCTCAACCCGCAGCAGGCCGAGAAGATCCTCACCCGCACCGCCACCGACACGGCCTGCCCGGCGCCGGTGTACGACTACCCGGACCTCCCGGACCCGTACACCAGCAACTGCGACGGCAACGCCCGGTTCAACGGCTGGTACGGCGAGGGCATCGTCAACACGCTGCAGGCGGTGACGCGCCGCAACTGAGCAGCACCCCGGCACCGGTGGGGCGCGGCCGCACGGTCGCGTCCCACCAGGGCGCGTCAGCCCGCGTCGAGGCCCCGCGCGGCGTCGCGCACCAGAGCGGTCAACTCGTCCAGCACGGCGGACTCGAGCCGCCAGCGCTGCCAGTAAAGGGGCACCGCGACGGGCTCCACGCCCGCCAGCGGCACCAGTCCGTCGCCCGGCGACCGCTGCGCGTCGGGGATGAGGCCCCACCCGAGCCCCGCACGCACCGCGTCACGGAAGCCCTCCGACGTCGGCACCTGGTGCGACGGCCCTCCCCGGCTGCCCACGGCGCGCAAGAGCCGCCGCTGGAGGTCGTCCTTCGCGTTGAAGTGCACCACGGGCAGGGCGTCCCAGTCGACGCGCCCGCCCGCCAGGTGGCGCGCCGCGAGCTCCTCGAGCGCCACCGCCCGGTACGTCATCACGCCCAGGCGCTCGACCCGGCACCCCTGCACCGGCTCGGCGTCCGACGTCACGGCGGCCATCACGTCCGCGCCGCGCAGCAGGGCCCGGGAGTGGGCCTGGTCCTCCACCTCCAGGTGCAGCGTCAGGTGGCCCCGCCGCCCCACGCCGGCCAGCACCGGCGCGAACCACGTCGCAAGGGAGTCGGCGTTGACCGCCACCCGCACGTGCGCGACGGGTGCCGACGCGGCCAGCGCCGCCTGCGCCTCGGCCTCGAGCACCCTCATCTGCCGCGCGAGGCGCAGCACCGGCTCCCCCGCCGCCGTGACGGTGCACGGCGTGGCCCGGCGCACCACCACGTGTCCCAGGCGCTCCTCCAGCGCCCGGATGCGCTGGCTCACGGCCGACGGGGTGACGTGCAGCACGCCGGCCGCGGCGTCGAACGTGCCCTCGTCCACCACGGCCGCCAGCGCCTCCAGGTGATCGCGGGCGAACGTCATCGATGTGGCCCCCGCCCGCCGTGGTCACGTCGCGCCCGGTAGGTCACGGCGGCGGCCATGCCCCCATGAGCTTCATCAAGGCCCAATGGAGATCCTCCGCCGAGTCGATCCGCGTCGGATCAGAGGCGCCCTGCTGCCGCGTGTGGTCCTCGATCAAGTGCATCTGGAGCACCTTGCACACGCGCTCAAGATCGCCGAGGACATCCTCGATCTCCACCTCGAGCGGCGAGGAGACGGCGTCCCCCGTGCGCTGCACGTAGAGCCCTCCCCGCTTCTCGGCGATCCGCTGGCTCGCGAGGGCCTCGAACGACGCGCTCTCGACAGGATCACCCTCCTCCCCCCAGTGCGCGCGGCCCCAGAAATCGTCGAGGCCCGCGGCGTAGTGCTCGGCCTCCTGCACCCACGCTCGGGCCTCCTGGTCACCGCGCAGCGGCTCGGGCACCCACACGATTGCCGCTTCCTCCGGCGGGCTGCCATACAGGCCAAGCGGCATCGACCACGCCACCTCGGCGGCCTGGTAGAGACGTCGCGCCTTCGCGAGTTCCTCCATCGCCACCACGGCCAACGTCCTCGCACGCCCGCAGCTGTCGAGGGCCGCGAGCTGAACGGCATCCCGCACGAGCGAGACGGCGTTCGCCATCAGCGCCCTCCACCAGGCGCGCGCGACGTCGGCGCTGATGTCCCGGCCATCCGTGTCTCCCATCAGCGCATGATGGCAACCGCGGTCACACGCCGCACCACCGAGGAGAACGTCGTGGATAAGATTCGCTAAGGATAGCTGAGAAACCCACGCTGGCCTTCAGCGCCCGTTGGCTCTAGCGTCCCTCCCCGTGGACGCCGCCATCGCCGGCCTGCTGACCGGCCTCTCCCTCATCGTCGCCATCGCCGCCCAGAACGCGTACGTGCTGCGCCAGGGCCTCCTGCGCAACCACGTCGGCCTGTGCGTTGCCATCTGCGCCGCCGCCGATGCGCTGTTGATCGCCGCGGGCGTCGCCGGGTTCGGCGTCGTGGTGAGCCGCCACCCCGGCGCCATCACCGTGTTCCGCTGGGCGGGCGCCGCGTACCTCACCGTCTTGGGCGTCCAGGCGGTGGTGCGCGCGTTCCGCGACCAGGGCCTCGACCCCTCGTCGGCGCCGCCCGCCGGGCGCCGTACGGTGGCGCTCACCACGGCGGCGCTGACGTTCCTCAACCCCCACGTGTACCTCGACACCGTGATCCTGCTGGGTGCCCTGGGCAGCCAGCACCCGGGCAGCGGGCGCTGGTGGTTCGCGCTGGGCGCCGCGACGGCCAGCGTCGCCTGGTTCACGGCGCTGGGCTTCGGGGCGCGGTCCGCGTCGGGCCTGGTGCGGCGGCCGTCGGCGTGGCGGGCGATCGACGCCGGCGTCGCCCTGGTGATGTTCGCGATGGCCGTGCGGCTCGCCCTGATGTGACGCGTCAGCCCGGAGGGGCCGCCGCGAACGCGTCGATGATCGCCACCACGTCGTCGGTGTCGTCGGTGATGTGGATGTGCGCGCGCATCGACCGGTCGCCCGCCAGCGCCTCCAGCAGCGGCCACACCGGGTACGGCCGCCCCTGCCAGTAGTCGCGTCCCAACAGGATCATGGGGCTCTGGACGCCGTACACCGAGTAGTAGTTCTGACACGCGTCCTGGAAGATCTCCTGGATGGTGCCGGCCCTGCCGGGGGCGAACACCACACCCTGCGTCGCGATCGCCAGGAGGCCCTCCTCGCGCACGCTGTTCTCGAAGTACTTGGCGATGTGGCTGGCGAACAGGTTGGGCGGCTCGTGGCCGTAGAACCACGTGGGCACCCCCAGGCTGACGCCCGCGCCGGGGCGCCCCGGCCCGAAGCGGTGGCGCACGTCCCACGCGGTGCGCACCCATCCCGGTGAGCGGAACGTGGGCGCCGCGGCCAGGAGCGCGACGGCCTGGCCCAGCACGCCGTCGTCGTGCGCGGCCGACCAGCCGCCCAGGTTGGCGGCCTCCATCATGCCGGGGCCGCCGCCTGTAGCCACCAGCATGCCGCGCCGCGTCAGCGTGCGGGCGAGCAGCGCCACCCGCCCGTATTCGGGCGCGTCGCGCGGCACGTCGTGACCACCCATCACGGCGACGACCCCGGCGCCCGCCGGGGCGCGGAAGCGCTGGAGGAACGCCTCGAGGGCGTCGGTCACGGACCCGTCGTGCAGGCGCCGGGCCATCTCCTCGACCAGCCCCACGGGCACCCGCTGGGGCGGCACCACGGGCTCGCCTTCGTCGTCGACCCGCATGTACGCGCGGTACACCCGCCAGTCGAACGTGCTGCGGTACCCGGCCGGGTCGTCGGGATCGAACCCCGCGTACAGCTCGTCCACCTCGTACAGGCGCGTGCGGAACGCGTCGATGCCGCCGGCGTCGAGGCGCGGCACGATCAGCGCCCCCGTGGCCGCCACGGCGGCCGCCAGCGCGGGGCCCAGCGCACAGCCGACGAACGTGCACGCCTCGGCCAGGTGGCGGGCCTGCGGCAACGCCGCCAGGTACGCGTCGTGGGGACGCAGGTCGATGTTCACGAACGTCACCCCGCGGCATGCGCGCGCCGTCGCACGCCACGCGGCGAACGTCTCGGGCGTGACCGGCGTGGGGGGCATGGCCGAAGGCGGCGGGTTCACTCTGTGAACCTAGCGGGCGGGTGCGGCAGACCTTTGCGCCCTGCACATTGAATCCCCGCGCCGGGTGCGCTGAAATCCCGGCGATCCCGCCTCCGGAGGCTCCGTGCTCGACATCCGCCGTGCCATCGTCGTCGCTCTCACCGGCCTCGTCGTGCTGGTCGCGGGATGCTCGGGATCCAGCGAGAAGGCGGCGTCCGGCACGACCGGCGGCACCGCCGCCGCTCCCGCATCCGCCTCCGGGGTCATCACGATCACCGACGCCACCGACGACGTGCCGCTGGCCGCCGCCGACATCACGGGCGGCACCGCACGGCGCACCGACACGACGCTGGAGATCACGCTGCGGATGCTGGCGCCTCCTGCCCCCGCCGGCCCCGCCATGGCGTACGGCGCGATGATCGAGGACGGCAAGCGGGCGTACCTGGCCATGGGGCAGGTGTCCGACGGCACGTGGCTGTATCGCCTGCTGCCGCAGGACGGCTCCCCCGGCCGGGACATCACGGGCAGGGCGGCGGGCAACTCACTGGAGCTGTCGGTGCCGCTGGACGCCATGGGCCCGGGCCCGCTGCGGGTGTCGCTGATGGCGCAGGCCGACGACGCCGACGCCACCCGCGATGCGGCGCCCGACAACGGCTGGCCCGGCCCCGGACGCGTGGACGTGGGCTGACCGGCGGTAGGCGCTAGTGGGCGCTGCGGGCGACGGAGTCGAGTAGGCCCGCGAGGCCCGCGTCCAGCGCCGCCTGGTCGGCCCGCTCGCCCGCGCATGCCAGGCCGGCGGCCAGCGTCACCAACGCGGTCACCAGCGGGTCGCGCCGTTCGGCCGGTACCCTGGCGCCGGCCAGGGCCGCGTCGGCGTGCGCCCGCACCCCCTGCGCCGCGTCGCTCGCGGCCGGCGACGTGAGGAAGCGGGCGGCGAGCGCGGGATAGGGCCGCAGCGCGTTCCACACGTGGTGGGCCAGGCAGTGCAGCTGGAAGCGCCAGCCCGCGTCGTCGTCGGTGGGCACGCCGTCCACCAGGCGACCCGTGACGGCGTCCAGCAGCGCGTCCTTGCCGGCCACATGCCCGTACAACGCGTTGGGCGCGACCCGCAACTGCAGCGCGACCGCGCGCATCGACACCCCCTCGACGCCGTCGCGACGCAGCACGTCGAGAGCGGCGGCGACCACCTGGCCGGCGTCCAGGCCCGCGGGCGTTCCCGGGGGACGGCGGCGCGCCATCAGAATGTACCTCGTACAGCCATGGCACCAGTCTAGACAGCCGCGCCCGCGCCGTCGAGGGCCGCCTGGCCGCGGTCAGAACAGCGCGGGCGCCTCGGCGGGCGGCTCGAGGCCCAGGTGGCGGTACGCGCGGGGCGTGGCCACCCGGCCCCGCGGCGTGCGCACCAGGAGGCCCTCCTGCAGCAGGTACGGCTCGTACACGTCCTCGATGGTGTCGGGCGCCTCGCCGATGCTGTCGGCCACGGTGCCGAGGCCCACCGGGCGCCCCTCGAACGTCTCGGCCAGGGCGCGCAGGATGCGGCGGTCGATCTCCTCGAGGCCCAGCGCGTCGACCTCCAACAGGTCGAGGGCGCGCATCGCGACGTCGTGGGTGACGCGCGGATGGCCCTCCACCTGGGCGACGTCGCGCACCCGCCGCAGCAGGCGGTTGACGATGCGCGGAGTGCCTCGTGCCCGCGACGCGATGGCGGCGGCGCCGTCGGGGTCGACGTCGAGCTCCAAGAGGCGCCCCGAGCGCGTGACGATGCGCGCCAGGTCGTCGTGGGTGTAGTAGTCGAGCCGCTGCACCACGCCGAACCGGCCCAAGAGGGGCGCGCTCAGGAGGCCCGTGCGGGTCGTGGCGCCCACCAGGGTGAACGGCGGCAGGTCGAGCCGCAGCGTGCGGGCCGCGGGCCCCTGGCCCAGCACCACGTCGATCTCGTAGTCCTCCATCGCGGGGTACAGCACCTCCTCGATGGCGCGGCCCAGGCGGTGGATCTCGTCGACGAACAGCACGTCGCGCGGCTCGAGCGCGGTGAGCACGGCCGCCAGGTCGCCCTTGCGCTCGAGCACGGGGCCGCTGGTGGGGTGGAAGCCGACGCCCATCTCGTTCGCCACGATGCGCGCCAGCGACGTCTTGCCCAGGCCGGGGGGCCCGGCTAAGAGAACGTGGTCCAGCGCTTCGTCGCGGTTCTTGGCGGCCTCGAGGAAGATGCCCAGCTGACGGCGGGCGGTCTCCTGCCCCACGAAGCCGTCGAGCGTGCGGGGACGCAGCGCGCGGTCGGTCTCCTCTTCGCCGGACGCGGCGTCGGGATCGGTGATGCGCTCGTCGGTCATCCGCGCCTCAGGCGGGTGAGGCCGTGCCGCACCAGCGCGGCCGCGTCCAGGTCGTCCGGCGCGTCACGCAGGGCGTACGCGGCCTCGTCGGCCCCGAAGCCCAGCGCGATGAGGCCCTCGCGTGCGTCGGCCATGGGCCCGGCCCCCACGCCCGCACCGGCCGCGGGCCGCGCCCCGGGTGGTGTCGCGATGGTGGCGAGGGCGCCGACCCGGTCGCGCAGCTCGACCACCAGGCGTTCGGCCGTGCGCTTGCCCACGCCCGGCGCCCGCTGCAGGTGGGCCACGTCGCCCACCGCGAGGGCGTGGCGCAGCGCGTCGGGACGGTCGAGACCGCAGAGGGCCAGCGCCAGCCGCGGGCCGACCCCGCTGACGCCCACGAACGCCAGGAAGAGCTCGCGCTCCTCGTCCGACCCGAACCCGTACAGGTCGAGCGCGTCCTCGCGCACCACCAGGTGCGTGGCCAGGGCCACGGGGGCGCCCGGCGACGGCAGCGTCCCCAGCGTCTGCGCCGAGACGTGCACCAACAGGCCCACGCCGGCCACGTCGACGACGGCGGCGTCCGGCCCCACGGAGGCCAGGAGGCCCTTCAGCGAACGGATCACGGTCGCCCAGGCTACCGCGCGCGGCGGACGGCCCCCGCGAACGCCTGCGTGGACAGATGGCACACCGCGATGGCGATGGCGTCGGCCGCGTGGTCGCTGCGGGCGTCGACGCCCGTGAGCCGGTGCACCATCACGCGCACCTGCTGCTTGTCGGCCCGGCCGGACCCCGTCACCGCCTGCTTGACCGTGTTGGGCGAGTACTCGGTGACGTCGATGTCGGCCAGGGCGAGCGCCACCTGGGCGGCGCCCCGGGCCTCGGCCATGCCCATGGCCGACGTGGAGTGCTTGTGGATGTACCACGACTCGATCGCGGCGCCGGTGACGCCGTGCCCGAGCGCGACCTCGGTGAGGCGGTCGTGGATCTCGCGCAGCCGGCGGGCGTGCGGGGTGGCGGGCGCGGTGGTGATGACGCCCCACGCCTCCACCCGGGGCCGACCCGGGGAGCCGCCCACCACGGCATATCCCGTGGAGGCCAGCCCCGGGTCGACGCCGAGGATCATCCCGCGACGGCCTCCAGCATCTCCTCGGAGATGTCGAAGTTGGCGTACACGTCCTGCACGTCGTCGCAGTCCTCGAGCGCGTCGATGAGCCGCAGCACCTTGCGCGCGTCGCCCTCCTCGAGGGCCACGGTGTTCTGCGGGATCATGGTGAGGTCGGCCGACGCGGCGGTGAACCCCGCGCCCTCCACCGCCTCGCGCACCGCCATGAGGTCGGACGGGTCGGTGGTGATCTGCCACGCCGAGCCGTCGAGCTGCACGTCCTCGGCGCCGCCCTCCACGGCGGCCTCCATGATGGCGTCCTCGTCGACGCCCTCGGCCTCGATGACCAGCACGCCCTTGCGGTCGAACTGCCACGCCACCGTTCCCGGCGTGCCCAGCGAGCCGCCGTGCTTGGTGAAGATGTGGCGCACGTCGGCCGCCGTGCGGTTCTTGTTGTCGGTGAGGATGCTCAGCAGCACGGCCACGCCGCCGGGGCCGTAGCCCTCGTACAGCATCGCCTCGTACGCCTCACCGTCGCCCGAGCCCGCACCGCGCTGGATGGCGCGGTCGATGTTGTCCTTGGGCATCGAGTTGTCGCGCGCCTTCTGGATGGCCGCGGACAGCGCCGCGTTGGCGTCGGGGTCCGCTCCCCCCTCCTTGGCCGCCACGATGATCGCCCGCGACAGCTTGGAGAAGAGCTGGCCTCGCTTCGCGTCGGCCGCGCCCTTCTTGCGCTTGATGGTCGCCCATTTACTGTGCCCCGACACGGCGCCCCTCCCCTCTGTCCTCGTTGCCGTTGTCACGATGATAGGCCCGCGCCCGGTCGACGATCCAGCGGTGCAGGCGCTCGTCGTCGGTGAGCTCGGGGTGGTACGCCGTGGCGAGCACGTCGCCCTGGCGTACCGCCACGGGGTCGTCGCCCCACGTGGCCACCACGTCCACGTCCGCGCCCACGCGCGTGATGCGCGGCGCCCGGATGAACACCCCCAGGCCGTCGCCGTCGGTGTCGAACGGGGGCAGGTACCGCACCGCAGCCTCGCACGAGGCCACCTGGCGGCCATAGCCGTTGCGGTTCACGGCGACGTCCAGCACGCCCGTGATGGGCTCCTCGCCACCGTCGATGTCGCGCGCCAGGGCGATCAGGCCGGCGCACGTGCCGAACGTCGGCAGCCCGGCCGCCACGCGGCGCCGCAGCGCGGCCAGCAGGTCGTCGCCGGCCGCAAGTCGCAGCACGGTGCTCTCGCCGCCCGGGATCACCAGGCCGTCGACGCGCCCCAGGCCGTCGACGTCGCCCACGGGGCGGGCGTCGGCCCCCACGCGGCGCAGCGCGTCCAGATGCTCGGCGACGGCACCGTGCACCGACAGCACCCCCACGACGGGGCGGGCGAGCGGCCCGTGCGTCACAGGCCTCGCGTGTGCAGCAGGGCCTCCGGCGCCAGCGTGTCCATCTCGATGCCGACCATCGCCGGCCCCAGGCTGGTGGAGACGCGGGCGATCACGGCGGGGTCGTCGAAGTGGCGCGTGGCCTCGACGATCGCGCGGGCCCGGGCCGCCGGGTCGCCGGAGCTGAAGATGCCGGAGCCGACGAACACGCCCTCGGCGCCCAGCTGCATCATCAGCGCGGCGTCCGCGGGGGTCGCGATGCCGCCGGCGGTGAAGAGCACCACGGGCAGGCGCCCGTCGCGGGCCACCTGCGCGACCAACTCGTACGGCGCGCGCAGTTCCTTGGCCGCGGCGTACAGCTCCTCGCCCGACAGGGTGGTGAGGCGGCGGATGCCGCCCAGGATGGAGCGCATGTGGCGCACGGCCTCCACCACGTTGCCGGTGCCCGCCTCGCCCTTGGAGCGGATCATCGCCGCGCCCTCGGTGATGCGCCGCAGCGCCTCGCCCAGGTCGGTGGCACCGCACACGAACGGGATGGTGAACGCGTGCTTGTCGACGTGGTTGGCCTCGTCGGCGGGCGTCAGCACCTCGGACTCGTCGATGTAGTCCACCTCGAGCGACTGCAGCACCTGCGCCTCGACGAAGTGGCCGATGCGGCACTTGGCCATCACCGGGATGGTGACGGCCTCCTGGATGCCCCGGATCATCTCGGGGTCGCTCATGCGGGACACGCCGCCGTCCTTGCGGATGTCGGCGGGGATGCGCTCGAGCGCCATGACGGCGGCGGCACCCGCCTCCTCGGCCACCTTGGCCTGGTCGGGTGTGGTGACGTCCATGATGACGCCGCCCTTCAGCATCTGCGCCAGCCCCGCCTTCACGCGGGGGGTGCCGACCTGCCCGTTTCCGTCCTGCGCCACGCTGGCTCCTCGTGCTGGTGAGACTCCGTCCCGCCAGCTTATCGGGGGATGGCCGCGGGCTGCCCTTCCCGGGTCAGGCGGTCATCGTGGTGAGCGCCGGCACCTCGCCGTTGGTCATGGGCGCGGCGGCGGGCCGCGACGAGGCCTCGAGGATGCCGCACAGGGCCTGCGCCACCGCCACCATCGCGACCACGCTGGGTGATCCCGCCCGCACGTCGGCGGGCACCACGCGGGCCAGGGGCAGCCCCGCCATGGGCGACAGGCTCGAGTCGATGAGCGCCACCACCGGCACGCCCGCGTCGTCTCCGGCGCGCACGGCGGCCTGGGCGATGCGGGGCTCCCGGCCGATGCCGACGGCCACGACGGCCGACGTCGGCGCGATGCCGGTGAGCCAGGCGCGGTCGCGGGGGTCGAGCGAGCCGACGACGGCCACGGGGATGTCGAGCTGCGACATGCGCTCGGCCAGCACGGTCATCACAGCCCGCGCGTGCCCGTCACCGGCGACGATCACGGGCCGGCGCCCGGCGAGGGCCTGGGCCAGCGGCGTCAGGCCGCGCCGCCCCAGGCGGTCCGCGGTGGCGTCCAGGGCGTGGCGCTCGGCGGCCAGGTGGGCGCGCACCGTGTCGCCGCCGCCGAACATGCCCACGCCGGCCTCGCCCGGCCCGGCGGGCAGCCACGGCCGCTGCGCGCGGCGCACCAGCTGCTGCATGTCGGGGTAGCCGCCATAGCCGAGGGCCTGCGCGAACCGCACCACGGTCGCGGGGCTGCAGTGCGCGGCCCGGGCGACCTCGTGGGCGGACATCACGGGCAGGTCGGCCAGGTGGTCGGCGACGTAACGCGCGAGGGCCTGCTGGGCGGGACTGAACCTCGGATAGTCGCGGCGCAGGCGGTCGCGCAGGGAGTGAATATCGGAAGGGGTCACAGTGCTGATGGTTCGCCGCGGTTGCCGAGTCCCCTACTTGCGGGCCGCGATTCGTCGCGGCGCCGCCGGCGCCGTCATCCGCCGACGGCCGCCGCGAGGTCCTGTGGGTCGTCCAGCACGGGCGCGAACAGGTCGCCGCGGGCCGCCAGGCGGGCCGCGACCACCGGGGCCGTGAACTGCCGCGGGTCGAGGCCCGGCCGCACCTCGTCCCACTCCAGGGGCGTCGACACCGGCGCGCCCGGCCGCGGCCGCAGCGAGTAGACGCTCGCGATGCTGCGCCCGCGCCCGTTCTGGTTGGCGTCCAGGTAGATGCGCCCGAGCCGGCCGCGCTTGGGCAGGCTGGTGGTGAGCAGGTCGGGGTGCGTCGCGGCCAGGTGCTCGCCGACGGTCTGGGCGAACGCCCGCGTGAGCGCGAACGGCGTGCCGGGCAGCACCGGCACGAACACGTGCAGGCCCTTGCCGCCGGACGTCTTGGGGTATCCCCGCAGGCCGGTGGCCACCAACGCCTCGCGCACCGCCAGCGCCGCCTCCACCACGGCGTCGAACGGCATGCCCTCGGGCGGGTCGACGTCGAACAGCACGTGCGTGGCATCGTCGGGCGTCGCGGCGAGGCTCTGCCACGGGTTGAGGTCGATGCAGCCCAGGTTGGCCACCCACGCCAGCGACAGCGGGTCGTTGACCATCAGATAGCGGTTCGACTCGCCCGACGTGGGGCTGCGACCCAGCTGGACCGTGTCCATCCAGGGCGGCGTGTTGTCGGGCGCGTTGTGCTGGAAGAACGACGGGGCGTCCACCCCGTTGGGGTAGCGCTTCAGGATCATGGGCCGACCGGCCAGGTGCGGCACCAGCCACGGCGCGACGGCCAGGTAGTGGTCGACGAGGTCACCCTTCGTGACGCCCTCGCGCGGCCAGTAGAGCTTGCCGAGGTTGGTCAGCGTGACGCGGCGGTCGCCGTCGGCAAGTATCCGCCGGTCGTCGTCCGGGGCGACACCCGCCTGGGCGGGGGACGCGGCCGGCACCTCCGCGGACTCGGTGTCGCCGGCCCCCGGGGCCGCGGCGGGCACCGCGTCCGCGCCATCGTCCGGGCCGTCGGCCAGCCCCCGGTACACCGGAGCGCGCAGGCGCCCGTCCGGGGTCACCTCGGCGTACGCCACCCGCGCCCACATGGTGGGCGTGCAGTAGTGCGGGGTGCCGCGCACGCCCGCGACGCGGCCGAACGGGCTCTCGGGCGTCTCGGCCGCGCGCATGGCCGCGGACAGGCGCCGCATGGTGGCCTCGTCGAGGCCCGACCCCACCGCCCCGGCGAACTCCAGGCCGCCACCCTCGGCGGGTCGCCCCACCAGCAGGGCGCCGAACAGGTCGCGGCGGGATCCCTCCCCCGTGGTCCAGCCCCCGATGAGGAACGCCTCCTCGGCGCGCGACTTCACCTTGCGCCAGTCGGCCGAGCGGGCGCCGGGGACGTACGCCGAACCGGCCCGCTTGGCCACGATGCCCTCGACGCCGCGGGCGGCCACCGACGCGAACAGCCCCGTGCCCTGCCCCGCGACGTGATCGGGGGCGATCACCAGGCCCGGATGGTCGGGGCTGACCACCTGCGCCAGCAGCCGGCGGCGTTCGCGCAGCGGCGTGTCCAGCAGCCACCGCCCGTCGAGGTACAGCAGGTCGAACGCCACCAGCACCACGTCGCCATCGTGGTTCTGCATGCGCGAGAACACGGCGCGGCCCTCGTCGTCGAGCACGCACAGCTCGCCGTCGAGCAGCGCCTCCTGGCACAGGAGACCGCGGCGCAGCGGCGAGAGCTCCGGGTAGTCGCCGGTCACGTCCCGCCCGGTGCGCGAACGCAGCTCGGCCCCGTCCCCGGTGACCAGGCACAGCGTGCGGTACCCGTCCCACTTCACCTCGAACAGCCATCCGTCGTCGTCGAACGGCGCGTCGCGCAGCGTCGCCAGCATCGGCCGCATGCGCCGGAACGCGGGCGCGGGGTCGTCCGGGCCCGGTGGCGCCGCCTTGGCGCGGAACAGCAGCCACTGCCGCTTGCCGGACCGTTCGCCGGTGGCCACCAGGTGGTACTCGCCGTCGACGACGCCGCCGTGCAGCACCACCTTGATCTCGCGCGCGTCCCACGACACCACGTCGAGCGTGCCGTGGTCCCAGACGGTCATGCGGCCGGCGCCGTACTGGCCCTCGGGGATCGTCCCGGCGAACGTCAGGTAGGCCAGCGGGTGGTCCTCGGTCTCGACCGCGAGGCGCTTGACGCCGTGGCGCAGGGGGACGCCCTTCGGCACGGCCCACGACGCCAGGGCGCCGTCGTGCTCGAGGCGCAGGTCGAAGTGGAGGGCGCGGGCGTCGTGGCGCTGCACCACGAACCGCGCCGCCCCCGAGGCGTCGGGGACGTCGCCGGTGAACGGCTCGTTCGTCGCCGCCGGGTCACGGCGGCGACGGTATTCGTCCAGTCGGTCGGGCGGCGTCACGCCGCCAGTATCACGCCGATCACACGGTTCCGTAGTGGGCCATCACCGAGCGCACGTACGCCTTGGTGTCGTCGAACATGCCGCGGGCCCGCAGCGCGTTCAGCCCCTGGTAGTAGCCGGCCACCGCGTGCCGCGACGAGGGCGTGCGCCGCTGGAGCCACGCCAGGTACGCCACGCCGCCGTCGACGTTGTCGCGCACGCTGTACGGGTTGAGGGTGCGTCCCACCAGCAGCGGGCCGACCCACTGCGCCGTGGCCGGCATCAGCTGCATGGTGCCGACGGCACCCGCGTGGGACCGCACGTTGTGGTTGAAGCCGCTCTCCTGGTAGGCCACCGCGCGCGCCAGCGCCGGGTCGACCCCGTAGCGCACCGCCGCGTTGTTGATGAGCGCCACCACCTCGGCGGACGGCACCGTGCGCGCGCCGATGTACGCGCCCTGGCCGCTCGATGTGGTGGTGCTGCCGGGCACGCGCAGGCTCTGGCCGATGGTGATGAGGCTGGGGTTCGCGAGCCCGTTGAGCGACGCCACGCGCGCCGCCGTGGTGCCGTAGCGCGCCGCGATGGACCCCACCGTGTCACCGGCCACCACGCGGTGGACGCCCGCCGGGGCCGTCACGGCCACGGTCTGGGTGACGGCGCGGCCGGGCACCCGCAGGCGCGTGCCCACCGGCACCACGTTGGGATTGCTGAGGCCGTTCTCGCGCGCAAGCGCCGTCACGCCGACGCCGTAGCGCGCGGCGATGGCGCCCAGGGTGTCGCCCGTGCGCACCACGTGCACGCCGGGCGAGCCCGCCACGGCTACGGCCGGCACCGTACGTGCGGTTCCCGAGCCGGGGATGCTGAGCCTCGTGCCCTCGCGCACCAGGTTGGGGTTCGCGATGCTGTTCACGGCCGCCAGCCGGGTGGCGGTGACGCCGTACCGCGACGCGATGCCCGCAAGCGTCTCGCCGGCGCGCACGGTGTGGACGCCTCCGCCGGTCGCCGCCGCGCCGGTGGACGCGGTCGCGCCCGAGCCCGGCAGGGTCAGGTGCGCACCCACCACGATCACGTTGGGGTTGCGGATGCCGTTGGCGGCGGCCAGCGACGCGACCGAGACGCCGTGGCGGCCGGCGATGCCGGCCAGCGTGTCGCCCGGGGCGACCGTGATCGAGGCCGCCGACGCGGGGGACGGGGCCATCATGATCACGAGGAACAGGATGAGGGCCTCGACGGTGCCCGGCAGGGCCCGCCGCAGCGAGGGGATCGAAAGGCTCATGCCCGGTTAATAGGCGCCCCGCGCACCCGGCAACAGTCCTCCGACCCCCTCCCCGGGTCCCTCTTTTTCGGGTGCCCCTCCCCCGCCCGGCTTCTCCCCCGCCCGCATGCCACGGGGCTTCTCGGGGGAGAGGCCGCCAGAACGCGACGTGCATGCGGTGCGGCCTATACCGCCGGGGAGGGTCCGCGGGCCGCGGGCGGGGATAAGGTCTCGCCGTGCGCGCGCGAGCAACATGTAAGGCATTGGTGGTGGTGGTGCCGGCGTTCGCCGCGGTGGCCTCCCCGGCAGTCGCCGCGCCCCTGCCCGTGGAGTCGGTGACGTGCGTGGCCGACAACCCCGCGGGCGGCTCGCTGGCGTACTTCGGCTACGCGCTGGACGGCACGGACCCGGTCACGATCCCCGCCGGCCAGAAGACGTCGCCGTACAACTACTTCACCACGGGCGACGCCGACCGCGGGCAGCCGAGCGTGTTCACTCCCGGCACCACCCGCATCGCGGTGCGCGTGCCGTTCACCACGTCCAGCCTGACGTGGCGCCTGGACGGAGCCGCCAGCGCGACGGCGTCCGCCTCGACGCCCCGGTGCAACTTCGACGTCGCCGCGTCGCTCAGCCCCGACCGGGCCGTGGCCCGGCCTGGCGACACCGTTGCCTGGACGCTGACGCTGCGCAACGCGGGCACGACGTGGTTCCCGTGGCGCGACGTGGCGCTCGACCCCGCCGGCGGGCTCACCATCGGCGATCCCGTCATCGCGGCACCGGACGAGCTGCCGGGCGACGGCGCCGTGACGCTGTCTGCGGGCAGCACGCTGGTGACGCCCGACGACTGCTTCGGCGCCGTGGCCCCCACCGTCACCGCGACGTTCGGCGGCCGGGTGAGCGCACCCGACGCCAACCCCGCCGACAACGTCGCCCATACCCCCGTGACGGTCGCGTGCTCGGTGGACGCGCAGGTCATCGCCCCCTTCGAGCGCAGCGCGTACGCGGTGGGCGACACCATCGTGCGCGACGCCACCGTGGTCAACGTCGGCCAGGCTCCCCTTCCGCTCGCCGCGCTGGCGGTGACCGATTCGCGCCTGGGTCCGCTGACCCCGGCGGCCGGCTCCCCGGCGGTGGTGGCGCCCGGGACCCGCGTGACGTTCCGCGCGACGCGCACCGCCACCGCTGCCGACTGCGGGGTGCTGGCGTCCACCGCCACGCTGGCCGTGGGCGATGCGAGCGGGCGCTACTCCGACGCCGACGCGTCGACCAACACGTGGACCGGTAGCACCCAGGTGACGTGCCCCGAGACGTCCGCCCCCTCGGGGACGCCCACGCCCCCCGCCACGCCCACCGGCACGGTCACCCGCACGACCAGCCCGGGCTGGACGTGGAGGGCGACGACGCCCACGACCGCCCGCCGGGGTGGACGCGGCGTGCTGCGCGTGACGGTGCGCAACACGTCCACCGTGCCGCTGCGCCGCGTCGCCGCCGCCATCTCGGTGCCGCGCCGGGTGATCATCGCGCAGCGTCTGGTGCGCGGCGACGTCCGCACCGGCAACACCGTGTGGCGCCGCACCGCCGTGGTCGCCCCGGGCAAGACGTGGTCGTTCAGCCTGAAGGTGCGGTTCCCGGCGCAGTACAAGGGCGTGCGCCGCACGCTGGTGCGCGTGTACGCGGCGGGCAAGACGCCCGGTCGCGCGGTGCGCGTCACCCGCCTGCGCTAAGTCCCGGACGCGGGCGGCGTGGCGAACGCGTCGCGCACCAGCCGCATGGCCCCATCCTGGGGCGTGAGGTCGCCGGCCGCCACGTCCGCCTCGAGCACCGCGACATCGGCGCCCGTGCGCGTGACCCGCTCGGCCAGGGCGTCGCGCACCTCGTCCCACATCCACGCGACCCGCTGGCGTGCGCGGCGGCCCTCCAGCGCGCCCGACGCCTCCAGCGCCGCGTGCACGCCCATGACGGCCTGCCACAGCTCGGCGATTCCCTCGCCGGTGACGGCCGACACCGCCCGCACGGTGGGCATGACGTCCAGGTCGCGACGCGCCAGTAGCCTCACCGCCGCGCGGTGGTCGGCGACGGTGCGCTGGGCGGCGGCCGCCAGGTCGCCATCGCACTTCGTCACCACCACCAGGTCGGCCAGCTCCATGACACCCCGCTTGATGCCCTGCAGGTCGTCGCCTCCGCCGGGCGGAGCGAGCAGCACGAACACGTCGGTCATGCCGGCGACCGCGACCTCCGACTGCCCCACCCCGACGGTTTCGACGATGACCACGTCGGCGCCGTACGCCTCGCACAGCACGATGCACTCGCGCGTGCGACGCGCGACACCGCCCAGGGTCGTGCCCGCCGGTGAGGGGCGCACGAACGCCTCGGGCCGCCGCGCCAACGTGACCATGCGGGTCTTGTCGCCCAGGATCGAGCCGCCGGTGACCGTCGACGTCGGGTCCACCGCCAGTACCGCGATGCGGTGTCCCATGTCCAGTATGTGGTTTCCGAGGGCCTCGATGAGCGTGCTCTTGCCGGCACCGGGCGGCCCCGAGATGCCGATGCGCACCGCCGGGCTCGACCCCGCCGCCGCGGACGCCACCAGGCGCCGGGCGGCCGGGCGGTCGGACGGCCGCGTCGACTCGACCAGCGTGATGGCCTTCGCCAGGGCGCGGCGATCACCCGGCGCAAGGCCGGGCGCGCCGTCCGGGACCGCGGCCACGGCTCAGGCGGCCGCGGGCCGGCCGTCCAGCAGGTCCAGCACGCGGGTCGCCGCCTGGGGGATGTTGGTGCCCGGGCCGAACACGGCCGCCACGCCCGCGGCCTCGAGGGCGCCGTAGTCCTGGGCGGGCACGACGCCCCCGCACACGACGACGACGTCCCCGGCACCCCGGTCCCGCAGCTCGGCGATGAGCTCGGGCACCAGCGTCTTGTGACCCGCGGCGTGCGTCGACACGCCCACCACGTGCACGTCGCCGTCCACCGCGTCCTGCGCCACCTCGGCGGGCGTCTGGAACAGGGGGCCCACCTCGACGTCGAAGCCGAGGTCGGCGAACGCGGTGGCGATGACCTTGGCGCCGCGGTCGTGACCGTCCTGGCCCATCTTGGCCACCAGCAGGCGCGGACGCCGGCCGTGCCCGTCGGCGAACGCGGCCGCCCGGCCTCGCACGGCGTCGAAGCCCTGGTCGCCCTCGTACGCCGCCCCGTACACCCCGGCGATGCTGCGGGTCTCGGCCTGGTGGCGGCCGAATACGGTCTCCATGGCGTCGGAGATCTCGCCCAGCGTCGCGCGGGCGCGGGCGCACTCGACGCACAGCTCCAGCAGGTTCGCATCGCCCGCGGCGCCCTCACGCAGCGCGGCCAGGGCCGCATCGGTGCGCGCCTGGTCGCGCGAGGCCCGCAGCGCGTCGAGCCGCGCCACCTGCTGGTCGCGTACGGCGCGGTTGTCGACCTCGAGGATGTCGAACTGGGCCACGGACGGGGGCGCGTACTTGTTGACGCCCACGACCACCTGCTCGCCCCGGTCGACCCGCGCCTGGAGGCGCGCGGCGGACTCCTCGATGCGCAGCTTCGGCATGCCCGACGCGACGGCCTTGGTCATGCCGCCGAGCCCCTCGACCTCCTGCACCAGCTCCCAGGCGGCGGTGGCGAGGGAGTCGGTGAGCGCCTCCACGTAGTAGCTGCCGCCCAGCGGGTCGACGACGCGGGTGACGCCGGTCTCCTCGGCCAGGATCAGCTGCGTGTTGCGGGCGATGCGCGCGCTGGTCTCGGTGGGCAGCGCGATGGCCTCGTCGAAGCTGTTGGTGTGCAGGCTCTGGGTGCCGCCCAGCACGGCGGCCAGCGCCTCGTACGCCGTGCGCACCACGTTGTTGTACGGGTCCTGCTCGGTCAGCGACACGCCCGAGGTCTGGCAGTGCGTGCGCAGCACCGACGACGTGGGGTTCTGCGGCGAGAACTGCTCCATGGCGCGGGCCCACAGGAGGCGCGCGGCGCGCAGCTTGGCCACCTCCATGAAGAAGTCCATGCCGATGGCGAAGAAGAACGACAGGCGGGGCGCGAACGCGTCGACGTCGAGGCCGCTGGCGAGGGCGGCGCGGACGTACTCGATGCCGTCCGCGATGGTGAACCCCAGCTCCTGGACGGCCGTCGCCCCGGCCTCCTGCATGTGGTACCCGGAGATGGAGATGGAGTTGAAGCGCGGCATGTTGCGCGCCGTGTAGCCGATGATGTCGGACACGATCCGCATGCTCGGCGCCGGCGGATAGATGTACGTGTTGCGGACCATGAACTCTTTGAGGATGTCGTTCTGGACGGTGCCGGCGAGCTGGTCGGGCCCGACGCCCTGCTCCTCGGCGGCGACGATGTAGAACGCCATCACGGGCAGCACCGCCCCGTTCATGGTCATCGACACCGACATCGTGTCCAGCGGGATGCCGTCGAACAGCACCTTCATGTCCTCGACCGAGTCGATCGCGACGCCCGCCTTGCCCACGTCGCCCTGCACGCGCGGGTGGTCGCTGTCGTAGCCGCGGTGGGTGGCCAGGTCGAACGCCACCGACAGCCCCTTCTGACCGGCGGCCAGGTTGGCGCGGTAGAACGCGTTGGACTCCTCGGCGGTGGAGAACCCGGCGTACTGGCGGATGGTCCACGGCCGGTTGGCGTACATGGTGGCGCGCGCGCCGCGCATGTAGGGCGCCATCCCGGGGAGCGAGCCGACCGCCGCGATGCCCTCCAGGTCGGCCGCCGTGTACAGCGGCTTCACGGCGATGCCCTCGGGCGTGTCGGCGACGAGCCCGTCCGGGTCCTCGCCCCTCAGCTCGGCACGGGCGCGCTGCTGCCAGTCGGCAAGGTCGGGGGCGGCGGGGTCGGTGTCTCGCGGGCGCGTCACGCGGGCTCCTTAAACGGGCGCAGGGTGGGACGATGGATGGTGGCGTGGCGTCCCCCCGGTCGAACCCCGCCGAACTGGCCCCCAGGCTACTACAACGGGGCGCCGTGCCCGGACGCGGCCTCGCCCTTGAGGTTGGGCACCAGGATGATCGTCGCGACGAGGCCCACCACGGCCATGCACGCGGCCACCCAGAACGCCGCGTGGAAGCCGTCCACGAACGCCGAGCCCGCCAGCCGCCCCATCACCTGATCGGGGTTGCCGCCGGACTGGATGGCCTGCTGGGCGGCCGCCTGCCCGTCCTCCATGCGGTGGTCCTTCACCGTGAACGCCACCGTCGACAGGATCGCGATGCCGACGGCGCCGCCGATCTGCTGCGACGTGTTGATGAGGCCCGACGCCGCGCCCGCGAGCCGGGCGGTGACGCCGGTGAGGGCCGCGATCGACACGGGCACGAACGAGAAGCCCAGGCCGATGGCCGCCACGATGAACCCCGGGACGAGGTCGCGCGGGTACGAGCCCTCCACGCGGATGAACGTGAAGTACACGAGGCCCGCCATCAGGAAGCCGAGGCCGGTGAGCAGCACGGGCTTGACGCCGATGCGCGTGACCAGCGCCTGCGACGCCCCCGCGGCGAGCACGCTGACCACCGCGAACAGCAGGTAGCGCACGCCGGTCTCGAGCGCCGAGAAGCCCAGCACGTTCAGCATGTACAGCGACAGGAAGAAGAACATCGCGAAGATCGACGCGCCCAGCAGAAAGCCGACGACGTTGGCCCCCAGGAGGCTGCGGTTGCGGAAGATCTCCAGCGGCAGCAGGGGGTCCTTCACCCGCTTCTCGATGAACACGAACGACACCAGCAGCAGGACGCCGACGACGAGGCACGCGATGGTCGTCGCCGTCGTCCAGCCGTTCGTCTGGGCGTGCACGAGGCCGTAGATGAACAGGGCCTGGCCGGCCGTGACCACCAGCGCGCCGAGCGCGTCGAGGTGGTGCGATCCCTCGCCGACGCTCTCGTCGATCAGCCGCGGGGCCATCACCAGCACCGCCAGGCAGATGGGGATGTTGACCAGGAAGATCCAGTGCCACGACAGCAACTCCACCAGCAGGCCGCCGGCCAGCACCCCCACCGCGCCGCCGATGCCGGCGATGGCGCCCCAGATGCCCAGCGCCTTGTTGCGCTCGGCGCCCTCGGGGAAGATCGTGGTGAGGATGGACAGCGCCACCGGCGAGATGATCGCCGCGCCGGCCCCCTGCAGGGCGCGCGACAGGATCAGCATCAGCTCACTCTGCGCGAACCCGCACAGCGCCGAGCCCACGATGAAGACCACGAGGCCCGTCAGGAAGAGCCGCCGGCGTCCGTAGAGGTCGCCCAGGCGCCCGCCCAGCAGCAGCAGGCCGCCGAACGTCAGCGTGTAGGCGCTGAGGATCCACTGCAGGTTGGCGTCCGAGAAGTTCAGCGAGTCGTCGATGGCCTGCAGGGCCACGTTGACGATGGACACGTCGATGACGAGCACGAACTGCGTGAGGCTCAGGAGCACCAGCGCGAACCAGCGCCGGTTCGGGGATGGGGTCACGTCGGTGCGCTTTCTGGCGTCAGGCAGGAAGCCCCCGTGCGGGGGCCGGGGAACGGTACGCTTTTCGTCGCACCGGCGCCAGGGCCGCGGCGAACGGCGGCGGACGGCGTCAGGACTCCGGCTCCGACGCCGCCTCCTGCCGCTTCTGCCAGTGACGGGTGAGCGCGTACACGACGCCCGCGACCACGCACGTGGCCACGGTGAGACCCACGATCCAGAGCCGCTCCGGCCAGTCGTGGGTGGCGACCAGCGGCGCCCACCCCGCCACCAGCACCGCGACGGAGACCACGAAGCCGAAGAACACGGTGCGGGTCTCCGACCGGTCGCGCTGCCGCTCGAGGTCGTACGTGCGGTGGCTCATCTCGGCGAGGTCGGCCATGATCCCGACCAGCTGCATCTGCTCGGTCATCCGCTCCTCGAACTGCGGCAGCGTCTCGTCCTCGTCCACGCGGGGGAGGGCGTCCGCGGACGGCGACTCGGCGGGCGACTCGGCGGGCGCAGCGGGAGGCTCCGTGGGCGGCGCCTGGGCCACCAGCTCCGCGGGCGCCGCGAACGACCAGTCGACGCCGGGCGCGAGCTCCTCGGCCGCCTCCACCGGGGCGCCGAACCGGCGTGCGATCCGCTGGAGGCGCTTGTCCTCGCGGGCCCCGCGCCGGCCCCCGCCCCGGTGGGCATGCTGGGCGATCCGCTCCCAGTCCGCCGGGTCCATCCGGCCCGAGATGCGTTGCGCGGCGTCGGCCATCAGCTGGTGCAGAGCGGCGTCGTAGGCCTTCTGGTCGTCCGGGCTCAGCACGCCGTTGCGCGGGTCGCGCAGCCGCTTCAGCACCCCCATCGGCAGCGTGCGGAGGGTGTCGGGCGTGAACACCGCCGGCAGGTCGGCCCGGGTCAACGTGCGCGGATCGAGCATGGCGACCTCTGGTCGGGGCGGTGGCGCCGGTGGGCAGCGGACGGATGATGCCTGTCGCGGGGAGCAACCGGTAGCCCGCGTCGGCAGGGGGCGCGGGGCGGCGGCGCCCGTCATCCCGGCCCGGCCCCGCCCCGGCGGCGCCCCGCCTCGCTAGCCTTACGGGGTGGGCCGCGGAACGACGGTCCCACGGCATTCGACGAACGGAGACGCCATGTCCACCACCCCTCCGATGCCACCAGCCCTCCCGCCGGCCGCTGGGGGCCCTCCCGGCAAGCCGCCGCAGATCGAGACGTTCACCCAGCACGACACCGACAAGGACGTGTTCCACTGCTCGTACGGCCCGCTTCAGGCCGGACGCACGGTGTGGGACCCCGAGCGTGAGATCCAGGTGCGCCTCGACCAGCACTCCCTGAAGGTGATCGGCTTCTCGATCCCCGATTTCACGGCGTGGCACGCCGCGCATGCCGACGAGGACGGGGGCTTCGAGATGGACCTGCCCGACTTCTGGCCCGCCGACCCCGTGGACGGCGACGGGGGCTGAGCTCTCAGGCGGCCATCACGTCCGCGACGCCTCCCGGCCCCGCCCGCAGGATCTGGGCCGAGCGGCGGGCGTCGCGGGCCTCTTCGCGGGCCCGCCGCTCGCCGATGACGTCGCCCGCCCTCCGGCAGGCCTCGGCCTGGCGCTCGTGACGCCACACCAGCTCGTCGACGCGTTGGGCCATGCGCTCGTTGCGCGACGCCGAGCGCCGGCGGCGGGGACGGGGCGGCACATCATCCGCCCCTCCGAACAAGCACAGCTGAGGTTCCACGTCCTGACCTCCCGATGCGAACATGTGTTCGGTACCTTAGGAGGTGTCGCGGACGGCGCACCACCGCGAACGCGCCGCGGCATCAGCGTGTGCCCTGCACCTCCACGTCGCCGGAACCTGAGTGCACGACGATCGTGCCCTTGGCATCGGAGTCCACGGTCACGCCCTTGACGGTGTGGGCACCGGCTTTGCTCGCAACGTCCACGGTTTTGTAACCGCCGCCGGGCAGCCGCACCACGATGCTGCCGGTCTCGCTGGTGGCCCCCACCTCGCGCGGGCGGGCGCTGAGGTCGAGCGTGATGGCGTTCTCGACCGAGCGGGCCTGCGCCACGTCGGGTGCGCCCGACAGGCTGACGGTGCCCAGGTCGCTGCGCGCGAACACCTCGCCGGAGGCATCGCGCACGGTGATGGGACCGCGCGCCGTGCGCACCGAGACGTTGACGCCCTCGGGCACGGTCAGGTCGATGTCGGTGCTGCACGAGACGAACGCCCACCCGGGGCACGTCGCGTCGACCGCGACGCCCTCGTCGGAGCGCCGCACGCTGACGGACGGCGCGCTGAGGACGTAGGCCCGCTTGGCGGTGAAGCCCGCCGCCCCGCGGTGCACCGTGATGGCGCCGCGGTCGGTGTGGACGTCCACCAGCTCGCCGACGCCGACCTCGAGGCGCTGCGTCGTGGTGGTGTGGCGCGACAACAGCGGCACCAGGACGGCCCCCAGCACGAACAGCCCCGCGATGGTGATGAGGATCCGGGTGATGACGCGGCGAGGGGTCACGTGGCCGAGCCTACGCGGCCGGCCGCCGTGCGGGACCGGACCGGGTGCGCCGGTGGTCTCCCCCAACGCGTAACGGCGCCGCACCCATGGAGGTGCGGCGCCGATGCGCGGGCCGTGCGATGCGCCTCGGGGTCACCCCCGGGACGCGACGAGCGATCTAGTAGCCGACGTCCCCGAACAGCTTGGGCATGTCGAGCATCACCAGGAGGCGGCCGTCGAGCTTGGCGACCGAGTCGAGGTACTCGGCGTCACCGGCGCCGTCCGGCGGCGGCTCGCACTGGTCGGACGAGACGGTGAGGACTTCCTTCACCTCGTCGACGGTCATGCCGATCGTGCTGTCGGGAAGCTCCACGATCACGATCTTGGCCTCCTCCGGCCGGTCGCCGTAGGCGCCGAAACGGGAGCGGAGGTCGACGACCGGGATGATGCGGCCGCGCAGGTTGATCACGCCCTCGACGTGCGACGGCGAGCCCGGGATCGGGCGCGGGGACGTGTACCGGATGATCTCCTGGACCAGCGTGATCGGCACGCCGTACTCCTCGCTGCCCAGGGTGAAGACCACCAGCTGGCGCGATTGGGGATCTGCCGCGATGTCGGTGCTCATGCTTTTCGCCGCTCCTTGGATACGGTCTCGGCCGCGTGCGGGGTGGGGCCGGGTTCACTGGCACTATCGGCACCTCACCGAGAAGGTTGAGCGGCTGTGCCAAAGTCGTTGCCCACCGACCGGGGAGGAACGCGATGCGCGAGGACGATCTGGTGCGCCTCATCGCGCGCCACGCGGGCGCCGTGCCCGAGGGCGACGTGGGCATCGGCGACGACGCCGCGGTCGTCTCCGGCCGCTGGATCCTGGCCCACGACATGCTGGTCGAGGACGTCCACTTCCGCTGGGCGTGGGCCACCCCCGCCGACGTGGGCCACAAGGCGCTGGCGGTGAACGTCTCGGACGTGGCGGCGATGGGCGCGGAGCCCCGGGCCGTCGTAGTTGGGTTGGCGCTGGGTCCCGGTCCGCTGTCGGGCGACGGCGCCGTCGCGTCGCTGTACGACGCGATGACCGCACTGGCCGGCCGCCACGGCTGCGCCATCGTGGGCGGCGACACGTCGTCGTCGGCCACTACCGTGGTGGGGGTGACGGTGCTCGGGGCGTGCCCCACGGACGTGGCCCCCGTGCGCCGGGACACGGCGCGCCCGGGCGACGCCCTGTACGTCACGGGCACGCTGGGGGCGGCCGCCGCGGGCCTCGCGGTGCTCGAGGGGCACGCCGCCGCGTCGCACGACCCGGACGGCGCGCTGCGCGCCGCGCAGCGGCGCCCCGAGCCGCAGACCGCGCACGGCGTCGCGCTGGCCCGGGCCGGTGCGCGCGCCATGATCGACTGCTCCGACGGCCTGGCCCGCGACGTGGGCCGCCTGGCCGCCGCGTCCGGCCTGGCGGCCGTGGTCGACCTGGACGCGGTGCCGACCGCCCCCGGGGTGGCGGACGTCGCCCGCGCCGTCGGCGCCGACCCGGGCGTGTTCGCCGCCACCGGGGGCGAGGACTACGCCCTGATCGCCGCGTTCGCGCCCGGCGCCACGCTGCCCGCGGACGTGCCGCTGACGTGCATCGGGCGGTTGGAGCCCGGCTCCGGGGTGCGGTTCACCCCGGACGGGCGGGTGCCGAGCGGCGCCGCGCTCGGCTGGCAGCACGACCTGCCCTGAGGGCGCGCGTCAGGCCGATCCCGCGGCTCCCGGCAGGTCGCTGGGCGACAGGCGGTTGAGCAGCGGACGCGGTCCCAGGAGCGACTGGATCTCCTCGCCGTCGAGGGCCTCCTTGGCCAGCAGCTCCTTCGCGGCCCGCTCCAGCACGTCGCGGTGGCGCTCCAGCAGCTCGGTGGCCCGGCGGAACGCGTCCCGCACCAGCTTCTGCGCGGCCTTCTCGACGTCGTCGTCGCCCTGGCCGTTCGGGGCGCCCGGCAGGCCCACCAACAGGCTCTCGTCGGTGCGCGAGCTCGACATGGCGACGTCGCGCGCCATCCAGCGCGCCATCGCGGCGGCCTTGTTGAGGTCGTCGGCGGCGCCGGACGTGAACTCGCCGAACACCAGCTCCTCGGCGGCCCGGCCGGCCAGCGCGACCGCCAGCCGCTCGATGCACTCGGTGCGGGTGCGCAGGAAGCGGTCCTCGGTGGGCAGCATGATGGTGACCCCGAGCGCCTGTCCCTGCGGGATGACGGTGACGCGCTCCACCGGGTCGCACGACGAGCTGAGGTGGCTTACCAGCGCGTGGCCGATCTCGTGGTAGGCCACCAGCCGCCGCTCCTCGTCCGACAGGATGCGGCTGCGCTTCTCGGGACCCGCCGCCAGGCGCATCAGCGCCTTGCGGAAGTGCGGCATCTCGAGCTCGGTGGCGCCCAGGCGCGCGGCCTCGAAGGACGCCTCGTTGCACAACGCGGCCAGGTCGGCGCCCGCCAGCCCCGCCGTCATCGCCGCGACGCCGGCCGACGTGGCGCCGGGCGCGACGGGACGGGTGCGCAGGTGGACGTCGATGATCTCCTTGCGGGCCTGGCGGTCGGGCAGCCCCACGGCGATCTTGCGGTCGAACCGGCCGGAGCGGGTGAGCGCCGAGTCCAGGTCGTCCAGGCGGTTGGTGGAGGCCAGCACCACCACGGGCTTGGTGGGATCCGTGCGGAAGCCGTCGATCTCGGTCAGCAGCTGGTCGAGCGTCTGCTCCCGCTCGTTGCCGGACGCCTCCCCCGTGCGCTTGCCGCCGATGGCGTCGATCTCGTCGATGTAGACGACGGCCGGAGCGGCCTTCCGGGCCGCGGCGAACAGCTGCCGGATGCGGCGCGACCCGAGGCCCGCGTACACCTCCACGAACTCCGAGCCCGACACGCTGAAGAACGGCACGTCGGCCTCGCCGGCCACCGCGCGGGCCAGCAGGGTCTTGCCGGTGCCCGGTGCGCCGTGCAGGATCACGCCCTTCGGCAGGCGGGCGCCCACCTTCTCGTAGCGGGCGGGATCGCGGAGGGCGTCGGAGATCTCGGCCACCTCGTCGCGGATCTCGTCGATGCCCGCCACGTCGGCGAAGCGCACCGGCGAGTCGACGGGCTCCATGCGGTGGCTGAAGCGGGCGCCGCCCACCTGGCGGATGGCGTACAGCGTCACCGCCACCAGCGCGAGCAGCAGCAGCATCGGTCCCCACGTCTGCAACCACATGGTGATGCTGAAGCCGGGCTCGTCCGCCGCCGCCGACAGGTTCTCCTGGATGCTGGGGCGTTCCACCCGCAGCGGCACGTCGCCGCGCCGGGCGGCCGCGAGCACCGTGGGCGTCATCTCGGCCGTCAGCGCGGCCTCCCGCGGGGCACCGCCCACCGTGATGCGCAGCACCGGGGCGGACGGCGGGCCGTAGATGACGGCGCGCGTGGCGCGGCCCGAGCTGAGCTGCGCGAGCGCGCTCGACAGGGGCACGTCCTGCGTGGCCGGGGCGGCCGGGACGGCGGATGTGCCACCACCCCGGCCGGGCTCGGCGGTGGCGACGGCGGCCGTGAGGCCGAAGGCCATGGCGGCGCCGGCGATGAGCGTGACGAGGCGGCGTGGGAACATGAAGGAAACTCAACATCCTGTGGGGGATCCCACCCACCCTCGATCGGATGGGCGTCACCCGGCGGGGGTCTAGTGCGCACCGGGCCACGGACAGTGTGAACGGGGCGCCCGTCCCGCGGGATAGCGCACGATGCGTGACGCGCCCACCGTCATCGCGTAGGGCACGCTCGCGGCGGCTGACGGGCGCGGGGAGTTCAGTCCCGGGCGGCGTCTCCCGCAGCGGGGGGCTCCTGGAACAGCGTCAGCTGCACGGCGCCCGGCGCGTCCAGGCGGCTGTTGAGCGAGCGCCACGGCGTGCGGCGCGGACCCGCGATCACGTCCGCGCCCCCGGCGGCGAGGTGATCGGTCATCGCGGCGGAGTCGGCGACCTCGAACGCGACGCGGAACCGTGGGCTCACGCGGCGCCCCACCTCGACCTCGTCGATCATCGCGGCCTGGCCGGCGTTGACGATCTCGAGGGTGGCCCGCCCGGCGCCGAGGATCGCGACCCGCGCGTCGCCGTCGCCCTCGAACGCGGCCTCCTGGGGCAGGCCCAGCACGTCGCGGTAGAACGCGAGCGCCGCGTCGAAGTCGTCGACCTCCACCACCAGCCGCATCTGTCGTACGGGGTTGTCCGCCACGGTCCTCCCCTCCGCTGCCGGTTGCCCCGACGATACCCCTTGCGCGCAGTGCGGCCCACTTGCGTCCGGCCGCCTACAATCCGGCGAACGTGGGCGGATGGGAGCGTGCGAGGTGAGCTCGAGCGACGACGGATACGGTCCTCCGGCGGTGAGCCGCGAGCAGTTCGAGGCCCTCGTGATGACCGCCATCGACCGGGTGCCCGAGCAGTTCCGCGAGGCGCTCGACACCGTGGCCGTGGTGGTGGAGGACGACTGCCCGCCGGGACAGCGCCGCGCATACGGCCTGTATCACGGGGTGCCGCGCACCCAGTTCGGCGGATCGTGGCACGCGCTGCCGCCGGCGCGCATCTCGATCTACATGCGTCCGTTGATGGAGGACTTCCCCTACCCCGACGACCTGGTGGAGCAGGTGCGCATCACCGTGCTGCACGAGATCGGTCATCATCTCGGCATGGACGAGGACCAGCTCGACCGGCTCGGGTACGGATGACGAACCCCGCGCTGGACGCCGTACAGGAGTGCATCTCCCAGCGCCGGTCGGTGGAGGCGGTGCGCGACACGCCCATCGACCGCGGGCGACTGCACGCGCTCATCGCGGCGGCCCTGTGGGCTCCCAACCACAAGCTGAGCCTGCCGTTCGCGTTCGTGGTGGCAAGCGGCGCCGCCCGCGACGCGCTCGCCGACGCGCACGCCCAGGCCCGCCGGCGCGTGGCGCCGGGCATGAGCGACGAGGCCATGCGGGCGCAACGGGCGCTCACCCGGCGGGCGCCGCACATCATCGTGTGCATCCACCGCGCCACCGACGACGACCCGGTTCGCAGGCGCGAGGACCGCGACACCGTCGCCGCCGGGGTGCAGAATCTGTTGCTGGCCGCCCATGCCGACGGGCTCGGCGCCATCTGGCGCACCGGCGCGTTCGTCGACGAGCCGGAGGTGCGCGCGCACGTCGGGTGCCGCGACGAGGACGAGATCGTGGGCTTCGTGTACGTGGGCGAGCCCGAGTCGGTGCCCCCCGCCCCGCCGCGCCCGGCCGTGGACGACGTGACGCAGTGGCGCGACGCGTGAGCCCGTGACGTACGCGTCGCCGGACCGCGCCCGATGCCCGCGGGCGTACCGATCGCGCTACCGTTGATCGCGATGCTGACCGAGGACGTCCATCGCCCCGTCCGCCCCGTCAGGATCCTCACGACGGGCGGCACCATCGCGATGTCCGGCAGCGAAGGCGCGGTGCCCGACCTGGACGCGGACGCGCTGATGCAGGCCGTGCCCGGGCTCGAGCGCTTCGCGGGCCTCGAGGCCCAGTCGCTGATGAACAAGCCCAGCGCCCACCTGACGCTGGAGGACCAGCTGATGGTGTGCCGGCTGGCGCGCGACCTCGCCCGCCAGGGCTTCGGCGTCGTGGTGACCCACGGCACCGACACGCTGGAGGAGACGGCGATGCTGAGCGACGTGCTGCACGACGCCGACGCCCCCATCGTGTTCACCGGCGCCATCCGGCCCGCGTCCGCTCCCGGCGCGGACGGGCCCGCCAACCTGGTAGACGCCGTCAGCGTCGCGGCCAGCGTCGCGGCCGCGGGGCTGGGCACCGTGGTGGTGTTCGGCGGCGAGATCCACCACGCCCGCTGCGCGCGCAAGACCGACACCACGTCGCTGGTGGCGTTCTCGTCGCCCCAGGTGGGCCCCCTGGGCCGCGTCACCGAGGGCTACCCCACCATCTGGTCGCGCGTGCCCCGCAATCTCCCGGTGGACCCCGTACAGCTCGACAAGCGCGTGGTGATCGTGCCGACGTATTCCGGCGACCAGGGCCTCCTGGCCCGGGCGGTCGTCTCGACGGCACCCCACGGCGTGGTGCTGGGCACGCTGGGCGGCGGGCACCTGGCGCCCGAGCTGCTCGACCTGTGGGCCGAACAGGCGGGACGCATCCCGGTGGTGGCGTACTGCCGGCCCGAGCGCGGCACCCTGCTGACCACGACGTACCGGTACCGGGCGTCCGAGCGCGACCTGCGCGACTCCGGCATCATCCCCGGCGGTTTCCTGTCGCCCCAGGCCATCCGCATGAAGCTGCTGGCGTGCCTGTCGGCCGGGCTCGACATCGCCGACATCCGGTTCCGCTTCCGGCAGGACGACTCGTGAGGCCCGCAGCACCCTGAGCGTGCGGGGCGCGGCCGACGGGCGTCGTGCCCGCCGGTGGCGCCCCGCGCACCGCGTCAGTGCGTGGCGGCCGAACGCTCGGGGGCGTTCTCCAACCCGGTGACGGCCAGGCTCGCCTCGCCGCCGTAGCGCTTGTTCAGGTTGATGATGAGCGCCGTGGAGCCCTCGATCACGATGGCGTTGGCCAGCGGCCCGGCGTCGAGGCCGCGGGCGCCCGGGAGGTCCTTGGTCAGCTCGATCACGGCCTCACGCGCCGACTTGCTCTTGCCGCACACCATCACGTCGGCGTTCAGGTTGTGGCGCGCCTGCAGGCCCGCGGCCGGCAGGTTGTTGTACGCCACCACGACCTTGGCCTCGGGCGCCAGCTCCTGGATGCGGTGGGCACAGCTCGGCCCCCCTCCCGGCAGCTCCGCGCCCTGCACGGCGATGGCACCGGCCTTGCCGAACTTCAGCGCGTTGACCACCGACACCACGACCTTGCCCGCCAGTGCATCCGCGAGCGCCGGGATGGTCTGGTCGATGCCCTCCCACGGGATGGAGACGATCGCCATCTCGCCGGCCTGCGCGGCCTCGGCGTTCTCCATGGGGATGAAGTTCCCCTCCGCATACCCCTCCCGCAGGCTCGCGGCCGCCTGGTCGGCGCGCTCCTGGCTGCGGGAGCCCACCACGATGTCGTGACCGGCCGCTGCGAAGCAGATGGCCAGGCCGCGGCCCAGGTCGCCGGTGCCGCCGAAGATGGCAATCTTCATTCCTACCCCTTGTCGAGTGATCGATCGGCCGTCCGCCGACGGGCGGCGAGCAGCGTGTTTGCCAGCAGGTACGCGATGGTCATGGGTCCGACTCCGCCGGGCACCGGGGTGATGCACCCCGCCACCTCCACCGCCTCGTCGAACGCCACGTCGCCGCGCAGACCGTCGTCCGTGCGGTTGATACCGACGTCGATGACGGCGGCGCCCGGCGCGATCCAGTCGCCCCGGATCATCTCAGGCCGGCCGACCGCCGCCACCAGCACGTCGGCGGTGCGGCACAGTCCGGGCAGGTCGCGCGTGCGCGAGTGCGCGATGGTGACGGTGCAGTGGCGGTCCAGAAGCAGCATCGCCTGCGGCTTGCCGACGATGAGGCTGCGGCCCACCACCACGGCCCGGGCGCCCTCCAGCGCCACCCCGGCGTCGTCCAACAGGCGCATCACGCCGGCCGGAGTGCACGGCACGTTGCCGGGCTCGCCGCGCATCAGGCGGCCCATGTTGCCCGGGCCGAAGCCGTCGACGTCCTTGTCGGGATGGATGCGCGCCGCGATGAGCGGCTCGGAGAGCTGGTCGGGCACCGGCAGCTGCACCAGCATGCCGTCCACGTCGTCGTCGGCGTTGAGGTCGTCGATGATGTCGTCGAGCTGGGCCTGGGTGGTGTCGGCGGGCAGCGTGATGCGGCGAGAGTGCATGCCGCACTCCTCGGCCTGGCGCGCCTTGTTGGCCTGGTAGATCTCGGAGGCCGGGTCGTCGCCCACCTGGATGCCCACCAGCCCCGGGGCCCGGCCGTGCACGGCGGTGAACGCCGCGACGCCGTCCGCCACCTCGGCGCGCACCGCGGCCGCGGCCGCCCTCCCGTCGATGATCCGCGCGCTCATGCCGTCTCCACCTTTCGCATCGGTGCCGCACCCGCCATCAGCCGGCGCTCGGTGCCGTCGTCCGCGAAGCGGACGCGCACGAGGCTACCGCGTGACTCCACCGCCGTGACCACGCCCTCGCCGAACGTGGCGTGCACCACGGCGTCCCCCTGGTCGAAGCGCGCCGGCGCCGCGACCTGCCGCCCCGGCCGGCTACCGGGCGCCGAGCGGGGCATCACCGCCTCGGTGCGGCGGGCTCCGGAGCGACCGGTGGAGCGGGTGTCGGACAGGGGGATCTCGGCCAGAAACCGCGACGGCAGGCGGTACTCGCGCGATCCGCGGAAGCCGCGGGTCTCGGCGTGGGTGAGGCCCAGGCGGCGCCGGGCGCGGGTCATGCCCACGTAACACAGCCGCCGTTCCTCCTCGAGCGCCTCCGGGGTGTCGGAGCGCGAGTGGGGGAACGTGCCCTCCTCCATCCCGGTCATCATCACGACGTCGAACTCGAGGCCCTTCGCGTTGTGCACCGTCATCAGCGTCACGGCGCCCGTCTCCTGGTCGACCGTGTCGGCGTCGGACTGCAGCGCGACCTCGTCGAGGAAGCCCTGGAGGCTGGGATCGTCGGACGACGCCTGGTACTCGCCCGCCACGGAGATGAGCTCGTCGAGGTTCTCGAGCCGTCCCTGCGCCTCGAGCGTCCCCTCGGTCTCGAGCGACGCCCGCAGGCCCGAGCCGTCGACCGCCATCCGCACCAGCTGGTCGAACGGCAGCCCGGCGCGCGCGGCCTGGTCGAGGTCGGCCAGCAGGCGCCCGACCGGCGCCAGCCCGCGCCGCTGGGCCGCCGTCAGCCCGTCCACCATGTCGGCCTGGGCGACGGCCGCCGCGATGCCGAGGCCGTGCGTCTCGGCGAACGCCGCGAGCTTCGCGACCGCCCCGGGACCGACCCCGCGCTTGGGGGCTCCCATGGCCCGCGTGAACGCGATGACGTCGCCCGGGTTGGCGACCACCCGCAGGTAGGCCATGGCGTCGCGCACCTCGGCCCGCTCGTAGAAGCGGGGGCCGCCCACCACGCCGTACGGGATGCGGCGGCGCACCAGCTGGTCCTCGATGGCGCGGCTCTGCGCGTTGGTGCGGTAGAAGACCGCGATCTCGTCGAGGCGCGTGCCCTCGGCCGCCGCCCGGTCGATCTCGGAGGCCACGGCGCGGGCCTCCTCGTGCTCGTCGCGGAAGCCCGCCACGGCCAGCGGCTCCCCGTCCCCCGCGTCGGTCCACAGCTTCTTGGGCCGCCGGTCGTGGTTGAGCGCCACCACCGCGTTGGCGGCCCGCAGGATGGTGCCGGTGGAGCGGTAGTTCTGCTCGAGCGCCACGATGTGCGCGCCGGGGTAGTCGCGCTCGAAGTCGAGGATGTTGCGCACGTCGGCGCCGCGCCACGAGTAGATGCCCTGGTCGTCGTCGCCCACGGCCATCACGTTGTCTTGGGGAGCACCCAGCAGGCGCACCAGCCGGTACTGGGCGTGGTTGGTGTCCTGGTACTCGTCCACCATCACGTGCTGGAAGCGGCTCTGGTAGCGGTTGCGCGTGGCCTCGTCGGCCTCGAGCATGCGCACGGTGACCATCAGCAGGTCGTCGAAGTCGAGGGCGCCCGCCGCCGCGAGGCGCTGTTGGTAGCGGCGGTACAGGCGCACGACCGCCTCGTCGCTGAACGAGCCCGCCTCGGCCGCCAGCTCCTCGGGCCCCCGCAGCCGGTTCTTGGCGTCGGAGATCTGACCCAGCACCGCCCGGGGCGCGAACCGCTTGGGGTCCATGTCCTCGTCAACCAGGCACTGGCGCATGAGCCGCGCCTGATCGTCGGCGTCGTAGATGGTGAAGTCGCGCGGCAGGCCCGCCGCGTCGGCCTCGCGCCGCAGCAGGCGCACGCAGGCGGAGTGGAACGTGCTGGCCCAGACCTCGCGTCCGACGGGGCCGACGAGGTCGACGATGCGCTCGCGCATCTCCCCCGCCGCCTTGTTGGTGAACGTGATCGCGAGGATCGCCCAGGGCGGCACTCCCCGCTCGCCGATGAGCCGGGCGATGCGGTGCGTCAGCACCCGCGTCTTGCCGCTGCCCGCGCCCGCCAGCACCAGCAGCGGCCCTTCGTCGTGCAGCACCGCCTCGGCCTGTGGCGGGTTGAGGCCGGTGAGGAGGTCGGACACCTCCTCACTCTAGCGGCGGGCACGCCGAGAGCCCCCGTCCCCCCGGCGGCGTGCCAGGCGGGCGGGGGCTCTGGGTCGCCGGGGCTCAGCCGGTGACGGCGGGAAGCACGGCGCGCGGGGCGGGGGCCGAGAACACGGTGGTCGCCGTCGCGGTGACGCGGGCCACGCCGTCGGCGCTGGCGGTGGCGGTGTTGACGCGGCGGCCGGTGATGCCGGCGGCGGCCCGCACCGGGACCACGATGCGGCGGGTGGCGCCCGGGGCCAGGTTCGGGATGGTCCAGCGGACGGTGCCGCCGGCGATGCGGCCCTTCGATCCCTGGGCCACGGTCAGGCCGGCGGGCAGCACGTCGGCCACGCGGACGTTGCGCGCCGCGGCGGTGCCGGTGTTGGTCACGAGCAGGACGTAGGTGAGACGCTCACCGGCGCGGGCGCGGGCCGGGCCGCGCTTCACCAGGCGCATGGAGGCGGTGCCGGGACGGGCGGCCGTCACGGCCACGGGCAGGGACGGGGACGGCGTGGTCACGGTCGGCGGCGTGGCGGGCGGGGCCGGCGGGATCGGCGTCGCGGGGCCCTCGGGCGGCGTCGTCACGTTGGACGGGGAGAACGTCACCGACGTGGAGGCGCGGACCACGTCGGGGCGCGCGACGACCTGGCGCTGGCTCACGAACGTGCTGGTGCGGACGTCCATCAGGGTGCTGTCGCCCTCGGTGGCCGCCGCGACGGTCGTGGCGCCCGGGGTGGCGCTGGTCAGGCGGACGGTGGCCTTGCCTGAGGCGTCGAGCGTGACGGAGGCGGCGGACAACGTCCCGGTGCCGGCGCCGATGGTGAGGTCGACGGTGGCGCCCGGGCGACCGGTGACGGCGACGTCGGCCGTGGTCACGCCGGCCGCGGGCGTGGCGGCGGAGAGGCTGACGAACGCGGGCGTGGCGGTGGCGGCGCGGGCGCGGGCCACCAGGGCCGCGACCTCGGTGTTGATGGAGGCGCTGGTGGTGGGGTTGGTCGCGCGGACGTTGCCGGTGACCTGCCACACGGCGACGGCGGCGACGGCCGAGGCGTGGTCGTCGGACGCGGTGGGGCCCGTGGCGGGCGCCGTCCAGCGGGCCGGGACGGCGTGGTTGACGATCCAGGCCGCCGCGCGGTTGTCGGCGTCGGTCATGTCCCGCGGCGTCACCGTCACGGCGTGCGTGCCGACCGGGTACGTCACGGCGAGCTCAACGCACATCGCCGAGTACTGGGAGCCGTCGATGACCGTGAAGATGGTGCCCGACCAGGCGCCGCGGGCGGTGTTGTCGGGGCGGAAGACCGTCAGTTCCAGACCGGAGTCACCGTTGTCGGCGCGCGTCGTGGGAGCGGCCTGGGCGGTGGCCGCGGTGCCTGCCAGCAGGGCGGCGCCGGCGATGACGGCGGCGGTGTTGCGGGCGGCGCGGTTGCGGCGGGTGGCGACGGTCATGGGAGACCTCCGTGTCGTTGGGTCGTGGCGGGCGTCCGATGCCTGCCGACACACATGAAGGTGCCACGCCTTATCCCATCCGCTGCCCGCCGCGAGGAGGGGCGTCCCCTCCCCGGAGGTCGAGTCCTGCGCGACCAGGTCCACTACCCGGCGCCCCGCGGGCGACGGGCCCCCGCGTGCCCTGGCGGGGCGTCAGATGTGCGCGCCGTCCCCGAAGAACGTCGGCTGGTCGGTGGTGAGGGCGCGGATGCGCTCCTCGGCCCGACCCATGCAGTCGGCGCCGGGGCCGCCGGGCGGGACGGGCTTGCCGGCCCGCAGCGCCTCCACCTCGTTGTCGAGGCGCTCGATGCAGTCCATCAGCGCGCGGAACACGTCGGCGACGGGGTCGGGCAGCCGCTCGACGCGCTTGTCGTCCGGCGCCGGGACCTTCTGGCCGTCGACGATGACCGGGCGCCCCGGGTTGCCCACGACGGTGCTGCGGGCGGGCACGTCGCGCACCACGATGCTGCCGGCACCGATCTTGGCGTCGTCGCCCACCGTGATGTCGCCCAGCACCTGGGCGCCGGTGCCGACCACCACGCGCTTGCCGATGGTGGGGTGGCGCTTGCCGCCCTGCTTGCCCGTCCCGCCCAGCGTGACGCCCTGGTAGATGGTGCTGTCCTCCCCCACCTCCGCGGTCTCGCCGATGACGACGCCCATGCCGTGGTCGATGAACACGCCGCGGCCCACCTTGGCGCCCGGGTGGATCTCGATACCCGTGAGGAAACGGGAGATCTGCGACACCAGGCGGGCCAGGAACGTCATGTCGGCCCGGTACAGCATGTGCGCAAGGCGGTGCATCCAGACGGCGTGGAGCCCCTGGTACAAGAGGAGCTCGGGCGCGGAGTGAAGGGCGGGGTCGCGCTCGCGCACCGCCGTGAAGTCGCGCGCCATGACGCCCGCGATGCGCGACACGAGGCTGCGGGACCGGGTGTTATCGCTGCTCACACGGCCAGTATAGGCTGACGGGCATGTCCACCTCCCCGACCGGGCCGGCCGTGACAAGCGACGGGGCGTCGTGCCGGCTGCGTCCGTCCTCCACCGCCATGGCCGTGCGCCTTGACGGCCTGCGCGCCCGCGACGCCGAGGCGCTCAACGCGCTCTTGGCCCAGCTGCCCGAGCCGCCGTGGGACGCCGAGGTACGCGAGGGCGATCCGCTGGCGGGCCTGCTGGAGGCGGCGGGCTTCGAGCGCTACAGCGCCGGGGCGCTGATGGCCCGCCCCGTGGACGGCATCGGTCCGCCGCCCGCCCCCGGCGCGACGGTGTACTCCGACTACCAGAACGTGCTGGCCGCGGGCTTCACCAAGGCTGAGGCGCGCGCCCTTCAGGGCACCGCGGCGCTGCGCGAGATGGGGTCCCCGTCCGGGTACGAGTGGGGCGAGGGTCAGGGCGCGTTCGTGATCGCCCGCCACCGGGGCGACCTGGTGGGCTTCGCGCACGCCGACCTGCCGGACGGCATCATCGACTGGATGGGCGTGGTGCCCGAGCACCGCCGCACCGGCATCGGCACCGCCCTGGTGGCCGAGCTGGCCGAGCGCGTCCGCGCCGCGCGCGGGACGCACCTGATGGCGTTGGCCGAGGCCGACGGGCCGGCACAGGCGTTCCTGCGCGCCCTCGGGTTCCAGCACAAGGGCGGCCGCACGCTGCTGATCAGGCGCGCATAGGGGCGCGCCGGGTAGGGCGTGACCCGGGAGCCACGCCCTGCCCGGCGGCACCGGCCTAGCGGAGGACGAAGCGGGTCACCCCGCGCGCCGTCGCGCCCGACTGCGTGACCGCTGTCATGCGCACCGCGTACACGCCTCGTGGCGCCCGGCGGCCGTTCACGCGGCGGTTCCACGTGACGGCCCGCGGGCCGAGCGCGATGCCCTGAAGGATCGTTGCGACCTGACGCTTGCCCCGGTACACCTGGACGAGGACGTTGCCCCGGGCCGACAGGGCCACCGGAATACGCACGCGGGTGCGCGCCACGGTGGGCGTGCCCACCAACAGCACGGCCCGCGGCGCTCGGGGCGGCGCTCCTGCCGGACCCGGCGCGCCGGTCGCGCCCGCGGCGCCGGGGGCCCCGGCGGCGCCCTGGGCACCCACGGCGCCCTGCGGACCGGCCACGCCCTCCGCGGCGATCGTCGTCGTGGGAGTGCCGTCAGCCGTGTTGCCCAGCAGGCGGACGCCACCGGCGCTGGTGATCCGGCCGGTGCCCGTGGCCGAGTACGCGAGGTCGTTGGAACTCAGCGCCGACTCGGCGATGGACAGGGTGCCGCCGCTGCCCACCGACAACGCCGTGACGTTATGGGCGAACACCGATCCGCCCACGAGGAGGTTGGCCGTACCCGTCCCGGTCGGCGCCACCTGGATGCCGGTGCAGACGTTCGTGAAGTTGGAGTTCGTGACCGTCACATCGACGTTGCCCTCGGTGTTCTCGACCTTCACACCGGCGACGGCGTTCGTGATGACGACATCGTCGAGGGTGACCGACCGCGCCTTGATGATGCGCACGCCGGAGGCGGCCGCGTTCGGCGACGACGCACCGCGGCAGTCGCCGGCGCCCTGAATGGTGATCGAGCGCAACAGCACGTCGTCGGTCGCGCCCGCATTGACGGTGACACCGTGGGTTGCGGGCACCATGATCGCCCCGCGTGAGCCGCTCATGAGGTCGATCGTGATCGCCTTCGTGACGGTCACCGCGCCGTAGCCGCCCGGATCGAGGCTGTTGATGATGCCCCACGCGGCCGTCTTGCTGATGGCTCCCGCGAGCGTCTTGCACGTGGACGTCCGCGAGCACGCGTTGGTGTCGTCCCCCCCGCCGGAGATCCAGGTCCTCGTGGCCTGGGCGTTGGCGGCGGTGGGAATGGCGGCGAGCGCGCCGAGGGCGGCGAGCGCGAGCAGTCGGGCGTGGCGGGCCACGGGTACCTCCGATAGGCGTCTTCCGCCGCCGTGTCGGGACGGCCGGGTTTGCCCTCTTCGGCCGCGTGCCGGAAGACTTGAGCCGCCGTCGGTCGTTCCGTCGGATTCTGGCGAAGATTCTGCCCGCGACCCCTCCGTTCCTGCGGCGCCGCGGCGCCGCAGGAACCCCGGGGCGTCCGTCAGGCGTCCGCGAACAGCGCGGTCGACAGGTAGCGCTCGCCCGTGTCGGGCAGGATCACGACGATCGTCTTGCCGGCGAACTCCGGGCGCTTGGCCAGCTCCAGCGCCGCGGCCGTGTTGGCGCCCGCCGAGATGCCCACCAGCACGCCCTCGTCGCGCGCCAGCGCCCGGGACGTCGTGAACGCGTCGTCGGACGACACCTGCAGCACCTCGTCGTAGCCGTCCGTGTCGAGCACGTCCGGCACGAAGCCGGCGCCGATGCCCTGGATCTTGTGCGGCCCCGGCTGCCCGCCGGACAGCACGGCGGAGTCGGTCGGCTCCACCGCCACCACGTGCACGTCGGGGTTGCGCTCCTTCAGGTAGCGGCCCGCACCCGTGACCGTGCCGCCCGTGCCGACGCCCGACACCAGGGCGGCCACGCGGCCCTCGGTGCCGTCCCAGATCTCCGGCCCGGTGGTGCGGTAGTGCACGTCCGGGTTGGCCTGGTTGCGGAACTGCTGCGGCACGAAGCTGTGGGGCGTGCCGGCGGCGATCTCCTCGGCCTTCGCGATGGCGCCGCGCATGCCCTCCGGCCCCGGGGTCAGCACCAGCTCGGCCCCGTACGCCTTCAGGAGCGACCGGCGCTCCATGCTCATGGTCTCGGGCATGGTGAGGATGAGGCGATAGCCGCGGGAGGCCGCGACGCACGCCAGGGCGATGCCGGTGTTGCCCGACGTGGGCTCCACGATGACGCTGTCGGGCGACAGCCGCCCCTCCTTCTCGGCCGCCTCCACCATCGCCAGCGCGATGCGGTCCTTCACGCTGCCGGCGGGGTTGAACGATTCGAGCTTGCCCAGGACGGTCGCGCCGGTCGCATCCCCCGCCTTCAGGCGCACCAGCGGCGTCCCTCCGATGAGGTCGGTGATCGAATCGGCGATGCGTGAGCTCACGTGCGGTCCTCCTCGTGGATCAATGCGGACACGAGCTGTGTCAGGTCGGTCTCGGGGCGAGCCCCGAAGTGTGAGATGACCTCGGCGGCGGCGACCCCACCCGCGCGGGCGCAGGCGGTGAGGCTCCAGCCCTGGACGAAGCCGTACAGGAAGCCGGACGCGAACAGGTCGCCGGCACCGGTGGTGTCGACGATGCGGTCCACCGGCTGCGCCGGGATGTCGAGTACCTCGTCGGGCGTGATGACCAGGCAGCCCTGATCGCTGCGCGTCACCACGATCACCGGGCACCGCCCCTGGAGGCGGCCGACGGCGTCCCAGACGTCGTCCCCGCCCACCAGTGCCAGGGCCTCCGCCTCGTTGGCGAACAGCAGCCCCAGGCGGTTGTCGAGCAGGTCGAGGAACTCGTCGCGGTGGCGTTCGACGCAGAACGAGTCGGAGAGCGTCAGCGCCACCGTGTGGTCGTGCGCGATCGCCTCGGCGATCGCCACCCGCATGGCCTCCTTGGCCTTCGGCGGGTCCCACAGGTAGCCCTCGAGGTACGTGACGGACGCCGACGCGAACATCGAGCGGTCGATGTCGTCCGGGGCCAGGTCGACCGAGGCCCCCAGGTACGTGGCCATGGTGCGGTGCGCGTCGGGCGTCACCATGATCATGCAGCGCCCCGTGGGCGCCCCCTCCGCGGCGAACGGCACGTCGAAGCGCACGCCCGCGGCGCGGATGTCGTGGGCGAAGAAGTGGCCCAGGTGGTCGTCGTGCACCTTGCCCACGTACGCGACGCGGGCGCCGAGGGCCGCCGCGCCGGCCATGGTGTTGGCGGCCGACCCGCCCGACACCTCCACCGCGCGGCCCATGCCCTGGTAGATCGCCTCCGAGCGCTCCGCGTCCACCAGCGTCATGGAGCCCTTGACCAGGCCGTTTCGATCGAGGTACTCCTCGTCGGAATGGCTCAGCACGTCGACGATGGCGTTGCCGATGCCGACGATCTCCGGGCCGCCGTCCCCGCGGTCGCTACCTGTCACGTGCACGTCTCCCGTCGCTCGGTGGCCCCCCACGGGTTGGGGGATCGACCGTGCAGGATACGGACGAACTCATATGTGGAACATGGGCGCGTCGAGGGCGCGGGCCTCGCGCTCGACCATGTCGGCGATGGTCACGTCGCTCAGAAGGGCGCGAAGACGCTCGCACGCCTCCTGCCAGACGCTGTCGCCCGCCGTCGGCGCGTCCTCGTAGCGATGGTCGAGACGCCCGTCCACGGCCTCGACCACCTGGTACAGCGTCACCTGCGTGGTGCGCTCACGGAACGAGTATCCGCCCTTTACGCCCCGCTGGCTCTGGAGGATGCCGGCCCGCCGCAGCGACGCGAACAGCTGCTCGAGCACGTGCAGGGCGATGCCCCGGGCCTCCGCCACCTCCAGGATCGGCACGGGCGCGTCGCCGCGCTGCGCCAGCTCGGTGAGCGCGTCGACGGCCACCCGGCTCTTGTCGGTGACCGCGATCACGCGCAGAAAGGTAGGAAACGTTGTGCCATTTCGGGAAGTTTACCGCGCCGCGCGCGCCGGGGCCAGTGGCCGGGGCACCGCGGCGGGCGTCATTCCTCCGCGAGCATCAGGTTCTCGACGCCCTCACGGGTGAACGTGGGCTGGTGCGCGCCGGGTTCGCGCCGGGAGCGCAGGTGGTAGACCTTCTCGAACGCGTCGAACCACCCGTCGAGGTCGCCCACCATCAGCTCGTACACGCACGTCGGCGTGTGCACCAGCAGGCGGGGCCGCTTGGCCCCGGGCGGGATGAGGCCGGGGCTCACCGGCCAGCGCTCCACCTCGGTGATGTCGTCGAGCGGCATGGCGTAGCGGCGCCCCCGCAACAGCCGGTCGAGCAGCGTGGGCGTGAACACCGCCCTGGTGTCGGTCAGCGTCAGGGTCCCGTGCCGTGCCAGCCACCCGTTCTGGAGGTCGGCGCCACCGGCCTTGCGGACGTTCTCGGACGGGTCCGGCGGCGGCGGCTGGGGCCCCCGGGGAAGCTTGCGGTTGGCATCGCCCACGCAGGCGCCTTTCTGACGGTTTCCGTGCCCGGTCGAGGCTAGCACCGGGGGGTGCGGCGCTGGCCGGGGCGGGCGCGCTGTGCAATGGTGTGCGCACGGCGTTTTGCGAGTGCGAAAGGCGCGCGATGCCCGACACGCCACGGATCTCAGTGTGGAGCCGCGCGGTGTCCGACCGCGAGTTCTGCGAGGCCCTCATCGCGGACCCGCTGCGCGCACTGGCGTCGGTGCCCGGTGTCTCGGCCACGCCGGAGCAGGTGCGGCGCCTCGAGGCCATGACCGCGGACGAGCGCGAGCAGGTCATTCGCGACCTCGTGCGCGAGGTGGCCTCACGCCGCGCGCGCGACCAGTGGGGCGACCAGTTCTGGACGCCCGACCACGACGCCCAGTTCGACGTCATGTTCCAGGCACGCGACAACCGTCCCCCGCCCGGCCCGGACGATGACGACGACAACGACGAGGACGCGTTCGTCAGCTAGCGGGATGCCCGCCGCGGCCGATACCGCGGCGGGCGTGATCCCGGGGCGTTCCTACGTGAGGAACGGGATGAGCAGGATCGCCACGATGTTGGCGATCTTGATCATCGGGTTGATCGCGGGGCCGGCGGTGTCCTTGTAGGGGTCACCCACCGTGTCGCCCGTCACCGCGGCCAGGTGGGCGTCCGAGCCCTTGCCGCCGTGGTTGCCGTCCTCGATCATCTTCTTGGCGTTGTCCCACGCGCCACCGCCCGACGTCATCGAGATCGCCACGAACAGCCCGGTGACGATGACGCCCAGAAGCAGTCCGCCCAGCATCTCGCGGCCGTTGGCCTTGCCGAACACGAACGCCACGATGATGGGGAACACGATCGGGATGAGGCCGGGGATCAGCATCTCGCGCTGGGCCGACGACGTCACGATGCGCACGCAGCGGGCGTAGTCGGGCTGGTCCGTGCCCTCCATGATGCCCGGCTTCTCCTTGAACTGACGCCGCACCTCGTTCACCACCTGGGCGCCGGCACGGCCGACGGCCTCCATGGAGTACGCGGCGAACAGGAACGGCATCATGCCGCCGATCAGCAGACCGCACACGACGAACGGGTTGGACAGCGAGAAGTCCACTCCGGACGCGCTGCCGCCCATGCCGTGCTTGAGCTCCTCGAAGTACGACACGAACAGCACCACGGCGGCCAGACCGGCAGAACCGATGGCGTAGCCCTTCGTGACGGCCTTGGTGGTGTTGCCGACCGCGTCCAGCGGGTCGGTGATGCCGCGCACCTCCTCGGGCATGTCCGCCATCTCGGCGATGCCACCGGCGTTGTCGGTGATGGGCCCGAACGCGTCCAGGGCCACCACGATGCCGGCCATCGACAGCATGGCCATGACGGCCGTGCCGACGCCGTAGAAGCCGCCCAGCTGGTAGGCGCCCGCGATGCCCGCCACGATCACGATCACCGGCAGCGCCGTCGCCTTCAGCGACACGGCCAGGCCGGCGATGATGTTGGTGGCGTGGCCGGTCTCGGAGGCCTTCGCGATGCTCTTGACGGGACCCCAGGCGGTACCGGTGAAGTACTCCGTGATGGCGACGAGGCCCATGGTGACGCCGATGCCGATGAGCGCGCACCAGTAGTAGTCGAGCCAGCCGCCGAACGGGCCGTTCTCGGCGATCGCCTGCGTGCCGTCCATCAGCCATATGGTCACCGGCAGGAAGCCGATGGCCGCCAGCACGGCGGCGACGCCGAGGCCCGTGTACAGCGCCATCGTGACGTTGCCGCCCTCTTTGACGCGCACGAACCACGTGCCGATGATCGACGCGATGATCGACACCGCGCCCAGGGCAAGCGGGTAGATGACCGCGTTGATGGTGAGCGTGGTGAAGAACAGCGAGCCCAGGAACATCACGGCGACCATGGTCACCGCGTACGTCTCGAACAGGTCGGCGGCCATGCCGGCGCAGTCGCCCACGTTGTCGCCCACGTTGTCGGCGATCACGGCCGGGTTGCGGGGGTCGTCCTCGGGGATGCCCGCCTCGACCTTGCCCACCAGGTCGGCGCCCACGTCGGCGCCCTTCGTGAAGATGCCACCACCCAGACGGGCGAACACGCTGATGAGCGAGCCACCGAACGCCAGCCCGACGAGCGGCGCGGCGTCCTCGGGGTCGGCGCCCAGCGCCAGGAAGTAGCCGGCCACGGACAGCAGGCCGAGGCCCACCACCAGGAGGCCGGTGACCGCGCCGCCCTTGAACGCGACGTCCAGCGCCGGGCCCAGCCCGTTGCGGGCGGCCTCGGCGGTGCGCACGTTGCTGCGTACCGACACGTTCATGCCGATGAATCCGGCTGCACCGGATGCCACGGCGCCGATCAGGAAGCCGATGGCGGCCTTCCAGCCCAACAGCGTCGAGTCCACGGCGGACCCGGCGAATCCGATGGCGAGGAACAGCACCACCGCCACCACGGCGATGATCGCGTACTGGCGCGCCAGATACGCCTGCGCCCCTTCCTGGATGGCCTTCGCGATGGACTGCATGCGCTCATTGCCGGCGGGCTTTTTCAGCAGCCAGCTGGTGAGGGCGATGCCGTAGACGACGGCCAAAAGACCGCACGCCACCGCGAGCCACGTTGTGTTATCCGACAAGAAGTCGGCCACGGGCTCCCCTTTCCGAGTCGAAGATGACGACGCGGCCTCGACGAGGAACCGCGTGGTGACAAGAAGACAGACGCCGGACGGACATCCCCGCACGGGGACCTCGCAACAGGCGTCACCCGCGGGTTTCTACCATACGCACGCGGACGCCAACGTCCCGAACAGCGGGGAAAACGTCCCGCGAGCGGCGCTCGCGGCCGATTGTGGCCCCACGGGATGCGACCCAGCCTCGGACGCGGCACCTCCCGCCTTTCGACGGTGCGCGTCGCGGGGGCCACCGGGGGCCGCCCGGCGGCCCCCGTCAGGCGGTCAGCGCCCGGGCACCCACAGGCGGCTGGCGGGGTCGTCCGGGGGCGTCTGCCCGGGCGCACCGCCGCCTGCCGCGCCCGGCTCGCCGCTCTGGGGCACGGCCGCGCCGTCGGCCTCGGCGATCTGCGCGAACGCCATCTGCAACTGCGCCAGCGGGTCGCGGAACGGGCGCGCGGACGCCTGGCCGATCTCGCGCTCGGCGACGCCCATCAGCGCGCGCAGCGACTCGATGGCGAGCCGCGCCTGCTCGAGGTCCTTCACCACGTCACCCTCGGGGCCCAGCCCCAGCCGGATGCCCGCCACGTCGGTCATCGTGGCCATCGTCTGCATCACGATGTCGCGCACGGGGGTGCGTCCCAGGCGGTGGACGAACGCGGCGGCGATCTCCTCCTGCGTCGGGGGAGCCTGTTCGCCCGGGTCCCCGGCGGCGATGTCGTCGCTCATGCCCACTCCTTCGTCGGTGTCGAGGCCGAGCCTACCGGGGCCACACGCCGTCGGCGTGGCACCGCGGTCACGCCGGCGTCACCCGTCGCCGAGGACCGCGGTCACCTCGACGGCCGACGCGCGCGTGCGCTCGACGATCTCGCGCTGGACGGCCATCACGTCGTGGTTGGTGCGCACGAACGTCTCACGCTGGCGCTGCGCGCCGTTGCCTTCCCGCAGCATCTCCTCGACGTACCGCGTGAACGGCTCCAGGCCGAGGGCCCGGCGCTGGTCGGCGGTCCAGGCCAGGCGCTCGTGGATGACGTCGCGCAGGGGGCGCACCGCGGCCGAGTCGAGGTTGATCATGTACGCCTCGATGCCACGCCGCTCGGCCCGCCACATGTTCTCGTCGATCATGCCGCGGGGGTGCATGGGCAGGGGGACGCCGGCGTCGTAGTCGGCGCACAGGCGGGCGATGTACGCCAGCGCCAGGGCCGCCACGCCCAGGGCATGGCCCATCTCGGTCTGGCCGTCGCAGATGCGCACCTCGACCGTGCCGAAGCTGTGGTGGGGACGCACGCTCCACCAGATCTCGGTGTTCTCCACGATGGCGCCCACGGCCTCGAGCCACGCGACGTGCCGTGCGTAGCTGTCCCAGTCGGGGTACGCGTCCGGGATGCCGCAGCGGGGGAAGCTCTTGGTGAAGATCTGCGTGCGCACCGACGCCAGGCGGGTGTCACGCCCCAGGAACACCGGGCTGTTGGCCGACAGCGCCAGCAGCTCGGGTAGCAGGCTGCGCATCGCCGTGCAGACGGCCAGCGCGCGGTCGGCGCCGCGCACCCCGCAGTGGATGTGGATGGACCAGGTGTTGTTGACCCACGACACGTACCCCAGCTCGTCCTGCAGGCGGCGGTAGTGGGGGGTCTCGATGATGCGCTGGTCCTGCCAGGGGCTGAACGGGTGCACGGCGGCGACCCCGCCGGCGAGGCCGCACGCCTCGATGAGGTCGAGCGACGCCAGGCGCCCTGCCACGAGCTCGCGGGCGGCGCCCTCGAAACGGTCGTGTGCACGGGTCTTGAACTCGATCTCGCTGGCGATCAGCTCGCCTGCCAGGCGCTCGGCCAGCGCCGCGGGCGCCGCCCCCATGACGTCCTCGAAACGGTTCGTCAGCGCCAGCGTGCGGGGGTCGAGCAGCTGGTACTCCTCCTCCAGCCCGACCGTGAAGTCGGTGGAGGAGTCGAACCTCTCCCTCACGCCCTGAAGCATCGATTCGCTGGCCATCGCCGCGGGATAGTACCCGTCGCCGCCGCTTGGCTCCCTGTCAGCTGAGGTAGAAGTAGAGGGCGTACAGCAACTCGACCGCGGGGCTCGACGTGTGCACCGTCACGTCGGACGGCACCGACAGGAGCGCGTCGGAGTAGTTGAAGATGATCTTCACGCCCGCGGCGACGAGGTCGTCGGCCACGCGCTGGGCCACCTCGGCGGGGATCGCGAGCACCCCCACCATGATGTCCTCGGACGCCACCGACTCGGCCAGCTCGGAGTAGTGGCGGATGGGGATGTCGCCCACCATCGTGCCGACCTTCGCCTCGTCGACGTCGAAGATGGCCGAGATGCGGAAGCCGTGGTCGCCGAACACCGACGAGCCGGCGATGGCCTGCCCCAGGTTGCCCGCGCCGAACAGCGCGATGTTGTGCGTGCCGGACGTGCGCAGGATCTTGCGCACCTCGTCGATGAGGGCGTCGATGTCGTAGCCCACGCCGCGCTTGCCGAACTTGCCGAAGCCGGACAGGTCGCGCCGGATCTGGGTGGGGTTCACCCCGGTGTACTCGGAGATCGCCTGCGACGAGATGCTCGACTTGCCCATCTTCTTCGACTGCGTGAGAACCTGTAGATATCGGGAGAGCCGCGCGGCCACTCCCAAGGTGAGGCGATCAGCGGCCATCCAAGGCCCTCCGGCGAGTTTGTGACGTCACGTCGCAAACTATGGACGCGGGACCCCGGGCGCAAGACCCGGTGGTGACAATCCGCACTAATTCAGTGTGAACGTCGCACTTTCCACCACTCTGGGCGCTCCGTCGACCGCGCGACCGCTGACGCGCAGGCGGTATCGACCGGCCGGGACCTCTCCGCCGGTGGGCAGTCGCCGCGACAGCACGAACCGGTACGTGCCTGCCGGCCAGTCGTGCTGGCCGGCCACGCCCGCCATCACCAGCGGGCGGCTGGAGTCGGACGGCACCAGCTCCACCCTCACCGCGTGCAGGGGCGCGCTGCGAATGCGGTCGCCGGTGCGCGCGAGCCGCCCGATGCGCACCACGGCCTGCGTGACGCCCCCGGACGTCGTCACCCGGGGGCGCTCCAGGTCGCGCACGGGGCGAAGCGCGGGGAACGTGGCGGCCGGGACGCGGGCGACCACGCCGCCCTGGGGGCGCCGTACCACCACCCAGCCGCTCCAGCCGCGTGCGGCGCCGGGGAGGCGCACCTGCGTGTCGAGCGTCCCGCCCCCGGGCACCGTGATCGCCGGGCCCTGCCACAGGCGCCGGCGGTCGTGGGACAGCACCGCCACCCGGTAGCGCCCGGGCTGCGACGTGAGGTCGATGAGGCGCACGGTGACGCGGCGCGGGGTCGCCTGCGCCGCCGCCACCACCTCCCCGCCGGCCACGCGGACGGCCGTGACGTCGGCCCGGTCGAGCGCCCCGGCGCCCTGCGACACGCTACGGGCGCCGGCCACCGGGCGGGCGCCCGTCACCAGCGACGCCTTGACCGCGGCCGGTTCGAGGTCGGGCCGCGCGATGCGCAGCCGCAGGGCGACGGCCGCCACCTGGGCCGCGGAGGCCGACGTGCCCGTCATCCACGCCGTGCGCGGCGATCCGTCCGGCCCCGGCGCCCACGGCGCGTCCACCTGCACGGCCGGTGCCACCAGGTCGGGCTTGATGCGCCCATCGGCCGTGGGCCCCGTGGACGAGAACGACGCGATGGCCTCGGGGGCCGCCGCGGCGGGACGCGGCCGCAGCGCCGCCACGGCGCCGGGCTGCCGCTGGAGCAGGTCGAGCAGGGCCTGCCCCTCCACGGGCCCCGTGCCCACCACGGGGATCACGGGCCCGCCCGCGGCCGCGCCGCTGGGGAAGATGCCGGAGCCCGCCCGGTCCCACACCACCAGCCCCACGGCCCCGGCGCGGGCCGCCAGGGCGGCCTTGTCCTGCAGCGAACCGCCCCCGCGGGCCACCAGCAGCACGGCGCCGACGGGCGTTCCCCCCTCGGCCACGAGCCGCTGGTAGTCCTCGACGCGGTCGCCCGTGCCGACGCCGCCCGGGCCGGGCAGCACGACCAGCGGGGCCTGGTCGACGCCCGCGGGCTCCGCGCCCACCAGGGGCAGCGACGGAAGCACCGCAGCAGCGGGCCCGACGCCCACCGCCAGGTCCGCGGTGCGCGGCCCGCGGGTGTCGGCCAGGCCGCCCACGGTGATGACCGATTCGTCCTGCGCGGGTGCGCCGAGGCTGCCGACCCGGCTGTACGTGGGCCCGTCGTTGCCGGCGGGGACGACGGCCACCGATCCCGCCTGCGTGGCGGCGGTGAGCGCGGCGGCCACCGGCGACCAGCCGCCACCCGCGTACGCGTCGGCGAGGCCCAGCAGGATCACGTCGGCGCGGTCGGACGTGTCGCCGTCGCCGTTCGGGTCCACCGCCGCCTCGACGGCCGAGATCACGCGGTCCGACCGCGCCAGCGGCACCGTCCGCCCATCGACCTGCTCCTCGGCCACCACGCGGTACGCCAGCAGGCGCGGTGTCTGGGCCAGCGGGACGTCGTCCAGCGCCGGGGATCCCAGCACCAGCCCGGCCATCTGGGTGCCGTGGCCCTCCCACGTCGCGGCGCCCGCGCCCACCGTGGGGTCGCCGTCGGGATCCACCAGGTCGCGGCCGCCGATCACGGGGAACGTCGGTCCGATGCCACCCCCCAGCTGCGGCGCGCGGGGGTCGATGCCGGTGTCGATGAGCGCCACGTGCGCGGGCGCCCCGCCGGTGGGCTGCGCGGGTGCCTGACGGGCCGAGGCGGGCGCCGGGCCGCCGATGGCCGATGCCGCGGGCGACAGGTACGTCACGGGAGCCACCGACCGCACGCCGTCAAGCGCGGCCACCGCGTCGCCGCGTCCCGCCGGAATCGACACCGCAATGCCGTTGAGCGTCACGGTCCAGTGCGCCGTCACGGTGCCGCCGAGCGCCTGGACGGCGCCCTCCACCGGGGCCTGCCGGGCCCGCAGCGCGGCGGCGCCCTCGGCCCGCGCGCCCGGGGCCAGCGTGGCCGCGGGCGCGCCGTCGAGCACCACGATCAGCGTGTCCGTGGCCGACGGGGCGGGGCCGCCCACCGCGCCCGGCGGCAGCGCGTCGCTCCACGCCGCGGCCGCCGCCAAGCCGTCCGCCCGCGCCGCCGCGCCGCGCGGCTCGGACGCGTCCGCGGGCGCCGCGGCGGTGTCGCCGGCCGCGAGCCACGGCGACACCAGGGGCGACGCCCCCAGGGCCAGTGCGCCCACCGCCCCCACGCTGAGGAACGCGAGCGCCTTCACGGGGCGTCGGCGCGCGCTCATGCGGCGATGCCCCCGGGGGGCGCCGTGGGCATCGCGTCCAGCGACACGAAGCCGGGCCACTCGACGAGCGGCGTGAACTGCGCGGCGGCGCCGATCATGGCGGCGTTGTCGGTGCACAGCGCGCGGTCGGGGAACGCGACGCGCAGCCCGGCGGCCTCCGCCTTCGCGGTGACCATCTCGCGCAGGCGCCCGTTGGCGGCGACGCCGCCGCCCACCGTCACGGCCGGCACGCCGTGCTGCCGCGCGGCCGCCACCAGGCGCTCGGCCAGGGGGGTCATGATCGCCTCCTGGTACGAGGCGGCCAGGTCGGCGCGGGCGGCGTCGTCGAGGTCGCCCGCCTCGCGCACGGCGTACATCAGCGACGTCTTGACCCCGGCGAACGAGAAGTCGCGCACGCCCTTGCCGGCCAGCGCGATGGGGAAGCGGTGCGCCGCGCGGTCGCCCGCCGCGGCGAGGCGCTCCAGCGCGGGGCCTCCGGGGTAGCCGAGCCCCAGGAGGCGCGCCCCCTTGTCGAGGGCCTCGCCGGCGGCGTCGTCGATCGTCTGCCCCACGAGCTGCGGCGCCGCCAGGTCGCGCACCAGGTCCAGGCGCGTGTGGCCGCCCGACGCCACCAGGCTGACGAACGGCGGGTCGAGCGCCACCGGGTTGAGCCACGCGGCGGCGATGTGCCCGTGCAGGTGGTCCACCATCGCCATGGGCAGGCGGCGCGCGTACGCGAACGCGCGGGCGGTGGACAGGCCCACCAGGAGCGCGCCGATGAGCCCGGGGCGCTGGGTCACCGCGACGGCCACCAGGTCGCCGGCGGCCACGCCCGCCCGGTCGAGGGCCTCGTCCAGCACGGCGTTGACGGTGCCCAGGTGGTGGCGCGCGGCCACCTCGGGCACCACCCCGCCGTACGGCGCGTGCAGGTCGGCCTGCGACGCCACCACCGACGAGCGCACGTCGCGCCCCTCCACCACCGCGGCGGCGGTCTCGTCGCACGACGTCTCGATCGCCAGCACCGGCCCGGCGATCACGGCACCACCCCGGCGAACGGTTCGCGCCACATGATGAGCGCGTCCTCGCGGTTGTCCGAGTAGTACCCGGGCCGCACGCCGCGCGACACGAAGCCGAGCCCTTCGTACAGGCTGATGGCGCCGGCGTTCGAGACCCGCACCTCCAGCGTGAAGCCCAAGAGGCCGGGGCCCGCGGCGCGCAGGAACAGCGCATGCATCAGGGCGCGGCCGATGCCGCGGCGGCGAAACGGCACGTCGACCGCGACGTTGAGGATGTGCCACACGTCGGCGTACCGGGAGGCCAGCAGGTACCCCGCCAGCGACGCTCCGTCCAGGGCGACGAGGTCGATGGTCTTGGCGCTGCCCAGCTCGGCCATCAGCATGTGACGCGGCCACGGGATGGCCGACACCTGGTTCTCGATGCGCTCCACGTGGCGCACGTCGCGTTCGCGCATGTCACGCACGCTCACGGTCGACTCGGCGGCGGCGCGGGCCCGGCTCACGACGCGGCCTCCAGGTTGCGCAGGCGGTTCACCTCGGCGTCGGGAAGGCGCGCGTACACGGGGCGCACCGGCACCGTGGCACCCGCGTCGGCGCGCGCGACCAGGTGGCGCGCGTCGATGCCGTGACCGGGGGAACCGGCCGCCAGCGCGTACGCCCCCGCCGGCAGGTGCGGCGCGAGGATCTGCGCGCCGTTGCCGCCCACCACGGCCCCGCGCTCGTCCAGGCGCTCGGCCACCAGCGACGCCAGGTCGGCGGGCGCGATGGCGCACGGCTCCACCAGCGTGGTGAGCGTGGCGCCGTCCCACCGGTACGCGGCGGCGAACAGCTCGCCCCGCCGGGCGTCGGATGCGGGCACCACGAGCGCGCCGTCAGGCGCCACCTGGGCCATGCCGAGGGCCGCGGCCTCGTGCGTCACCACGCCCTCCACGGGGCAGCCGAGCGCCTGCCCCAGGCCCAGGGCCGTCGCGATGCCGATGCGCACGCCGGTGAACGCCCCCGGTCCCACGCCGACGACCACGCGCCGCACGTCGGCCACGTCGATGCCGGTGGAGACGAACAGACCATGCGCGGCCAGCATGACGCGGCGCCCGGCGTTGGGCGAGGCGTCCAGGCGAAGTGTTGCGGCCGATCCGTCATCCTGCACCAGCGCCAGGGCCGGGCTGGGCGTCGACGTGTCGAGCGCGAAGGTCGTCACCGAGTTGCTCCAGATCGACGTCCGCGGCGGGAGACGACAACGTTATCAAGCGCCGGTCTCCCCCCTGGTGTTCGATGGCGACGGCGATCCGCGGGGCGGACGCGTGGTCGCCGAGTGCCTGCGGCCACTCGATGAACGTCACGTGGCGGTCGGCGTCGTCCAGCAGGAGGCCCAGCTCCTCGTCGTCGGGGCTGCCCAGCCGGTACGCGTCGATGTGAAGCAGCGGCACGCGGGCGTCGTAGCGGTTCGCCAGCGTGAACGTGGGGCTGGTGACGGGCCCGGTCACCCCCAGGGCCGCCGCGACCGCCCGCACCAGCGTGGTCTTGCCCGCGCCGACGTCGCCCACCAAGAGCACCAGGTCGCCGGGGCGCAACAGGTCGGCCAGGACGCCACCCAGCGCCTGCGTGTCGCCGGGCCCCTCGCTGCGGACGACCAGCACGGGTCAGAACAGGCCGAGCTGCGTCGGCGACGACGCGGGAACGGCGGCGTCGGGGGCGTCCGGGGTCGTCTCGGGGGCGGACGCGGCCTCCTGGGGCGCCCCGGCAGGCTCATCCGCCGCCGCGCCCGGGGACGCCGCCCGCGGCGAGGGCGCCACGTCGCCCAGGAGCGCCGGGATGCGCGCCACGTCGGCCGCCAGCACCTGTTTCATGGACGGCGTGTAGAGGGCGGCCGCCGGGTGGTACACGGGGTACAGCAGCACGTCGACGCCCGCGATGGTCATGGGCAGCTCGCATCCGTGCACCCGGCTGATGCCGTCGGGGCGCCCCGAGAGCAGGCGCGTCGCGAAGTTGCCCAGCGTGCAGATCATCGCGGGCCGGATGATCTCGATCTGGCGGAACAGGTGCCGCTGGCACGCGTCGATCTCGCCGGGCGCCGGATTGCGGTTGCCGGGCGGGCGGCACTTCAGCACGTTGGCGACGAACACGTCCGCGCGCGTGACGCCGATGCCCGCGAGCAGCTCGTCCAGCAGCGTCCCGGCCGCCCCGCAGAACGGGACGCCCTGGCGGTCCTCGTGGTAGCCGGGGGCCTCGCCCACGAACATGAGGCGCGCGCGGGGGTCGCCGTCGCCCGGCACCACCTGCGTGCGCGTCTCGTGCAGCGGGCAGCGCGTGCACTCCAGCACGTGCTCACGGTGGTACGCCTCCAGCGCGGCACCGGGGTCGTCCGCGCCGCCCGTGCCGTCGTCCCGCCCCTGCTCGTCCATCCGGAAACCACCGCCTGACGCCCCTGCGGGGCCATCGCCGACGCACCGGACACTAGTCGCATTACCGGACACCTCCGGCGACCTTGGCCCGGGCTTCACACAGCGACTTGCGCGCCCCCCGCGGACGCCGTTACAGTCCTGTCACCTCGATGACCACGCCCGGCATCCACCCGACTGGTGGAGCAGGAGCACGGATCCATCGGGCCGGGGGCCTCGGCCTCCTCATCGCACGGCTCACTGGCCCGGAGACCCCGGACGGAACGCCATGATCCACTCCTTCACGGACACTCCCACCTCGCGCGCCCAGGCGCCCGTGGTGCGTACCGTCGCCGACCTGCGGCAGGCCGTCGCCGCGCTGCGCGCGGAGGGCCGGGGCATCGGCTTCGTCCCCACCATGGGGGCGCTGCACGACGGGCACCTGTCGCTGGTGGCCGAGGCCGCCCGCGACGGCTTCGCCGTCGTGGTCAGCATCTTCGTGAACCCGGCGCAGTTCGCCGCCCACGAGGACCTGTCCACCTACCCGCGCGACGAGGCCGGCGACGTCGCCAAGCTGACGCGCGCGGGCGCCACGCTGGTGTTCTGCCCCGGTGTGGACGAGGTGTACCCCCCGGGATTCGGCACCACCATCACCGTGGACGGCCCGTCGGGCGGGCTCGAGGGTGACCTGCGGCCGACGCACTTCGCCGGCGTGGCCACCGTGGTGGCGAAGCTGCTCCTGATGGTGCGCCCCGACCGCGTGGTGTTCGGCCAGAAGGACGCCCAGCAGGTGGCTGTGGTGCGGCGCCTCATGCGTGATCTTCACCTGGACGACGTCCAGATGGTGGTCGCCCCCACCGTCCGCGACGACGACGGCCTGGCGCGCAGCAGCCGCAACGCCTACCTGTCGGCCACCGAGCGCGACGAGGCCCTGGCGCTGTCGCGCGGGCTCCGCGCCGCGCAGAGCGCCGTCGCGGCCGGCGAGCGCGACGCGGCGACGCTCGAGGCCCTGGCGCGCCGCGAGATGGAGGCCGTCGCGGGCCTCCGCGTCGACTACGCGCGCCTGGTCGACGCCGACACGTTCTCCCCCCTGCACCGGCTCGACCGGCCCGCCGTGCTGTGCGTGGCCGCCCGCGCCGGCACCACCCGCCTCATCGACAACGTGCCGCTCACCCCCGGCACGCCCTGACCGTCCATCCACGAGACCCGACCGGAGACGCCACAGTGCCCCCGATTTCCCGCACGATGATGAAGTCGAAGATCCATCGTGCCACGGTGACCGACGCCAACCTGAACTACGTCGGCAGCATCACGATCGACACGGACCTGCTGGACGCCGCCGACATCCGGCCGTACGAGCAGGTGGCCATCGTCAACATCAACAACGGCGCGCGCTTCGAGACGTACACCATCGAGGGCGCACGCGGCAGCGGGGCGATGTGTCTCAACGGGGCCGCCGCGCGCCTGGCGCACCCCGGCGACCTCATCATCGTCATCAGCTACGCGCAGTACCTCGATTCCGAGCTTGACGGCTACGAGCCGACGGTCGTCCACGTGGACGCCCAGAACCAGCAGGTCGAGCTGGTCGGCGACGCCGTCCCCACCGAGTGGGAGGAGTGACCACGTCATGTACGGCAACGGTGAGTCCACCGGCGCACGTCTCCACGGCGGCCTGACGCCCGACGAGATCCGCGCCACCAAGGGACGGCGTCGCCTGGCGATGCTGACCGCGTACGACTACCCCACCGCGCTGGCGCTCGACGGGGCGGGCCTCGACATGATCCTCGTGGGCGACAGCCTGGGCGAGGTGGAGCTGGGCTACCCCACCACCCGCGACGTCACGCGGGCCATGATGGAGCACCACATCCGCGCCGTGCGCCACGGCGTGTCGCACACGCACGTGGTGGGCGACATGACCGCCGACACGTACCGCACGCCCGCGGAGGCCGTCGAGACCGCCCGCGCGCTCATCGCCGCCGGCGCCGACAGCGTCAAGCTGGAAGGCGCGCTCATTCCCCAGGTGATGGCCATCATCGCCGACGGCATCCCGGTGATGGGGCACGTGGGCCTCCTGCCGCAGACGGCGGTGGAGCGCAAGCGGCTGGGCAAGACCGACGAGGAGGCCGACCGCATCGTCGCCGACACCATCGCGCTGGATGAGGCCGGCTGCTATGCCATCGTCATCGAGGCCGTGGATCCCGTGGTGGCTCAGCGGGCGACGGACGCCGTGGACGCGCCCACCATCGGCATCGCCGCCGGCATCGGCACGGACGGCCAGGTGCTGGTGTCGACCGACCTCTTGGGGCAGCTGCCCAACCCGCCGCGGTTCGTGCAGCCGAAGGCCAACCTGGCCCAGCTGGTGGCCGACGTCGGTCGCGAGTGGGTCGCAGAGGTGCGCACGCCGGTGGCGGAGGCCGTCGCCTCGTAGCCTTCGCAGCACTTCGCTCGGATGGTATCACCGTGATACCATCCGAGCATGGCGATGACACTGCGACTCCCCGAAGACGTCGACCGCGCGCTGGAGTTGCTCGCGCGCGACCTGGGCGTGAGCAAGCACGAGGCGACTGTCCGGGCCATCAAGGAGGCAGCAGAGCGGCGGGGGCGACAGCGTGAGATCTCCGAGCTGAGCGCCGAGGGCATGGCGCGCTATGAGGCGCTGCTGAAACGACTCGGCGAATAGTGCCGGTGAGGTACCTGGGGCTGGAGGATCTCCTCCAGCTCATGGACGATCTGCGCGTCGGACCGGTGCGCGACGTGGGGCTGCTCGCCTCCGCCGCGGCCCGCCCCCAGACGAGCCTGTTCGGTGACGACGCCTACCGTTCGCTCCACGAGAAGGCGGCCGTGCTGATGGAGTCGATCGTGCGCAACCACCCGCTGGTCGACGGCAACAAGCGCCTCGGGTGGCACGCGGCGTACGTCTTCCTCGGCATCAACGGCGTGCGGATCGACGCCCCGGACGACGGCGCGTACGACCTGGTGATCGGCGTCGCCACCGGCGTCATCGAGTACGCGACGGCCGCCGCGAGCCTCGAGCGGTGGGCCCCCGCCCCCTGACCGCCGCGCCCCGCCCCCGGCCTGGCGCGCCGGGTCCCGGGGGGGCACAATGCACCGATACGGTGCGCGCACCACGGCGCCCCGGCATCGGATCACCAGCGTGAGGATCACCGCATGAGCACCACGTCCCAGCCCGCCTCGTCCCCGACCGCGCAGTTCGGCACCGTGTTCGCCGAGCAGCTGACGCGCGCCCGGTGGACGGTAGGCGGCGGGTGGGAGCCGTGGGAGGTCGCGCCGGTGGCCGACACCACGCTGCACCCGGCGTCCCACTGCCTGCACTACGCCAGCACCATCTTCGAGGGCCTCAAGGCGCACCGCGGCGTCGACGGCACCGTGCGCATCTTCCGCCTGGCCGACCACGTGGCCCGCATGCAGCGCTCCGCCGCTCCGCTGCACCTGCCCGTCCCGGACGCCCAGGCCCTCACCGAGATGATCGTGGAGGCCGTGCGCGTCAACCTGGACCTCGTTCCCGAGCCCCCGGGGTCGCTCTACCTGCGCCCCACGCTCTTGGGCGTGCAGCAGAACATCGGCGCGGCGGCGTCCCCGTCCACCGAGGCCCTCCTGTTCGTGCTGGCCAGCCCCGTCGGCGCGTACTTCGGCGCGGGCGGCCTGCGCCTCTTGGTCGACACCGACCAGGGCCGCACGATGCCCGGGTTCGGCACCGTCAAGTCGGGCCTCAACTACGCCCTCGCGCTGGGGCCGCTGCGCCGCGCGAAGGAGTCCCACGACGCCGGCCAGGTGCTGTTCTGCCCCGGCGGCGTGGTGCAGGAGACCGGGGCCGCGAACATCATCCTGATGGACGGCGAGCGCGTCGTCACGCCCGCGCTCAACGCCGAGTTCCTGCACGGGGTCACCCGCGACTCGGTGCTGACGCTGGCCGCCGACATCGGCTTCGCGGTGGACGAGCGTGAGCTGACCGCCGACGAGGTGGTGGCGTGGGCGCGGCGCCGCAACGGTGAGATCGCGCTGTCGGGTACGGCCGCGGTGCTGTCACCCGTCAGCACGCTGATCGCCGACGGGCAGGACGTGACGGTGGGAAGCGGAGAGGTGGGTCCCACCACCACCCGCATCCGTGAGGCCATGGCCGCCCTGCAGACGGGCCAGAAGCCCGACAAGCACGGGTGGATGACGGTGGTGAGCGCCGAGTAGCCCCGGGCCTCACCGCCGGCCGTTGACGGCGGGCGACACGAGGCCCTCCAGGCGCAGCGCGATCGCCGCGAACACGACGCACAGCGCCAGCAGCACGGCCACGAACGCGGTCGACCAGTGGCGCCCCAGGATCACGCCGGAGGCCAGCGGCGCGACCACCGCGCCCGCCTGCGATGCCGACGAGAACGCCGCGTTGTAGCGGCCCCGCATGTGGCCGGGCGCCAGGTCGTTGACCAGGGAGGCGGACGTGGGCTGCATCAGGGCCTCGCCCACCCCGAACACGCCGAGGCTGACGACCACGCCGGCGGCCGCCGTCGCCCCGCCGGCGACCAGGCCCGTGAGGCCGAACATCATCCACGCGACGGCCCACAGCACCGCGGTGGCCGCCAGCGCCCGGGTGCGCCGCCGGCCGGTGAGCCACCGCATCACCGCGAACTGCAGCAGCACGATCACCGCCGTGTTCACGCCGAAGGCCAGGCCCAGCGTGAACGTGGAGACCTCGCTCACCTGCCGGGCGAACACCGGCATGCCCACCTCGAACTGGCCGTAGCCGATGAGCGACACCACCAGCGACATCGCCACCACCCACCGCAGCGCCCGGTCGCGCACCAGGGGTCCATAGCCGAGCGTGGTGCCGCGCGCGTCCCCGGACGGGGGGACCCGGCCGTGCACGCGGCGCAGGGGCCCCAGGAGGACGGCGAGCGGGATGCACAGCAGCGCGGCGTCGGCGAGGAACATCGCCTGGAACGTGCCCAGGCGGTCGACGTCGACGACGAACCCCGACACCACGCCGCCGATGCCGATGCCCAGGTTGACCATCGCGAAGTTGACGCCGAAGTAGAGCTGGCGCGTGATGCCACCCACCAGTGACGACGCCATGGTGTTCTGCGACGGCCACGACAGGCCGAACGAGGCACCCAGCAGCGCGAACGCCAGCGTCGCGACCGCGATGCTCGACACGAACGTCAGCAGCAGGTTCCCGACGATCGCGAAGAGCTGTACGGCGATCAGCGTGGCGCGTGCGCCCACGTGGTCGATCACCGGTCCGCCGACGGTGGTCGCGGCGACCGCCACGACGCCGGCGAGTGCGACGAGTACCCCGGCCGTGTCGAGCGCGATCCCCCGCACCTCGTGCAGGTAGATCACCGTGAACGCGGTGACGAGGCCGCGGCCCAGGCTTCCGGCCACCACGGTCACGAGCAGCCAGCGCGCCGACCGTGGGAGGGCGTCCCAGAAGCCGCGCAAGGTGGGGCGCTCCGGTGCGGCGGGCGCGACGGGGTCGGGCATCCCGCGAGTCTGCCAAAGGCGACGGCCGCCGCGAGATGTTGTGCCCCGGGGCTCACGTCTGTGCACCCCGTGCCGATAGGCGCGTCCCGTTCCTTGATTCTGATGTCTTGCCTGGGAGACCGCGTGTCATCCACCCGTCGCCGCGCACTCGTGGCCTGACAGACGGCGTCGACGTGGTGCGCCCGGCGTTCCCCACGCCTCGTCCTCATGCGATCTCCCGCTGCGGCCGATATCGCGAGAGGGCCGCGCCGGATTCGGCGCGCCGGCCGGTCGCTCCGTGCACCCCCCATGTTGGTTCGTCCCTGCCCACGGGGCATCGCGATGCCCCCACCACCCGGAGATCGTCGATGGCACGCCGCGCATGCTCACCCACCCGCCCCGCCGAGGTTCGCCGCTGGCTGACGCTCTGCGCCTTGGCGGCGTGCGGCGTCGTGTCCCCCGCCCACGCGGCCCTGCCGCAGCAGGCGGGGAGCGTCGACCTGCTCACCCAGGCCAACATCACGCTCGCCGGCGCCTCGGGGCACGGCGACGCCGGGTACGTCATGTCGCTGGGCGCCGCCGGCGACGTCAACGGCGACGGCTACGACGACGTGATCGTCGGCCTGCCGTACTTTTCGGACCCCGCGCGGGGCCAGACCGGCACGGCGTTCGTGCTGTTCGGGTCGTCCTCGCCCGCGAACGTGGACGTGGCGACGCTCACGCCCTCCCAGGGCTTCCGCATCCGCGGCGCCGCGGTGAAGGACAGCACCGGTGCGACCGTGGCGGGCGTCGGCGACGTCAACGGCGACGGCATCGACGACGTCGGCGTCGGGTCGGTCGGGGCCAACCCGTCCGGGAACGCCGTGAAGGGGTGCGTGCACGTGGTCTTCGGCTCGGCCACCGTGTCGGATGTCGATCTGGCCGACCCTGGCGCGCGGGCGGTGCGATTCGACGGCGTGGCGTCGTTCGACGACGCCAGCACGTCGGTCTCGGCTGGCGGCGACCTCAACGCGGACGGCATCGACGACGTCGTGGTGGGGTCCCCGTACGCCTCCCCGCAGGGCCGGAGCGCGGCGGGAAGCGTGTTCGTGGTGTTCGGCTCACGCCAGTTGTCCGGCATGGACCTGGGTGCCGCGCTGGGGACCCGCGGCGTGGCCATCGCGGGGGCGGTTGCGAGCGACCAGACGGGAACCTCGGTGGCCGCGACCGGCGACGTCAACGGCGACGGCATCGATGACCTTGCCATCGGCGCCCCGACGCGCGGCGCAGGACGCGCGTACGTGCTGTTCGGCGGGCGGGCGCTGGCCGACACGGACCTCGGCGCGCTGGGAACGGCCGGCGTCCGCCTCGACGGCGAGTCAAGCGACGACAATGCCGGCTGGTCCGTGGCGGGCGTCGGCGACGTCAACGGCGACGGAGCCCGCGACGTCGCGGTGTCGGCGACCAACGCCGCCCCGGCCGGCCGGACGAAGGCGGGCCGCACGTACGTCGTGCACGGTGGGCGCACGCTCGCAAGCGGCACTCTTGCCGCGGCCTCCACCCACGTCGACGGCGCGGCGGCGAACGATATGGCCGGGTGGACCGTCGCGGGCGTCGGTGACGTCAACGGGGACGGCATCGCCGACCTCGCCGTGGGCGCTCCGCTCGCGGACCCCTCGGGCCAGAAGGATGCGGGGCGTGCGTACGTGGTGTTCGGGTCGTCGTCGCCGACCAACGTCGACCTGGCGTCGCTCCCGGCGACCGCCGGCGTGGTGATGAACGGCACCGCGGCCGGGGCCTTCGCGGGCTCGGCGATCGCGGGCGCCGACCTCAACCGCGACGGCCACGCAGACGTGTTCGTGTCGCACGCCGGCGACGCCACGAACCCCATGCGGGGCGTGTACGGGTGGGGCGCGGCGCGCATCGCGTACGGCACGACGTCGGTGTCGGCGACCGTGGGAACCCCCATCACCCCGCTGACGCCCACCATCGGCCGCACGGGTCCCGCCACCATCACCGTGTCGCCCGCCCTGCCCCAGGGCCTCGCGATCGACGCGTCCACCGGCGTCGTGTCCGGGACTCCGGCCGTCGCGGGCACGACCACGCACGTGGTGACCACCACCGACCTCGCGGGGTCCGCCACCACGACCCTCACCGTGACCGTCGCAGCGGTGGCTCCGGCCCCCGCACCGCGGCTGGTCCGCGTCGGCAGGCTGAAGGTGGCGAAGGGCGTCGCGATCCTCCCCGTGACCGCGCTCGAACGCGGGCGCTACACGCTGCGGTTCGGCAACGCCGCCCGCCCGCTACGCCTCACGGCAGGCAGCCGGGCGGTGGTGTTCGCCGGGAAGAAGCGCCGCGTCGTCGCGCTGCGCCGGGCCTCGAAGGGGCTGTCGCTGCGCGTGACCCGCGCCCCACAGCGGCTGCGGCTGGAGGTGCGGACGCGGCTGCCGCGCAAGGCCGTCCCGCTCGTCGTCGACCTGGTGCGGCCCGACGGCACGCGTGCCCGCCAGGTGATCACGCTGCGCGTCCCGCGGGCACGCAGGTAACGGCCGCGTCGGCGCGCGTCCCCGGAGTTCATTTCTTCACGGCCCGTGCCGATGCGCGGGCACCCTGCATCTCCTGATCGGAGTTCCATGCGCGCTCGCCTGTCCCTGATCGCCGGCGTCGCCGGCATCGCCGCCGTCGCGCTGTCGGGCGTCGCCCACGCCGCGCCCCAGGTGTCCCTCGCCCCCATGCCCACCACCGGCGAGACGCGGCGCGTGGCGATCGGGTCCGACGGAAACCTCTGGTTCACCGCGCTCGGCGTCGACGGCATCGGCGTGCTGACGCCCGGCGGCACGGCCACCATGCGCGCGTTCACCGGCGGCGGCACCCCGGCCGCCGTGACCTCCGGCCCCGACGGCAACGTGTGGTTCTCCCGGCAGTCGCCGGACGCCGTCGGCCGCATCACGCCCGCGGGCGACGTGGCGACGTACGCCCTCCCGGAGTACGCCGACGTGCGTTCCCTGGCGGCGGGTCCCGGCGGCAACGTCTGGTTCGCGCAGAGGGCGAAGCCCGGCATCGGCCGCGTGACGCCCGCGGGCGCCGTCACGGAGTTCCCGCTCCCCAACGCCCGGACCGCGACGAACGGCATCGCTCTCGGCGCCGAGGGCAACCTCTGGTTCGCCGAGGACGTGGGAGACAAGGTGGGCCGCATCACGCCCGCCGGCGTCGTGACCGAGTTCTCCCTCCCCACGCCGACCGCAACGTATGGCATCGCCGCGGGCGCCGACGGCAACATCTGGTTCACCGCGCCCTACACCAACCACATCGGCCGCATCACGCCCGCCGGCGCCGTGACGGAGTTCGCCATCCCGACGGCCGACGCGGGGCCCGGGGCGGTCGCCGCGGGCCCGGACGGCAACGTCTGGTTCGTCGGTGAGTCGGGTGTCATGGGGTCGATCACCCCGGCGGGTGTCATCACCGAGTACACGTTGCCTGCGCAGGCCTACCGCCCCCAGAGCATCCTCGTCGCCAACGACGGGACGATGTGGGTGGGCTCCATGAGCGCGAACCTGGTGAAGGTGGACCTCCAGGCCGGGGCGTTCCTGCGGTCCGCGGCCGTCACCGGCACCGCGCGCGTGGGTGAGACGCTCACGTGTGCGCCCCAGGTCGTCCGCTGGGCGGGCCAGGACCCCACGCTCGCGTACGGCTGGACGCGCGACGGCGCCACCGTCGACGGCGCGACCGCGGCCACATACACGCCCGCTCCGGGCGACGCGGGCGCAGCCATCGCCTGCACGGTGAACGGCCGCTACCCGGTGCTCTTCCCCGGCGCCCGCAACTCCGCGACGAGCGCCGCCGTCACCGTCGCCGCCCCCGCCCCGGTCTACGGCCAGTTCGCCGCCACGCCGAAGCTGGCGAGCGGCGCGGCGGCCCTGGCGTTCGCCGTCAAGGCGACCGAGCCGGGACGCGTCGTCGCGTTCGTCGAGAACCGCGCCGGCAAGCGGATCCCGCTGGCCCCGTCCAGCCGCCTGGGACGCCGCACGCTGACCACGCCCATGTGGGCCAGCGCCCTGCCCGGCAGCTCGCCCACCACCACGCTGCCCCGCACGAACGTGAACCTGCGCTTCGGCCAGGGGCTGCCGAAGGGCACCACCCTGCACCTGGTACTGCAGCGCCCCGATCGGTCGATCGTCGATCTGGTCGCACCCCGCACCGTCCGCTGATCCGGCTCCGGGGCCGTCGCTGACGGCCCCCGGAATGCCCCCAAAGGTCCACCCGATCGCACCTGCCCCAGGGAGTGACGTATCTGGCGTGCCTCGCGCCTCAAGTGCGGCGCCGACCTGCCGATACGCACGTCCCATTGGTTACGCATCCACCGCGATCGCCTCACGGAGTGCCCATGCCGTCTCGTCGTCGTCTCCGCACGTTCCTTGCGGTCTCCGCGATCGGTGGCCTCGCGCTGGCCGCCTCCGCGCAGGCCGCGCCGACCGTCACGTCGCTCCCCATCAGCCCGGGCAACTCGCCGCAGGATGTCACCGCCGCACCCGACGGCAACGTGTGGTTCGTCGAGAAGTTCACGAACTCCGTGGGGCGGATGACCCCGTCGGGCGCCGTCACCCGGTGGCCCATCCCGACGGCGAGCACTGAGACCTCGGCCATCGTGGCGGGGCCGGACGGCAACCTGTGGTTCACCGAGTACAAGGGCAACAAGATCGGGAAGATCACCCCCGACGGGACCATCACGGAGTACCCGATCCCCACCCCGACGTCGTGGCCGCGCGACATCGTGGTGGGCCCGGACGGCAACCTGTGGTTCACCGAGCAGCTCACCAGCAAGGTGGGGCGGATCACCACCAGCGGTGTGATCACGGAGTACTCCGTGGGAACCAGCCGGGGCCCCACCGGCATCACCGTCGGCCCGGACGGCAACCTCTGGATCGCGGGACCGAACACGCCCTCGATCATCAAGTTCAGCACCTCCGGGACGGTGCTGAACGAGTACACCACCACCGTCAGCGAGAGCATCGCCACGGGCCCCGACGGCAACCTGTGGTACTCAGCCGGAGAGGACATCGGCAAGATCACCACGTCGGGGACGGTCACGACCTATTCGGTCGGGCACGGCGCCGACGTCAAGGGGGTCGCCGCGGGCCCGGACGGCAACATCTGGTTCGCGGACGGGAACGACAGCAGGATCGGCATGGTCACGCCGACGGGCGTCATCACCGACGTCCCCGCGAAGAGCGCCATCTTCGGCATCGCCATCGGGTCCGACGGCAACCTCTGGGCCGCAGAGTTCGGCAACGAGTCCCTCGCCCGGGTGGAGCCCGGCGTGGGACGGTTCCTCACGGCCGCCGCCGTCACCGGGGACGCGGCCGTGGGGAGCGCCCTCACGTGCACCCCCGCCACCACGAAGTGGGCCACCCTCACGCCGGGCGTGACGTACACGTGGGCCAAGGCCGGCACGACGATCGCCGGCGCCACCGGGGCGACGTACACCCCGACGGCCGACGACCTCGGCAGCGCCCTCACGTGCACGGCCACCGGTCAGTTCACGGGCACCGACGCGTACGTCTTCCCCGGCGTGCGCAACACCGCGACGAGCGCCGCCGTCACCGTCGCCGCGGCCGCCCCGGCTCCGGCCACCGCCCCCGCGCCGGCGACGAACCCGGCCCCGTCGACTCCCCGGCAGCCCACCGCCGCAGGCAGGTTCGTGGTGGCCCCGAGGCTCATCAACCCCACCGCCCTCGCGTTCACCGTCGCGGGCCTTGAACCGGGCCGGGTGGTGGCGTACGTCGAGACCAAGGCCGGCGCACGGATCCCGGTGATCGCCGGCACCAAGCTCGGCACCCGCACCACCACGCGCCGCTACTGGGGCGCCGCCGTCCGCAACGGCACCAAGCCGGTGCTCCCCACCACCCGCGTCGTCCTGCGGTTCGCCAAGCCCCTGCCCACGGGCAGCGTGCTGCGCATGGTGTTCCAGCGGCCGGACAAGACGCTCAGTGTGTTCGTCCCGCCCCGCACGCTGCGGTAGCCCCACCGAAAAGCGCCTGAAGTCTCGATCGGTACTGCCGAGAGGCGCCTACCGTTCCCACGCACTTTCCCACCGATCTCTGAGGACGTCACCGTAAACCGCTCCCGCATCCGCACACTCACCGCCGTCGCCGCTCTCGGCAGCCTCGCGTGCGTCTCGGCCGCACAGGCCGCGCCCACGTTCACGGAGTTCACGCTGCCGCCCGGTTCCTCGCCGATCTCGATCGCCCCGGGCGCCGACGGCAACATGTAGTTCACCGCACAGGATGCGAACAAGATCGGGAAGATCACCCCTGACGGCGTGGTGACCATGTTCGCCGTCCCCACCGCGGCCAGCAAGCCGTACGGCATCGCCCCGGGGGGGGACGGCAACATGTGGTTCACCGAGGCGCTCGGAAACAAGATCGGAAGGATCACGCCGAGCGGCACCGTCACCGAGTTCGCGCGCACCGCGGTGACCTCGCTGCCGGGCTTCATCGCCGCCGGACCCACCGGGGATCTCTGGTACACGACCTCTCGGTTTGGCGAGGGGGACGACACCCACGGGGTCGGGCGGATCACGACGGCGGGAGTCATCACCGAACACGTGCTGACGAGCATGACGCCGCAGGGCATTGCGCCCGGTGCCGACGGCAACATGTGGTTCGGCGACGACTTCGTTGGCGCCCAGATCGGGTCCATCACCCCCTCCGGAGCCGTCACGGCGTTCAGCACGTCGTCGCGGACGTTCGCGCCGGCCCTCGGCGCAGACGGCAACGTGTGGTTCACCGGGCCCAGGGGCAGCACTGTCGGCAAGGTCACACCCGCCGGGGCAGTGACCAACTACCCGGTGGCGGCCGGGAGCACGTGGGGCCTCACCGCGGGCCCCGACGGGACCATGTGGTACACCAACTGGACGTCCGGCAAGGTCGGGCAGATCACGACCAGTGGCGTCTCCACGGAGTACGCACCCCCGACCGGCGGGAGCAAGCCGTTCGGCATCGCGGTCGGCAGCGACGGCAACGTGTGGTTCGTCGGACAGGCGTCGAACAAGATCGTCCGCACGAACACCGGTGTGGGGCGCTTTCTGACGGTCGCGACCGTCACCGGCACTCCGACGGTGGGCGCGACCCTGACGTGCGCCCCCACCACGTCGCCGTGGGCGGGCATCACGCCCACCCTGACCTACACCTGGAGCCGGGCGGGCACCCTCATCCCCGGCGCAACCAGTGCGACGTACGTCGCGACCGCGGCCGATGGGGGCCAGGCCCTCACCTGCACCGCCGAGGGGACGTACCCGTCGGCATTCCCCGGGGTCGTCAACACCGCGACGAGCGCGGCGGTCACGGTGACGGCCCCGTCCACGTCCGAGTCCCCCGCCCCCGCTTCGTCACCGACGCCGGTTCCGGGGCCCGCCGCGGCCTCGCGACCCGCGGGCGCGTTCACCGCGCTGCCGAAACTGACGGTCGGCGCCAAGATCACCACGCTGTCGTTCACCATCAAGGGGCGCGAAGCCGGCCGCGTCGTCGCCTTCGCCCAGACGGTGGCCGGAAAGCGCATCCCGATTGCCCGGGGTAGCCGCCTGGGCACCCGCGTGCTGACGCGCCGCATGTGGGGCGCCGCCGTCCGCAACGGCAAGGCGGCCGTGCTGCCGACCACCCGCATCACGCTGCGGTTCGCGAAGACCCCGCCGAAGGGCAGCACGCTGCACCTGGTGCTGCAGCGACCCGACAAGAGCCTCAAGGTCTTCGTCGAGCCTCGCGTCATCCGCTGACCACGCGAACGCCTCGCACCCCCGCGTGACGACGCCCCCACCCAAGGACCGCATGCCGCGCCACCGCTCCCGCACGATCACCGCCCTGGCCGCAATCGGAGCCATCGCGAGCGCGTCGGCCGCGTACGCTGCGCCGACCATCACGGAGTTCCCCCTCGCGACTGGGTCCAACCCCGTGGGAATCACCGCGGGACCCGACGGCAACATGTGGTTCGCCTACGGGGCGTCCGGCAAGGCGGTCGGGCGCATCACGCCGTCCGGCGTGGTGACCACACACGCGCTGCCGGCACCCGCCACCAACGCGTGGGGCATCGTCACGGGGCCGGACCGCAACCTGTGGTTCACCCAGTCGTTCAAGGTCTCACGGATCACGCCCGACGGCACCATCACGCCGTACACCGTCCCGAGTGCCTCCACCGGCGTGGGCGACATCGTCACGGACCCCACGGGGGGTATCTGGTTCGTCGAGATCACGACCAACAAGATCGGCCGGGTCTCGACCAGCGGCGTCATCACCGAGTACGACGCGCCGGCAAGCTCCAACGTGCAGGGCCTCACCGTCGGCGCGGACGGCAACCTGTGGTTCACCGCGTTCGGCACGAAGAAGATCGTGCGCATGGCCACCGACGGGACGTACGTGGAGTTCCCCACCGGAGGCACCGTGGGACCCAAAAGCATCGCCGCCGGACCCGACGGCAACGTCTGGTTCACCGAGTACAGCGGCAACAGCGTGGCCAAGATGACCCCCGCCGGGGTCGTCACCCGGTACTCGGTACCCGGCGGCCCGTTCGGGATCACCGCCGGACCCGACGGGAACATGTGGATGGCGCTGCGCGACTCCGGGCAGGTGGGCCAGATCACCACCAGCGGCGTGCTCACCTCGTACGCGCTGCCCACGGCGGGGAGCTGGCCGTTCTTCCTCGCCGTCGCCCCCGACGGCAACCTCTGGTTCACCGAGTACAACGCGGGCAACATCGGGCGCATTGCGACCGGGACCGGATCGTTCCTCTCCGGCGCCACCATCGATGGCACGCCGGCCGTGGGCACGGCCCTCACGTGCACCGCCAGCACCACCCCCTGGGCCGGGGTCACCCCCGCCACCACGTACTCGTGGAGCCGCGGCGGCACGGCCATCCCAGACGCCTCCGCACAGGTCTACACCCCGACTGCGGCCGATGGGGGCGCCTCCGTCACGTGCACGGCGACCGCGACGTTCGCCGGCACCACGGCGGCAGCCGTGTTCCCGGGCGCGACCACGACCGCGACGAGCGCGGCGGTCACGGTCGCCGCCCCGAAGGGCCCGGACCCGACGCCCGCGGTGCCGCCCGCGACGACCCCCACCGCGCCGTCCCCGGCGCCCTCGACGTCCACGGCCGTGGGCCGCGTGACCATCGCGCCGAAGCTCACCGGCAAGGGCAGGACGCTCACGTTCACCATCCAGGGGCTCACCCCCGGACGCGTGGTCGCGTACGTCGAGAACCGCGCCGGCAAGCGCATCGTGATGGCCAAGGGCAGCCGCCTCGGCACCCGCAGGACGACGCGCCGCTACTGGGGCGCCACCGTCCGCAACGGCAACGCCGCCGTCCTCCCCACCACCCGCATCACCCTGCGGTTCGAGAAGCCCGTACCCAAGGGCAGCACGCTGCACCTCGTCATCCAGCGACGCGGCGTGCCCCTCGCGGTGTTCGCGGAGCCCCGCGTCATCCGGTAGCGCGCGCGCTCCGGGGCCGCCGTCGCAGGCGGCCCCGGGCGGTCGCGGCCTTCCCTACTCGGCGAAACCCGAACCCGCGGCGATCTCGCGCAGGTTCAGGGCCTTGGTGAGCGTCTCCTCGTCGACGCCCTGCTCGCGCGCGACCTCGCGCAGCGGCCGGCCCGACTTCGTGGCCTCCTTCACGATCTCGCCGGCCTTGTCGTACCCGATGTAGGGGTTGAGGGCCGTCGCCGTCGCCAGGGTGCCCTCGGCGCTGGCCTCGCAGCCGGCCAGGTTGGCCTGGAGCCCCGCGACGCACTTGTCGGCCAGCATGGTGCACGCGCTGGTCAGCAGGTGGATCGACTGCAGCAGGTTGCGCGCCATCAGCGGGATGCGCACGTTCAGCTCGAACTGGCCCTGCATGCCGCCGATGGTGATGGCGGTGTCGTTGCCGATCACCTGAGCCGCCACCTGCAGGCACACCTCGGGGATCACCGGGTTGACCTTGCCCGGCATGATCGACGAGCCCTTCTGCAGCTCGGGCAGGAACAGCTCGCCGATGCCGACGCGCGGGCCGGAGCCCATCATCGCCAGGTCGTTCGCGATCTTCGTCAGCGAGACCGCCAGCACCTTGAGCGCGCCGGAGGCCTCGACGAGGCCGTCGCGGTTGCCCTGCGCCTCGAACGGGTGGGCGGGGGCGTTGATGGTGAGGCCCGTGTCCTTTGTGAGCGTCTCGCGCACCTTCGCGGCGAAGTCCTTGTGGCTGTTGAGGCCGGTGCCGGTGGCCGTGCCGCCCAGCGGGATCTGCGACAGGCGCGGCAGCGTGTCGTTCACGCGCGCCTCGGCCTGGCGGATCTGGGCGGCGAAACCGCCGAACTCCTGGCCCAGCGTGACGGGCACCGCGTCCATCAGGTGGGTGCGGCCCGACTTCACGATGTCCTTGAACTCGGCGGCCTTGGCCTCGAGCTCCGACGCCAGGTGGTCAAGCGCGGGCAGCAGGTTCTTCGTGGTCTGCTCGAGCGCCGCGAGGTGCACGGCCGACGGGAACACGTCGTTGGAGCTCTGCCCCATGTTGACGTGGTCGTTGGGGTGCGTCCCCTCGCCGGCGATGTTGGCGAGCACCTCGTTGGTGTTCATGTTGGACGACGTGCCGGAGCCCGTCTGGAACACGTCGATGGGGAACTGGTCGTCGTACTGGCCGCCGGCCACCTTGTCGGCGGCGTCCGCGATGCGCTTCGCCACGGCGGCGTCCAGCTGGCCCAGGTCGGCGTTCACGCGGGCCGCGGCGCCCTTGATGCGCCCCAGCCAGTGGATGACGGGGAGCGGCACCCGCTCGCCGGATACCGGGAAGTTCTCGACCGCCTTGGTGGTCTCGCCACCCCACAGCTGCTGCGCCATCTGACTCCAATCTCGGTGCACGACGACGCCGGCCCGCGCGGCCCGGCGAATGGATCGCCCCAGAGCCCGCGCGATGGCCCGCGCACCGGAAGCGACGTCCGCCCCGGCACGTCCAGCCTAACGAGGCCCGCCCGCCCGGGGCCGGGGCGGACGGTCCGCCCACAGGGGACGTTGGTCGCCGGTGCACCCCCGCGGGACGGGTCGGCCCTCGCGGCCGCTACGTGCCGGCGACGATGCGGGCGCCCTTCGTACCCACCACCTGGTACGGGCCCGGGTCCTGCATCGGGAACACGGCCTGCGACTGCCACGCCTTCCCCACCCGGCGCACGGGCACGGTGCGGCAGCTCACCTGCATGCCCGGATACCGCAGGCACAGGCGCTCCTTCGGCACGTAGCGGGCGGCGTACCCACGCCGGATCACGATGCTGGTGCCGCGCAGGTAGATGGCCGTGCACGTGTCGCCCGACGCGCTGCACACCGACTTCTGGCGCGGCGTCGGCGTGTTCGCGGGCCGCGGGGCGGGCCGGGCCGCGACGATGGCCTGGTTGGCCAGCCGCACCAGCTGGGCACGGTGGCCGGGTCCGATGGGCACCACCTCCAGCGTGTACGCGACCCCGCCCAGGCGGAACGCGATGGCGGGACGCGTGCAGGACGCGCCGCAGCTCATGGGCGTGAACCGCCCCTCGACGCCGCGGACGAGCGCCACCCGCACCGGGCCCGCGGCCGTGGCGCGGCGGTCGGCCGAGAACGTCGCCACCGAGCACGCGTCCGCGCCGTTGCATCCCGGCGCGCCCAGCACGATCGCGTACCCCCGCGCGCCGCGGGACCCGCCGGACGCGACGATGCGTCCCGACGCGTCCACCGGCAGGCGGCCGGGCACCACCACGGGCGGACCTGCCTCGGCCGCGATCGCGGTGATCTGGGTGGCGGCGACGGCGCGGACGTCGATCAGGCGGGCAGTGGCGCCGGCGGTGGAGGCCACGGCGCCGCCGAGCGCCAGGGCGGCGACGGCGATACCGGCGATGCGAGCGGGCATGGGCGGGTCCTTGGTGGACGGTGCGAGGTGCGACGCGCGGGCACGCCCACGATATGCCGCCGACCACCTGCGCCGCCACCACCGGCGGGCGGTGAGTACCGCGGGACGACGGGGCGGCCCCGACGTGCGCGGCTCCGCACCCGCGCGCGGCCGGGTAGGCTCGGAGGGACGACCCAGGCCGCGACCGGAGGTGCCCGTCAGTGGGGACGTCCCACCCCGAAGATCTCGCGCAGGACGTGCTGGCCCCGCCCGCCAAGGCCGCCATCTTCCTCACCGTGACCGTGCACCACGGCCACGAGGCGGACGTCCGCGACGTGCTGGCCGACGTGCCGTCGCTGGTGCGCGCCGTGGGCTTCCGGGTGCCGGAGTGCGGTCTCAGCTGCGTCACCGGCATCGGCGCCGGACTGTGGGCCCGCATGTACGACATCCCCGCGCCCCCCGGCCTGCATCCGTTCGAGCGCATCGACGGCGACCGGCACACCGCGGTGGCGACGCCCGGCGACCTGCTGTTCCACATCCGCGCGTGCCGGCCCGACATGTGCTTCGAGCTTGCCCACCGCATCGTGCGGGCGCTCGGGCAGCACGCCGACGTCGCCGACGAGACCCACGGTTTCCGATTCTTCGACAGCCGTGACCTGCTGGGGTTCGTGGACGGAACCGAGAACCCCACGCCCTCGTCGGCGGCCATCGCGGCCGCCCTCGTGGCCGACGATACGGTCTGGACGGGGTCCAGCTACGTGATCGTGCAGAAGTACCTCCACGACCTGGTCACGTGGGACGCGCTGCCGGTGGAGGAGCAGCAGCGCGTCATCGGCCGCACCAAGCTGGAGGACATCGAGCTGGCCGACGACGTCAAGCCGTCCAACTCCCACGTCGCGCTCAACGTCATCGAGGATCCCGACGGCACCCAGCGCCAGATCGTGCGGGACAACCTGGCGTTCGGGCGCGTGGGCGACGGCGACTCCGGCACGTACTTCATCGGCTATGCGGCCGACGTCGGCGTGACCGAGCGGATGCTGCGCAACATGTTCATCGGGGATCCGCCCGGCAACCACGACCGCATCCTCGACTTCTCCACCCCGGTCACGGGGTGCCTGTTCTTCGTCCCACCCGGCGGGTTCCTGGAGGATCCCGACGCATACGCACCCGCGCCCGCGCCCCCCGCGGACGACGCGGCCCCCTCGCCGTCCGCCGCGGACGGCTCACTCGGCATCGGCGGCATGAGAAGGAGCGTCACCCCGTGAACAACCTGCATCGCGAACTTGCCCCCATCTCGGACGCCGCGTGGGCGGAGATCGAGGAGGAGACCCGCCGCACGTTCACGCGCCTCATCGCCGGTCGCCGCGTGGTGGACGTGGTGGGCCCGTGCGGTCCCGAGCTGGCGGCCGTCGGTACGGGGCACCTGCGCCCGCTCACCGACGAGGGCGGCGTCATCGCCCGGCAGCGCGTCGCCCAGGCCCTGGTGGAGCTGCGCGCGCCGTTCTTCGTCGCCCGCGACGCGGTGGACGACGTGGAGCGCGGATCCCAGGATTCCGACTGGCAGCCGGTGAAGGACGCCGCCAAGGCCATCGCGCTGGCCGAGGACCGCACCGTGTTCCACGGCGACCAGGCGGCGGGCGTCACCGGCATCGCCCCGTCCAGCTCCAACGCCCCCCTCTTGGTGCCCGAGGACGTCCGGCGCCTGCCGGACGCCGTGGCCCAGGCGCTCAGCGCGCTGCGCCTGGCGGGCGTCGACGGGCCGTACAGCCTGCTGCTGTCGGCCGACCTGTACACCGAGGTCTCCGAGACCACCGACCACGGCTACCCGGTGCGCGAGCACGTGGCGCGCCTGCTCGACGGCGACATCATCTGGGCGCCGGCGCTGGACGGGGCCCTGCTGGTGTCGACCCGGGGCGGCGACTTCGCCCTGCACCTGGGTCAGGACCTGTCCATCGGGTACCTCTCGCACGACGCGGAGCGCGTGCAGCTGTACCTCCAGGAGACCCTGACGTTCTTCGCGTACACGTCCGAGGCCAGCGTGGCGCTGACGGCCCGCTGACAGCGCGGGCTCAGGGGGCCGGCACCGCCGGGCTGATGCGTACCGCGATGTTCTTCATGAGCGGCTGGTCGCTCTGCGTGCTGACGTCGGCCGCACCGACCAGCACGTTCATCTCGGGCATGTAGCCCGCCGCGCTGCCCCGCGGCATGTCGTACGTGAGCGCCCGGTACCCGCGCAGCGTGCGGGTGGAGCCGTCGCGCGACGTCGCCACTAGGTCCACCAGCTGTCCCTGCCCGATGCCGCGGGACCGCATGTCGTCGGCGTTCATCAGCACCATCGTGCGCAGGTTCTCGATGCCGCGGTAGCGGTCGTCGTCGGAGTAGATGGTGGTGTTCCACTGGTCGTGGGAGCGCATGGTCTGCAAGACCAGCACGTCGTCGGCGGCGGGCACCACGTCCGGCAGCGCGGCCAGCGAGAACTCGGCCTTGCCGGACGGGGTCGCAAACACCAGCTCACGCGCCGGCTGCTTGATGCGGAAGCCCAGGGGCAGCCGCACCCGCCGGTTCATGTCCTCGAACCCGGGCAGCACCCGCGCCATCGTGTCACGGATGCGGTCGTAGTCGTCCACGTACCACTGCCAGCGGGTGGGGCTCGCCGTCAAAGTCGCCTGGGCGATGCCCGCGACGATGGCCGGCTCGGAGCGCAGGTGCGGCGAGGCGGGCGGCCGCCGTCCCACCGACCGGTGCACCATGCTCATGGAGTCCTCCACCGTGATCTGCTGGGGCCCCGAGCGCTGCTGGTCGCGCTCGGTGCGGGCGATGCTGGGCAGGATGAGCGCCCGCCGCCCGTGCACCAGGTGGCTGCGGTTGAGCTTGGTGCTCACGTGCACGGTCAGCGCGCACCGGCGCAGGCCCGCCGCGGTGAACGCCGTGTCGGGCGCCGCCTGGGCGAAGTTGCCGCCCATGCCGAAGAACACCTTCACGGAGCCGTCGTGCATGCCCGCGATGGTCGCGACGGTGTCGCGCCCGTGGTGCCGCGGCGGATCGACGCCGCACACGTCCGCCAGGCGGTCGAGAAAGGCCGCGGGCGGGCGATGGTCGATGCCGCACGTGCGGTTGCCCTGCACGTTGCTGTGCCCGCGCACGGGCGACGGCCCCGTGCCCTCCCGGCCGAGGTTGCCGCGCAAGAGCAGCACGTTGACGATCTCGCGCACCGTGTCGACGCCATGCTCGTGCTGGGTCACGCCCAGGCACCAGCTCATGAGCGTGCGGTCCGACCGCGAGTACACCCGGGCGGCGCGGCGGATGTCGGCCTCGGCCAGGCCGGTCTGGCGTGCCAGCTCGGGCCACGGGGTGCGCTCGCACAGCGCCCGGTACTCGTCGACGCCCGTGGTGTGGCGGTCGAGGAACTCCTCGTCCAGCGCCTTGGGGTCGCTGCGGTGCTCCTCGAACACCGCCTTCGCGATGCCCCGCATCAGCGCCATGTCACCGCCGGGGCGCACCTGCAGGTTGAGCGTGCTGGTGGGGGTGGAGCGGAACGTCGCCATGCGGACGAACTCGTGCGGCACGATGGCGCGGCGGGCGGCGGCCTCCACCAGCGGGTTGATGTGCACGATGTCGGCGCCGCGCTCGAACGCCTCGGTGAGCGCGGTGAGCATGCGCGGCGCGTTGGACGCGGCGTTGACGCCCAGCAGGAAGATGGCGTCCGCCATCTCCCAGTCCTTCAGGTCGGCCGTGCCCTTGCCGGTGCCCAGCGCGGCCTGCAGCGCCCGCCCGGACGCCTCGTGGCACATGTTCGAGCAGTCGGGCAGGTTGTTGGTTCCCAGCTCGCGCACGAACAGCTGGTAGAGGAACGTCGCCTCGTTGCCCAGGCGCCCCGACGTGTAGAACGCCGCCTCATCGGGGGAGTCGAGGTCGCGGAGCTCGCCGGCGATCAGGGCGAACGCGTCGTCCCACGCGATCGGCACGTAGCGGTCGGTGTCCGCGTCGTAGCTCATCGGCTCGGTGAGGCGCCCCTGGTCCTCCAGCGCGAAGTCGCTCCACCCCTCCAACTCGGTGACGGTGTGCGCGGCGAAGAAGTCGCGGTCCACCCGCTTCGCGGTCATCTCCCACGTGACGTGCTTGATGCCGTTCTCGCAGATGTCCAGGTGCAGGCCCTTGATCGAGTCGGGCCACGCGCAGCCCGGGCAGTCGAACCCGCCGTTCTCGTGGTTCATGCGGAAGATGGCCACGGTGCCGTCGACGACCGCGCGCTCGCGCATCAGCACCTTGCCCACGGCCTTCGTGGCCCCCCAGCCGGCCGCGGGGTGCCGGTACGGCCGCTGCGACCACGGCCCCGTGGCCTCGGGCCCCTCGCCCCCCTGCGGCGGGTCCGCCCGCGGGCGGGGCTCGTCGGATCCGGTCAACGTCGGTGCCTCCTCACGGTCGGCGTACCCACGCGGTCAACCGTACCCTGCCGCGCCCACCTGGAGCGCGGCCCGCAGCCTCACGGCGGCGCGGGCGCGTCCCCGGGGCGGATGAAGCCCGACTCGTACGCCAGGATCACCGCCTGCGTGCGGTCGCGCGCCTGCAGCTTTCCCAGCACGTGCGCGACGTGGGTCTTGACCGTGTGCACGGCCACCACCAGGCGCGCGGCGATCTCGGCGTTCGACAGCCCCTCCGCCAGCATCCGCAGGATCTCCGCCTCGCGCGGGGTCAGCTCGTTCACCAGCCGGCGGCGGGGATCGTCGCCGGGCAGCGCCGCGTGGTTGCGCCCCACCATCGCCCGCAGCATGGGCGGGAACACCATCGCCTCCCCTCCTGCCACGATGCGGACGGCCTGCACCAGCTCCTCGGGCCGCACGCGCTTCAGCACGAAGCCGGCCGCCCCCGCGTGCAGGGCCCCGTACACGTAGTCGTCGTTCTCGAACGTGGTCACCACCAGGATGCGGGGCGCGTCCTCGTCGGCCGCCAGGCGGCGGGTGGCGGCGATGCCGTCCGTACCGGGCATGCGCACATCCATCAGCACGACGTCCGGGTGGACGCGGCGGCACACGGCCACCGCGTCGTCCCCGTCCTCGGCCTCCCCGACCACCTCGATGCCCGGCTCCAGCGACAGGATGGTGGCCAGGCCGCCGCGCACCAGGGCGTCGTCGTCGGCGATCACCACGCGGATGACGGGATCAGGCATCGCGCCCACCGTAGGGGATCTCCGCGTCGAGGCGGAACCCGCCGCCGTCGCGGGGCCCGGCCGTCAGCGTGCCCCCCACGGCGGTCACGCGCTCGCGCAGGCCCGTGATGCCGGTGCCGCCCGCCGTGCGCGCGTCCGCCGGGCCTTGGCCCGCGGCGTTCTCCACCCGCACGGTCACGCGGGCGTCGTGGGCGCACACGCACACGCCGGTGCGGGCGCCCGCCGCGTGCCGCATGGCGTTGGTGAGCCCCTCCTGCACCACCCGGTAGGCGACGGCCGACACCACGCGGGGAACGCCGTTCAGGTCGCCGCCCCGCGACAGGTCGACGGGTTGCCCGGCGTGCGTGGCGCTCTCCACGAGCGCCTCGACGCCCTCAAGGCCCACCACGTCGCGCGCCGCCGCCCCGTCGTCGCGCATCAGCGCCAGCACGCGGTCGAGGTCCTCAAGCGCGGCCCGGCCCTGCTGCTCGATGGCCGCCAGCGCCCGGTCGGCGTACTCGGGGTCGGTGGCCAGCATCCGCCGCGCCGCGCTGGCCTGCAGCACCGACGCGGTCAGGCTGTGCCCCACCGAGTCGTGCAGTTCGCGCGCCACGTCGGTGCGGGCCTCCGCCGTCGCGGTGCGGGCCTCTGCCTCGGCCACCACGGCGCTCGCCGACCGGCCCAAGAGCAGCCGGGCCAGCGCGCCGTGCATGACCCCGACGCCGCGCATCACGTGGGGGAACAGCAGCAGCGCCGAGGCCCCGCCGACCAGCGCCAGGGCGCGCACCCACCACGCCGCGTCGAACAGCACGCCGCCGAACGGGGCGATCAGCAGGCCGAGGCCGAGGAACCACGGCAGTACCAGACAGACGACGGCGACGACGCCCAGCGGCAGGCGCAGCACGAACCACACGAGGGCCCGCCACGCGTCCCCGGAGGCGTACGCGCCCATCACGCCGCGCACGAACGAGGCGCCGGCGGGCGGCGACGGCACCGGCGTCACGCCCGCCCCCACCAGGCGGTTGGCCAGGCGCGCGTCGAAGCGCCCCGCCCACGCCGCGAGGATCAGCGTGCCGGCGATGATCACGATGCCGACCAGCAGGATCACCAGCGCGCCACCGACGCCCAGGAGCACCGCGACGGACCCCAGGGAGAACACTCCGATGGGTAGCGCCAGAACGGCGTACAGCACATCGCGCCAGGTCTGTCGGCGCACCCACACGCCGACGAGCGGGTCGAGGACCGCGGTCATCGCGTCACCCCCTTGACCTCGACGTCGCCCACGTCGGCGCGGGCCGTGATGGAACGCGGGGCGTGGCGGTCGACGGTGAGGTTGTCCACGGTGCTCTTGCCCACGTCGACCGCGGCGTCCACCCGGTAGCGGCCCGTCGGCACCAGCACCGCCACGCCGCCGATGTTCGCGCGCGCGTCCACCACCCGGGGCGCGCGCACGAACTGCAGCCGCACGTCGCCGACGTTGGCCTCGACGAGCACCGACTGCGACGTCAGCCCGTCGCCCCGCACGCTGCCCACGCTGGCCCGCACGTCCTGCCGCGGGGTGGTGGCCGACAACCGCACGTCCCCGACGTCCCAGCGGACACGGGTGGACGTGGCCCGCATGCGCGTCATGTCGAGGGTGCCGACGTCGCCGTCGATCGTGACGTCGCCCAGCCGGCCCGCCAGCGTGACGTCGCCGGCGTTCGTGGTGAGCCGGACGGCCGTGCCCTGCGGCACGCGCACCTCGAAGCGCGCGTCGCAGGGGCGCCGCCACAGCCCGAACGACCTCCACCAGGCGCCACCGCATCCGTGCACGCGTACCTCGCCGCCCTCCATCACGGGAGCGGGGACGCCGTGCGGCCCCGACCAGGTGGCGTCCCGGGTCACCTGCACCTCGGCCACGTCGGCCGCAGTGATGGTGACGTCGGCCGATCCGGACGTCATGGCGAAGCCGTCGGCCGCGGGGAACGTGTGCGTGTCGTTGGCGCGATGCTCGACGCGCCCGAAGATGGCGGCGGCCGTGCCCGCGACGGTGAGCGCGGCCAGCGCGGTGACGACGACGGCTCGCGTCGCCCCGGGGCCGCGTGGTGGTGGTGTGGTCTCGTGTGTGGTCATGGCAGGAAGCGTCGCCGGGGACGCGTCCGGGGGCATCGGCGGCGCGAGCGAACCGGACTCATCCTCGGGAGTGAGACGGGGGGTCGCCGCGCAGACTAGCCACGCTCCCAGGTGCCGTTGCCCGGGGCACGGAACGCCGCCGGGACGGGGGTCCACGAAAAGCATCTACGTGGGGTTGATCGGGACGCCCGCGCGGCCGACAACGTGGGAGAGGTCGCTGCCCGCGACCACCCCGTGCCGATACCGGAGATGACGTGACGCACCGCCTCGTGACCCGCAGCGACTTCGACGGCCTCGTATGCGCGGTGCTGCTGCGCAAGCTCGGCCTCATCGACGACATCCTGTTCGTCCACCCCAAGGACGTGCAGGACGGCATCGTCGACATCGGGCCCGACGACATCCTCACCAACCTGCCGTACCACCCGGACGCGCACCTCGTGTTCGACCACCACCACTCCGAGGAGGAGCGGGTCGGCGGCGGCCACAGCAACCACGTCCTGCTGCCGACGGCGCCGTCGGCCGCGCGCGTGGTCTACGAGTACTACGGCGACCGCGAGCAGTTCACCGAGATCTCCGTCAACCCGGCCCTGATGGAGGCCGTCGACAAGGCCGACTCCGCCCAGTACGAGATGGGCGACATCCTCGATCCCGAGGGCTGGACGCTGCTCAACTTCCTGATGGACTCGCGCACGGGCCTGGGGCGGTTCCGCGAGTTCCGGGTGTCGAACTACCAGCTGATGATGGAGCTGATCGACTACTGCATCGCCCACCAGGACGTCGACGACATCCTGGCGCTGCCCGACGTGGCCGAGCGCGTCGAGCTGTTCCGCGAGCACACGCCCCGGTTCATCGAGCAGCTCAAGCGCTGCTCGCGCCTGGAGGGGGACGTGGTGGTGGTCGACCTGCGCGACGAGGAGACCATCTTCGCCGGCAACCGCTTCATGGTCTACGCGCTGTTCCCACAGGCCCGCGTCAGCGTGCACGTGCTGTGGGGCCGCGACAAGAAGAACACGGTGCTGGCCGTCGGCAAGTCGATCATCGATCGCACGTCCCCCGCCGACATCGGCGCCGTGATGCTGCGCCACGGCGGAGGCGGCCACCAGGCCGCGGGCACGTGCCAGGTGGCGCACGAGGCGTTCGACGCGACCCTGGCCGACGTGGTGGCGTCGGTCGGCGCCGACCGGGAGGCGGTCGCCGCCTGACCGCCGTCGTCAGCCCGCGCCGGGCCCCTGCACCGGCGCTCCCTGCGCCGTGGTCCGGCGCGGCGGGTTGCGGATGAGCAGCCACGACACCACGCCGCCCGCCGCCAGCAACCCGGCGCACGCGACGAGCGCCCACCGGTATCCGTGGGTGAACGCGGACGCGACGGCGTAGTCGTCGCCGCTGAGGCCCACCAGGGGCGGCAGGGCGGCGACCGCGAGCAGTGATCCGGCGCGCGCCACCGCGTTGTTGACGCCGCTGGCGATGCCCGCCCGGTGGTCGGGCGCGGCGGCCAGCACCGTCGCCGTGAGCGGAGCCACCATCAGCGCCAGGCCGAGGCCGAACACCACCAGGCCGGGCAGCACATGCGCCACGTAGCCGTCTCCCGCGTCCACGGGCACCAGCATCAGCGTGCCGGCGGCCATCACCAACGGCCCCACGGTCATCGGCAGCCGGGGGCCGATGTGCTCGCCCAGCTGGCCGCCCTTGCCGGCCAGGAACAGCATGCAGACGCTCACCGGCACGGTCGCGAGGCCCGCCTCGAGGGCCGTCCAGCCCAGCACGCTCTGAAGCTGCAGCACGAGGAAGAAGAAGACGGCGCCGAGTGCCGCGTACACCACCAGCGTCATCGCGTTGGCCGCGCTGAACTGTTGCGACCCGAACAGCCCCAGCGGCACCATCGGGTGCGGGGTGCGGTGCTCCCACGCGACGAACGCGGCCATCACGACCACCCCGGCCAGGCCGATCGCGACGGCTCCGCGCGTGCCCCACTCGATCAGCCCGTACGTGGTGGCGGCGAGCCCGGCGACGCCCAGCACCGCTCCCACCACATCGAACCGCCCGGACGCCTCCGGGTCGCGGCTCTCGGGCACCCAGCGCCGGCTGATCGCCAGCGTCACGAGCGCCAGGGGCACGTTGATGAGGAAGATCCAGCGCCACGACCACTCGATGAGCAGGCCCCCGACGAGCGGCCCCAGCGCCGTCGCGATGCTGGCCGCGCCCGACCACACGCCGATGGCCCGGGCCCGCTCCTCACGCGCGAACACCGACTGCAGGATCGCGAGGCTGCCCGGCGTCAGCAGCGCACCCCCGACGCCCTGCGCGACGCGTGCCGCCACCAGCACCGGCCACGTCGGGGCCAGCCCGCACCCGACAGAGGCCAGGGCGAACACCACCACGCCGATCTCGAACACCCGCCGCCGGCCCCACCGGTCGCCGAGCGCCCCTCCCAGCAGGATGAGGCCCGCCAGCGACAAGAGGTAGCCGTTGGCGATCCACTGCAGCGCGGCCAGGCCCGCGTCGAGGTCGGTGCCGATCGACCGCAGCGCGATGTTCACCACCGTGCCGTCCAGCAGCACCATCCCCGAGCCGAGCGTGGCCGCGGCCACGACGCCGCGGCCCTGCCGCGACCCCAGGCGCAGGTCGGCGCGGGTCACGGCGCGGCTCAGCCGGTCGCGCCCAGGCCGTCCCTCCCGCTGGGACGGTCCCAGTCGAGCTGCGGCCCCCCGGGAACGATGCGGGACGGGTTGAGCGCCCCGTGCGTGCGGTAGTAGTGGCGCCGGATGTGGTCCAGGTTCACCGTGCCGGCGACGCCGGGCAGCTGGTACACGTCGCGCAGGTAGCCGGACAGGTGCGGGTAGTCGGCGATGCGCCGCAGGTTGCACTTGAAGTGCCCCACGTACACCGGGTCGAACCGCACCAGCGTGGTGAACAGGCGGATGTCGGCCTCGGTGAGCGCGGGTCCCATCAGGAACCGGCGGCTCCCGAGCCGGTCGTCCAGCATGTCGAGCCCGGCGAACAGGTCGGCGAACGCCGCATCGTAGGCCCCCTGCGTGGCCGCGAACCCGCACGCGTAGACGCCGTTGTTGACCCGCACGTAGATGTCGTCCATCAGCGCGTCCATCTCGGCGGCGAGGTCCGCGGGGTAGTACGTGGGCTGCGGGCGGCGGGCCACGTCGGCGAACTCCACGTCCAGCATCCGCAGGATGTCGGCGGACTCGTTGTTGACGATGAGGCCCTCGTCGATGTCCCACAGCACCGGCACGCTGTACCGCCCGGCGAACGCCGGGTCGGTGGCCTCGTACGCCTCGGACAGGAACACGAACCCGTTGACGGGATCGTCGGTGCATCCCGGCTCTCCGGGGTGGATGGCCCAGCCGCGCTCGTCGCGCTCGGGATCCACGATGGTCATCGAGATGGCGTCCTCGAGGCCGCGCAGGGCGCGCATGATGACGACGCGGTGCGCCCACGGGCAGGCGAGCGACACGTACAGGTGGTAGCGCCCCGCCACGGCCGGGAACGGCGTGGAACCGTCGCGCGACACCCACTGCCGGAACGCCGACGCCTGCCGCTGCCAGCTGCCGTCGTCACCGGTTTCGTCGGGGAACGCCGCCGGGGTCGTCACGCGTCCCCCAGGGCGGTCAGGATGGCCATCGCCGCCCGCGTGCCGATGGCCAGGTGCTCCTCGCGCAGGTGCTCGTCGGGCGCGTGGATGGCGTCGTCGGGCAGCGCGAAGCCGCTCAGCACCGTCGGGATGCCGCGGGCCGAGAACGCCGCCACCACGGGGATGCTGCCGCCCACGCCCACCGGCACGCACGGCCAGCCCGTGCTGTCGGCGATGGCCTTGCGGGCGGCCGCGAGCACCGGCGTGCGGGGATCGAGGCGCGCCGGAAGGGCATCGGAGAGGCGGTCGATGGTCACGTCGGCACCCGTGGGGGCGGCCGCGCGGATGAGGTCGTCCAGCAACGGGCCGATGACGCCGGGGTCCTGCCCGGGGGCCAGGCGCACCGACAGCGTCGCCTCGGCGCGCGACGGCAGGTTGGTCTTCACCGCATCCGGCTCCCCGCACGCGATGCCGTGCACGTCCAGCGACGGCTCGGTGAGCGTGCGCCGGTAGAACGCGTCGGCCGCGTCCCCGTCGGCGGGCACGAGGCCCGCGTCGGCCAGCACCTCCCCGCCCGGTGGCAGGTCGGCCCAGGCCGCCACCTCGTCCGGCGTGGCGGCGATGGCCCCCGCGTAGAGGCGCGGATCGAGCCGCCCGCTGTGGGGGCGGATGGCGTCGAGGATGCGCACGAGGGCATGGGCGGCGTTGAGCGCGGCCCCGCCGAACAGCCCGCTGTGCGCGTCGCCCGGCGCCGTCGTCACCGTCACCCGCCGGTAGACCAGGCCCCGCAGGCCCGAGCAGATCACGGGCCGCCCGGGGCCGGCCATGGCGATGTCGAAGATGAGCGCGGCGGCGGCATCCGGGGCCGCGTCGCGGACCCAGTCGAGGGCCGAGTCGCCGCTCACCTCCTCCTCACCGTCCACCAGGAACGTGACGTTGACGGGCAGTACGCCTGCCGTCGCCAAGCGCTGTACGGCGACCAGCAGCATGAACAGGTTGCCCTTGTCGTCGCTGGCGCCGCGCGCGTAGAGGTTGCCGTCGCGCACCACCGGCTCGAACGCCGGGGTCGTCCACAGCGCCGGGTCGCCCACGGGCTGCACGTCGTAGTGGCCGTACACGATCACCCGCGGTGCCCCGGCCCCCGTGGAGGCCTCGACGTCGCCCACCACCAGCGGGCGGGCGGTGTCGTGGTGGACGTCGGCGCTGCCGCCCGCTCGGCGGATCTCGTCGGCCACCAGCTCCGCGGCCGTCACCATGTCGGCCGCGTGCTGCGGCAGGGCGCTGACGCTCTCGACCCGCAGCAGCGCGTCCAGTCTGTCTCTCTCGTCCTGGTTCATGGCCCAAGGTTCACAGGCGCCGGGCCGTGGCGCAAACCCGAACGGGTGGCGTCAGCCGCCCACGGTCACGCGCACGGACGGATATCCCACGGCGCGGTACACGCCGGGACCGCGCAGCGCGAACACGGCCTGGGCGGCCCAGGCGCGCCCTTCGCTGCGCAGCGACACGGTGCGGCAGACCACGGCTCCCCGCATCGCGGCGGTGCGGGCGGGGTAGCGCAGGCACAGCCGGTCGCGGCCCACGTAGCGCGCGAGGTACGTGCGCCGCAGCACCACGCGCCCGCCGCGTACGTAGATGCCCATGCACGTGTCGCCCGATGCGCTGCAGGCGACCATGTGGGCGTGCGCCGGTGGCGTCGGCACGCCGCGCGGGCCGGCCGTGATGGCGTCGTTCGCCAGGGCCACCATGGTGGCCCGCAGCGACCTCGGCACGGTCACCTGCAGGCGGTACGTCACGCCGTCCTGGCGCCACGCGATGGACGGCGGCGCGCACGTCGCGCCGCAGCGCATCGGCGTGAAGCGCCCGGTGAGTCCGCCGGCCAGGGCCACGGTCTGGGGCCCGCGGACGGACTCGCGCGCCGCGCCCCTCAGCGTCGCGACCGTGCACGCTGGCGCGCCGCCGCAGCCGGGGCTCTCGATGCGGATGACGTAGCCGTGGGCGCCCACGGGCCCACCGGCCGCCACCAGGCGTCCCGTGGCGTCTACGGGAATCCGTCCCGGCACCCGGACGGGCACGTCACCCTGGCGGGTGATCGCGGCGATCACGGCGCCCGCCGTGCGGGGCACGTCGACCCTGGTGGCCGCCGCCGCGGGCGCCGCGACGATGACCGCCGCCGCGGTCGCGACGGCGGCGGTCACGATGGTGCGCACGCGCCCCTCCTCGCTAGCGGCGCCGCGGCACGATCACGATCTTGCCGGTGACCGCGGCGGTGCGTCCCCCGCTCGCGCGCACCGCGATGCGCACCCGGTACGTGCCCGCCTTGCGGGGCACCTTCGCGAGGCGCACGGGCGTGATGCCGGCGTTGACGGCGCGCGTGACGCGCCGCACGATGCCGTGGCCCGAGATCACCACCGTCAGGCGGCTGCGGAGGTTGACCCGCACGCGGACGCCCGCGGGCCGGCCGCTGCGGAAGCGCCATGTGCGGCCCTTCTTGGCCCCCGGGGTCGTCAGCGACAGGCGCGCGACCGAGGTGGTGAGGATCGACTGGGCGGGGCCGGTGGCCACCAGGCCGCCGCCGCCCATCGCGACGACGGGACGCCACTGGTACGTGACGCCGCTGCGCAGGCGGCTCGCCGTGGCGCTGGTGGTGGCCGGGTCGCCCGACACCGTGCCGGGACGGGTGGCGCGCGCCAGGCCGCCGCCCGAGATCTGGAAGCCCACCTGGTACGGCAGCCCGTACGTGCGCATGGTGGCGGTCATCGCCACCCGCTCCTCGGTGCCCGACGCGGACAGCCGGGTGAAGTCGGGCTGGAGCCGGCTCGCGCGCATCTCGCGGTTGACGGCGTCGGCCTCGACCCACGCGACGTACGGCACGTTGGTGACGTCGGCGATGGCGGGTGCGTCGGCGTTACGCCCGGCGCTGGCGTTCACCGGCGAGACGCCCGCGGGCACCTGCTCCCAGCGTCCGCCGGCGGTGGCCAGGCGCGCCACCCGCACCTCGCGGTTCTGCCCGTCGAACTCGGCCCACGTGGCCCACAGCCCGCCGGCGACGACGGCGATGCGGGGCGCCGTGGCGGGACGCGCGCGGTTGGCGTTGAGTCCCTTGCCCTGGTCGAGCGGCTCCCAGCCCGCGCCGCTGGTGGACAGGACGGACGCATGCACGCGCCGCACGGCCCCGGGGGCCTGCTCCACCCACGCCACCGCCAGGCGGCCGCCCCAGTCGGCCAGCGCCGGGCCGCGCGCACGGCCCTTGGCGTTGGCGTTCACGGGGCTGGCGGGCTTCAGGGTCTGGCCGACGGGCACCCAGCCCGTGCCCGCCGCGTTGGGGCGGGCGACGCGGATCTCGGTGTTGGTGCCGTCCCCTTCGGCCCACGCGACGTACGGCACGCCGCTGGCGACGGCCAGGGTGGCGTCGAAGGCCGACCGCTTGGGGTCGCGGTTGATGGGGCTCCCGGGGCGCACGCCCTCCCCCACGCGCTCCCAGCCCAGGCCGTCGGGACGCAGCCGCGCGACGCGCACCTCGGCGTTGGTGCCGTCGTCCTCCGTCCACGTCACCCAGGGCGCCCCGTTGACGTTGGCGATCGTGGGCCGCACGGCGTTGCGCGACGGCGACACGTTGACGGGGCTGGCCGCGTTGACCGCCTGGCCGACGCGTTCCCAGCCGGTACCGTCGGCCGTGGGCCGCGCCACCCGCACCTCGGTGTTGGTGCCGTCGAACTCGGCCCAGGCCACGTACGGCACGCCGTTGACGTCGGCCAGCGACACCGACCGGGCGTCGCCCAGGCTGTCGTTGTTGACGGGCGACTCCGGCACCGCCGTGGCGCCGACGCGTTCCCAGCCGGTGGTGACCAGGCGGGCGACGCGCACCTCGTTGTTGCTGCCGTCCTCCTCCCTCCATGCGACGTACGGCACGCCGCCGACGGATGCGACCGCGGCGTCGGTGGCCGAGCGCGTGGGGGCGACGTTGAGGGGGCTCTCCCCGGGGACCGGCTCGGTCCACGCGGCGGCGGCGGGAGCCGCGACGGACGCGAGCGCGGCGGCGGTGAGCACGGCGGAGCGGCCGCGCAGGAAGGATGAGTTGGGCATAGCGCATGCATACAACGGCCGGGCCATCGAATGCGCGCCACGCAGGAGATTTCTTACGACGCGCAACGCCGCGTGCACACGGACGCGCGTGCGTCGTGCCGTCTCACCGACCGGTCACGTACCCGTGGCCGTCGCCTCGATCGCGACGGGATGGGCGGGGTGCGCTCCCCGTCCGCGGGCGATCGCCAGCGATGCGACGCCGGCGACGACCGCGAGGACCCCGGCGCCGGTGAACGCCACCACGTAGTCCCCCAGCGACGCGCGCAGCGCTCCCGCCAGCCACGCGGCGGTCGCCCCGCCCAGCATGTGGCTGCAGAACACCCAGCCGAACACGATTCCGGCCCGTTCGCGCCCGAACACGAGGGTGGTGAGCGCCACCGTGGGCGGCACCGTGGCGACCCAGTCGAGCCCGTACAGCACGGCGAACCCCAGGAGGCCCCAGCGGGGCCCCGTCAGCAGGGGAACCAGCAGCGCCAGGGACGTTCCGCGCAACACGTAGTAGACGAACAGGAGGTGCCGGGGGTCGAAGCGGTCGGTCATCCAGCCCGATCCGGTGGCGCCGATGATGTCGAACATCCCGATCACCACCATCAGCGACGCCGCCGTCACCTCGGGGATGTGGTGGTCGTAGGCCGCGGGGATGAAGTGCGACTGCACCGCCCCGTTGGTGGTCCATCCGCACACGAAGAACGTGCCGGCCAGCAGCCAGAAGTCGCGCACGCGGGCCGCGTCGGCCAAGACGCGCAGTGGGGTGGTGAACGGGTTCGGCCCCAGCGCGGGCCCCGCCGCGGGGGCCGAGGCGTCGTCCGGCGCCCCGAACGGCCGCACGCCGACGTCGGCGGGGTGCTCGCGCATCAGCAGCGCCACCAGCGGGATGACCGCCAGCGCAAGGGCGGTGATGAGCAGCACCGACGTCCGCCAGCCGTGGTCCCGCGTGATCCAGGCGATCAGCGGCAGGAACGCCAGGTTGCCGGTGGCGAACGCGGCGGTCAGGAGGCCTGTGACGAGGCCGCGGCGGGTGTGGAACCACCGGGTCGCGACGATCGCCGACAGCGGGATGGAGATGGCGCCCGTGGCGAAGCCGATCACGGGCCCCCACAGCACGTCCAGCTGCCACAGCGCCGACATGCCGGTGGTGGCGGCCGCGCCCACCGCGACGGCCGCCAGCGCACCCACCATCACGCGCCGCGTCCCCAGCCGCATCACGAGCGCGGCGGCGAACGGGGCGACCAGTCCGTAGCACACCAGGTTCACGGCGATCGCGGTGGACACCTGACCGCGGTCCCAGCCGAACTCGTCCTGGAACGGCACGATGAACACGCCGATGGTGGACCGGAAACCGGCGGCGGCCAGCAGCGTCACGAACACCACCGCGACCACGATCCAGCCGTAGTGGACGCGGGCGCTGAGGCGGCGGGCGAGCATGGCGAGCAGGGTAGCGGCCGCGGGGCGACGTCTACTATCCCCCCGTCCGGAGCAACGCGAGGAGGCTGGTGCTGCCGCACACCCTGGACCACGGCCGGTACGAGATCCGCGAGCTGATCGGGCAGGGCGGGATGGGCGAGGTGTACCGCGCCTGGGACACGCGCCTGCACCGCGATGTGGCGATCAAGCGCCTGCGGGTGGAGTTCACGCTCGACGCCGACGCGCTGGCGCGCTTCGAGCGGGAGGCCCACGCGCTCGCCCGGGTCAACCATCCGGGCGTCATCCAGGTGTACGACCTGATCTCGGGCGACGACGGCTCACGTCATCTGGTGCTGCAGTTCATCCACGGCGAGAGCCTGGACGCGCTGTCGCGGCGCGGCGCGCTGAGCTGGGACACGTGCGTGCGCATCGGCCGCGGGGTGTGCGACGCGCTGGGCGCTGCGCACGCCGCGGGCATCATCCACCGCGACGTCAAGCCCAGCAACGTGCTGATCGACGCCGAGGGCCGCCCCCACGTGGCCGACTTCGGCGTCGCCCGCCTGGGTGACGGGTCACTGTCGCGCACCAACCTGGTGATCGGCACGCCCGGCTATATCGCGCCCGAGGCCGCCACGGGTGATCCCATCACGCCGTCCGTCGACCTGTACGGGCTGGCGGCGACGCTGTTCGAGGCGTATTGCGGGGCCCCGCCGTACGACGCGGGGGACGGCCCCGCCAGCGCCGCGCTGGTGAAGCACGTCACCGCGCCCGTGCCGGACCCCCGCGAGCGTCGCCCGGACGCGCCGGACGCGGTGCGGGCGTTCCTCATGCGCGGGATGGCGAAGAGCCCGCACGACCGGTTCGCGTCGGCCGCCGCGATGGGCGCGGCGCTTGACGCCACGTTGCGCGCGGCCGCGCCGATGCCCCCCGCGCCGTCGCGCACTCCGGAGCCCACGCGGGTGGACCGCACGTCGGTGATGCCGCGCCGGCCCGTGGCGCCGCCGGTGGGCGCTCCCCCGCCCGCGCCCCGGCGCCGGCGGCGCGCGCCGTGGGTGGCGGCGGCCGTGGTGCTGCTGGCCGCGGCCGTCGGCGCCGGATACGGGCTGATGTCGCGCGCGGGCGACGACCCGCGCGGGGCGGGCACCACGACGCGCGCGGCGACGTCCGCCGCGGCGGCGAACCCCGAGACCGCGCCCGAGACGACCGCCGCCGAGGATCCGCCGCCTCCCGCCGCGACCGTCACGGTGACCACCGAGCGGGTCACCACCGCCCCCGCACCGCAGCCGGCGCCGCCCGATACCGCCGATGAGCCCGTGGATCCTCCCGCCGCGCCGTCCGAGCCCGACCTCACGCTGGCCGAGGCGCGCGCACTGATCGACCACGCGTGGCTGGCCTACGAGGCGGGCGACCCCGAGACCGCGCTCAGCGAGTCGCGGCGTGCGCTCCCCACGCTGCAGCAGGCCGGCGACCCGTACGAGGCCAACGCCAACTACAACATCGGGGTGTCGCTGATGCAGTTGGGCGACTGCTCGTCGGCCCTGCCGTACCTCGAGACCGCGGCCGCCCATCCCAGCGGCACCGACGAGCAGCACCGCAAACGCGAACAGGCCGTGCGCGACGCCCAGAGGTGCGCGTAGCGGCTCAGAGGGCGGGCGCCGCCAGGTGGCGTCGACGCGACGCATTGGAGGTCGCATCCACAAGGCCGGGGTGCTCCCGCGAGGCACGCCCTCCGTCGTGGCACCCTCGCTCAGTTGACTTCCAACGTCCGCCGTCGATAATCAGGGTGCGGTGCACCAGGGATCCTTCCGCTTACGGTGGGACCCGGGTTGCGCCGCTTTTCGTTGGTTGGTGCCTAGGCAGCGGACGGATAGTCGCTCGGCCGGGGATAGATCACCAAGCCAGCGCCTTCGACCGTGCGCGATGTCCAGCCGACGGCGAGGCACGGCCGAATGTGACGCCACAAGAAACATGGTTCCTGCGCTACCGCTCGACCTGACGCCCACTGTCCCGTCGAGTACGCAACGATGTCAGCGAGCTGCAGAATCTCCCGGTCCCAGACACTGAGGGCGGTGTCGATCCACAGCGGCTTGTCGAGCACGAGATCAAAGTTCGGTTGTACGGGCAGTCCCGCGCAGAGAGCGCTTCGTACCTCATGCATCCTGCCTGACCGGAAGAACCGTTCGTGCGCCGTTTGCTGATCAGCGACGACGAGCGCCGTCTCACCGCTATAGGTCTTCTCCATCGTGAGCGCGATCCGCTGAAGCAGATACGTGTAGGCGACGCCGAGCACGGGAAACGGCTCCTGGTGCCTTTGCAGGAGTGCTTCCTTGTCCACGGCAACCGAGAAGACGAGCGGTCTGTACTTCTCGAAGAGACCGCCCACTTCGGCGAACAGGTGATTCGCGCTCGCAGGAGTGAGGACCCGGTACGCCGCAGGGCGAACGATGGTCTTGCCGCGTTGCATGTTCTTCCAGACGCCGGCAAGATGCCGCCCTTTGATCTCCGAAGCGCCCCATCGCAAGGGTGACGACTCCGTCTGGAAGTATCGGCCCTTGATCGCGATGATATCCCCGGCTACACGCTCACGTGAACTATCACGGATACCCACGGCCGACAGCACAAACCACCTACTCACGCCTTCCTTCAGCACAGGAGAGTGGCCATCGTCGGCCCGTGCCAGTGAGTCGTCGCCGAACTCATCCAGATAGAACACCAACACGAGGGCTAGCCCAGTGCCGCGGGCGCCGCCACGTGAGCCTCCAGCACGTCGCGCAGATAGCGACCCGTGAACGACTCGGGGTCGGCGGCCACCTGCTCCGGGGTGCCCTCGGCGATCAGCAGGCCACCGCCCGCGCCGCCCTCGGGACCGAGGTCCACCACCCAGTCGGCGCACTTGATGACGTCGAGGTTGTGCTCGATCACCAGCACGGTGTTGCCGGCGTCGACCAGGCGCTGCAGCACCACCAAGAGGCGTTCGATGTCGGCCAGGTGCAGGCCCGTGGTGGGCTCGTCCAGCACGTACAGCGTGCGCCCCGTCGCCACCCGCGCCAGCTCGGACGCCAGCTTCACCCGCTGCGCCTCGCCGCCGGACAGCGTGGTGGCGGGCTGTCCCAGGCGCACGTAGCCCAGGCCCACGTCGGCCAGGGTCTGCAGGCGCCGCTGGATCTTGGGCACGGCGCCGAACGCCTCGACCGCGTCGTCGATGGACAGGTCGAGCACGTCGGCGATGGTGCGCCCGCCGTAGCGCACCTCCAGCGTCTCGCGGTTGTACCGCTTGCCGCCGCACACCTCGCACGGCACGTACACGTCGGGCAGGAAGTGCATCTCGATGGTGATGGTGCCGTCGCCCTTGCAGTGCTCGCAGCGCCCGCCCTTGACGTTGAAGCTGAAGCGCCCGGGCGAGTAGCCCCGCGCCCGCGCGTCGGGGGTCCTGGAGAAGAGCTGCCGGATGAGGTCGAACACGCCGGTGTACGTGGCCGGGTTCGACCGCGGGGTGCGGCCGATGGGCGACTGGTCGATGGCGATGACCTTGTCGAAGTGCTCGAGCCCCTCGATGTCGTCGTGGGCACCCGCCCGCTTCGGCCGGCGCGAGAGACGCCCGGCGACGGCCTTCAGGATGATCTCGTTGACCAGCGTGCTCTTGCCGGAGCCCGACACGCCGGTGACGCACGTGAGCGTGCCCACCGGCAGCGCCACGTCGATGCCGCGCAGGTTGTTCTCGCGCGCACCCGTCACGCGCAGCTCGCCCCTGCCCTCCCGGCGCTCAGCAGGCACCGGGATGCGCCGGCGGCCCGACAGGTAGGCGCCGGTCACCGAGTGCTCGTCGGCCGCGACCTCGTCGGGCGTGCCCTCGGCCACCACCCGGCCGCCGTGCTCCCCCGCCCCCGGCCCCATGTCGATGAGGTGGTCGGCGGCGCGCATCATGTCCTCGTCGTGCTCCACCACCAGCACCGTGTTGCCCTGGTCGCGCAGGCGATCGAGCGTGGTGATGAGCTTGCGGTTGTCGCGCTGGTGCAGCCCGATGGACGGCTCGTCGAGGATGTACAGCACGCCCATGAGGCCCGAGCCGATCTGCGTGGCCAGGCGGATGCGCTGGGCCTCGCCGCCGGACAGCGTGCCCGCCCCGCGGGCCAGGTCGAGGTAGCCGACGCCGACGTCCACCAGGAACCGCAGGCGCTCGTTGATCTCGCGGATCACCCGCTCGCCGATGAGCGCCTGCGTGGTGGTCAGCGTCAGCGCGTCGAAGAACGTCATCGCGTCGTCCACCGACAGCGCCGCCAGCTCGGCGATGGACTTGCCGCCCACGGTGACGGCCAGCACCTCGGGCTTCAGCCGCGCGCCGCCGCAGTCGGGGCACGGCCGCAGCGACATGTACTGCTCGACCGACTCGCGTACCGCCTGTGACATCGACGTGGTGTGCTGCCGGCGCAGCTGGGGCATGACCCCCTCGAACCACCCCACCGGGTTGCGGTTCCTTCCCTTCCGCGCCCCCAGGTACATGCGCTTGCGCCGCCCGCCGGGGGGGCCGTTCAGCAGCAGGTCCCGGTGCTCGGCGGGCAGGCGCGCCCACGGCGTGTCGCGGTCGATGTCGTACTCGTCGCAGATGGCCTCGAGCAGCAGGTCGTAGTAGTCGGTGGTGCGGTCGGCCCACGGGATGAGGCAGCCCTCGGCCAGCGTGCGGCGGGGATCGACCACCAGCTCGGGGTCGACCTCGGGCATGAAGCCCAGGCCGGTGCACGTGGGGCACGCCCCGTGCGGCGCGTTGAAGCTGAACACGCGCGGTGCCATCTCGGTGAGCGACGCCCCGTGCTCGGGGCACGCGAAGTGCTCGGAGTACGTCCACGACCGCTCGTCGCCACCCACCTCCAGGATGCGCACCAACCCGTCCGACAGCTGGGCCGCGGTCTCGAGGCTCTCGGTGAGCCGGCGCCGCAGGTCGTCGCGCATCACCAGGCGGTCGACGACCACCTCGATGGTGTGCTTCCTGGTGCGCTCCATCGGCGCGGCGTCGTCGAGCGTCGACACGGTGCCGTCGATGGCGACCCGGGTGAAGCCCTCGTTGCGGATGTGCTGAAGCACGTCGCGGTGCTCGCCCTTGCGGTCGCGTACCAGCGGCGCCATCACCATGAAGCGCGTGCCCTCCGGCAGCTCAAGCACCCGGTCGGCGATCTGCTCGAGGCTCTGCCCCTGGATGGGCCGCCCGCACTCGGGGCAGTGGGGCTCCCCCACCCGCGCGTACAGAAGGCGCAGGTAGTCGTAGATCTCGGTGACCGTCGCGACGGTGGAGCGCGGGTTGCGGCTGGTGGTCTTCTGGTCGATCGAGATGGCCGGTGACAGCCCCTCGATGTGGTCGACGTCGGGCTTGTCCATCTGCCCCAGGAACTGCCGCGCGTACGCGGACAGGCTCTCGACGTACCGGCGCTGCCCCTCGGCGTACAGCGTGTCGAACGCCAGGCTCGACTTGCCGCTGCCCGACAGGCCGGTGATGACGACCAGCGCGTCGCGGGGGATCGCGACCGTGACGTCCTTGAGGTTGTGCTCGCGGGCCCCGACCACGCGGATCTGGTCGGACGGATGCGCAGAACGGGTGGGCACCGAACAAGTGTACTGGTTACGCCCACCGTGCGGCCGTCCGCAGCGGCACGCACGGAGGCACCGTCGCGTGGGCAACGGAAACATCGTTACGGTCACGCCCGTGGCTGAACCACGGTTTCGCGAGCCGGGACACAGCACCGCCTACGGCGATGCCGTCAGCTACCGCTTGGGCAAGGTCGAGCGGCAGGTGCCGATCGAGGGGGAGTGGCTCGACTTCGGCTGCAACGAGGGGGCCTACGCGAACGCGCTCGTCGAGCACGGAGCCGCCCACGCCACGGGTATCGACGTGGACACGGCGGCCGTTCACCGGGCACGCGAGGAGTTCTCGCGCCCGGAGCTGCGGTTCGACACCTACGACGGGTCGGCGCTGCCGTACGCCGACGCCAGCTACGACGGCGTACTCCTCAACGAGGTACTGGAGCACGTCCCTGGCGACCGTGCGGCCGTGGCCGAGGCGTGCCGCGTGCTCAGGTCGTCCGGTGCGTTGGTGGTGTTCAGCCCCAACCGCTGGTTCCCGTTCGAGGGGCACGGAGCGCGCTGGAGCGAGGACCGCGTGTTGTGGGGTCGCCCGGTGCCGCTCATGCCCTGGCTGCCGGCGCGACTGACCCAGCGCGTCGCCGCGGCCCGCAACTACTGGCCGCGCGAGTTGGAGACGGTCGTCCGCAGCGCGGGGTTCGGACGTGTGACGCGCGGCTGGGCTCTGGTCCAGTTCGAGGAGTACAAGTGGCTGCCCGAGAGGCTCGCCGCCCCGCTCCGGACCCGTCCCGAATCAATCGAGAACTCGCCGTTCGGCCGGTTCTTCGCCGTGTCCACGTTCATCGTCGCGCGGCCGTAAGTGCCCGGTGTGTGCGGTCGGATGGTGAGCGTTGCACCCCGCAATGGAGCGGTCACAGGGAGTCGAGCCCGGGTCCGTCGGCGGGCGTGAAGGCTGACGGCGGAAGACCCCCCGCCAGAGGGCCACGGGATCCTCCGCGCGGTCGAGAGAGCCAGGCCGACGCCGCTCGATTCGAGCTCGCGATGATCGAGAGCGACGCACGAACGTGGCGGCGACAGGTTGCGAGGATCGGCGTCCCCCACAGGCGTTGCGCGCCCCTCGAGCCGCGTCGCGCGTCAGCCGCGGGCACCCGCGAACACCCAGCGCCGCATCACCACGAACTTCGCCGCGGTCGCGGCGGCGGTGGCGAGCCCCACGACGGCGGTCTGGAGCACCGTGCCCGCCTCAGGCGCCAGCGCGCCGAGACTCCACAGCGACGCCGCGGTGAACGCCCACGTCACGGCGACGATGCCGAGGCCCTGGGTCTGCTGGCGCACGGTCCCCCCGGGGCCGCGGATGCCGAACGTGTAGCGCCGGTTCGCCCACGTGTTGGCCACCGTCGCCAGCACCAGCGCGGCGACGTTGGCGACCTGGGCCGAGTCGACGCGCCCGCGCAACACGGCGAACAGCGCCAGTTGCAGCACGGCGCAGACGATGCCGACGGCCGCGAACGTCAGCACCTGGGCGCCGACCCCCGACTCCGGGGGCAGGCGCCCCATGCGGCGGGCCACGTCGTCCACGGGCAGGCGTCCCCGCGCCAGCGCGCGGCGCACCCTCCACACGCCGGTCAGGTCGTCGCGGGCCGTCGCCGCCACGTCCACCCGGCTGTCGGGGTCGTCGTACCAGTCCACCGGCACCTCGTGGATGCGCAGGCGGCAGCGCTCGGCCAGCACCAGCAGCTCGGTGTCGAAGAACCACGCGCCGTCCTCCACCATCGGCAGGAGCGCCCGGGCCACGTCGGCCCGGATGGCCTTGAACCCGCACTGGGCATCGGTGAAGCGCGCCCCAAGCGCCCCCCGCAGGATGAGGTTGTACGCCCGCGAGATGAACTCGCGGCGCGGCCCCCGCACCACCCGCGACGCGCGGTCCAGGCGCGTGCCGATGGACACGTCGCTGTGCCCCGACATGAGCGGCGCCACCAGGGGCCACAACGCGTCGAGGTCGGTGCTGAGGTCGACGTCCATGTACGCCAGCACGGCCGCGTCCGAGGCCAGCCACGCCTGCTTGAGGGCACGCCCGCGCCCTTTGAGCGTCAGGTGGACGACGTCCACCTGAGGCATCTCGTCCGCCAGCCGGCACGCCACGGCCAGCGTGCCGTCCGTGCTGGCGTTGTCGGCCACCGTGATGCGGAACGGGTACGGGAACGTGTGGGCGAGGTGGGCGTGCAGGCGACGCACGCACGCCTCCAGCGTCGCCTGCTCGCTGTAGACGGGGATGACCACGTCGAGCACGGGACCCACGTGCGCCTCCGCCCACTCGCCGGGCCACGGCGCGTCCCCGGTCACGGCGTCCCGCACCATCACTCCCTTCGTCGCGGACGCCATGGTCAGCTCCCCGCCGCGCCGGACACCGGCTGCGTGAGGTCGTAGAACGTGCTGCCACCGATGGTGACCTGCGTGTAGTTCGCCTCGACCCACTGCGTGATCTGGCTGCCCGTGCCGCTCCCGCCCTGGCCCGGCCCGCCGAAGCCGCCGCCGGACGCGGCGAAGTAGTGGATGCGGCCCGCGGCCACGTACGCCTGGAACTGCTGAAGCGTCGGGCTGGGGTCGGATCCGTTGAACCCGCCGATGGCCATCACCGGGAGCCCCGTGCCCAGCTGCAGGCCCGCGGCGTTCTGCGAGCCGATGGTGGCGGCCACCCACGTGTAGCGGTCGGCGTCGGCCGCGAGGGCCGCCACCACGGACGCGTCCGGCGCCGACGCATCCAGCAGCGCGCCCATGCCGCCGGGGCGTGCGGCGCCCGCGGCGGTCGTGGCGGCGGCGCCGTTGGCCGCCGTCCCGGCCGGCGCGCCCATCGCACCGGTGGGCGGCGCCATGCCGCCCGGGGCGCCACCCGGGGCGCCGCCGCGGCCGCCACCGGGGCCGCCCATGCCGCCCGTCGCGGGGCCGGCCGTGACGATGCTGCCGGTGTGAGCCTCGGCGACGGTGGTGATGCTGTACGCGGTGGGACCCGCCAGGGCCGCGGCCAGCGCGGCGGCGGCGACCAGGCCGGCGACGCGGCGCTCGAGGCGGGCGATGGGCAGCCACAGGGCCGCCGCCGCGAGCCCCACCGCCAGCACGCCCACGCGCAGCGCATCGGGGTACTCGGTCGTGCGCGACAGCAGCACGAAGCCCCACACGGAGGCCGCGGCCGTGGCGGCGCACAGCGTGACGGCGCCGGCGACGTGCGCGCGCCGCTGCCACGCCTCGACGGCCCCCATCCCCACCAGGGCGGCGACGGCCGGGGCCAGCGCCACCGTGTAGTACGCGTGGAAGATGCCCGCCATGAACGAGAACGTCAGGGCGGTGACCACCAGCCAGCCGCCCCACACGATGTACGCCGCCCGGCGCAGATCGGTGCGGGGGGCCCGGCGGCGCATCCACAGGCCGGCGGCCAGAAGGACGAGCGCGGCGGGGATGAGCCACGCGATCTGACCGCCGATCTCCCCGTTGAACAGGCGCCCCAGGCCGGTCTCGCCCCAGCCGCCTCCCCCGCCTCCGCCCACCGACCCGACCTCGTCGCCCGACAGGCGGCCGACGCCGTTGTAGCCGAACGTGAGCTCGAGGAACGAGTTGGTCTGGCTGCCGCCGACGTACGGGCGCCACGACGCGGGGACGGTCTCCACGATCACCACCCACCATCCGGCCGCCAGCAGCGCCGCCACGGCGCCCACGGCCGCGCCGTACGCGCGGCGCGGGAGCGACGTGTTCGCGGCCACCAGATACGCCAGCGCGAACGCGGGAACCACCAGCAGCACCTGCAGCGTCTTGGTGAGGAAGCCGAGGCCGATGAGCACGCCCACGAACGCCATCCACCGGTGGGATCCCCGCTCCACGGCCCGCAGCGTGGCCCAGGCGCCGGCCGCCATCACCAGCGTCAGCAGCGCGTCGGGGTTGTTGAAACGGAACATCAGGACGGCGACCGGCGTCAGCGCCATCGCGGCGCCGGCGATGAGGCCCGCCGCCGGGGTGACGTAGCGCTTGACGGCGGCGTACACGATGCCGACGGTCGCGACGCCCATCAGCACCTGCGGCGCAAGGATCGCGAACGAGTTGAGCCGGAACGCCCGCACCGACAGCGCCATCGCCCACAACGATGCGGGGGGCTTGTCGACGGTGATGGAGCTGGCGGCGTCCAGCGAGCCGTAGAAGAACGCCTTCCACGACGCGCTCCCCGCCTGGGCCGCGGCGCTGTAGAACGCGTTCGCGTACCCCGAGGCGGTGAGGTTGATGAGGTAGAAGACCGCGGTCGCCAGCAGCAGGGCGGCGAGGGCCGGGCGCGCCCAGGCCGGGTCGGCGTCGGGGCCGCGCCAGAGCCGGCGCATCCGGCCCTCCGGTGCCGCGGCCGTCCGGGGGGAGCGGATGCCGGTGACCGCGTCCCGGCGCACTGCGCGGGTACCGGAGCGTGGGGAGGAAAGCATGGGAATGGACATGCCTTCACCCTCGACGCGCCACCTGTGCCCCCGCTGTGTGCCCCATGTGGGGCCGGCGTAAACCGCTCCGGCCGCGGGCGACCGAGGCCTCGCTCAGCCCTCGGTCGCGGGAAGGCTCAAACTGAACCGTGTACAGCCGGGGCGGCTCTCCAGCGTCACGTCGCCCCCGTGGGCGTGGGCGACGGCGGCGGCGATGGACAGCCCCAGGCCCGTCGACCCCGCGGCGCGTGAGCGCGACGAGTCGGCGCGCGCGAACCGGTCGAACACGGCGTCCCCCAGCTCGGGAGGGACGCCGGGTCCGTCGTCGGTGACGCTGATGCGCACGCGGTCCGCTTCGCGGGCGACGGCGGTGACCACGCGGGTACCTGGCGGCGTGTGGGTGCGGGCATTGCCCAGCAGGTTCGCGATCACCTGGTGAAGGCGCGCCGCATCCCCCGTCACCGTGACGGACGCGTCGGGCACGTCCAGCTGCCACACGTGATCGGGTGCCGCGGCGTGCGCGTCGGAGACCGCGTTGACCACCAGCTCGGTCACGTCGACGGGCTCGCGCTCCAGCGGACGCCCCTCGTCGAGCCGCGCCAGCAGCAGCAGGTCGTCCACCAGGGTGCCCATGCGCACGGCCTCCGACTCGATGCGGCCGACGGCGTGCGCGATCTCGGGCGACATCTGGACTGCGCCCAGGCGTGAGAGCTCGGCATACCCACGGATGGATGCCAGCGGCGTGCGCAGCTCGTGCGACGCGTCCGACACGAACCGGCGCACGCGCTGCTCGCTGGCCTGACGCGCCCGCAGCGAGTCCTCCACGTTGTCGAGCAGGCGGTTGAGCGCCGCCCCCACCCGGCCCACCTCCGTGCGCGGGTCGGTGTCGGACGCGTCCACCCGGTCGGCCAGCGACACCTCGCCGCTGTCGAGCCGCATCGCCGACACCCGCCCGGCCGTCGCGGCCACGCGGCTGAGGGGCTCCAGGTTGCGCCGCACGGCGAACGCGCCGCCCGCGGCGACCAGCAAAAGGCCGGCCAGTACCCCCGCCCCGGTCAGCAGCTCCAGCCGGCGCACGACGCGGTCGACCCCGGCGGTGGGCAGGCCGGTGAAGAACGTCGCCGTGCCACCGTCGGCGGACGCCACCCCGGCCGCCATGACGCGGTACGTGCCGAGCCGGTCGCCCAGGTCCACGGTGGTCGGCGCGCCGGTGGCGCCCGCCGCCCTCCGCACCGCCGCGATCTCCGCAGTCGTCAGCGCCACGTCGCGGTTGGCCGGGGTGACCGCGGTGTTGATGGCCCGCCCGAACGGGTCGCGCACCACGGCGTCTCCCTCCAGTGCCAGACGCAGCGTGGCGTCGCTTCCACCCGGCCCAGGCCCGAGGGAGCCGGGCGTGCGCGGCCCCGCCCCCGCGGCACGCGAGGGCGCGGCGCGGCCGGGGGGCCCGCCGGTGGCCCGCTGCGACGCTGCGCGCACCGCATCGTCGAGCTGCCCCTGCAGGTAGTCCCGGGTCAGCGCCACCGTGGCCAGACCGACCGCCGACGTGACCAGGGCGAACAGCACCACCACCGTCGCCACGAGCTTGGCCCGCAGCGACCAACGCCGTCCCGACGGCGCCGTCGGCGGGCTCACGTGCCCGCGGGCTTCAGCACGTACCCCACGCCGCGCATGGTGTGGATCATGGGCTCCCGGCCCGCGTCGATCTTCTTGCGCAGGTACGAGATGTACAGCTCGACCACGTTGGCCTTACCGCCGAAGTCGTAGTTCCACACGCGGTCGAGGATCTGCGCCTTCGACAGCACGCGCCGCGGGTTGCGCATGAGGAAGCGCAGCAGCTCGAACTCGGTGGCGGTCAAGGTGATGGCCTCACCGGCGCGGGTCACCTCGTGGCTGTCCTCGTCGAGCACCAGGTCGCCCACCACCACCGTGGAGGCGGAGCCCTGATTCACCGCGGCCGCGCGCCGCATCAGGGCGCGCACGCGGGCCACCACCTCCTCGAGGCTGAACGGCTTGGTGACGTAGTCGTCGCCGCCCGCGGTGAGGCCGGCCACGCGATCCTCCACGGCGTCGCGGGCCGTCAGGAAGAGCACCGGCACCGCGGGGTCCTCGGCCCGGACCCGGCGCAGCACCTCCAGGCCGTCGAAGTCGGGCAGCATCATGTCGAGCACCACGGCGTCGGGGCCGAACGCGCGCGCCTCGCGCACGGCGCCCCGGCCGTCCGCCGCGGAGCGCACGTCCCAGCCTTCGTAACGCAACGCCATGGAGAGCAGCTCGGCGAGGTGGGGTTCGTCGTCCACGACCAGCACGCGTACGGGCGTACCGTCGGGACGCCGCAGGGCGTCGCTGGAGGTGGTCATGCGGTGAGTCTCGCGCGGCTCGGTGAGGCGCGCCTGAGCGTCGCCTGTGAGGTTGCTGTGAACGTGCGGGGGATGTTCGCAGCCCGGCGACACCTCGTCCACAGGGTCCCCACAGGTCGCGCGCCGACGCTTCGGGCAGACCGTCGATCACCGGAGGCACCCATGACCCATGCTGACCCGTCGCCCACCGCATCCACGGCACCCGCCGTGAGCCCGCCGCGCTGGTCGGGCAATAAGTCCGCCATCGCCGCCGCCCTGGCACTCGGCGCGGGCGGCATCGGCGGCGTGGTGGCCGCGCAGGCCGTGCCCGCCGGCAGCGGCGCCGGCATCGGACGCGGCGGTCCCCCCGCGTTCCGCGGGGCGATGCCGGGCGCGGCGCCGTCCCAGGGCTGGCCGGGTGCCCCGGGGGCGGCTCCGCAGGGCGCGGCTCCGGCGGGGACGGCTCCGCCGGGCGCGACACCCGTTCCCGGCGCCCCGACGTCGTGACGAAAGTCGCGAGAACACGCACATTTTGTGGATACAGGCGGTCCGCCTAGCGTGAACCGGGTCGTCGGGAGCCGGGCCGCTCACTATCGCTTCGCCCCCGCCGATACACGCCGTAGGTCCCCAACCTCCCGGTGCCCATGCCCGCATCCACGCTCGCCCGTCGCGTTCTCGCCCCCTTCGCCGCGCTGTTCATGCTCGCGTCGGTGGCGCTTGCCAGCCCGGTCCCGTCGTCGCTCACCGCCCCGTTCGGCGGCGACGCGACGCCGGTGGTCGTGGACTACGCGCAGGTGCTGAAGGCCGCCCGGTCGGGGCACGTGAACACCGCCACCGTGGACAGCGCGGGCCGCTGGGTGGCCGCCGTGGACGACGCCGGCCACGTGGTGGCGGCGCGCATTCCCGAGCCCGAAGGCGGCAGCGACTTCGGCGGCGACACCCGCGCGCAGACGGCCGCGGCCGCCACGCCGTCTGTGTTCACGCTGTCCGAGTGGCTGCGCGCCCGCCACGTCACCGTGCTGGCCGCCGGCTCCGCGACGGCCGCCCCCGCCGCGAGCGGGATGCCCGCGTGGGTCGTGCCGCTGGGCTTCGCCGCGCTGATGATCACCGTGTGCGCGTTCGTGTTCCTGCAGCGCCGCAACCCCGCGCGCGGCGGACACGGCGGGGCCGCGAGCCACGGCAAGATGCGCAAGAACGCCCTGGTCGAGACCCCGGCGTCGCGTTTCGCCGACGTGGCGGGGTGCGACGAGGCCGTCGAGGAACTGAGTGAGGTCGTCACGTTCCTCTCGGAGCCCGACCGGTTCGCGCGCGTCGGTGCCCGCATGCCCAAGGGCGTCATCCTCCACGGCCCGCCCGGAACAGGAAAGACCCTTCTGGCCAAGGCCGTCGCCGGAGAGGCCGGGACCGCGTTCTTCGCCGTGTCGGGCTCGGACTTCGTCGACACGTTCGTCGGCGTCGGCGCCGCCCGCGTGCGCGACCTGTTCACCGAGGCGCGCAAGGCCGAGAAGGGCGCCATCATCTTCTTCGACGAGATCGACGCCATCGGCCGCCAGCGCGGCGGCGGCGGCTCGGGCTCCGACTCCGAGCGCGAGGCGACGCTGAACCAGCTGCTGGTGGAGCTGGATGGCTTCGGCGACCGCGAGCGCGTCGTGGTGATGGCCGCCACCAACCGCGTTGACATGCTGGACCAGGCCCTCACCCGGCCCGGCCGGTTCGACCGGCGCGTGCAGGTGGGGCTGCCTGCCGAGGCCGGGCGCCGCGAGATCCTGGGCCTCTACGCCGACGGCAAGCCGATCGAGGACGAGGCGGCGCTCGACGGCATCGCCAAGGTCACCGCCGGCTTCTCGGGTGCCGACCTGGCGAACCTGCTCAACGAGGCCGCCATCATGGCCGCCCGCGACGGGCGCGACTCCATCACCCGCGCCGACCTGGACGAGGGCATGCTGCGCGCCATCGCCGGGCCCGAGAAGCGCGACCGCAAGCTCGCGCCCGGCGAGCTCGAGCAGATCGCCTGGCACGAGGCCGGCCACTGCCTGGCCGCCGAGCTGTGCCCCACCCACACCAAGACCCAGCGGGTCACCATCGCGCCGCGCGGCGACGCGGGTGGCCTGGCGCTGTACGGCACCGAGGACCGCGCGCTGACCTCACCCCAGCGCCTGCACGAGCGCATGATCGTGGCGATGGCCGGCCGCGCCGCCGAGCAGATCGCCTTCGGCAGCATCTCGTCGGGCGCCGCGAACGACCTGGAGCAGTCCACCAAGATGGCCCGTCAGGCCGTCGAGAAGCTCGGGTTCAGCACCCGCATCGGCCAGATCGCGATGGGCGGCGGGTACGACTCGCCCACGTCCGACGCCACGCGCAACGAGGTGGAGGCCGAGATCACGTCCATGGTGGACGCCGCATACCGCGACGCCGTGGCCCTGTTGCAGGAGCACCGCGAGCACCTGGACGCGCTGGCCGAGAGCCTGTTGCGCAACGAGCAGATCGACCGGGACGAGATCGAACGCATCACCGGCCACGTGGCCCGCGCCGAGGCGCCCGCCGCCCCCCGGATGCCGGAGTTCGCCCGCGCCCGCGTGGCGGCCCCGGTCGCCGCGACGCCGCGTCCCGCCGCCGAGCCCCCCATCGTCGACCTGGAGCCGTCCTACCCCAGCCGCACGCGGCAGGTGTGGGCGCACGCCCCGCGTCTCATCACCCCCGCGGCCCGCGCGCTCGGCCGCGCCGCCGGCGCGCTCGCCCCCCGGACGTCGGCGCGGCGCACGCCCGCTCCCCCCCGGCCCGCGCGTCCGGGGCTGATCGCCCGGTTCCAGGGGCGTCGCCACACGCAGAACCCCACGTCGTAGCCGCGGCGCCCCGCCGGGGCGCCCGTCTCAGGCCGGCTGCAGGTGCAGGGCCGTGATGCCGCACGCGAAGCGCGTGGCCGCGACCGTCTGCATGCGCGTGTCGGCCCCCGCGGGAAAGACGGGCAGGCCCGCCCCGATGGCCGTGGGGTTCACGAACACGTGCAGGTCGTCCACCAGGCCGTCGGCCAGCAGGCTCGCCACCAGCGTCGCCCCGCCGTAGCCGATCACGTCGCCCCCACCGTTACGGGCTTTCAGCGCGGCCACGGCGTCGAGCAGGTCGGACGCGACCTCCGTCCCGGGCCACGGCGACGTCGTGAGCGTGCGGCTCATCACGGTCTTGGGCGTGTCGTTCATGAAGTCGATGGCCTCCTGCGGCTCCCCCTCGGGCCCGGCGGCCCAGTGCGGGATGAAGCCCTCCGCCAGGTGGCGGCCCAGCAGGATGTGGTCCACGGGGGCCATGAGGTCACCGATGTACGCGCCGACGTCGTCGCTCCAGGGAAACGTCATCCAGTCCATCTCGCCCTGGGGTCCGGCCATGTAGCCGTCGAGCGTCGTTTGCACCTGCACGGTGAGGGTCGGCATGGGGTCTCCTCTCGCGTCACGGGGCCCGGAATGCTGCCACGGGCGAGCGGCCGACGCGCCCGGCGCCCGTCACAGAGAATGCGGTGCCACCCCCCTTCGGATTACGATACGGACCCGTACCCCACGTGGAGGTCACCGATGGCAGCGTCACCGTTCGACGGCGAGTACGAGCCGCCCTCGCAGGACTGGGTGCGTGAGCAGGTCGAGAAGTACGAGGCCTCGGGGGGCACGGAGGCCGCGACCCTGATGGACACGGGCATCCCGGTCATCGTGGTGACCACGGTGGGCGCGAAGTCCGGCAAGGTGCGCAAGTTCCCCGTGATGCGCGTGGAGCACGACGGCGACTACGCCATCGTCGCCTCCAAGGGCGGCACGCCCGAGAACCCGGGCTGGTACCACAACCTCAAGAAGATGCCGCTGGTGCGCCTGCAGGACGGCCCCGAGCCGTCCGAGTACGACATCCGCGAGCTGTCGGGCGACGAGCGGCAGACGTGGTGGGACCGCGCCGTCGACGTCTTCCCGCCGTACGCCAAGTACCAGCAGAAGACCGACCGCACCATCCCGGTGCTCCTGGCCTCACCGCGGGCCTGACCACCTGCTCTCACGCCGGTGCGGCGGGCGCGCGTCGCCCCCGCACCGCGCGTGCCGTCGCGTCTATCCCCGGCGCTCGATCTCGTCGCGGATCTCCGCGATCTCGTCCCGCAGGTGCGCGGCCTCCTCGAACTTGAGCGCGTCGGCCGCCGCGAACATCCGGGTCTCCAGCTCCACCACCATCGTCTCGAGGTCCGACGCCGACGCCTCGGCCACGCGGGCCGTGGGCTTGCGCGAGCGCCGGCCGCGTCCCGGCGTGGTCTCGGTGAGCCCCAAGAGCTGCACGATGTCGCTGACGCCCTTCACGATGGTCTTCGGCTCGATGCCGTGCTCGGCGTTGTACGCCATCTGGATGCCGCGACGGCGCTCGGTCTCGTCGATCGCCGTGTCCATCGCCTGGGTGTGGTTGTCGGCGTACATGATCACCCGCCCGGCCACGTTTCGGGCCGCGCGGCCGATGGTCTGGATGAGCGACGTGGTACCGCGGAGGAAGCCCTCCTTGTCGGCGTCCAGGATGGCCACCAGCGTCACCTCGGGCAGGTCGAGGCCCTCGCGCAAGAGGTTGACGCCCACCAGCACGTCGAAGTCGCCCAGCCGCAGCTCGCGGACGATCTTGATGCGCTCCACCGTGTCGATCTCGGAGTGCAGGTAGCGGGCCCGCACGCCGTGCTCGGCCAAGTACTCGGTGAGGTCCTCGGCCATGCGCTTGGTGAGCGTGGTCACCAGCACGCGCTCGTCGCGCTGTGCCCGCGCCCGGATCTCGCCCAGCAGGTCGTCGATCTGGTCGCGGGTCGGGCGCACCTCGACGGCCGGGTCCACCAGCCCCGTGGGACGGATGATCTGCTCGACCACGTGGCCGGACGAGGCCCGCTCGAACTCCCCCGGCGTCGCCGACACGAACACCACCTGGTTGACGCGCTCGAGGAACTCGTCGAACCGCAACGGGCGGTTGTCGGCGGCCGACGGCAGGCGGAAGCCGTGGTCGATCAGCGCGTTCTTGCGTGAACGGTCGCCCTCGTACATGCCGCGCAGCTGGCCCATGGTGTTGTGCGACTCGTCGATGAAGCACAGGAAGTCGCGGTCGAAGAAGTCGACGAGGGTCCAGGGAGCCGACCCGGGCTCGCGGCCGTCGAGGATGCGGGAGTAGTTCTCGATGCCCGAGCAGAAGCCCAGCTCGCGCATCATCTCCATGTCGTACTCGGTGCGCTGCCGCAGGCGGTGCGCCTCCACCAGCTTGCCCTGCGCCTCGAACATCGCGACCTGCTGCTCGAGCTCGGTGCGGATCTCGGACACCGCACGGTCGATGGTGTCCTCGGGCGTCACGTAGTGCGTCGCCGGGAACACGCCGACGTGCTTGGGCGTACCCGTCACCTCACCGGTGAGCGGGTCGAAGTCGGTGATGCTCTCCACCTCATCGCCGAACAGGCTGATGCGCGTGGCGGTGTTGGACGACGGCTGCTGGATCTCGATCATGTCGCCGCGCACGCGGAAGCGGCCGCGCTCGAGCACCGTGTCGTTGCGCTGGTACTGCACGGCCACGAGGTCGCGGAACAGCTTCTCGCGCGGGTACTCGTCGCCCTCGTTCAGCAGCACGATGCGGTCGCGGTACGTCTGCGGCGAGCCGATGCCGTAGATGCAGCTGACCGAGGCCACCACCACCACGTCGCGCCGGGCCAGCATGGACGCGGTGGCGGCGTGGCGCAGCCGGTCGATCTCGTCGTTGATGGACGAGTCCTTCTCGATGTACGTGTCGCTGGCCGCGATGTACGCCTCGGGCTGGTAGTAGTCGTAGTAGCTGACGAAGTACTCGACCGACGCCGACGGCAGGAACTCGCGCATCTCGTTGCACAGCTGGGCCGCGAGCGTCTTGTTGTGGGCGATGATCAGCGCCGGACGCCCCGTGCGGGCGATGACGTTGGCCATCGTGAATGTCTTGCCCGAGCCGGTGACGCCCAGGAGCGTCTGGAAGCGCTCGCCGCGGTCGACGCCCTCGACCAGCTCGTCGATGGCCTGGGGCTGGTCCCCCGTGGGGACGAAGCCCTCGTGGAGTTCGTAGACGGTCGCGGGCACGCGCCGAGTGTACCGAACGGGCGTTCGCCGCGCGACGCATCCGGTCGGGGCCCCTCGAGGCGCCGTCGCCCGGTGCCGATGACAGAACGAGGATGCGTCGACGCCTGTTCCTCCCCGCCGCGCTGTGCCTGGCCGCGTGCGTGCCCGCCCTGGCGGCAGGTGCCACGACCCTGGCCGGCACCGTCGACACCCGGGTGGCGGACGTCCCCGGCGATGCGGACGTCGTCAGCGAGCTGCTGTCCTTCGACGGCACCCGGCACTCCCTGGTTCCCGCCGACGCCGCGGCCGCCGACCAGCTGCACGCGGTCTCCGGCATGCCCGCCCGCGTCACCATGGCGGCGGACGGCACCGTGACGGCCGCCGCACCCGCGCCCGGCCTCGCCCCCGCCGCGGCGCCGAAGGCCATGACCCTCCTGGCCGTCATCATCACGCCCGCGGGCACGACCCAGGAAGTGACGCAGGCCGAGCTCTCGGGCCGCCTGTTCACCGACTCGGGCTCGGTGGCGGCCTACCTCAACGCGCAGGCCCCGGCGGGCCTGTCGCTCACCGGCACCGTGGTGGGGCCGTATGCGACGCCCGCCAACCCCAGCTGCGACGAAGACGCGCTGCTGGCCGACGCCCGGTCGGCGCTCAGCGCGAACGGCGTCTCCACCACCGGATACACCCACCTGATGGTGTCGTTCCCCGACCCCAACGCCACGTGCGGATGGTCGGGCCTCGCCAGCGTCGGCGGGCCGTACTCGTGGATCACCGACGGCTCGGCCCCCAAGGTGCTGGCCCACGAGCTGGGCCACAACATCGGCCTGTACCACGCCAACTCGCTGGCGTGCTCGGCCGGTGGAACACCGGTCGCGTTCTCGGCCGTGGCGAAGTGCACCCCGACGGAGTACGGGGACACGTTCTCCACGATGGGGCGCGGCACCGGGACGCCCGGCCCCACGTTCTCGGCCCAGGACCGCGAGGCGATGGGATGGATGGGCGACCCCGGCTTCGCCGGACGCCCCACCACCGTGTCGCTCGACCCCGTGCCCACGTTCGCCGCCGCCAACCCGCGCCGGGTGGAGTTCCCCATCTCGGCGACCGCCACCGCCAGCGTCGAGTACCGCACCGTCACGGGCTTCGACGCGCCCCTGGCCGCGTACGGCGGCTCCGGCGTCACCGTCTACGTGCGCGACCAGGCCGGCTTCACGAAACCCGACGGGCGCACTCTCAACGGCACGTTCGTGGTGGACGCGGCCCCGGCGACCGCCGACATCCGCGACGCCGCCCTGGTGCCCGGCACAACCGTGGCGCTCGGCACCAGCGGCGCGTCGGTCACGCTCACCGGCACCCCGTCAGGGTTCGGTGCCTCCGTCGCCATCACGCCTCTGCCCGACGAGGTCGCGCCGTCGACGCCGGGCGGCGTCACCGCGCGCATGAGCGGCCGCTCTTCAGCAGAGGTCACCTGGACCGCGTCCACCGACAACGTCGCGGTGAAGGACTACCGCGTACTGGTGGACGGCACGGTGGCCGCCACGACGACGACCACCACCAGCACCCTCAGCGGGCTGACGGAGGGCGCGCACTCGGTCACCGTCGTGGCCCGCGACCTCAACCGCAACGAGAGCGCGCCGTCCGCCGCGGTGCCGCTGAACGCCCTCCAGGCCCCGCGCTTCACCGCCCCCGTCACCGCCACCCGCATGGGCGCGAACAACGCCGACGTGCGCATCGCGGTGCCCGCCATCGACGACGCGGCGGGAGTGCGCCGGGCGAGCATCTTCCGCAACGGGGTGGCGCTGGACGTGTTGGCGCCCACCGCGTCGCCGCAGACGTACACCGACCGGGCGCAGCGCGGCGCCGCCACGTACCGGGTGGACATCGAGAGCATCAGCGGCGCGAAATCGTCGTCGGAGGCCTCGGTCGCGGCCGTGCCGGCGCTCACGCCTCCCGCGCCCACCAAGGCGGCCACGAAGGCGCCGCCCACGCTGTCGGGACGGCTGCGGCTGCAGTGCCGCCGCAGCGGCTGCACGCTGCGCGCCGACCGGGGATCGGGCACGGTCACGCGCATCGTCGTGAAGCTCGGCCGGGCGACCCTGGGTGTCCGCAACGGGACGCTCGGCGTGCGCCGCGTGCCGCCGCGCACGATGGCCCGCCCGCGCACGGTCACCGTGGTGGCCTTCACCGCGGCCGGGGTCCGCAGCCGCACGTACACGGTGCGCCTGCCGCGTCACGGCCGGCTGGGCCTCGTGGTCAGCGGCGCCCTGCGCTGACCGGGCGGGCACCCGCCACGGTCGCGGGGGTGTATACAGCGGACGCCGTCTCCGACGAAAGGCCGCCATGCCCGCCACCGAGCTGCTGCACACCATGGTCCGCATCCTCGACGAGGAACGCAGCCTGGCGTTCTACGCGGCGCTGGGCTTCGAGGAGCGCGGGCGCAAACGCGTGGGCGGCGACACGGCCACGGTGATCTTCCTGGGCCTGCCCGGCGACGGCGATCGGCTGGAGCTGACCCTCAACGACGGCCACGACACGCCCTACGACGTGGGTACCGGCTACGGCCACATCGCCCTGGCCATCCCCGATCTGGACGAGGAGCTCGCGCGGCTGGCGGGGTACGACATCCACGCCGAGAAGCCGCCGTACGCGTCCCGCCCGGGCGGCTCGCGCATCTGCTTCGTGCGCGACCCGGACGGCTACCGCATCGAGATGATCGAGACCGGCTCCCGCACCGGCTGACGCCATCCCCGCCCACGTCGGCACACGCATCCGCTTCGTTGCGCGTGCCGACAATCAATCCGATGCTGCGCACCATGTGAGAACAACTGAAAGGGGTGTAGGACCGGCCCGGCGCGGACGATAGGGGTAAGGACGCCCCCCGCCCGGAGCCCGAGCATCCCCTCACCCCTTCACGCCCCGTGATGCGCCTCCCCGCCTCCCCGGCTCGGTGGCGCCTCACCGCCCTGGTCGTCCTGCTGGTGGTGGTGGGCGGCTGGTTCGCCGTGCGCGGACCGGTGGCCGTTCCCCTACTGGCGCGCGGCGACGCTGGACAGGCGTCCGTCGACGGCGCGCCGGCAACCCCCACGACCGCCGGCCCCCGCCTGTCGAAGCAGGCCTTCCGTGCCCGCGCGACGGCCCAGTGCCAGGCCGCGTCCGTGCGCGACAAGGCCGGCTTTCTCCCCACGCCGTCGGAGGCGGATTTCGCCTACATCGTGGAAGCCGTGCACGTGGAGATCACGCGGCAGCGCGCCGAATGGGCGGCCATGCGCCCGCCCGCGGAGTGGGACGACCTCCATCGTGCCCAGGCGGTGTCGCTGCAGCGCGCGCTGCGCGCCAACGGGTGGATGCGCACGCGCATCGCCTCAGACGGGCTGCAGCGCAGCGACATCGAGTGGTGGCTGACCGAGCTGAAAGCGGCGGGTGAGCAAGGCGACAACGCGATGCGCCTCATGGGCGTGCCGGAGTGCGTGAGCAAGGGTGTCTCGTGAGCACCCCCGCTGCGGGTCGCAGGCTCACCACGTGCGACGGCTGCGGGTGTACCGCGCTGCGCGTTCCCGGCCCGTGCGGGTGCGGGGGCAGCGCGATGCCCCGGGACGCCCACCGGGCGCCGTCCGCCCCGGCCGGGCGTGGCGTCGCGGCGCGGCGACCCACGAAGGCCGGGCGGACGGCGCCCGTGCGGCAGCGCGTGGGCGTCGCCGCGCTCGTCGCCGTGCTGGCCGTCGGCGCGGTGGCCGCGAACCAGCGGGACCGGCTGGCGGACGCGCTACCGGGCGGCTCCCCGCCCCCCGCCGCCGCGGCGACGGGCGACGCTCCCGCGGCCGTCAGCACCCCGGCGGCGCGCACCACGCTCGCCGGCTACCGGCGCCGGATGGCCGCGATCTGCGCGGTCGAACGCCGCGACCGGGCGGGGTTCGTCCGGCCGGTCGACAGGATGGAGGGGGGCCGCCTGGTCGTCCAGATGACGCGGGTACTGCCCACCTGGTCGCAGCGCGTGGCCGCCGTCCCCGCACCACCCGCCCTGCAGACCGTCCACGGCGTGCTCGTCGCGGCGTACCAGCGCCAGGCGGCCGCCACGGCGACGTTCAAGGCCGCCATCGACGCCAACCACGGGGGCACCGCCGCCACGCGCGGCACGTGGCTGGCCGAGATGGCGCGTGACCACGCCGTCGTGTCGGCGGCCTACCAGGTGCTCGGCATCCCCGAGTGCACGGCGATCTTCGGACGCACGCCCCCGTCGGCCGCGCCGGCCGCGCCGGGCGGGGCGTGAGCCGGCACGAGGCTCCTCAGGCGTAGACCGCATCACGCGGTGTCACGCCCGCGAACCTCAGCACCGACGCGATGCCGTTGTCGCCCCCGGCCGGGGTGGCCGGCAGCAGCAGCACCCGCAGACCCGCAGCCGCGGCGCCGCCGTCGGCGCGGGGGTCATCGCCCACCATGAGGGTCTCGCCCGGCGCGCGGCCCAGCGCCTCGCACGCGCCCACGAAGATGGCGGGGTCCGGCTTGGCCACCCCCACCTCGCACGACAGCGCCACGTGGTCCACGTAGCGCAGCGCCCCGTGCGCGCGCAGCGCGTCGCGGACATCCCAGCCGGTGTTCGACACCACGCCGACCGCGACATCCGCGTCGGCCAGCCGCCGCAGCGTCGCGATGGCACCTGCGTACGGGCGCCACGCCAGCGGGTCGTGCATGTGGGCCATCAGCGCGCCCCCCAGCCCGGGTACGCGCCCGTCGGCGCGCGCGTACAGCGCCATCCAGCGCGCGTTCCACACGCCGGCGTCGAGGTCGCGGCCACGCGCGACCTCCGCGGGCAGGTGGGCGGCCCGGTCGATGTCGCGCGCCACCGCCCCGGCCTGCGCCTCGTCCAAGGGGTGCCCCAGGTGCACCGCGCACGCGCGCGCCGTCGCGGCCAGCGGTGCGTGGCCGAACAGGGTTCCGCCGAAGTCGAACAACACGCACGAAACGGGCACTCGCGACGTCCTCACCGTGGGCACGCGCGGCGTGCGGGGTAACGCGGACCGACGAAGGAAACCAGCCCCGCGCCCCGACCTGGGGGGCGCGGTGACACACGGCTGTCACACGGCGGCGGGCACAGGCACGGACCGCGCGTCGCGCTCCACCAACGCGCGGTACGCGCCGTCGGCGGCCATCAGTTCGTCGTGGGTGCCCCACTCGACCACCCGGCCGCCGTCCATCACCGCGATCTCGTCCGCGTTCCGCACGGTCGACAGCCGGTGGGCGATCACCAGCGTCGTCCGCCCCTCGGACAGCCGATCGAGCCCCTGCTGGACCGCGTGCTCGGTCACGGTGTCGAGCGCGCTGGTGGCCTCGTCGAGCACCAGCACGGGCGGGTTGCGCAGGAGGGTGCGGGCGATCGCGAGGCGTTGCACCTCGCCACCCGAGAAGCGCAGGCCACGGGCGCCGACGATGGTGTCGAGGCCGTCGGGGAGCCCGGCCACCAGGTCGGCGGCGCGGGCGGTCTCCAGCGCCTCGTGCAGCTCGGCGTCGGTGGCATCGGGGCGGGCGGCCAGCAGGTTGTCGCGGATGCTCGCGTGCGCCAGGTAGCTCTCCTGCGACACGACGCCCACGAGGGCGCTCAGGTCCTCCCGGCGCAGGTCGCGCACATCGACGCCGTCGATGCGCACCGATCCCGCGTCGGGGTCCACCAGGCGCGCCACCAGGTTCGCCACCGTGCTCTTGCCCGATCCGGTGGCCCCCACCAGCGCCAGGCTGTGGCCCGGAGCGATGCGCAGCGACACGCCCTCCACCGCCGGGCGGGCGGTGCCCGGGTAGCGCAGGTGGACATCGTCCAGCACGACCTCGCCCGGAGCGTGGGCCACATCGATGTGCACCGGACGCGGGGGCTCGGGGACGTCGGGCACCAGGTCGAGGTACTCGAAGATGCGGCTGAACAGGGCCATCGACGACACCCACTGGGCCCCGATGTTCAGCAGGCCCATCATCGGCATGAAGACGCCCGCCTGCAGCGCGGTGAACGCGATCAGCGTGCCGATGGTCATGCCGCCCGACGTGGCCGGCAGCCCGGCCACCAGGTAGATGGCGGCCGGGATCAGCGCGAACAGCGTCTGCATGGTGGCCATGCGCCAGCGCCCGGCCATCTGCGAGCGCAGCTCCAGGCCGATGAGCTCGCGGGACGTCGCGTCGAACCGCCGGGATGCGTGCGCCGCACCGCCCAGGGTCTTCGAGAGGCGGATGGCGCTCACCGACAGCCCGTCCTCCACCTGGCCGTGCAGGCGCGCCATCGTGCGCTGACGCTGGGCGATGATGTCGCGCCGCACCAGGGCCACCCGTCGCGTGGTCCACACCGCGGGCGGCACCACCACGAGGGTCAGCAGGCTCAGGCGCCAGCTCAGCGCCGCCATCGCCACGGCGGTCGCCACCACCGTCGTGACGTTGGACGCGATGGACGTGGCGGTGCCGGTGAGCACGCCCTGCATCGCGCTGATGTCGTTGACCAGGCGCGACTGCACCTCTCCCCCGCGCGTGCGGGTGAAGAAGCCCAGCGACTGCGACTGGAGGTGGTCGAACAAGGCCGTGCGCAGCTGGTGCATCACGCGCTGCCCCACCGCGGCCGCCAGCCAAGTCTGCACCACGCCCAGCAGCTGCGCCACGATCGTGAGGGCCACCATCGCGCCGACCGCCCACACCAACAGCCGCACGTCCTGGCGCGGAATGGCCTGGTCGATCACCTCGCGCAGCAGAAACGGCTGGGCCATGCCCAGCAGGGCGATCGCGGCGATGATGCCCATGACGGCGGCGACGGTGCCGGCGTGAGGGCGGAACAGCGCCAGCACGCGGCCAAGGCACACCGGGTGCTGGTGAAGCTGGGCGCGGTCCTGGCCGCTGGCGCGGGTGGGCCGGCCGGTGACGCCGCTGGTGGTGGGTCGCATCTCGCTCATACAGATGGTGAGGTTACCTCATTATGTGCCATACTCCAAACATGGACCGCGGAGCCCCCCCAGCCGACGAGACTCTGGCCGAGCTGCTGATGACCGTGGCGCGCCGCATGCGCCACCGCTGGCGCGCGGCCGACCTGGCCGGCCCCTCACCCCACGAGGCCAGGGCGCTGGGCATCGTGGTGCGCCGCGACGGCGTCCGCCCCGGCGCCCTGGCCGAGCGCCTGCGCATCTCCCCCCGCTCGGCCACCGACGTGGTGGACGCGCTGGAGGCCCGCGGTCTCGTGTGCCGGGCGCCGGACCCCGCCGACCGCCGGGCGTGCCTGGTGCGGGTGACGGACGCCGGGCAGGACGCGTACGCCGAGGTCGCGCGCAGGCGCACCCTCGTGGCCGACGAGATGCTGGCCGTGCTGACGCCGCCGGAGCGCCGCGCCGTGGAGGACGCGCTGCGGCGCGTGTTGCAGGCCGAAGGCCTTTAGGCGGGCGCGGGCGGCCGCCCGTACCGGCGCACCACGTCCGCCGCCCACACGCGCAGCGCGCCGAGGTCACCGTCGTTGACGAACACCTCGTCCGCGGCCTCCACCTTGCGCTCCTCGGGCCACTGGCGCCCGGCGCGCTCGTCGAAGTCCTGCCCCCGCGCCTCCACCCGGGCCCGGCGCACGTCCTCGGAGGCCGTCACCACCACGACGGCGTCGAACTCGTCCGCGGCGCCCACCTCGTAGAGCAACGGCACCTCGCACACCATCAGCGGTGCGTCCGACGCGGCCCCGCGTTGCATCCACGCGTGCCGCTCGCCGGCGATGCGCGGATGAAGCACGCGCTCGAGGAACGCGATGCCGCCGGGCTCGGCGAACGCCCGTGGCCCCAGCCGCGTGCGGTCGACGGCGCCCGCCGCGTCCAGCACGTCGTCACCGAACCGCGCGACCACCTCGGCCGTGACGTCGGGCCGCCGGTACAGCTGGTGCACCAGCTCGTCGCTGGACAGCACGAGTGCCCCCGCGGCACGGAACGCCGCGAGGGCCTCGGACTTTCCCGCCCCGATGCCGCCGGTGAGTCCCAGGCAGCACGGGCGGGGCGGGCGCTCACCCGAGGGCGGGCGCCCGGATGCGTCAGGCCGGGGCGTCGCCCTCGGCCTCGTCGGCGGCCGGTGCCGGGGCGTCCGCGTCGGTCGCGTCCGCCGCGGGGGCCTCCTCCACGACATCCTCCACGACGACGTCCTCCGCCGGAGCCTCCTCGACCACGACCTCCTCGACCGGGACCTCGTCGACCACGACCTCCTCGGCCACGACCTCGCCGGCCGGGACCTCGGCGTCGCCCTCGACGTACTCGGCCTCCGCGGCGTCGCCGCCCTCGGTCTCGTACTCGTGGTAGACGCCCTCGTCGTCGTAGTAGCCGGGGGGCGGGCCGGGGTGGAAGTTGCCGTCCACGTCGTAGTAGCCCTCGACCTCCTCGCCCTCGCCTTCCGCGGCGTGCACCTGCTCGTCGTCACCGACGCGCTTGAGCGACAGCGACAGGCGGCGGCGCTCGGCGTCGACCTCGATGATGCGCACCGACAGGGTCTCGCCCTGGCTCACGACCTCACGCGGGTTCTCCACGTGGTGCGCGGCCAGCTCCGAGATGTGCACCAGGCCCTCGACGCCGGGGTGGATCTCGACGAACGCGCCGAACGTGACCACCTTGGTGACCTTGCCCTCGACCACGTCGCCCACGTCGTACGCGTCGATGACGCTCTGCCACGGGTCGGCCTGGGTCTGCTTGAGGCCCAGCGAGATGCGCTGCCGGTCGCGGTCGATGTCGAGCACCTTGACGTTGACCTTGTCGCCGATCGCCAGCACCTCGGACGGGTGGTTGACGTGGCTCCACGACAGCTCGCTGATGTGGATGAGGCCGTCGATGCCCTCGAGGTCGACGAACGCGCCGAAGTCGACGATGTTGCTGATGACGCCCTCGACCACCTGGCCGGGCTGCAGCTCGTCGAGGATCTTCTGGCGCACCTCGCGCCGCTCGTCCTCCAGCACGGCGCGCCGCGACAGCACCACGTTGTTGCGGTTGCGGTTGAGCTCGATGACCTTGCACTCGAGCTTGCGGCCCAGGAACTCGTCCAGGTCCTGGACGCGGCGGATGTCCACCAGGGACGCCGGCAGGAAGCCGCGCACCCCGAGGTCGAGGATGAGACCACCCTTGACGACCTCGATCACCGTGCCCTCGACGTTCTGGCCGTCGGCGGCGGCCGCCTCGATGCGCTTCCACGCCTTCTCGAAGCGGGCGCGCTTCTTGCTGAGGATCAGCCGGCCGTCCTGGTCTTCCTTGGTCATGACCAGGGCGTCGACGAGCTCCCCCAGCTGCACCTCGTCGGCGGGGTTCACCGACTTGCGGATGCTCAGCTCGGAGGTGGGGATGACCCCTTCGCTCTTGTAGCCGATGTCGACGAGGACCTCGTCCTTGTCGATGCGTACGACGCGTCCGGAGACGACGTCGCCCTCATCGAAAAGCGGGATGGTCTCGTCGTAGTTGGGGATCATCTCCCCGTCGACCTCGACGTACTCGGGGCCCTGAAGTACGAAAACCCTCGCGTTGACGTCGATGTCTGGCTCGTCGTGGCCGATATCAGTGGTGGACATGTGTGCGGTCGTCGTTTCTTTCGTCTGGATGAAGGGCAGCAGCGAGCGCACTGCGCGCGCAGCGAACCCCCACTATATGACGGCCCACGCGTCCGCGCCATCCCGTGCGGTGCGCCGCCCCCCTCCGGCGTGCGATTCTCGACCGCGTGTGTGAGTTTCACCCGACTGCCATGACAGACCAGCCTGCACCCACAGAGGGGCCGCTCCGCCCCGCCCGCACCGCCTGGCTCGGCCGCCCGTCCACGGTGGTGGGGATCCTGGGCGCCACGGTGCTCGTCGGCGTGGTGAAGCTGTGGACAGGCAACGGGACGCTCGGCAACGTCGCCGGCGTGCTGCTGATCGCCGTCGCGGCGGTGCTACTGGCCGTGCGCGCGAGCGCGGCCTCCCGGGCGTCGCGTCCCATCTGGGGGCTCCTCGCCGGCGGGGCTGCGTTGAACGCCCTCGCCGAGGGGCTGTGGACCGCGCTCGATGCGCTGGGGGGAGACCCGGGTGCGGCCTCACTTGGCCCGGACTCGATCTACCTGGCGTCGTACGCGCTGATGGGCGCGGCCGTCGGGATGCTGGTGCGGCGCACCGCCCCCCGCGCGGCGCGCGCGAGCCTGCCCGACGTGGCCGGCTTCCTGGTGGTGTCGGGCTTCGCGTCGTGGCAGTTCTTCGTGGTGTCACCCGGCGCCAGCGACGATCCGCTGTTCGAACGCCTGGTGCTGGCGGCCTACCCGCTGTTCGACTGCGTCCTCCTGGCCTTGGTGTTCTGGTACGTGCTGGCCGCGCCGTCGGCGGGTCGCGTGGCATGGCTGATCGTGGCGTTCACCGTGCTCTACACGCTGGCCGACGTCATGTACGGGGTGGCCGACGTGCTCAGCCTCACCGACCCGGGCGTGGCCGACATCACGTTCGCCACCGCGTTCGGGGTCCTGGGCGCGGCCGCCGCCTGCCGGGGCGACCTGCTGGCCACGCCGGCGATCGGCGACGGCTCCCACGTGCCGTGGCGAGGGGCCGTCGCCCGCGCGTTGATCGTGTCGGCCACGCTCGCGATCGGCCCCGTCACCGCCATGCTCTCGTGGCGGGCGGGGGTCGAGACCCCGGCATGGCTCGTGATCGGCGTGCTCGGCAGCGCCGGGGTGCTGGTGACGGTGCGCCTCATCGCCCTGGTGCACCAGTTGGAACGGGCCGAGCGCGCCTCGCGGCAGGCCGAGGTGAGGCTGACGCACTGGGCCACGCATGACGCGCTCACCGACCTGCCCAACCGGCGACTGCTCGAGGACCGGCTCGACATGGCCATGCGCCAGGCCCGGCGCGACGGCGGAGCCGTCGGCGTGCTGTTCATCGACATGGACGGCTTCAAGGCGATCAACGACACGCACGGCCACGCGGCGGGCGACCACCTGCTGGTGGAGGTGGCCGCCCGCATCCGGACGGCCGTCCGCGCCACCGACACCGTCGCCCGGGTCGGTGGGGACGAGTTCGTGGTGGCGCTGCCCGGCGTGAGCGACGCCGACGAGGCTCGTGCCGTCGCCGACGCCGTCGCCGCGGCGCTGCGCGGCCCGTACCGCCTGGGGGACGCCGACGTGGACGCGGGGGCGAGCGTGGGCCTGGCGCTGGTGGAGGAGGACGACGCCGATCCCGTGGCCGCCATCGCCCGGGCGGACTCCGCGCTCGGCGCCGCCAAGCGCGCCGGGCGGGGACAGGTGGCGAGCGCCCTGGCGGGCGCCCGCGCGTCCTGACGTCGGTGGTGCACTCCGACGACCCGCGAGGCACGGACGCCCCTCCCGACTACCGGTTCTCGCTGGCGAACGAGCGCACGTTCCTGGCGTGGGTGCGCACGTCGGTGGCCCTGATCGCCGGCGGGCTCATCGCCGCGAAGGGGATCCCGTTCCATCACGAGGCGTGGCGCTGGGCGGTGGCCACGCCGCCGATCGTCGGCGGGGGCGCGCTGGTCGGCGACGCCGCCGTCCGCCTGCGCCGCTACGAGCAGGCGATGCGCGACGGGCGGGCGCTGCCGGCGCGCCTGCTCGGGCCGTGGCTGGCGGTGGGTGTGTGCGCCTACGCGTGCCTCGTGCTGGCCGCCACCCTCTGGGACCGCTGACCGCCGCCGGTCCGGTGCCGGTCACCCCGGCCGCGGCCGCTCAGACGGCGTCCGCCACCTCGCGCAGTTCGTCCGCCTCGAGCCAGCCGCTGTGGGCCGCCAGCAGCGTGCCGTCGTCCGCGACGGCCAGCGCGGCGGGGATGGTGAGCACCCCGGCCCGCACGGCCCGCGGGCGGCGGGCCAGGTCGACCACGGTGACCTCCCGGTCGGTCATCGACTGCAGCGCGCGCGCCACCGGTTCGCAGCGGTCGCAGCCGGGGGCGGTGACCAGCACGACCCACGGCCCGTCGCCGTCCAGGCCGAGGTCGGCGCGCACGTCGCGCCGGCCCCCTCGGGACCGCATCCGGCGCAGCACCCACCCGTACGTGGCGCACCCGACGCAGAAGCCGGACAGCGCCGCCAGTAAGGCGGCGGCGGCCACGATGGCGACCACGATCCAGCCGGCGATCGACTGACCGGCGTACAGCAGCGTGGCGCCGAGCCCGAGCGAAAGCCCCACGACGGCGCGCGTGATGCGCGACGGCTCCGCCGGCTTCACCACGTCGGGCCGCCCGATGAGGCGGTCGATGGGTGCGGCGGCCCCGGGCAGCACGCCGCTCGCGAACGCCATCACCGCCGCCACGACGACGACGGGACGCTGCTGCAGCGCCATGGCCTCCACGGCCATCAGCCCGGTGACGCCGTGCAGGAACCGCTGCGTCAGGGGGTGCTCCGTGGCACCGCCCCTCACGGGCGCCCCGGCCCTGCGTCGTAGACCCGTCGCCGCGCCGGGTCGATCAGCGTGTGATGCGCCCGGTTCAGCCGCACCAGCAGCGCGGCGCCGGCCGGCGAGTCGTCGGCGCACGCCGCCTCGCGCAGCACGGCGAACGCGGCGTCGATGACGGCCGGGCGGGCGTGCGGCGCCACCTCGAGCACGTCGTAGTGCGAGGCGTCCCCGGTCACGCCTTGGCCTCCCTCCACGTGGGCCCGACGCCCACGTCGACGGCCAGCGGCGGGTCGAGCGGGTACGCCCCCACCATCGCGTCGCGGGCCAGCGTGATCACCGCCTCCCGCTCGTCCTCGGGTACCTCGAACACCAGCTCGTCGTGGATCTGCAGGATCAGGCGCGCGCGCAGCCCCTGGTCGACGAGCGCCGCATGGGCCCGGATCATCGCCACCTTGATGATGTCGGCCGCGGTGCCCTGGATGACGGTGTTGACGGCGAGGCGCTCGCCCAGCTGGCGCTGCTGCACCGTGCGGCCGGTGAGCTCGGGGATCGCCCGCGTGCGGCCCAGGAGCGTGGTGACGTAGCCGTCCTGCGCGGCGGCCGCGACGGTGCTGTCGATGAAGCTCCGCACCCGCGGGTAGCGGGCCAGGTACGTCTCGATGTAGGCCTTCGCGTCGGCCCGCGGGATGCCCAGCTGCTCGGACAGCCCGAAGTCGGAGATGCCGTAGACGATGCCGAAGTTGACGGCCTTGGCCCGGTCGCGCGTGGTGCGGTCGACGTCGGCGGGGACCATGCCGAACACCTCCGCGGCCGTGGCCCGGTGCACGTCCTCCCCGCGGCGGAACGCGTCGGCCAGCGTGGGCTCGCCCGACGCGTGGGCGAGGATGCGCAGCTCGACCTGGCTGTAGTCGCAACTCACCAGCACGTGCCCGTCGGGGGCCACGAACGCGTCGCGGATCTCCCGGCCCAGCGGCGTGCGGATGGGGATGTTCTGGAGGTTGGGATTGGTGGACGACAGCCGGCCCGTCTCGGCCACCGCCTGGTTGAACGTGGTGTGCAGGCGGCCGTCGTCGCCCACCAGCACCGGCAACGCGGCCAGGTACGTGTTGTCGAGCTTGGTCAGCTCGCGGTACTGACCGATGAGGCCGATGATGGGGTGCTTGGGCTCGAGCAGCTTCAGCACCTGGCGGTCGGTGCTGTACCCGGTCTTGCCCTTGCGGAACGTGGGCAGCCCCAGCACCTCGAACAGGATGTGCCCGAGCTGCTTGGGCGAGTCGATGACGAACTCCTCCCCCGCCTCGGCCCAGATGCGGTCGCGCAGCTCGTCGACCTGATCGCGCACCCGCGCCGCGATCTCTCCCAGCCGCACGACGTCCAGCAGCACGCCCGCGCGCTCCATGTCGGCCAGCACCGCGACGAGCGGCATCTCGATGTCGTCGAACAGCGTCCGCAGGCCCCGCTCGTCCATGCGCTGCCGCTGGCGGGCGGCCAGGTCGAGCGTGAGCGCCGCGTCGGCCGCCGCCGCGTCGTCCCCGGCGTCCACGCCGACGCCCGCCTCGGCGGCAAGCTCCTGCAGCGGGTAGCCCCGGCGCCGGGCTTCGACCACGTACCCGGCCACCATGGTGTCGTGCGCGGCCCGCACACCGGCGTCCCACGCGTCGGCCGGTAGCGCCTTGGCGTCGTGGCAGTCGAGCGCCAGCGGCGCGACGGCGGCCGCCAGGTGCGGGCCGAAGCCCTCGCCCGCGTCCCCCACCCACACCTCGGCCCCCGCCGTGGCCAGCGCGAAGCGCCCGTCCCGTACGACGAGGCCGGCTTCCTCGGCCCCGGCCAGGTGGAACGCCAGCGACGCGGCGTCGGTCTCGGTGGCCACGACGGTCCGCCGGGTGACCGCGGGCGCCGCCGGAACGGGCACGGCGTCGTCCGAGATGTCGGACAGGCGGCGGATGAGCGACGTGAACTCCAGCTCGGTGAACACGGTGCTCAGACGGCCCAGCTCGTCGGGCCCGAAGCGCAGCGGCGGGACCTCCCCGAGCTCCAGGTCGAGCGGCACGTCGCACACGATGCGGGCCAGGTCGCGGCTGCGGCGGGCGTCGTCGGCGTGGGCGATCAGCGACTCGCGCCGCTTGGGGGTCTGGTCCTCGGCGTGCGCGAGCACCTCGTCCAGCGAGCCGTACTTCTGGATGAGCTGCGCGGCGCCCTTCTCACCGATGCCCTTCACGCCGGGCAGGTTGTCGCTGGTGTCCCCCACGATGCCGCGGAAGTCGACCATCTGCTCCGGGGTGACGCCGTAGCGCTCCTCCACCTTGGCCGGCGTGTAGCGCGTGGTGTCGGTGACGCCGCGCCCGGTGGCGAGCACGTGCACGGACGCGTCCACCAGTTGCAGCGCGTCGCGGTCGCCCGTGAGGATCAGCACCGGCTCCCCGAGGTCGGACGCCTGCCGGGCGAGCGTGCCGATGACGTCGTCCGCCTCGAACCCCGCGGCCTCCACGTTGACGAACCCGAACGCCTCCATGAGCCCGGGGAAGCGCGGCTTCTGCTCGCGCAGCAGGTCGGGGGTGGCGGAGCGGCCCGCCTTGTACTCGGTGTACTGCTCGTGGCGGAACGTCGGGCCCTTCGGGTCCCACGCGACGATGGCCCGGCCCGGCCGCTCGTCGGCCAGCACCTTCACCATCATCGCCGCGAGGCCGTACAACGCGTTGGTGGGGAACCCGTCGGCGGTGGCGATGCTGTCGGGCAGGGCGAAGAACGCCCGGTACGCCAGGCTGTTGCCGTCGATCAGCAGCAGCGGGCCCGCGGCCGCGTCGGCCTCCTGGGCCTGCGCCTCGTCCGGGGCGCCGACCTCGTCTGTCAACTCGGAATCCTCCACGCCCGCAGTCTAGTGCGGAGCGTCCGCGGGACCCCTCAGAAGATGCGTTGCCGCTCGCGGCTGAGGAAGAAGCCGTGCCCCGTCCGCCGGTGGGTGCACGTGAGGCCGCGCACGCGGGACGTACACGACATCACGCCGCGGCGGACGCTGCGCCCGTACGGCAGCACGCGCCCGGCGGCCACGACGTCGCCCGGGCAGAACCGCGTCGGACGGCGCGTCGCGCCCATGGCCCACGAGTACGCGAACGTCCCGCCGTGTGCCCGGCACGCCCGCGAGAACACCCAGCACTGCACCGACGCCTGCGGGCCGCCCGACATGGTGCAGCGGATGTTGCCGGACGGCGTATGGAACTCGGCCGCCCCCGCCGGCGCCGCCGCGTGGCCGGCGAGGGCGCCGGCCACGGCGAGGACGAGCATGCGTCGTGGCAGCGAGCCGGTCATGCCGTCGACGCTACCTCACCCGCGGGGGTTCGTCCCCGCCCTCCGCGCCAAACGTCCCCTCACGGCCCGCGGCGGCGGCGCGGCGCCGGGACGCGCGACTACACTTGACCACCGGAAAATCCTCCAGGAGGAACACGTGGCAGTCACCCCGAGCGCGCAGTACTCGGTCAACCTGCGGGTCACGCTGGACACCGCCGACCCGGGCGCCCTCAGCCGCCTGGGCCGTGCCATCGGCGCGGCGGGCGGCGACGTGAGCGAGGTCAGCCTCGTCTCCAGCGACACGGGTTCCGACGTACGAGACGTCGCGGTGAACGCCTCCAGCCTCGAGCACGCCGATCAGATCGTCGCGGCCGCCAAGGACGTGCCCGGCGTGACGCTCGACGACAGCTGGGACCGCACGTTCCGCATGCACGAGGGCGGCAAGGTCGAGCTCGACGTGCGCGTGCCGCTGGACGACGAGAGCGATCTCGACGAGACGACGGGTGCGGGCGCCTCCGAGACGTGCCGGGCCATCAGCGAGGACCGCACCAAGCTGTTCGACTACACCATCAAGCGCAACATGGTGGCCGTCATCACCAACGGCACCGCGGTGCTGGGCCTGGGCGACATCGGCGCCGCCGCGGGCATGCCGGTGATGGAGGGCAAGTCGGTGCTGTTCAAGGAGTTCGGCGACGTCGACTCGTACCCCATCTGCGTCGACTCCAAGGACCCCCAGCAGATCATCCGCATCTGCAAGGCCATCGCCCCGGTGTTCGGCGGCATCAACCTCGAGGACATCGGCGCGCCCGCGTGCTTCGAGATCGAGGACACCCTGAAGGCCGAGCTCGACATCCCCGTGTTCCACGACGACCAGCACGGCACGGCCATCGTGCTGCTGGCCGCGCTGCTGAACGCGGTGAAGATCACCGGGCAGAAGCTGGAGGACCTGAAGGTGGTCGTGTCGGGCGTCGGCGCGTCCGGCGTGGCGTGCTCCAAGATCCTGATGAACGCGGGCGTCCGCAACATCATCGGCTGCGACACGCGCGGCGCCATCTACAAGGGCCGCACCGAGAACATGAACTTCATGAAGGACTGGTACGCCGACAACACCAATCCCGAGGGCATCCGGGGCAGCCTGACCGAGGCGATCAAGGGCGCCAACATGTTCGTGGGTCTCTCCGGCCCCGACACGTTCAAGGTCGAGCAGCTGAAGACCATGGACAAGGACCCCATCGTGTTCGCGATGGCCAACCCCACGCCGGAGATCATGCCCGAGGTGGCCGGCCCGTACGTGCGCGTGATGGCCACCGGGCGGTCGGACTACCCCAACCAGATCAACAACGTGCTGGCGTTCCCCGGCATCTTCCGCGGGGCGCTCGACTGCAAGGCGCGCGCGATCTCGGAGGGCATGAAGGTGGCCGCGGCCGAGGCCATCGCGGCGTGCGTCGCCGACGACGAGCTGCGCGAGGACTACATCATCCCCAGCGTGTTCCACCCGGGCGTCGCGCCGGCCGTCGCGGCGGCGACGGTGGCGTGCGCCGAGGCCGAGGGGCTCGCCGGTCGCGAATAGGACGTCCGCACGGCGCGGCCGCGGCACCACATCGCGTGGCGCCGCGGTCGCGCGCCCTTGCCCGGGCGGCGTCGTCCGCTACGCTCGGCGCCCGTGACGCTACGCGTGCCCGACAAGTGGCTGTGGGACTTCTGGACGGTCGAGCACGACGGCCGCCTGCACGTGTTCTTCCTGCAAGCGCCGACGTCGCTGGGCGACCCGGACCTGCGGCACTGGAACGTCACCATCGGGCATGCCGTCACGGACGACCTGCACGGCTGGGAACTCCTGCCCGACGCGCTGGCGCCGTCACCGCAGGCCGCGTTCGACGACCGCAGCACGTGGACGGGCAGCATCGTGCGCCACGACGGCACGTGGCACATGCTGTACACGGGCACGTCCCATGCCGACGACGGCCTGGTGCAGCGCATCGGGCTGGCGACGTCCCGCGACCTGGTCACGTGGGAGCGCCACGGGCCGCCCGTGCTGGAGGCCGACGCACGCTGGTACGAACTGCTCGACCGTGACGCCTGGTTCGACCAGGCGTGGCGCGACCCGTGGGTGTTCCGCGGCCCCGACGATCGCTGGCACGCGTACGTCACCGCCCGGGCGCGCACGGGCGCCGCGCGGGGCCGGGCCGTCGTGGGCCACGCCGTGTCCGACGACCTGGTCGCCTGGGACGTGCTGCCGCCGGTGACCGCACCGATGGGGTTCGGTCAGATGGAGGTGCCGCAGCTCATCGCCTGGGACGACCGCTGGTTCCTGCTGTTCGGCTCCGACCCGGGCACTCGCCTGCCCGATGCGGCCCCGCACCCCGGCACCGGCACGTGGGCGCTGTCGGCGGCGTCCCCGCTGGGGCCGTTCGCGGCCGCCACGCTCCACGTGCTGGAGGCCGACGAGACCAACGCCCCGTACGCGGGCAAGATCGTGCCGTTCGGCGGCCGGCAGCACTTCCTCGGCTGGGAGGGCGCGGTCGACGGAGGCCCGTTCCGCGGGGTGCTGTGCGAGCCGCGCAGCGTGCGCCGCGACGGTGACCTGCTCGTGGTGGGGCACGAGGAATGACGCGCACCGTCCGCACCGTCGCGTGGACCGCCGACCACGTGGCCGGCATCCCCCGTGCCGATGCGGGAGACGCCGCGCGCGTCATCACCCCGGACGACGTGCGTCGCATCGCACCCGACGTCGACGTGTGGGACCTCGGGCCCGTGCGCACGCCCGACGGCGACGTCGCCCAATTGGACGGCGTCCAGCTTTGGATCGCCATCGGCGCACCGGCCGTCGGCCACCCCGGGACGCGGCACGACCTGGCCCGGCTGCGCCTGCTGTCGCGCCGAGGCGCGGCGTGGAGCGATCTCGGCGTGCTGTTCCCCGACGGCGCGTCCCCGGGCTCCCGCGAGTGGGCTGCCGGGGGCGTGCTGCACGACGGCACGCTCGACGTGCTCTACACGGCCGTCGGCGGCGCGGGCCGCCCGCCGTTCGACCAGCGCATCGTCCAGACCTGTGCACCGCTGGAGGCCGCGCCGCAGGGCGCGCGATGGGGCCCGTGGAGCCCGCATCGCGAGGTGCTGAGCGCGGACGGCGTCGTGTACCGGCCCGCCGACGATCCCGACGGCGCCCCCGGCTTCATCAAGGCGTTCCGCGACCCGTTCCGCGTGCGGGACACCGACGGCACCCCGACGCTGCTGTTCACGGGCTCGGTGGGCGCGTCGGCGTTCAACGGGGCGGTCGGCATCGCGCGGTCCGACGGGGCCGGCGGCTGGACGGCGGAGGACCCGCTGATCACCGCCGCAGACGTCAACAACGAGCTCGAGCGGCCCCATGTCGTGCGCCGCGACGGGCGCTGGTACCTGTTCTTCTCCACGCAGGCGCGCACGTTCGCGCCGGGAGTGTGGGGACCCAACGGGCTCTACGGCTTCGTCGCCGACCACCTGCGTGGCCCGTACCGGCCGCTCAACGGCACGGGGCTGGTGATGCGCAACCCGGCAGCCGAGCCGTTCCAGGCGTACTCGTGGTTCGTGCTGCCCGATCTCACGACCGTGGCGTTCGTCGACAGCTTCCACCTCGAAGGCCGCCACCCCGAGGACCTCGACGACGAGGGCGACGCCGCCGCCCGGGCCCACTTCGGCGGCACCGCCGCCCCCGTGGAGGCGCTCTGGGTCGACGGGGACCGGGCCGGCCCCGTCGCGCCGCCGCACACGCACGGCTAGCATGTGCGGCGCACGACGCCTGGGGACGTGGCGGAACGGTAGACGCGGCGGTCTCAAACACCGCTAGCCGAGAGGCTGTGGGGGTTCGACTCCCCCCGTCCCTATCCCCTGAAACCCCGCGTTTTGCAGGCGCTTTCGCCAGCTCACGGGACGTGGTCGCCGCGCACGCCGGAGGCCCGTCCGCGTCGGTCGACCGCGTCGTCGGGCGCAGATATCGACCTGACTGGCGCAGGCACTGGCGCGCACGAGACCGCCGCCCCTCGGCTCCGCACGGAGCGCCCCCGCGACGTGCGCGGACCCCGCGCACGGACGGATCGATGCGTCCCCGGCACCGCCGTCGCCTGGCGGGGGACGCCGTTCCGGCGGATTTGGTCGGCTTTTCACACTGCTTTGCCGGTTCTTACTCAGGCTTCATCCGGGGGGCGCCGACAATGGTGGAGAATCGACGGCATCGTGCCGCCCCTTCCCACCGGGGCGCACGCCACGACCCGCCGCCTCTACGGCGGGCCGTGACCCCACGTGCAACTCGGGCGATTCGACGTCATCGTCCGAGCGATCTGGACATTACGGCGACGGCACGAGCGTTTCCCCCGCCGGGCGGGGGGTTGCGCGGCTAACCAACGGTCCGAATACTGCAATTCCTTGCAGTCGCGACCGCCCGTGATGTCCCCGGCGAGGCCACCAACCGTCGCACGGGGTGCGCGCCGCACTAGGATCGCCGGGTGCCCGCGCCCCTCCGCCACATGTGCCGCTCGGTCTCGGTGGACGCCCCGCCCGAGCGGGTGTTCGCGTTCCACCTCGATCCGGCCAACGCGTCGGCGGTCTCCCCGCCCGGCACGCGCGTGCGGGTGCAGGCGGACACCGTGCCGCTGACCGAGGGCGCCGAGGCCGAGATGAGCGTCGTGGCGGGCCGCGTCCCCCTGGGGCGCGGCTGGCGCATCCGCGTCGACGAGATCATCCCCGGACGCCTGATGGTGGACGTAGCCGTACGCAGCCCGTTCGCCCGCTGGCGCCACGAACACCGCTTCGAGCCCACCGGGGACGGGACCCTGATGACCGATCGCGTGACCTACGCCGTGCGGGGCGGACGCGCGGGTGACCTCGCCATCGGCGCGTTCACCGCGGCCGCCCTGCGGCTGGTGTTCCGGGGGCGCCACCGCCGCACCGCCCGCCACTTCGCCGGAGGCGGCGCATGAGGTGCATCGAGATCACCCATCCGGGCGGGCCCGAGGTGCTGGCCCTCGTCACCGCGCCCGACCCCGTGGCCGGCCCCGGCGAGGTGGTACTCGGCGTGAAGGCCACGGCGGTGAACCGCGCCGACCTGATGCAGTGCCTGGGCCAGTACCCGCCGCCGCGGGGCGCGAGCCCCATCCTGGGCCTCGAGGCCGCCGGGGTCGTGACCGAGGTCGGCCCGGGCGTCTCGGGCTGGAGCGTGGGCGACCGCGCGATGGCGCTCCTGAGCGGCGGCGGCTATGCCGAGAAGGTCGCCGTGCCCGCCGGGCAGCTGATGCGGGTGCCCCCGGGCATGGACTGGATCGTGGCCGCGTCCGTGCCCGAGGTGTACCTCACCGCCTGGCAGGCCATCGACCAGGCTCCCCGCGTCGGCGAGGGGTCGTGGGTGCTGGTGCACGCCGGCGCCAGCGGGGTCGGTTTGGCCGCCCTGGACGTCGCCCGCGCCTTGGGTGCCCGCACCATCGCCACGACGCGCACGCAGGCGAAGGCCGAGGCACTCGAGGACGCCGCCGACCACGTGTTGATCCCCAGCCCCGACGGCGTGAGCAAGGCCGTCGTCGAGATCACCGACGGCCACGGGGCCGACCTGGTCATCGACCTGGTGGGGGCGTCGTACTGGCGCGACACCGTCGCCGCGACGGCCTACGACGGCCGCATCGCCCTCATCGGCCTGGTGGGCGGCACGCGCACCGAGATGGACATGGCACAGCTGATGGTGCGGCGCATCACGGTGTCGGCGAGCACCCTGCGCGGCCGGCCCGTGGCGCAGAAGGCCGAGTTGGTGGCCCGCTTCTCCGACTGGGGATTGCCGCTGCTGGCCGACGGCACCCTGCGCCCGCGCGTGCACGACATGCTGCCGCTGCGCCGCGCCGCCGACGCGCACCGCATGCTGGCCGCCAACGACACCATCGGCAAGGTGGTGCTGGCCGTCACCGACGACGGCTTCGAGGACGCGTGACACGACCCGCGATCGCGCCGCGCGGCGGCGCCGTCGGATACCCTCCCCATCACCTCGTACACCGATCCAAGGAACCGCACCGATGAAGAAACTGCTGTTGCTCGTCTCCGTCGGGGCGCTCGTGTACTGGCTGCTGAAGGACCGCCTGGGCGGCGAGCCCGACGAGTTCGTCTTCACCGAGGCACCGGTGGAGCCGCAGGTGCCGGGCGACGCCCCCGCCGGCGCAGCCCACTAGCGTCCTTCGCCCGTGACCCTGGGGCTGCCCGACGAGGCGCGACAGGCGATCGAGGCGCTCGACCCGGAGTTGCTGGCGGCCGCCCAGGCCCTGGGCCTGGGCGTGCTGCCGGCGCTCACGAACCTCGCCCCGGGCCTGACGGCGCTTGATCCCTCCCGCGCCGACGTCGCGCTCGAGCGCGTGGAGCTCGACGGCGAGGGCGATCCCGACCCCGTGTCGCTGGCCGCCATCCTGGCCGCGCACACGGCGTACGTGCGCCACCGCGGCCGCACCGACGGCGTCAGCACCGGAGCGCTCTCACTCGCGCGGCTGATCGTGTGGGCGCAGCGGGCGGCCATGATCGGCGGCACGGCGCCCGACGTGCGCTGGATGGGCCCGCCCGCGCGCGCGCCCGAGAGCGTCGAGGGCATGCGTCTCACCGCGACGACCGTCATCACCGCGAACGGGCGCCGCCACACCGCCAAGGCCGTCGCCATCGTGGCGCCGCCCGCCGCCGGCTCCTAGTCGAGGAACTCCCGCAGCCGCTGGCTGTGGTCGGCGTCCTTCAGCTTCGCGAGCGTGCGCACCTCGATCTGCCGGATGCGCTCGCGGGTGACGCCGAACCGGCGCCCCACCTCCTCGAGCGTGCGCGGGTCCTCCCCCTTCAGCCCGTACCGCAGCTCGAGCACCTTGCGCTCGCGGGCCGACAGGCTGTCGAGCACTCCCCACAGTTCCTCGCGGCGCAGGATGCCCGAGAGCGCGTCGGACGGCCCGGGCATGGCCTTGTCGGGGATCAGATCGCCCAGCTCGGCGTCGTCCTCCTCGCCCACCGGTGCGCCCAGCGACACGGGCTCCTGCGCCACCTTCTGGATCTCTCGCACCTTGTCCTCGGTGACCCCCATCTCGACCGCGATCTCGGGGACCGTCGGCTCGCGCCCCAATTCCTGCAGCAGCTGGCGCTGTACGCGGGACAGCCGGTTGATGGTCTCGACCATGTGCACCGGCACGCGCACCGTGCGGGCCTGGTCGGCGATGCAGCGCGTGACGGCCTGACGGATCCACCACGTCGCGTACGTCGAGAACTTGTAGCCCTTGCGGAAGTCGAACTTCTCGACCGCGCGCATGAGGCCCAGGTTGCCCTCCTGGATGAGGTCGAGGAACGACACCCCGCGGCCCATGTAGTGCTTGGCCACCGACACCACCAGGCGCAGGTTGGCCTCGATGAGCGCCTCGCGGGCACCGGGGTCGTTGCGCTCGATGCGCTTGGCCAGCGACACCTCCTCCGCGGCGGTCAAGAGCGGCACCTTGCCGATCTGGCGCAGGTAGGCCCGCACGGAGTCGCCCGATCCCGTGCGCGCGTCGTGCGCCGCCGGCTCGGGCGCGGACGGCGCCCCGCCGGGATCGTTGACGATCTCGATGCCCAGCTCGCCCATGACCTGGAACAGCCGCTCCTGCTGGTCGCCGGTGAGGTCGGCCTCCTCGACCACCTCCGCGATGCGGGTGAGCGACACGGCGCCCACCTCCTGCCCTTCGCGCAGCAGCGCGGCCACCTGCACGGCCTCGAGGCTGTCGAGGTTGGGGTGGTGATCGGCGGTCATTCCGCCCCCCGCAGGGCTTGGCGCAGGCGACGGATGAGTGCCAGCACCTCCAGGCGCCCGGCCTCGTCGCCGGCGGCGCGGCGGGCGGCCGCCCGGCGCTCGAGGGCGGGAAGCTGCACGCGCAGACCGGCCTCCCGCAGGGCGGCGCGGTGCACCTCGGCGGGCACGTCGTCGCCGTGCCCCGCCGCCTCGATGCGCAGCGCCAGCGCCAGCTGATCCAGGGGCTCGGGCCACGCCTCGGGGGCGACGCCGCGCTGCAGCAGGCCGAACGCCTCGCGGTGGGACGCCTCGGCGAACGCGGCCTGGGGCACCTCCGCCAGGATGTCGGCCGCCAGCTCGGGAGACGCCACGGCCCGGGCCAGGAAGTCCCGCTCACGGGCGGTTTCGTGGTCGAGCACCGGCACGGCGACAGGCGCAGGGGCCGAGTCGGACGCAGCCGCTTCGAAGCGCGACGCGTCGACGAGACGCTCCCCCATGTGGGACGACAACCGCAGCAGGCCGGTCGCCAACCTCACCTCCTCGTCTTTTTGTACCGAGTCGGGGACGCTGCGCATGAGCTCGGCGATGTCGTTGAACGCCTCCTCGCGTGCGGAGGGAGACTCGCCTGCGCGTGACGCCCGCGCCTCGATGAGCGATCCTACCAGGGGTCTGCGATTCTCGTATGACGAAATCAACGTGGCCGCGCCCTCCGGGCTGCGGGCCAGGTCGCCCGGGTCGCCGCCCCCCGGTACCGCGATCGCGTCGAGGCTCATGATGTGCTCGGCCGCGGCCTCGGCGCTGCGCCACGCGGCCTTCTGCCCCGCGGCGTCGGCGTCGAAGCACAGCGCGATGCGCTCGGCCACGCGCTTCATCTCGCGTACCTGGTCGATGGTGAGCGACGTGCCCATGCACGCCACCACGTTGGTCACCCCCGCCTTGGCGAACGCCAGCACGTCGGTGTAGCCCTCCACCACCACCACCACGCCCGCCTTGGCGGCCTGGGCGCGCGCCAGGTGCAGGCCGTGCAGCAGCCGCCGCTTCTGGAACCGCGGCCCCTCCGGGCTGTTGACGTACTTGGCGCGCTGGGCGGGATCGAGCGTGCGGGCGCCGAAGCCCATCACGCGTCCGCGGGCGTCGGCGATGGGGAACGTGATGCGGTTGACGAAGAAGTCGGCCAGCCGCCCGCGGCGCTCCCGCCCCAGGCCCGCCTCCATCATCTCCTCGGGCCGGAAGCCCTGGGCCGCGGCCCGTTGCGCCAGCCCGTCGCCCGACGACGGGGCGAAGCCGATGTCGAAGCTGCGCACCAGCGCCTCGTCGAAGCCGCGCCGCTCGAGGTAGTCGCGCGCCACCGCCGCTTCCGGGGCCTTCCACAGGTACTCCCGGTAGAACGCCGCCGCCCGGGCCAGCAGCTCGAGGCGACGGGCGTCCCGCCGCCGCCGGGCCTCGTCCTCGGGCGTGGTCTCGTCGTACCGCAGGGTGACGCCGAAGCGCTCGGCCAGCGCCTCCAGCGCGTCCGGGTACGTGGCCGCGCCCTCCTTGGCCATCATCCAGTCGATGGCCGAGCCCTTGGCGCCGCAGCCGTGGCAGTAGTAGTAGCGGTTGTCGGGCGGGATGATGCCGAACGACGGCGTGCGCTCCTCGTGGAACGGGCACCGCCCCACCCAGCGCCCCCCGCGCTTCGTCAGCGTGGTGCGGCTGCGCAACAGCTCCGCCAGGTCGACGGCGTCCATCACCTCGCGCACGCTCTCCTGGGCGATCAGCGGCACGGCGTGCGCCTCACAGGGGCCCCTCGCGGGGCATGAACACGTCGCGGTACACGCGCAGGGCGTAGCGGTCGGTCATGCCGGCCACGTGGTCGGTGACCCGCTGCACCAGGTCGTCGGCGGCGGGCGTGGGCGGCAGGGCCTCCGGGTGGTCGTGGAACCACGTGAACAGCGACTGCACCACCCCGCGGGCGCGCTCGGACTCGTCGTTGGCCGGCGACGCCAGGTACACGTTCTGGAACATGAACTTGCGCAGCGACAGGAACGCCTGGCCGACCTCGGGGGACTGCCGGATAACGTCGCCGTCGCTGCTGTGCTCGACGATGTCGGCCACCAGCAGCGTGAGCCGCCGGGTGGTGGTGTCGCCCAGCACGGCGATCTCGGGGGCCGGCAGGTCGTCTGCGCTCAGCACCCCCGCGCTGATGGCGTCCTCGATGTCGTGGTTGACGTACGCGATGCGGTCGACCAGCCGCACCACCTGCCCCTCGAGGCTGCGCGGAAGCCCCGAGCCCGTGTGGTGCAGCATGCCGTCGCGCACCTGCGCGGTGAGGTTGAGGCCGCGACCGCCGCGCTCGAGGCGCTCCACCACCCGCACGCTTTGCTGGTTGTGGTGGTAGCGCCGGTCGAAGCGCTGGCGCAGCAGGTCGTCGAGCGCATGCTCGCCCGTGTGCCCGAACGGCGCGTGGCCCAGGTCGTGGCCCATCGCGATGGCCTCGACCAGGTCTTCGTTGAGCCCGAGCGCCCGCGCGACCGTGCGCGACAGGGCGCTCACCTCGAGGGTGTGGGTGAGCCGGGTGCGGTAGTGGTCGCCCTCGGGCGCCAGGAACACCTGGGTCTTGTGCTTCAGGCGGCGAAACGCCTTGGAATGCAGGATGCGGTCACGGTCGCGCTGGAACGCCGAGCGGAACGGGCACGGCTCCTCGGGCACGTCGCGGACGGCGTCCTCGGAACGCACGGCGCGGGGGTCGAGCCACGCCTCACGGTCGACGCGCGCCGGCGTGTGCCCGGCGCGGCTCACTCGATCACGATCGGGAAGACCCAGGGCCCCAGCACGCGGTCGGCGTCGCGCCCGAACGCCCCGACGGTGACCGTGAGGTGGCGCGTGCCCGCCGACGGCGGCGGCGCGACGTAGAGCGTGCCCGAGAAGCGGGTGCCGTGCTGGGTCAGCGCACCCACGGCGACGCGATACATGCGGGCGTCCTCGTCGACGGCGACCACGTCGCCGAGCGTCATCTCGGCCCACGCCGCCGCATGCGGCGCGTGGCACACGAAGTGCAGGCGCGCGCCGTCGGTGAAGCGCTCCAGGCACGTGAGGGCGATGCTGACGCCGGACGCGCACTGCACCTGCTGCACGGGCTGCACGGCCCGCAGGTTGCCGGGCGACAGCTCGAGCGCGTCGGGGAACGGCTCGGGCACCGCGCCCCACTCGTGCGCGGGCTGCGGAGGCGCCTCGGGGATGGTGCCCATGAGCTCCTCGGGACCGGCGACGGTGCGCTTCCACACGGTGGGGTGGTCGCGGAACTGGCGGATGACGGCCCGGTGCGACAGCGTGCGGCCGTCGTCCACCAGGAACAGGTGGTCGCGCTCGTCGCCGCGCGACAGCCCGACGAACGCCGCGGCGCCGTCCCGCGCTCCCTCCAGGGAGCAGCGATCGGCGTAGTGGAGGCGGGACACCTGCCATCCGTCGAGCAACAGCCCGACGAGGTCGGCGAGACCCGCCAAGCGGTAGGGGTTGTTCATGCGGCCGCCTGCCGGACGTCGCGGTTCATCGTCGGGGGATGGTACACCCGGCCCGCCCGGGTGACCCCCGTCGCCGCGTACGATGTGGGCCATGTCACACCCGAACGAACCGCGGATCGGGCTCATCGTCGTCGACCACGGGTCCCGGCGCGACGAGTCCAACACCATGCTCGAGTCGATGGCCGCCATGGTGGCCGAGATCGTGCCGTACCCCATCGTCGAGCCCGCCCACATGGAGCTGGCCGAACCCTCCATCCGCACGGCGTTCGCCACGTGCGTCGCGCGGGGGGCCCAGATGGTGGTCATCAGCCCGTACTTCCTGCTTCCCGGCAAGCACTGGGACGAGGACATCCCGGCGCTGGCCGCCGAGGCGGCGTCCCACCACCCGGGGACCCCGTTCATGGTGACGGCGCCGCTGGGCCTGCACCCTTTGATGGCGCAGGCCGTCGCGGCCCGCACGGCGCACTGCCTGGCCCGCGTGGCCGGCGCCGCCGACGAGTGCGAGGCGTGCGCGGGCACCGGCCGCTGCGCGGTGGACGCGAACCCGGTGGCCGACCGCGTGGCCTAGCTAGCGCCGGCGCGAGGTCAAGGCACCGACGGCCTCACGCGCGATACGGCCGGCCAGCGCGGGCACGCCGCGCCGCGCGCCCCTGACGGCGGCGTCGATGGCGACGCCGGTGCCCTCGCCGTGGACGCCGGCCCCGTGGCCGCACACCAGGTGCCGCACCGGATAGCCCGCCAGGCGCCACGGCGGCCGCGCCACGCGCAGGATGGGGTGCACGCCGACCCGCTCCCCCGGACGGCAGTGGTAGCCGGTGGTGCCCAGCGCGTCCGCCACGACCATCGTGTCGCGCTCCGGCCACCACAGCGCCACCTCGTGCCAGCCGATGCGGGCGGCGTCCACCACCGGGATCACGGTGAACGGCGTGCCCTCCCCCGTGTCCGGCACGCGCAGGAGGGGCACGTCCAGGCGGGCGGCCACGGCCTCGCTGTCGCGGTTGTGCCGTTCCATCAGCTGGACAACGCCGGCGACGGTGTGGTCGCCCACGGCGTCGTCCAGGAGCGGGCAGTCGACGGGATCGATGATCCACGCCACGCCCTCGCGGTCGATCAGCACGTGCGACGCCCGCTGCATGAAGCCCGGGGTGGGCGCGAGCCAGCCCCGGCACCAGTGGCCGATGTCGTCCACCGCGACGAAGCCGCCGGTGCTCATGCGTCTCCTTCCGTGGGGTCGCCGAGCAGTTCGCCCAGGGCGTCGGCGGTGACGTGGACGAACGACCAGACGGCCGCCGCTTCGAGCGTGCGCACCACCTCCGGTTCGGGTGGCGCGGCCGTGGCCCGGGTGCCCTCCATCACGCCTTCCATGGGGCTGCCGGTCCACGCCTCGAACGCCTGCCGCTCGATGTCGCGGCGGCGCGCACCGCTGCGCCGGAGGATGTCGGTGACGCGCCGCCCGAACGCGGGGCCGTCGAGCCCCTGCGGCACGGCGACGGCGCCGACGGCCTCGGCGAACACCCGCACGTGGGCGCTCAGCGTGACGCGCCGCGCGTCGGCCTCGGCGTCACCCGACAAGCCCTCGCGCTCGAGCGCGGCGTACTCCTCGAGCTCCAGCTGCTCCAGCCGCTCGCGGGCGCCCTGCACCTGGCGCTCCAGCTGCTGCTGGAAGTCCGGGGGGCCGCCGTCCCACACCGAGGCGAGCGAGGCCGCCAGGTGGCGCAACCACGCGCGGGCGCCGGCGCGGCGGGCGCCGGTGAGGCGGCTGTGGCGGTCGGGCAGCGTCCCCTGCTCGGCCAGCATGAACTCCTCGTGCAGCACACGGGAGCCCTCCTGCTGCATCAGGTTCTCCAGCCGCGGCCGGTTGTCCACCATGTCGGCGATCAGCGCCGCCGCGAGCTCTCCCGCCATGTGCGCACCATACCGCCGGGACGCCCCGCGCCGGGACGAGGCGGGCCCGACGGGCGCGGACGCGCCTCACCACGACCTCGGGGGCGCCGAGATGCGAACGACCGGTTAAGCCGCACCTCGGAGGATGTGGCCGCGCGGGGTGCCTCGCGCAGGCGACATCGGCCTGGGCAAGGCGATGACGGCGTTCCCGGTGCCGCCGCCCGGGCAGTGCGTGAGGTTGGTCTCAAAGTACAGGCGGTTGCTACCACGTCCGAAGAACACACCTCGTCCCCCTCGAAAGGACCCTCTTTGAGCGCATATTCCGTGACCGTCCGCCGCCGCGGTGCGTCCCCCCTCACCGTCACCCTGCTGGTGGGCGCGGCATCGCCGTCGGACGCCGCCCAGCTGGCCACCGCCGTCGCCGAGCGCGACCGTGGCGGAATGTTCGAGGCCGGCCGCGTGCGCCTGGCCCGCGTGGCCGCCGGCACCGAGCTCGACGCGATCGGCTGATCGCGCCGGGCCCGGTCCCGGTCCGCGCGCTCGTCAGGACGGCGGTACCGGGGGCTCCCCCACCGTCGTCGCGGGGTCGATGAGCCCCACCAGCTCTCCGCAGGCCCCCGTCACCACCACCATCCGCCCGAACGGGCTGTCGCCCGGCGCGACGCTGACGGTGCCGCCCAGCTCGGCCGTGCGGCGCGCGGCCTCGTCGGCATCGTCGACGCAGAACCAGGTGAGCCAGTGCGACGGCGTGCCTGCCGGCAGGCCCATCGCGGCGTCGTCGCACGCGCCGCCGCACGCCGCGTCCTCCCCGGCGGCGGTGAACGCCGAGTAGATGAACGTGTCGCCGTCGCCGATCTCGCCGAACCGCCAGCCGAAGACGGTGGCGTAGAAGTCCTGCTCGGCGGCGTACTCCCGCGTGTGCAGCTCGTTCCAGCACCACATGCCCGGCTCGCCCCACGCGTCGGCCCCGGGCCGGTCGCCCGGCTGCCACAGGGCGAAGCGCGCACCCGCGGGGTCGGCGACGGCCGCCAGGCGACCGGCCGTGAAGACGTCCATCGGCGGTGCGATCACGCTGCCGCCCGCCCGGGTGACCTCGTGGACGGCGTCCTCGACGTCGGCCGTAGCGAAGTACGTCACCCACCCGGGGGGAGGGCCGCCGGGGCCCGCGGGACCGATGCCGCCGATGGTGTGCCCGTCGCGCGCGACCATCATGTAGCCGCCGGCTTCCGGGGGCAGCTCGGTGATCTGCCAGCCGAACAGGCCGGCGTAGAAGTCGCGCGCGGCGGCGGGATCGTCCACCTGGCAGTCGACCCAGCACGGCGCGCCGTCGGGCCAGGGATCGTCACGTACGGGCACGGCGTACCTCCGGTGAATGTCTTTGCTCTGGGCGCATGTGTCCACCCCGACCAGCGGTCGCTCCCTGCACCCTAGACCGCCGGGCCACCGCGGTACTCCTTCTGTCACCGGGTTTCGTCTTGCCGCCCTCGAACGCCGGACGGCACACGCACCACGTCCCCGTGCCCGAACGCACATCACGCGGCCGTGGGAGTGCTTGCCTCCTCTTTTCCTGAGGGGGAATGAATTACGGTCGCCCCGAGGCAGCTCTCATCGCTCACGGAATGTCATCGCCAGCGACCAGACGGGGGTATGACGGTATGAACATGCGAGTACTCACCGCATGCATCGCGATGGTCGCAGCGACTGCCCTCACCGCGACGACCGCGCAGGCAGGAGCCTGGACGTGGTGTGACTTCCCGAGTCGCGAATCCCTATGGACACGCTGGCTCGGGAAGTCTCGCGAAGTGCGTGAGCCTGTCTACCGGGGGTGCGAACGTCCGCCGTTACGCGATCCGATAACGACCCGAAGCCAGAGGACATCACCATGACGATCTTCTCCCAGCACCGTGTCATCGTGCCCGCGGCCGCGCTTCTCGCGATCGCAGGCACGGCCCTGGCCGTGGACGCCTTGCGCCCGTCCGAGCGCAGCGGCGTCGCGGGCGCGCCGGCGCCTGTCGCCGCCACGAACACCATCGCTGCCGACGGGCAGCCGCGCTGGCAGGTGCAGACGCCCTCGGGCACCGTGCGGATGATGCCGTCGATGCGGGTGGACGCCTCCACGCTGCGATTCGTGGCGGACAGCGCGGGCCAGACGTTCCTGTCCGGGCCCAGCACGCAGTCAGCGGGTGACGAGTGCCTGATCGTGGTGCTCAATGAAAACGAGGGCTTCGAGTCGTGCGGGAACGCGGCAAAGCCACTCGACTCCCCGAACATCATGTGGGCGGACCGCGCGGACGGCAGTCACCAGGTGTCTGTCCAGCTGCCGCCCGGGTACGACGCGGCGACGGTCAACGGGGTGCCGGTAAAGGTCGTGAACGGCGTGTTCGGCTACGACGTGGGCCCGGATGTTGCCCGGTTCGCCCTTGAGGCGACGGGTAAGGGCCATCCGACGATCACCCGGACGCAGGTGCTGACTTCGGGGCAGCGTCCCGCGCGGTAAGCGCGAAAGCCCGTGCGCCGGCACCACGACGGTGCTCACCCCGACGGGCTCACGCTCACATCCCACCCCACCAGCCACCAGCCCCCGGAACCGTCGTCGTCGAGCTGTGCCCATGACGCGTTGCCCAGGCGGCCGAACGCCCTCCAGTGGACGGACGGATCGAGCCCCGCCAGGGCCTCGGTGAGGCCGCGGCCCGTGGCCCCGTGCGTCGCGATCACCAGGGCCCCGCGGTCGAGGCCCGCCAGCGCCGTGCGCACCACGGGCACGGCGCGGGCGACGGCGTCGGCCACCGTCTCACCGTCGCCTCCGCGGCGCACGTCCTCGCCGGCCCGGAGCCGGTCGAACAGGCCCGAGTTCTCCGCGGCGACGTCGGCCGTCCGCATCCCCGTCCACTGTCCCGCGTCCACCTCACGCAGGCCGGGGTCGGTCTCCAGCGGCACCCCGGCCGCCGCCGCGACGGCCGCCCCCGTGTCGGCGGCGCGCGCCAGGTCGGACGCGATCACGCGCCTCACGTCGTACGCGGCCACCAGCACGGCCGCGGCGGCCTCGGCCTGCGCCCGCCCCACGGGCGACAGCGGGGCGTCCAGTTGCCCCTGCCACACGCCATCCGCGTTGGCGACCGATTGGCCGTGGCGCAGCACGATGACCGTGCGGGTGAAGCGGGGCGTCGTCATACCGTGCGGAAGGTGGAGGTGGACGCGGCACGTGGCCGCGCCCACCGTCCGGGTGCTACTTGTCGCCGTCCCCGGAGGCCAGCGCGCCCTGCGCCGCCGCGATGCGCGCGGTCTGCACGCGGAACGGCGAGCACGACACGTAGTCGATGCCCAGCGAGTCGAAGAACTTGATCGAGTCGGGGTCACCGCCGTGCTCGCCGCAGACACCCAGCTTGATCTTCTTCACGCCACGCGCCAGGTCGCACGCGATCTTCACCAGCGCACCCACGCCGGCCTGGTCGACGTGCTCGAACGGGTTGCTGCCGATGATGCCCTGCTCGAGGTAGCGCGCCAGGAACTTGGTCTCGGCGTCGTCGCGGCTGAAGCCCAGCGTCGTCTGCGTCAGGTCGTTGGTGCCGAAGCTGAAGAAGTCGGCCTGGCGGGCGATCTCGTCGGCCACCATCGCAGCGCGCGGCAGCTCGATCATGGTGCCCACCGAGTACTCGAACCGCTCGTTCTCCTCCTCCAGCACGCGCTCGGCCACGTCGACGACCTCGTCCCGCATGAGGCGCAGCTCCTCCTCGAAGCCCACCAGCGGGATCATGATCTCGACGATCGGCGCGGCGCCCGTGTCCTTTTTCACGCGGCACGCGGCCTTCATGATGGCCGCTACCTGCATGCGATACAGGTCGGGGATCTCGATGCCGAGGCGGCACCCGCGAGTGCCCAGCATCGGGTTGACCTCCTGCAGCTTCTCCACCTTCGGCAGCTGCTCCTCGGCCTCCGGGTCGGGGCGCCCCGAGATCTGCGCGGCGGCCATGCGCATGCGCAGGTCGGTGTAGTCGGGCAGGAACTCGTGCAGCGGCGGGTCCAGCAGGCGCACCGTCACCGGCAATCCGGCCATGGCCCGGAAGATGCCGACGAAGTCCTCCTCCTGGAAGCTGCGCAAGGGGTGCAGGGCCTCGACCAGCTCCTCGTGGGTCTCGGCCATGATCATGGCGCGCACGTGCGGCAGCCGGTCCTCGCCGCCGAACATGTGCTCGGTGCGGCACAGGCCGATGCCCTCGGCGCCGAACTCCCGCGCGCGGGCCGCGTCCTCGGGGGTGTCGGCGTTCGCCCGGATCTGCAGGCGACGGTGGGAGTCGGCCCACTCGAGGATGCGCTCGAGGTACGGGTTGTGCGGATCGGGCGGAAGCAACGGGGCCTCGCCGATGAACACCGTGCCGGTGGTGCCGTCGATGGTGATGTGGTCGGTCTCGCCCACGGTCTGGCCGCCGACCGTCATGGTCTTCTCGGCCTCGTCGATGTGGATGCCGGACACGCCGGTCACGGCCGGGGTACCCATGCCCACCGCGACGATGGCCGCGTGGCTCGTCTTGCCGCCGCGGGCCGTGAGGATGCCCTCGGCCGCGACCATGCCGTGGAAGTCGTCGGGCGTGGTCTCGTCGCGCACCAGGATGATCTTCTCGCCGTTGGCGGCGCGCTCCTCGGCCTCGTCGGCCGTGAACGCCACCAGGCCGCACGCCGCGCCGGGCGATGCGGCCACGCCGGACGCCACCGGGTCGGGCGCGTTCGCCGCGTCGAGCTGGGGCAACAGCAGCTGGCGCACCTGGGACGCGTCCACCAGGTCGCGCAGCGACTCCTCGGCCGTCACGTTGCCCTCGTCCACCATGTCCACGGCGATGCGCGCCATGGCCTGCGCCGAGCGCTTGCCGTTGCGCGTCTGCAGCATGTACAGCGTGCCGTCCTCGATGGTGAACTCGACGTCCTGCATGTTGCGGTACGTCTTCTCGAGCATCGCCATGGTCTCGATGAGCGTGTCGTACGCCTCGGGCAGGTGCTCGCGCAGCTTCGGCAGCTGCTCGGGCGTGCGGATGCCGGCCACCACGTCCTCGCCCTGGGCGTTCACCAGGAACTCGCCGAACGGCTCGCCCTTCTCGCCGGTGGAGTTGTCGCGGGTGAACGCGACGCCCGTGGCCGAGCCCTCGCCGGTGTTGCCGAACACCATCTGCTGCACGTTCACGGCGGTGCCGAGGTCGTGGGGGATACGCGCCATGCGGCGGTAGTCGCGGGCGCGCTTGTTGTCCCAGCTCTCGAACACCGCGCGGATGGAGGCCTCGAGCTGCGCGCGGGGCTCCTGCGGGAAGTCCTCGCCCTTGTGGTCGCGGTAGATCTGCTTGAACGTGGCGACGAGCTCCTTGAGGTCGTCGGCCGTGAGGTCGACGTCCTGCTGCGCGCCGCGCTGCGTCTTGAGGTCCTCGAGGGCGCGGTCGAACAGCGCGCGCTCGACCGACGACACCACGTCGCCGAACATCTGGATGAAGCGGCGGTACGAGTCGTACGCGAACCGGGGGTTGCCGGTGCGGGCGGCCAGGCCCTCGACGCTGCGGTCGTTGAGCCCCAGGTTGAGCACCGTGTCCATCATCCCGGGCATCGAGAACTTGGCGCCGGAACGTACCGATACCAGGAGCGGGTTGTCGGGATCACCCAGCTTCTTGCCGACCGACTGCTCGAGGCGGGCCAGGTGCTCGTCGACCTCCTCCTTCAGCCCGTCGGGCATGCGGTGGTCGTTCTCGAGGTACGCGATGCACGTCTGCGTGGTGACCGTGAAGCCCTGCGGCACCGGCAGCCCGAGGCGCGTCATCTCCGCCACGTTGGCGCCCTTGCCGCCCAGCAGGTCGCGCATCTCTCGTGACCCTTCAGCGAAATCGTAGACTCGCTTCGTCGCCTCGGTGGTGCTCAATCCAACCCCTTTGTCGATGTCACGAGGGTGCCTGCCCGGCGGAACGCCGCAGGTCAGGCCGCGGTGGCGGCCTGGGTGATGCGTGAGAAGTCGGCGACCCGCCCGAACGCGTCGGCGGCGTTGCGGACCAGCGCGTAGCGGCGCGCCCGGGCCGCGGAGTCGTCCGCGTTCACCATGACGTCCGTGAAGAAGCGGTCCACCGCGTCGGCGAGCGGGCCGAGCGCCGCCAGGGCCGCGCCCAGGTCGCCCGCCGCCACCGCCCGGTCGACGCCGGGGACGGCCGCGTGCGTCGCGTCGGCCAGGGCGCGCTCGCCCGGGTCGTCCAGCGCGGAGACGTCAGCGGCGTCCGCCTCGGCCGGCGCCTTCGCCGCGATGCGCGACAAGCGGGTGGACGCCGTCCAGGCCTTCTGGAAGGCATCGTCGCCCGTGTGCGCGGCGATCTGACGCGCCCAGGCGGCCGTCGCCGCGACGTCGTCGCCACCGGCCGCGACGGCGGCCGCCACGGGCTCGGCGCCCACGCCCTCGCCCCGCAGGTGGTACGCCAGCCGGTCGGCGACGAACGCGTCGAGCGCGGCGAACGCGCCCTCGCGGTCGCCGTCCACGTCGGCCCCTTGCGCGCTCAGCGCGTCGGCGGTCGCCGTGTAGAGCGGCCGCAGCGGCACGTGCCAGCCGCGGTCGAGCAGCGTGCGCACGACGCCCGCCGCGGCCCGGCGCAGCGCGTACGGGTCCTTGGAGCTGGTGGGGATCTCCCCCACCAGGAACGCGCCCGTGAGGTTGTCGAGCTTCTCGGCCAGCGCCACCGCGCAGCCCACGTCGCTCGCCGGCAGCGGCGAGTCGGGGCCCTCCGGCAGGTAGTGGTCGCGCACGGCGTCGGCGACCGACTGGGGCTCGCCCTCCAGCGCCGCGTACTGGGCGCCCACGTAGCCCTGCAGGTCGCTGAACTCGGCCACCAGCACGGCGCCCTGGTCGACCTTGGCCAGCTCGCCGGCGCGCCGCGCCTCGCGCACCTGCGGGTCGTCCAGCCCGGCGGCGGCCGCGATGGCCTCGGCCGCCGCGGCCAGGCGGTCGCGCTTCTGGGCCATGCTGCCGAGCTTGGCGTGGAAGACGATCGCGTCGAGGCGGGCGTCCAGCGCGGCGAGGCCCGCCTCGCGATCGCGGCCCCAGCTGAACGACGCGTCCTGCAGCCGCGCGTCGAGCACGCCGGCGTTGCCGCGGGCGATGACGTCGGCGTGGGCCGGATCGCCGTTGGACACCGCCAGGAACCGCGGCGCCAGCGACCCGTCGGGACGCCGCAGCGGGAAGTAGCGCTGGTGGCTCTGCATCGCCGTCACCAGCACGTTCTCGGGCAGGTCCATGTGCTCGGGGAGGATGTCGCCCACGATCACGCTGGGCGCCTCCACCAGGTACAGCACCTCGTCGAGCTTGCGCAGCGGATCCTCCCAGCGCGCGCCCTCCGCCGCGGCGGCGGCGTCGAGGCCCTCGGTGATCACACGGCGCCGCTCGTCCTGGTCGGCGATGACGTTCTGGGCCCGCAGGGCGTCCCGGTACCCGCCGGCCTCGCCCAGCGTCACGGGCGCGCCGAGGAAGCGGTGTCCCTGGCTGACGGCGCCCGCAACCAGCCCGAAGCGCGTGAACGTGACGGGGGTGCCCGCGAACGTCGCCACGATCCACCGCACGGGGCGCGAGAAGCGCAGGCCGGTGCCGTCGCCCCAGCGCATGTTCTTGCCGAACCGGATGCCGCCGATGACGGCCTCCGCGATGTCGGGCACCAGGTCGGCGGCCGGGGTCGCGGGCTCGTCGCGCACGGCGAACACGAACTCGCGGCCGTCGACGTCGCGCACCTCCAGGGCCGTGACGTCGACGCCCTGTCCGCGGGCGAAGCCCTCGGCGGCCTTCGTGGGCGCGCCGTCCGCGCCGAACGCCGCCTGCCGGGCCGGGCCGCGGTTCTCGATGCGGCGGGCCTCGCGGGCATCGGGCAGGCCGGTGGCCACCACGGCGATGCGGCGCGGCGCCACGTACACGGCGATGTCGCCGTGCGTCAGGCGCGCGGCCTCCAGGGCCTTCGCGGCCAGGCCGGGCACCTGCGCCAGCGCCTCGCGGCACGCGCTCGCCGGCAGTTCCTCACAACCGATCTCCAGCAGCAGGTCGCTCACGCCGTGACCTCCGCCGCCGCGGTCTCGGCGGCCAGGTACGCCTCGGCCACCTTGGCCGCCAGCGCCCTCACCCGCCAGATGTAGCTGCCGCGCTCGGTTACGCTGACCACGCCGCGCGCGTCCAGCAGGTTGAACGAGTGGCTGCACTTCAGCACGTGGTCGTACGCCGGCAGCACGAGGCCGGCGTCGAGGCACGCCTGGCACTCGGCCTCATGCTGGGCGAAACGCTGGAACAGCGCGGCCGTGTCGGCGTGCTCGAAGTTGTACGCGCTCCACTGGCGCTCGTTCTCCTGGTACACGTCGCCGTACGTGACGCCGTGCGCCCACTCGAGGTCGTACACCGAGGCGACGTCCTGAAGGTACATCGCGATGCGCTCGAGGCCGTACGTGAGCTCCACCGAGATGGGCGTCAGGTCGATGCCGCCCGCCTGCTGGAAGTACGTGAACTGCGTGATCTCCATGCCGTCCATCCACACCTCCCAGCCGAGGCCCCAGGCGCCGAGGGTGGGCCCCTCCCAGTCGTCCTCGACGAACCGGATGTCGTGCTCGGCGGGACGGATGCCGAGGGCGGTCAGCGAGCCCAGATACAGGTCCTGCACGTCGTCCGGCGACGGCTTCATCAGCACCTGGTACTGGAAGTAGTGCTGCAGCCGGAACGGGTTCTCGCCGTAGCGGCCGTCGGTGGGACGGATGCTGGGCTCGACGTACGCGCAGTTCCAGGGGCGCGGGCCGAGGCTGCGCAGCAGCGTGGCGGGGTTGAACGTGCCCGCGCCCACCTCGGTGTGGTACGGGTTCCAGATGAGGCACCCCTTCTCGCCCCAGTACGCGTGCAATCGGAGGATGACTTCCTGAAACGTCAACGCCACTGAGAAGCAACCCCCCATCGCCGGCCGGATGGCCCCGTCCGTGCACGGCCGCTCGCACGAGGTCCTCCGAGCATACCCGCATGCCCGGGGTCGGCACCCGGCGCGCGCAGGTGGGGACGTCCCGGCCATGCGGGGGAATCGTCCCTGATCCCGCCCCGGGAGCGCGCTACGACGGCGTCGCCGACCGCAGCCCGACGCCCAGGTGTTCGGAGAGCACGGCGCCGATGACCCGCTCGGTGTCGAGCGCCGCGTCCGAGTCGGGCCGCAGCTCGGCGATCGCGCGCAGCGGTGAGCCCAGCAGCGTCACCAGCAGCGCGCGCCCGGGCTCGTCGAAGCGGATGCCGGGCCCGCACGCCGCGCACAGCGTCCCCCCCGCCCGCGCCGAGAAGCGCCCCAGGGGCGGCGGGGCCCCGCACGCCACGCACGCGCTCAGGTGGGGCAGCAGCCCGCTGAGCACCAGCAGCTTGGCCCCGAACCCCAGCACGACGGGATGCAGGTGCGGCGGCAGGCCGGCGTCGTCCGCCGCGGCCAGCGTGCCCAGCGCCCGCACCAGCAGGCCGAACGCGTCCTCGTCGCCCTCCTCCTCGGGCAGCACCCGCAGTGCGGCCTCCAGCACGCATCCGGCGGCGGCCAGGCGCCGCGCGTCGGTCCACAGGCCGGCATGGGTGCGCACCACCTGGGCCCCGCGCAGCGCGTACATGTCGCCGCGCCCCTCGTGCAGGGTCAGTTGCGACCACACGCCGGGCTGCACGCGCCCGGCCAGCCGCGACGTGGGCTTGCGCAGCCCCTTGGCCATCGCCGACACCCGTCCCCGCTCACGGGTGTAGACGCTCAGCACCGCGTCGGCCTCCCCGTAGCGGATGGTGCGCAGCACCACAGCGTCCGTCTCGACGATCCCCATGAACAGGGAGTGTGGCAGCGGGAGCGGCGGACGTGGCCCCACCGGCCCGGCGCAACCGGGTGCTACCGTGCGGTGCATGGCTGAAGTCATCGTCTACACGGGGCAGGTCTGCCCGTACTGCACCCGCGCGAAGGCCCTGCTCACCAAGAAGGGCGTGGGCTTCGAGGAGATCATGGTCGACCTCGATCCCGACAGCCGCCAGAAGCTGGCCGAGTTGACGGGCCGGCGCACGGTGCCCCAGATCATCATCGACGGGCACGTCGTGGGCGGATGGGACGAGCTGTCCGCCGCCGACCGCTCGGGCGACCTCGATCGCCTGCTCGCCTCCGCGTCCGACTAGCCCGCGGCCCGGCGCTCGGCGCCCGTCGGCACGCCCCGGACGCTGACCGCCGCGGTCACCGCTCCGCGCACGGCCTCCTCCACCACCGCGGCGGCGACGAGCCCGCACGCGAGCGCCGTCCCCGGCCGGGCCCCCGTGGCGAGCGCGTAGGTGACGTCGCCGTCGAGCGACGTGTTGACCGGTGTGATGGCGCGGCACACACCGGCCGACCCCATGCGCGCCAGCTGCGCCGCCCCGGCCTTGTCGAGCGCGGCATCGGTGACGACGCACGCCAGGGTCGTGTTGCTGGGCGCGATGCGCGGATGCGTGGGGGGATGCCGCCGCGCGTAGCGCGCCGTGCCGACGAACCCCTGCCCGTCCCGCCACGCCCCTGCCAGCACCGCGCCCTGCTCGTCGACCACGTCGCCGAACGCGTTCACCACCACGATGGCCGTCACGGTGGTGCCCTCGTAGGTGGACGCGGACGCCACGCCCAGTCCGCCCTTGCACCAGCCGTCGTGGCCGAAGTACTTGCCGACCGTCGCGCCCGTACCCGCCCCGACGCAGCCCTGCGCGCCGGTGATGGGTCCCGCGGCGCGGCACGCCGCGTAGGCGTCGTCCGGCCCGGGGGTGCGCTTCCCCCCGCTGATGCCCAGGTCGAAGACCACGGCGGCCGCGACGATGGGGACCGTCGCCACCGCGACGTCGTGGCCCAGGCCGTTCTCGAGGCACCAGCGGGTGACGCCGGCGGCCGCATCCAGGCCCAGGGCGCTGCCGCCGGTGAGCAGCAGGGCGGTGGGGCCCGGCACGTTGGACAGCGGCTCCAGCAGGGCCCCCTCGCGGGTGCTGGCTCCCCCGCCCCGCACGTCGACCCCCGCCACCGTCCCGCGCGGTGGAATGATCACCGTACAGCCGGTTCCCGCTTCGATATCGGTCCAATGACCGACGTCGACACCGGCGACGTGCGCGGTCATCGCCGCCCCTTGCGCTGGCACGAGGGACACAGATAGGTGCCGCGCTGGGCCACGCGCGTCTTCACGATCGTCGTGCCGCACCGCGGGCACGGCAGCCCCTCGCGTACGTGCACGTTGAGGAGATCCTGCATCGACCCCGCACCGCCTTCCGCGTCGCTGTAGTCACGGATGGTCGCACCCCCGGCGTCGAGCCCGCGAGCGAGCACCCGCGCGACCGCGTCGGCCAGGGCCGCCACCCGGGCGCGGCTGAGGCGGCCGGCGGGCGTCTCGGGGTGGACGCCCGCCTCGAACAGCGCCTCGTCGGCGTAGATGTTGCCCACCCCGGCGACCAGCGCCTGGTTGAGCAGCGCCGCCTTCACCGGCGTACGCCGGCCGCGCAGGGCGGCGCCGAGCGCCGCGGAGTCGAAGTGGGCGGACAGTGGCTCCACGCCCACCCGGCCGCGCCAGTACGCCTCGGGGTCGCCGCCCGGGGCGAGCAGCACCATGCGGCCGAAGCGGCGCTGGTCGCAGAACGTGACGTGCGCGCCGTCATCGAGGGTGACGACGGCCCGCAGGAAGCGCAGGCCCTCCACGTCGTCGCCCGGGGGGTGCCACCGCAGCGCGCCGGTCATGCGCAGGTGCACCACCAGTACCGCGCCGTCGTCCAGGTGCACCATCAGGTACTTGCCGCGACGGCCCAGGCGCCGGATCTCGCGCCCGACCAGCAGTCCCAGCTCATCCGGGTGCGCGGGTGCGGTCAGCAGGGGATCGCGCACGTCGACGGCGACGACGATGCGGCCCGGGAGGTGGCGCGACAGCTGCCGCCGCACGGTCTCCACCTCGGGTAGCTCAGGCATCGCCCACCGTCACCTGCGCCGAGACCTCCTCCGCCGCGCGGTCGGTGAGGTACGCGTCGCGGCCGTAGACGTGGACGACGGTCTCGCCCGCCTCGGCCTGCTCGCCCGGCGGCACCGTGAACGCGACGCCCACGCCGCCGTCCACCGCCTGATCGGCGTGCAGCCGTCCGGCTCCGAGGCGGCGCACGGCCTCGCCCAGGCGCAGTACCGACGCGATGCCGACCACACCGTCCCGCCCGGCGGCCACCTCGCGCACCTGGGGCGCCAGTCCCGTGGCCGTGGCGCCGGTGAGCACGTCGGACGCGACGCCGTGCCGCTCGCCCCAGGCGACGGCCGCCGCCTTGGCGCGTCCGTCCGCCAGGGCCCGGCCGGCGCCCTCGCGGGCGTCGCCCTCGAGCCCCGAGGCCGACGCGACCGCCGCGACCACGTCGAGCGCGGCGGACCGCAGCGCGGGTGAGCCCCCGCCACGCAGCACGCGGGCGGCCTCGTGCACCAGCAGGCGATGCCCCAGCGCGGGGGCGAGCGGCGTGGACATCTCGGTGAGCACGCACACGATGCGCCTCCCCCACGCCCGGCCGAACGCCTCCGCGGTGGCCGCCACCTCCCGCGCCCCCTCGTGGTCGGGCACCAGGGCGGCGTCGCCGTACGTGACGTGCACGCACGCCACAGGCGTGCCCAGCGCCAGGGCGCGCGCCGTCACCGACGCGGCGATCAGCGACGGGATGCGGCCGGCCGCGGTCACGTCGGCGAGGGCCGCCAGGCGCGTCGCCGCCGGCACGACGGGGAGGCGGCTCGCGAGGACGTAGCCGCCGGAGGTGAGGCCGGCGACCACGTCGGCGACGTCGCCGGGTTCGCGATAGCCGGGAAGCGCCCCGAGCTGCTCCGCGAGCCCTCCGACGCACCCCACGGCGCGCTCCGCGTCGCACAGCACGGGGATACCGAGGGCCGCCAGGGTGGGCGCCGCGACGAGGCGCACGGCGTCCCCCAGCGCGCCCGTGCTGACCAGCGCCGCCGTGCGCCCCAGGCCCCCGAGGTCGAGGCGGTCGCCCGACGCGATCAGCTCTGTCGTCAGCGCGTAGCGCGCGGCGTCGCCGAGGCCACGGTGCGCCACGACGCCCATCCACGCAGCCATCTGGGCGTCGGGCACCCCGTGGCCCACCCAGTCGCCGACGAACCCACGCGTCGCATCGCCGTCGAGCGGTTCCCCGCCCGCGAAACGCTCGAGGAACTCCAGGGGGGCAATGCGCGACGCCATGAACCGGCGATGCTACAGGGGCGTGGTAGGGTCGCCCGGATGATCCGACCCACGTTCTCCCTGGCCGTGGTCGTCGGCGCCCTGGGAACGATCGGCACGGGCGTCGCCGTCGCAGCGCCGGTCACACCGGCCCAGGCCGTCGTCCCCGTCGTACCCGCCACGACCACCGCGGCCACCACGACGTCCACGCCCCCCGCCGCGGCCACGCCGGCGGCGACGACCACGGACGCCACGACGACCGCCGCGCCTGTCGCCGCCGGCCCGCCCGTGCTGCGCAACCTCAAGCTGCCGGCGAAGGTGACGGCCCGCCAGGGGCACGCGCGGTTTCTCTTGGGCGTCCGGGTGACGACCCCGTCCACGCTCACCGCGCAGGTGTTCGCCGTGAAGGGCGACACGCTCGTACGCACGGTCACGGCGGACGCCACGACCGCGGGTCGCGTCTACATGCTCATTGAGGCGACATCCGAGCAGCGCTACCAGCTGCCGGCCGGCACGTACCGCATCCGCCTGCAGGCGTCCGACGCGCAGAGCCGCAAGTCCAACGTGATGCAGAAGCCCATCGTGCTGGCCACCACCACCCCCCGCGGGCGGCTCGACATGGACACGCTGCCGCTGTGGCGTCCGCTGGCCCGGTCGCTGGGCATCCCCGCGCGCGGCGGCCAGCTGGTCACCGCCGTCGCGCCGCGCGGCGACTCGGTGAAGTCGGGCATGCGCCGCGGTGACGTGATCGTGGCGATCAACTCCCTCCCCACCCTGACCACGGGTGAGTACCAGACCGCGCTGCGGGCGCTGCCCGCCAGCACGCCGGTGCCGGTGGAGGTGCGGCGGGGCACGAAGAGCACCACGTTCCAGGTCACGTTCGCGCCCGACTGGACCCCGGTGCCCGACCTGACGGCCGTCCAGGCCGTGGCCGTGCGCCGCGCGCCCAAGGTGATGACCCCGAACATCGCGCAGGCGATGTACCTCGCGCGCATGGGCAAGGCGGCTCCCGCCCAGAAGCTGGTCGCCGCCTGGCCGCGCGCCTGGCAGCGGTCGGCGCCCGGCCAGATGGTGCAGGGCCGCATCCAGGAGCGCCTCAAGCAGCCGAAGAAGGCGCTGGGCTTTTACAACCGCGCGCTCAAGAAGGATCCGCGGATGGCGGAGGCCGCCACGGCCAAGGCCACCATCCTCAGCCAGCAGGGGCGCAACACCGCCGCCACCCAGGCGTTCGCGCAGGCGCGCCGCATCGACGACAGCGACGCCACGTCGGCGGCGTTCCAGTCGTTCTCCCTGGTGCGCGACGACAAGGACGGCGAGGCGCTGGAGCCGGCGCGCGACGCCGTGGCGCTCGACGCGGCGTACGGCGAGGCCCAGATCGCCCTCGGCGTCGCGCTGGTGCTCAACAAGCAGCAGGCGCGCGGCATCGTCGCGCTGCGCTCGGGCGTGGTGCTCACCGACAACCAGGCGCTGGCCCAGCAGGTGATCGACCAGTACCTGGAGCCCGCCGACAAGTAGTGGCGCCGCGCGCTCCCCCGCGGAGTGCGCCGGTCAGCGGGTCCGTCGGCCGCCCGTGCCGAACATGCCGTAGGCGACGATGGTGACGACGCCCGCCACGATGCCGCCCCAGAACTCCAGCGCGGTCAGCGGGTTCTTGACGAAGATGCCGAAGAGCATCAGCACCGCGACCATCATCACGAGGGCCAGCGGCCGCTGGCGGGGCGGCGCGAGGTGCACGGTCCACGGCAAGAGCGCGGCGATGAGGAACAGCAGGACGGGCGTCACGGACTCACCTTGTCGGCCGGGAGGCGCTTTCCACCAGACTTGCACACGCCTCAGGACGGCACGGGCTTGCCGACCGTCACCGCGCCCGGGATACTCCGTGGACAGTTCCGCGAACCCGGGAGAAAACCATGGGCAGCGTGTACAAGGTCGTTGAGATCGTCGGCACCGACGAGACGTCGTGGGAGGCCGCCGCCGCCGGCGCCATCGAGACGGCGGCCAGGACCTTGCGCGACCTTCGTGTCGCCGAGGTGGTCGAGCAGGACATCGTGATCGGTGACGACGGCAAGGCCGAGAGCTTCCGCGTCAAGCTGTCCGTATCGTTCAAGTACGACCCCGACTGATCGCGTCGCTCGGGGCGGCGGTGCGCCGCCGCCCCGCACGCGGCCTCAGGCGTGCCGGGGAGGGCGGCGACCCGCTGCCCCGGCGGTTCCCGGCACCAGCCGGTACGCCACGCGGCAGGGCGCCGACGCGGCGATCTCCCGCGTCAGAGCCTCGGACGACGGGTACGGCCGCGCCGGGACGGTGACGACGTCCACCGGTACGTCCACCACGTCCACGTCGAACGGCCACGGGTCGACCGCCGCCGTCACCGCGTCCACCGTCGCGACGCCGAGCGTGGCCGCCCCCGCTCCCGGCCCCCGCGGCACCCTGGCCAGGCTCCACGGCTCGCCGCGTCGGAGGCCCGTCCACACCAGGTACAGGCTGAGCGCGTCCCACGCCTGCAGCAGGAAGAACGCATCCTGCGCCCACGCGTCCGCCCCGGAGCCGAGCGCGTCCTCCAGAGCCCGCTGGCGGTCGAGCTGGCGCGTGATGAAGGCCCGTTCGACGGCGGGACGCGTTTCGCGGTCGGGGATCGGCCCGTCGAGGCCAAGGCGCTTCTCGTACAGCCCCCGTCCGTGCAGGCAGCACACCAGGCCGGCGCGCGCGTCGTCGGCGCAGACGTCGGCGATGCCATCCTCGTAGAACGCGGCGTGGAGGTCGCGGGCCACGTCGGGGAAGTCGACGGGGCGGCCATCGTCGTCCACGGCGGGCGCCTCGTCCGGTGCGCGCTAGCCGTCGTCGTGCCGCGCGGCCGCCGTCACCACGGAATCCCAGTGGTCGATGCGCGCGAACCCCGGTGCGCCCCAGGCCCGCGCCATGTCGCGGCACTGCAGCTGGTGGTCCACCTGGCGCACGAGGGCCAGCGTGGCGCCGTCGTCACCGACCACCACGGCGGCTACCCCACCCGCCATGCGTCGACGATGCCGCCGCGGCCGCGGTGGAGGACGCCGGGATCACCGTCCGCACCGCCCGCCGCGACGGCGCGCCGCGCGGCGGGTGTCACGGACCGCACCCGAAGGCGTGCGTCTCTGCCATGCTTTTCACGTGAGGTCATCACGACGTCCCGGTCTTGCCGTATGCGCCGCAGCCGTCTGCCTCGCGGGCACGACCGCCTCGCCCGCCACCGCGGCACGCGGACCGGCGTGGACGAAGAATTGCACGGAGCTCCACAAGAAGTACCCGCACGGTCTCGGCGGCACCAACGCCCGCGACCGCGTGAGGGGGCGCACCCCTCCGGTGACGACGTTCACCGTCTCGGACATCCTCTTCCGCACCGCGATGTCCTCCAACCGGGGTCTCGACCGCGTCAAGGACGGGGTCGCCTGCGAGAAGGCCTGACGGGAGCGCCAGGCAGGCGCCGGGCACCGGCGGTGCCCCCACCCCCGATGCGCTACCTCACCGACCATTCGTCGACGAGGCCGCCCAGGTCGCGGTCGAGGAAGCCGAGACCCGCGTTCAGCACCACCCGGTCGGCCCCCGTGTCCCACGGGCGCTTGGCCTGGATGGGACGGCACAGGTACAGCTCGTCGCGGGCCCGGGTGAGGGCCACGTAGAACAGGCGCTCCTCCTCATCGAGGCGCCCCTCGGACAGCGCCCACGACGACGGGAACGAGCCCGCCTCCACCTGCAGCACGAACACCACGGGCCACTCGAGCCCCTTCGCCTGGTGGACGCTGGACAGCGCCACCCGCTTGGCGGGACCGGACACGTCCTCGTCCACCTCGACCCGCTCGGCCAGCTGCATGTCGGTCAGGAACGACTCGATGCCCGAGCGCCGCGCCGCCAGCTCGGCGACGCGCGCGATGTCGCTCTCGCGGTCCTGCCAGTTGGGGAACCGCCGCTGCAGGCTGTCGCGGAACCAGTCGGCCCTCGCCATGTCGAGCACCAGGTCCTCGGGGCGCTCGAGGGCCGCGAGCGGCGTGAGCGCGGCGAGGGCCGCGGACAACGCCGGCGTCGCGCCCTTGCCGATGGCGGCGAGCGCGCCGGCGGTGTCGCCCCCGGTGACCGCGCGCCGCGTGGCGACCGTGGCGGAGCGCTCGCCGACCCCGGGGAACAGCCGCAGGAGGCGATGCCACGCCAGTGCGTCGCGGGCGTTGTGGCGCACGCGGACGAGGGCCAGCACGTCCTTGACGTGGGCGCTCTCGACGAAGCGGGCGCCGGAGTAGAGCTCGAACTCGACGCCCGATTGCGCCAGCGCCATCTGCAGGTCGATGCTGTGGTGGTGGGCGCGGTACAGCACGCCGATCTCGCCCGGCTCGCGCCCCTCGGTGATGAGGTCGGCGATGCGCTGCGTGACGAACGCGGCCTCCTCGGCCACCGACATGCAGTGCGCCACCACGGGCGGGGCCCCCGGGGCGTCGCGGTGCGCCACCATGCGTTTGTTCCAGCGGTTGCCCTCGGGCAGGCACTCCTGCGCCAGGGCCACCACCTGGGGCGTGGAGCGGTAGTTGCGTCCCAGCGGCACCACCGTGGTGCCCGGGACGTCGGCGAACCGCTGCACCACGGCCGGGTCGGCGCCGCGCCACGCGTAGATGGACTGGTCGGGGTCGGCCACCGCGATCACGCGCGACCCGGCCTCACCGAGCGCCTCGACGATGGCGGCCTGGGGCGCGTTGACGTCGTGGAGCTCGTCCACCAGCACCCAGCGGAAGTCGGCGGCCAGGCGTGCGCGCACGTCGGGGTGCTCGTGCAGCAGGCGCACGGTCAGCGTGAGCAGGTCGGCGTAGTCGACGGCTCCGGCCTCGCGTTTGGCGCGGGTGTACGCCTGGCAGATGGTCACGAGATCGTCGACCCGGTCGGCCAGGCGCGGGTTCTGCTCGACGATGACCGCCGGCAGCGGGCGCCCGGATTCGTCGGCCAGGCTGAGGGTCTGGGCGATCCACTCGGGACGCGGCAGCGACGCGCGGTCCTTGCGGTCGGCCAGCGCCTCGTCGCGGGCGATGCGCACCAGGTCGGCCTGGTCTTCGCCGTCGAGGATGGTGAACTTGGACGGCAGCCCCACCAGGGGCCCGTGGCGCCGCAGGATGCGCTGGCAGACGGAGTGGAACGTGCCGGCGGTCATCTCGGACAGGTCGCGCCCGGCGATGGCCTGCGCGCGCAGCGTCATCTCGCGGGCCGCGCGGCGGGTGAACGTGACCAGCAGCACGTTGCGCGGCTCGACCCCCGTCTCGGTGAGGTGCGCCACGATCGAGGTGATGACCCGGGTCTTGCCCGTGCCCGCGGCCGCCAGGATCAGCGTGCGGCCCGTGGCCGCGCGCACCGCGTGCGCCTGCTCGGCGTCGAGCGTCGCGGCCAGGCGTTCGGACAGGGCGCCCGCATGCGGCCGCGGTCGCAGGCGGTACACGGTGCGCCCGGCCGGGTCGGCCACCAGCGCCGCGCGCGGCGCGTACGCGTCCCGGTCGAGCTTGGCCTGCTCGTGCGACGGCAGCACCGCGGGTGCCTTCTGATGCCGGGGGTATCCCATCGCCCACACACTACCGCCCGAAGCGGACATATGTTCGCCCCCCCTGGCGGGACGTCACGGCCGCGGCGCGTCCTCCCGCAGCCACAGGTACAGCGGCAGGCCGAACGACGCGCCGAGCACCCACGACCCGGCGATCACCCACCAGAACCGCGCGGCGCCGGCGGCGACACGGCGGGCGGCGAGCACGGTGATCGCCACGACGGTGATCGCGACGTCGGCCCAGGCCATGAGCGCGATGGGGCTGCCGGTGATGGAGCGCCACGCAAGGGGCAGGTCGGCGCCGTGGTCGACCACCCACGCGGCGAACACGGCGAGGGGTAACGCGCCGCCCACCACGGTGAGCGCCGCCCACACCGCGCGGCGCCCGGCCATCAGTTCATGACCGTCAGCGCCAGCACGGCCACGACGGCCGCCGCCGCGAGGCGGTACCACCCGAAGATGCGCAGACCTCTGCGCTGTACGTAGTCCACCATCCAGATCACGGACGCGGCCGCGGTGACGAACGCAGCGATGAAGCCCACGATGGGGGCCGCCACGCCGAACTGGTCGACGATCGTGCTGCCCTGCTTGAGCGCCTCGTACAGGGTGGCCGCGCCCAGCGTGACGAGCCCCAGCAGGAACGCGAACTCCACCGACGCGGCCAGGCTGAGGCCCACGGCGAGGGCCGCGAGGATGACGACGAGGCTGCGGCTGGTGCCCGGCCACAGCGACAGCACCTGCGCGCAGCCGATGATGAGGCCGTCGCGCCACGTGATGATCTCGAGCGCCCGGCCGTTCTCGTTCATCTTGCGCCACATCAGGATGACGACGCCGCCCACCACCCAGGCGGCGATCACCGGCCACGGGCCGAACAGGTGCTCGGTGATGAGGTCCTTCGTCGCCAGGCCCACGACCGCGGCCGGCAGGAAGCCGAGCACCAGCGCCACCAGCAGGCGGCGCCCCGCGACGGGGTCCGCCCCGCGTCCCGCGATGGACGCCAGCGCGTTGGCGATGCGGCGCCGGTACAAGCCCAGCACGGCGACGATGGCGCCAGCCTGGATGGCGATGGCGTACGCGTCGGCCGCCTCCTTCGCCGCGGGCGTCGCGTCGAGGCCCAGCAGCGAGTTGGTGACCAGCAGGTGCCCGGTGGACGAGATGGGCAGGAACTCCGTCAGCCCCTCGACGATGCCCAGGAGGATCGCCTCGGGGATCGACAGCAGCGTGTCGCCCGACTTGGGGATGCTGAACGCGATCGCCAGCACGGTGGCGATCGCGATGCCCGCCAGGCCCAGCAGCGTGGCCCGGGACGTCGCGGGGGGTGCGTCGACCTCGGGTGCCCCCGGGACGACGGGGGCGACGTGGTCCGGGTTGGTGCTGCTGCCGGGGTGCTGGTTCACGAGACTCCTTGGCGATCGCGAGGCGCCGGGAGCCTACCCCGGCGGCTGTTAGCGCCGGGTGAACGGTGGCACAGCGTTCTCCGAGGCCCGCTCAGATGCCCAGGAAGCGGGCCAGCCGCAACAGCCCGATGAGGGTCTTGGCGTCGCGGGTGCGGTCGATCATGGTGGGCACCGCGGCCAGCGGCACCCGCACCACCTCGATGCGCTCGTCCTCGTCGGCCTCCAGCGAGAAGGGCGTCAGGTCGGTGCACAGGTACAGGTGGATGAACTCGGTGAGCATGGCGGGCGCCATGTAGAACCCGCCGAGGTAGTTCCACGTGGCGGCCTTGCGCCCCACCTCCTCGGCCAGCTCGCGGGCGGCCGCGGCCTGCGGGTCCTCGTCCGGCCGGTCGAGCTTGCCGGCGGGCAGCTCGAGCATGACCTCCTCGATCGCCTCGCGGGGCTGGCGCACCATCAGCACGTGGTCGTCCTCGATGGGGATCATCGCGACCGCGCCGTTGTGGTCGAGCACCTCGCGGGTCACCACGGTGCCGTCGTCCCGCGTGTACTGGCTGATGCGCAGGCGCACGATCTCACCGTCGAACACCCCGCGCGACGACGTCGGCGGCGGCAGCACGCCCTCGGGCGACTGCCCCTGGGCCCCCCGGTGGCTGGTCACGCCTCCCCCTTGGCCTCGGAGACCAGCGCCAGGATCACGTCCACCATCCCCTCCAGGGTCGCCACCGCGATCTTCTCGCCGGCCGTGTGGATGGCGATCATGTCGTTGCACAGGTTCACGGCGGGGAACCCGGAGTGGATCAGCGCGGCGGCGTCGGACCCGCCGCCGCTGCGTACGTGGTGGGGCGTGAACCCGCACGCCGACAGGGCCCGCGTCGCCATCGCGACCGGCGGGTCGTCATCACTCAACGAGAACGCGTGGTATTGCGCCCGGACGTCCACCTCGACGTCGCAGTCGTGCTCGGTGGCGGCCCACGTCAGCGCGTCGAGCATCGCGGTCACCTGCGTCGCCAGCGCGGCGTCGTCGAGGCTGCGGGCCTCCATCACGACGCGGCAGCGGTCGGGCACCACGTTGTTGGCGACGCCCCCGTCGATCACCCCGACGTTGGCGGTGGTCTGCGGGTCGATGCGCCCCTGGGGCATCCGGGCGATGGCGGCGGCAGCGGCCTGGATGGCGTTGCGGCCCTCCTCCACGGCCAGGCCCGCGTGCGCCGATAGGCCGCGGAACGTCGCCGTGATGAGCCGGTGCGACGGGCCGGCGGTGACGATGCCGCCCAGCGGCCCGCTGTGGTCGAACACGAAGCACATCGCGCCCGCCAGGCGGGACGGGTCGAACGCCGTCGCGCCGCGCAGGCTGATCTCCTCGCACGGCGTGAACAGCACCTCGATCCCCGCGTGGGGCACGCCGTCGGCGTGGATGCGCCCGAGGGCGACGAGCATCGCGGCCACCGCCGACTTGTTGTCGCCGCCCAGGATGGTGGGGTGCCGGTTGGTGAGGAAGCCGTCGTCGTCGAGCACCACCTCGATGGGACCGTCCTGGGGGACGGTGTCGAGGTGGGCGCAGAACACGATGGGCGTGCCGGGGACGGTGCCGGGCCAGCGGCCGACGATGTTGCCGCAGCCGGCGGGGATCACCGTGGCCGCGTCGTCCTCGTCGACGCTCATGCCGAGGCCGGCGAGGCGCTCCCGCACCAGCGCCGCCATCTGCTGCTCGTTGCGGGAGACCGACGGGATCTCGCACAGGCGCGCCATCAGCTGCGCCACCTCGGGCAGCGCCGCGAGGTCTGCGGTCACGCGGCCTCTTCTTCGGCCGTGGCCGGCGTCTCGTGCGCGGCGGGGTGCGCGTCACCCGCCGCCCGGGCGCGGGCGACGGCGGCGCCGACGAACTCGCGGAACAGCGGCTCGGGACGCGTGGGGCGCGACTTGAACTCGGGGTGGAACTGGGACGCCACGAACCACGGGTGGTCGGGGATCTCCACGATCTCCACCAGCCGGCCGTCGGGCGAGCGGCCGGAGCACACCAGCCCCGACTCCTCGATCTGCGGGCGCAGCCCCGGGTTGACCTCGTACCGGTGACGGTGACGCTGGTAGATGACGTCCGAGCCGTAGAGCTCGCGCGCGATGGTGCCCTCGGTGAGCGACACGGGGTCGGCGCCCAGGCGCATGGTGCCGCCGCGCTCCTCGATCTGGCGCTGCTCGGGCAAGAGATCGATGACCGGGTACGGCGTGGTCGGATCGAACTCGGTGGAGTGGGCGCCGGTCATGCCCGCGACGTTGCGGGCCCATTCGATGACCGCGACCTGCATGCCCAGGCAGATGCCCAGGAACGGCACGCCGTGCTCGCGGGCGTAGCGCACGGCCTCGATCTTGCCCTCGACGCCGCGCTGGCCGAAGCCGCCGGGCACCAGGATGCCGTCGGCCTTCTCGAAGCGGGCCTCCAGGCGCTGGTCGTCGGAGTCGACCCAGTCGATGATGAGGTCGGCGCCGTGGTGGATGGCGGCGTGCTTGAGCGCCTCCGCCACCGAGAGGTACGCGTCGCGCAGCTGCACGTACTTGCCCACCAGCGCGATGCGGACGATGCCCTGGCACGCGTCGATGCGCTGCACCAGCTGGCGCCAGTCGGTGAGGCTCGCGGGGCGCATCACCATGCCGAGCTTCTGGCACACCGCGGCGTCGAGGCCCTCGGCCTCCATCTCGAGCGGCACGCGGTAGATGTCGGACGCGTCCACGGCCGACACCACGGCGTCGACCGAGATGCCGGCGTGCAGCGCGATCTTCTCCTTGATGTCGTCCGACAGGGGCAGGTTGGAGCGCAGCACCAGCACGTCGGGCTCGATGCCGATGCGGCGCAGCTCGTTGACCGAGTGCTGCGTCGCCTTGGTCTTCAGCTCGCCCGCGGCCTCGAGGAACGGCACCAGCGTGACGTGCACGAACGCGACGTTGTCGCGGCCCACGTCGTTGCGCACCTGGCGGATGGCCTCCAGGAACGGCAGCGACTCGATGTCGCCCACCGTGCCGCCCACCTCCACGATCACCACGTCGGCGTCGGAGCTCTCGGCCGCCATCATGATGCGGCTCTTGATCTCGTTGGTGACGTGCGGGATGACCTGCACGGTGGCGCCGTCGTAGTCGCCGCGCCGCTCGCGCCGGATCACCGCCTCGTAGATGGACCCGGTGGTGATGTTGGAGATGCGGGTCAGCTGCTCGTCGACGAAGCGCTCGTAGTGGCCCAGGTCGAGGTCGGTCTCGGCGCCGTCCTCGGTGACGTACACCTCGCCATGCTGGTACGGGCTCATGGTGCCGGGGTCGACATTGATGTACGGGTCGCACTTCTGGATGAAGACCTTCCATCCGCGTGCTTTCAGCAGCGTTCCCAGCGACGCCGCCGAGATGCCCTTGCCGAGGCCCGAGACCACTCCCCCGGTCACGAACACGAACTTCACCGGATGCCGGCCCATCATGCGTCTCCCGTCGTTCGCCCGGTCAAGGATAGCGAGCCCGCCGGGAGAGGCGGACGCCGTCCGGAAGTAGCGTGTCGCGGGCTCCGTACGCCGTGCCACACTTGCGGATGTGGAATCCGCACTCCCGCAGACGCCGGGCGTCGCCGTGACGGTCGTCGTGCCCACGTACCAGCGCCGCGCGCGTGCGGTGGCCCTCGTCCAGTCGCTGGACGCCCAGCGCACGTCCCACCGCGTGGACGTGGTCGTCGTCGTCGACGGCTCCACCGACGGCACGGCGGACGCCCTGCGCGCGCTCCGCACGCGGGTACCCGTCACCGTGGTCGAGCAGGCCAACGCCGGCCGGTCGTCGGCATGCAACGCCGGAGCCGCGCGCGCTGACGGCGACGTGCTGGTGTTCCTCGACGACGACATGGTCGCGGTACCGGGCTTCGTCGACGCACACGTCGCGTGCCTGCGCGAATGCGAGGTGTCCGTGGGCGACGTGCCGATGCACCCGGACTCGCCACCGTCCGTGCTGACGCCGGGCATCGAGGCGTGGGCGAGCTCACGCCGGGATCGGCTGACGGCTCCCGGCGCCCAGCTGGGGTTGGGCGACTTCCTCACCGGCAACATGGCGATCCGACGCGTGCACTGGGATGCCCTCGGGGGCTTCGACGAGGCGTTCACGGCGGACGGCACGTTCGGCAACGAGGACATCGACCTGGGCGTGCGCGCCACGGAGCGTGGGCTGCGCCTGCGGTTCGCGCCGGATGCCGTTGCACGCCAGCACTACGTCGTGAGCCCCCGCGCCTACCTGCGGCAGTGGCACGACGCGGGCGCGGCCGACGTCGCGCTGGTGCACAAGCACCCGCAGCGCGGTCCCGAGGTGATGCGTGGTAACCGAGCAGGCAAGCCCAGCGTGCGCCTGGTGTGGCGACCGCTCACGCGCGGAGGCCCGGTGTCGGACGCCGCGGCGGCCGCGGTGCGCGCCTTCGCGGTGGGCGTGATCGCGCGGCTGCCCCCGTCTTCGCGCACGGTCACGCTGTTCTCGGAGGTGCGCCGCATGGAGTACTGGCGAGGGGTGCAGGCCGCCGGTGGCTTCCCTCGCCGAGGTTCGCTGCGCGTGCTCTGCTACCACGCGGTGGCCGATCTGGCCGGGTTCCGGGTGCACGCTCCGTATGGCGTGCCAGGGCCGGTGCTGCGCTCACAGCTGCGGACGCTGCGGCGGGCCGGGGCCCGGTTCGTCAGCCCCGACACCGTCGACGCGTGGCTGGCCGGACGCGCCCCGCTGCCCCGCCGGGCCGTGCTGGTGACGTTCGACGACGCGTACCGCGATGTGCACGCGGACGGGCTGCCCGTACTGGAGGCGCTGGAGGTCCCCGGAGTGGTGTTCGCCGTATCCGGCCTCACGGGCGGTACGAACGTGTGGGACGACCACCACCGCGGCGCACGCCTCGACCTGATGACCGCCGACGAGTTGCGCGACTGCGCCGCCCGCGGCCTGGAGGTGGGCGCCCACGCGCGCACCCACCCGCAGCTGCCCACCGTGGCGGACGCCGCCGTCGACGGCGAAGTGGTGGGAAGCGCCGACGACCTCGAGGTACTGGGCCTCCCCCGCCCCCGGTTCTTCGCGTACCCGTACGGCGAGCACGACGCCCGCGCCGTCGCCGCCGTCGCCGCGGGGGGCTACGTGGCGGCGTTCACGGTGGACCCGGGCGTCGTCCGCGACGGCGCCGACCCGTGGCGGCTGCCCCGCATCGAGATCGAACCGGGTGATCGGGGCCTGCGGCTGCTGGTCAAGGTCGCCGCACCCTGGGCCGCGACGCTGCCGGCCAGGAGCCGGCGGCTGCAGACGTGGCGCCGCCGCTGGGCCGCGCGCCGGCGGTGAGCGAGCCCCGCGACGACGCGGCGCCGCACGACGATCCGGGGGTGCGCCGCCGCACGGCGGTGAACACGGTGGCGAACGTGGGTGGAACCGCGGTGATGATGGCGACGGGCTTCATCATGACCCCGGTCATCCTGGGTTACCTGGGCGCCGGGCTGTACGGCCTGTGGGCCGTGCTGGGCGCCATGGCCGGGTACGGGGCGCTGCTGGACCTGGGGATCGCGGCCGCCGTCACCAAGTACGTCGCCGAATACCGTGCCCGCGGCGACCACGACGCCCTCGGACGGATGGTGTCGACCGCCGCCGCGCTGTACCTCGGCCTGGGCCTCTGCGCGCTGGTGCTCTTCGTTGCGCTGGCGCCGTGGGTGCCGTCCGTGCTGAACGTGCCGGCCGCGCAGCGCGACGTCGCCGTCGACCTCACGCGCGTGGTCGGCCTGGCCGTGGCCGTCGCGATCCCGGCCGTGCTCACCAACGCGATCCTGCGCGGGGTGCAGCGCTTCGGCCTCGCCAACCTCATCGCGGTCACGGGGACCCTCCTGGGGGCGCTCGCGGCGGTCGTGGTGATCGCGCGTGATGCGGGCATCCTGTGGCTCGCCGCCGTCGCGGTACCCATCACGGTGCTGACCCAGGTTCCCGCCGTCGTCCTGGTGCGGCGCGCTCTCCCGGGCCTTGCGCTGAACGTCCGATGGGTGACGTGGCGCGAGGCCATGCGCCTGCTGTCATACAGCTGGTCGCTGTTCGTGGGGCAGGCCGTCGGCCAGTTGCACGGCAAGACCGACGAGATCGTCATCGGCGCGCGCATGCCGGTTGCGGACGTGACGCCGTACGCCGTGGCGCGCCGCCTCAGCGACGTGCCGCAGCTGGTGAGCGCGCAGTTCACCAAGACGCTCCTGCCCATCGCGTCCAGCACGCACGCGGTGGCAGAGGACCGCCTCACCGCCGTGTACCTGGTGGGGCTGAGGGTCTCGTTGGCGCTGTTCATCCCCCTCGGGATCGTCGTCGCCGTGTTCGCCGGGCCGATCCTCACCGTGTGGGTCGGAAGCGAGCACGCCACCGGCACGCTGGTAGTGCAGATCCTCGTGCTCGCAGGCCTCCTCGATACGACGCTGTGGCCCGCCGCCGCCGTGCTCCAAGGCATGAACCGGCACCGGCTGCTTGCCGCCGCCACCGCGGCGTCGGGGGTGATGAACCTGGTGCTCTCCCTCGCCCTCGTCGGCCCCTACGGCGCGACCGGCGTCGCGGTCGGCACCCTGATCCCGACGGTCGCCGAGGTCGCGTTCGTCGTCACGCCGCTGACCCTGAGGGCGCTGGGATGCCGCGTCACCGACGTCCTGCGGGAGTCCGTGCTGCCGTTCGTGGTGCCGGCGCTCGCGGCCGCGGGCGTCGCCGCGGGTGCGCGGTGGCTGATGGGCACGCCGACGCTCCTCAGCGTCGCCGCGTCGGCGCTGGCCGTCAGCGCGGTGTTCGCCGCGACCTTCCTCGCGTCGCCCGGAGCACGGACGGAGCGGAGCATGGTGCTCAACGTGGTGCGCACCGTCCGCCGGCGGACCGGCACCCGCTGAACGTCAGTCCGCGGGCGGCGTGCGCACCACGGCGGAGGCGATGAGGGGGTAGCGCGGGTCGGATGGGCCCAGGTCGCCGGGGCGCAGGTCCTCCGCCGCGAGGCCCAGCAGGAAGGCCGTCATCGCCGTCAGGGTGCCCCACCCACGCACGTCCACCCTCGCGCCGGGCATGGCCCGCCGGCAGAGCGCGCCGAGTCCCGCCGGGGTCAGACGCCACAGGTCTCCGCTGGGCGCCCCCGTCGCCGCCAGTGGCGACGCGCAGGGCACCGTGATGAGCGCCACGCCACCCGGCCGCAGGCTGCGCCGGACGTTGGCGAGGGCCGCCTCCGGGTCGGGGACGAACTGGAGGGTCTGGGTGAGTACCCAGGCATCGAAGGAGCCCGGGGGCAGCGCGTCCCGGGCGCACAGGTCGGCACGCACCGTGGCGGCGGCGTTGCGAGGGTCCACGTCGACCACGTGCACGCGCACGTCCGGCGCGCCGAACCGGCGGGAGTAGTCCCCGGACATCATCTCGGCGACGTCCCCGCGGATGTCGCTGCGGTGGAGCTCCAGAAAGCTCTCGATGTACACGCGGTCGACAGGGGTTCCCCGCGTGTATCCCCAGTGGGCGCAGAACGGATCGCGCCGGCGCAGATTGCCCCAATGGGGATGACGGGGCGACACGCGCCGACGCGCCGCACCCGCGAGCCGTCGCAGCGCCCCGCCCGCGGCCCGCCTCACGTCGCCACCGGACGCCGCACGCGCCACTGCACGAACCCGCCCACGAGGCCCGCGAGGTGCAGCGCGTACGACGCCGCCCAGCGGTCGCCGCGCGCGCCGTAGCGCGCGATCCCCGCAAGGTCGTGGGCAGCGTCGCGCAGCAGGCGGCGCAGCATCAACGGGTTCCCCCAGTGCGCATGCTTCGCGTAAAACCCTCCCTGGCCCCGACCGTAGTCCCACTGGACGCTGTACAGCTCACGCCCGGAGCGCCACGCGACGTGGGTCAGCGTGACGTCCGGCCGGTATGCGACCGCCAGCCCCGCGCGCAGCGCGCGATAGCCATAGTCGTTGTCGTCGGCGCTGGCCCACGGGCCGCCCGGGCCAAGGCGCGTGTCGAACGGCCCGACGCGGCCGATCGCGTCGCGCCAGAGCCCGAAATGGTTGCCCCACAGCACGTCCACGCCGGTCGGCGCCGTGTGGTGCTCGGGTGCCAGGGACGTCTTGGTGGACGGTACCCAGCCGTCCGCATCACCGGGCGGGGCACCCGGCAGCACGCGCCCGGAGACCAGGGTGCCGGGCCCCTCCTGGCGCAGCGCCGCCACCATCGCCTCGGCCCAGCCCGGGGGGGCGTCGACGTCGTCGTCGATCAGGGCGACCAATGGGCAGCGCGTCGCCGCCATGCCCTCGTTGCGCCCCCGCGACAAGCCGCGGGCGGGCGTGAGGATACGCCGGATGCCCGCATGACCGGCGACGAACGCCGCGACGCCGGGGTCGTCCGCGTCGCTTTGGTCCACCACCACGATGTCCGCGGGGCGCCGCTGCCCGGCCATCAGGCTGCCAAGCGTCGCCAGCACCTGCCGAGGACGGTTGCGGGTGGAGATCACCACCGAAAGGGGCAGCGGTGACGTGGACGCGGCCCCGACGGGGGCGTCAGGCATGGGCCCACCGCTGCAGGAGCTCGCGCGCGTGCTCCCGCGTGCCGCCCGCCTCGCCGCCCAGCATGCGCACCAGCTCGTCCTCGACCGCGTCCCCCTCCAGCGGCTCGACCGCCGTGGTGGTGGTGCCGCCCGTGACCGACTTCACCAGCCGCAGGCGCGCGGCGGCGGCGGCGGCGACCGCCGGCAGGTGGGTGATGACCAGCACCTGCGTGGCCTCCCCCATCCGCGCCAGGCGGGCCGCCACGGCCGACGCGGTGGTGCCGCCGATGCCGGCGTCGATCTCGTCGAACACCCACGTCGACCCGTCGGCGTCGCGGGCCACGGCGTGGAGGGCCAGCAGCACGCGCGACAGCTCACCCCCGGACGCGGCGTCGGCCAGCCGCGACTCGGGAAGGCCGGGGTTGGCGCGGAACCAGAACACGCATCCGTCGGCGGGCACCGGCTGGTCGTCGCGCGTGAGCTCCACCCGCAGCGCGGCCTCCCCCATCGCCAGGCCGGCCAGCTCGGCGTCGACGGCGCGGCTGAGCTTGGGCACGGCGTTGGCGCGGACCGTGTGGAGGCGATCGGCGACGGCGCGCGCCTCTGCCAGCACGGCCGCGTGCTGCTCGGCGAGGGCGGTGTCGGACAGATCGGCACGGGCGGCGTCCAGCTCGGCCCGCGCGGCGTCGGCCCGACCGATCAGCGTGCCGACGTCGGCGCCGTGGCGGCGTTCCACCTCGACGTACGCGGAGATGCGATCCTCGACCGCCTCCAGGCGGACCGGGTCGGCGTCGATGCCGTCGACGTACGCGCGCAACGCGCTGCCCGCATCCTGCACCAGCTCGGACGCGGTGACGAGCTGCTCGACGATGCCCGCCAGGTCGGCGTCGCCATCGGCGTAGGGCTCCAGCGCGCCGAGCGCCTGGCCCACCTGGTCGCGGGCGCCGCCGTCGCCCCCGGCCGGCGACAGCGCCTCGGCCGACGAACCGGCGGCGAGGCGCAGGGCGTCCGCGTTGCGCATGCGGTCGCGGCGGCGGCGCAGCTCGGTGAGCTCGTCCGGCGTGCCCGCCAGCGCGTCCACGTCGCCCACCAGCGCGGTGAGCGCGTCGAGGTGCCCCTGCGTGTCCGCGCGTCTGCGGGCGACCTCGGCCTGACGGCGCTCGATGTCGGCCAGGCGGTCGCGCAGGGTGCGCAGGCTGCGCGCGTCGGCGATCGCGGTGGGTCCCGCGAACGCGTCGACGATGCCCAACTGCACCCGCGGCGATACCAGCTGGTACTGCTCGCCCTGGCCCGAGAACCTCACGGCGTGCCGCACCAGTGCCCCCACGGCCTCGCGGGACGCCACCTGGCCGTCGAGCGACGCCCGCGCCCGGCCCTCGGCGGGAATGCGGCGCGCGACCACCACCTCGGACTCGTCGTCGGCCAGCTCGCGAAGCCCGGACGCGGGATCATCGGGCGGCAGCGCGTCCCAGAACCCGGCGGGGAGCCCGATGGTGGCCTGCACCAGGGCGTGCGCGTGCCCCGGCCGCACCAGGCCGGGGTCGGTGGCGTCGCCCGCCAGCAGCCCCAGCGCCTGCATGAACACGCTCTTGCCGGCCCCTGTCTCGCCTGTGACCGCGGTGAGGCCGGGTGCCAGGTCGAGCGCCGCGTGCTCGATCACGACGAGGCCCGAGATCTCCAGACGCCGGATCATCCCCGCCCGAACTTCTCCCGGTAGCGGGCGAAGAACGCGTTCTCGGCGAAGATGCCCAGGCGCACCTCGGCGCCGCCCAGGCCCACCGCCACCTGGCGACCGGGGGCAAGCGCCCCCACCTTCACACCGTCGGCCAGCAGGTCGCACGTGCCCCAGATCGCCGAGTTGGTGAGCACCAGGCTCTCCTCGGGCGCGATGATCATGGGGCGGGTGTCGAGGTGGTGGCCGGCCAGGAACGACAGCACGAAGCACCGCACGCGCCAGCTGACCGTCGGGCCGCCCGCCGCAAGGTTGTAGGCGGTGGACCCCACCGGGGTGGAGATGACCGCACCGTCGCAGCGCACGTTCGACACGCGTTCACCGTCGATGGCGAACGACAGATCGGCGATGCGCGACTCGCCGCCGCGGACGATGGCCAGATCGTTCACCGCGTTCACCTGGCCGTCGGCCCAGTCGACCGACAGCGACGGCAGGCCGATGATGAGGTACTCGCCCCCCAGGGCCCGCCGCAGGCCGTTCTCGAGGTCCATGCGTTCGATGGAACACAGGAAGCCGACGCGGCCGTAGTTGATGCCCATCACCGGGGCGCCCGAACCGGCCTCCCGGGCCAGCGCCCGCAGCATCGATCCGTCGCCCCCGAGCACCAGGATGAGGTCGCGCCCGTCGCCGCGCAGTGACACGCCCTCGCTGGAGCGGTACTTGGCCAGCGCGTCGTGCTTCAGCACCTCGGTGGGCGGAACGATCACCTCGACGCCCTGCTCCTCGATGATGGAGAGCACGGTGGGGACGGCGCCGCTGGTGGCCTCCGGGGCCCGGTGCGTCAGGAACAGCACGCGTTCCACCCGCCCGGGGGCCTGCTCGAGCCGGATCGCGCCGCCGGCGGGCCCGTCGCTCATCGCGCCGCCCCTTCCGCCACGGCGTCCGCCACGCGGGCGCGCCAGTCGCCATCGCGCGGCGCCGCATCGGCGGAAGACGCGGCGATCAGGAACACCTCGCGGTTGCCCTTCGGCCCCGCCAGCCCGGAGTCCGCCGCGTCGAGCACCACGCCACCGCGTGCCTCGATCACGTCGCCGATGCGCTCGACGGCCCGCCGCCGGGCATCGTGGTCGCGCACCACGCCGCCGGACCCGACGTCGCCGCGCCCCACCTCGAACTGTGGCTTCACCATCAGGCAGGCCCTCCATGCATCGGCGCAGCATGCCACGACCGCGGGCCAGACGAGGGCCACCGAGATGAACGAGACGTCAACGGTGACGAAATCGGGTGGGTACGGAAGCTGATCGCGCGTCAGATGGCGCGCGTTCGTGCGCTCGAGCACCGTCACCCGGGGGTCTTGGCGCAGCGACCACGCCAGCTGCCCGTAGCCCACGTCGACGGCGATCACGCCGGCCGCACCGCGTTGCAGCAGGCAATCGGTGAAGCCGCCCGTCGACGCCCCGACATCGAGCGCCCGCATCCCCGTCACGTCCACTTCGGCGCGGTCGAGCGCGTTCGCCAGCTTGTCGCCTGCCCTCGAGACGAACCGGCGCCCCTCTTCCACCTGGAGCACGGCGTCGGGCGGCACCTGCTGCCCAGGCTTGTGGGCGCGCGCGCCGTCTACCATCACGCGGCCCGCCATGATCTCTGCCTGCGCACGCGACCGGGTCGCGGACAGCCCGCGTTGCACCAGCAGGGCGTCGAGTCGGGTGCGCGTCACCCGCAGAGGATAGCCGCCGCCACCCACCGGAAGGACACCGCCGCATTGCCCGTCCCGCTGACCCTCTCCGTGGTGGTGTGCTGCTACTCGGACGATCGCCGTGACGTGCTGATGGAGGGCCTCGACGCCCTCGCCTCTCAGACCCGCACCCCGGACGAGATCGTCGTCGTGGTGGACCACAATCCTCGGCTACGCGACGAGGTGGCGGCCCGGGGGGACGTGAGCGTGGTGGAGAACGCGGGCGCCCCCGGCCTGTCGGACGCCCGCAACGCCGGTGTCGAGGCCAGCCACGGCAGCGTGATCGCGTTCGTGGACGACGACGCGACGCCGGAGCCCGGCTGGGCTGAGGGCCTCGTGGCGGTGTTCGCCGACCCTGCGGTGGTCGCCGCCGGCACGCGCATCGACGCGCGCTGGCAGTCGCACCGTCCACCCTGGTTTCCGCCGGAGTTCGACTGGGTGGTGGGGTGCTCGTACACCGGGCTTCCCACCGCCGTTGCGGACGTGCGCAACCCCATCGGCGCGTCGATGGCCGTGCGGCGCGACGCGCTGGACGCCGTCGGCGGATTCACCGACCGGCTGGGCCGGGTCGGCGCACAGCTGACCGGCTGCGAGGAGACCGAGCTGTGCATCCGGCTGGCCGACCGCATCCCCGGCGCGCGCGTCGTCTACACGCCCCGGGTCGCGGTGAGGCACCTGGTTCCGTCCCACCGCGGCCGGCCCGGGTACTTCCTGCGCCGCTGCTACTCGGAAGGCGTCAGCAAGGCCGTGCTGGCGGGCATCTCGGGAACCCGTGACGGCCTCTCGAGCGAGCGCGCCTACGTGGCCACCGTGCTTCCGCGCGGGGTGGCCCGCGGCGTGCGGGGTGCGCGCCGCGACCCGTGGGGGGTCGCCCGCGCCGGGATGATCGTCGCGGGCGTCGCGGCGACCGGCCTCGGCTATGTGGCCGGACGGGTGCGTCGCACCAGCGGAATCGGCTGACAACGACCCCGGGCAGAAAAGCCCTGCCCGATCGGCATCGCGCGCCGCGTGCTCTCGACCAACGATCGCCAAGACCTATACGCGCGACGGTGACGAACCGGTTCGTTCGTCCTTACCTTCCTTAGCTGTGAGGTGGGCCCCATGCCCCCCGCCTTCGACGACGGAACCGAACGAAGGATGACACCGTGACGGAGCAGACCGGCGTGAGCCACGACTCGACCCTCCGGAGTGCCGAGGCCACCGACGGCCTGCCGCTTCGCTCGTTCGGACTGCACGACCGCCGCCGCCCCGGTACCTGGCCGCGCGTGTCGGTGATCATCCCCACCCTCAACGAGGAGCGGAACCTGCCGCTGGTCCTGGGCGCCATGCCGGACGTGCACGAGGTCATCATCGTCGACGGCCGCTCGACCGACGGCACCATCGCCGCCGCGATGCGGGTGATGCCCGACTGCCTCATCGTGATGCAGGAGGGCAAGGGCAAGGGCGACGCGCTCATGGCCGGCTTCCAGGCTGCCACGGGCGACATCATCGTGACGCTCGACGCCGACGGCTCGCTTCGTCCGCAGGAGATCCCGTTGTTCGTGGGCGCCCTCCTGTCCGGTGCACACTTCGTGAAGGGCTCGCGCGCGCTGGCCGGTGGCGGCAGTGACGACCTCACCCACCTGCGCAGCGCCGGCAACCGCGGCCTGGGCATGTTGGTGAACGTGCTGTTCGGTACGCGCTTCACCGACCTCTGCTACGGCTACAACGCATTCTGGCGGGCGTGTCTCGAGCACATCGACGTGCGGTGCGACGGGTTCGAGATCGAGACGCTGATGATCGTGCAGGCGGCGAAGGCCAACCTGCGCATCGCCGAGGTGCCGTCGTTCGAGAAGGCCCGGGTGCACGGCGAGAGCAACCTGCGCACGTTCCGGGACGGCTTCCGCGTGCTGCGCACCATCGTGACGCAGCGCCGCACCCCGCCGGTGCACGCGCCGACGTTGGAGTCCCTGGAACACGCGATCCAGTCGGCCTGAGGTCGCCGCGCCGCAGCGGGTTGCCGCCAGACGTCCACCTCGCGCCAGCGGGGCGGGTCATGTAAAGAGGACGTGATGCCAGTCCCCCGCCGCATCCCGCCGCACGTCGTCCTGGCGACCCCCCGGTTCTTCCCGGACACCGGGGGGGTCGAGAGCCACGTCTACGAGGTGGCCCGCCGCCTGTCCGGACTCGGGTTCCGCGTGGCCGTCCTGGCCACCGACAACGCGTCAACGTCCGTCCGCCAGGAGACCGTGGAGGGCGTCCGGGTGGTGCGCGTGCCCGCCCTGCCGCGCGGGCGCGACTGGCGCTACGTGCGGGGCATCGGCCGCTACCTGGCCGCCATGCGCCCCGACCTGGTGCACGTGCACTCGTACCACACGTTCGTCGCGCCCCAAGCGCTCGCATGGGCTACCCGGCGCCGTGTGCCGCGGGTGCTGACGTTCCACGCCGGAGGGCACTCGTCGGGCCTGCGCACGGCCGTCCGCCCCGCACAGCAGTGGGCCCTGCGACCGCTGCTTGCGCGTGCATCCCGTCTGGTGGTGCTGAGCGAGTGGGAGCGCGACGTCTACGTGAAGCGCCTGCACCTGCCGCCTCAGCTCTTCGCGTGCATCCCCAACGGCGCCGACCTGCCCGCCGTCGATCCCCTCCCCCCCACGGACCCCGACCTGGTGGTGTCGGTGGGGCGCCTGGAGCGCTACAAGGGCCATCACCGCGTGATCGCCGCCATGCCCGAGCTGCGCCGCCGCCGGCCGTCCGCACGCCTGTGGATCGCGGGCGCGGGCCCGGCCGAGGCCGAGCTGCGGGCACAGGCCGAGCGCCTGGGCGTCGCGCCGTTCGTGGAGATCTCGGCGGTGCCACCCGACCGTCGCCGCGAGATGGCCGAGCGCGTGGCGCGCGCCGGCGTCGTCGCCCTGCTCAGTGATTTCGAGACGCAGCCGATCGCCGCCTTGGAGGCGCTGTCCCTGGGCCGTCCCTTGGTGGTGGCCGACCGGCCGGGCCTCACCCAGCTGGCCGCCCGGGGCCTCGCCGACGCCATCGATGCGGACGCGCCGCCCGCGCAGGTCGCCGCAGCGCTGGAGGCCGCCATCGACCGCCCCCCGGCCGGGCGGGAGCTCGACCTGCCCACGTGGGACGCGTGCGCCGCCGACCTCGCGGGGCTCTACCGCGACATCCTCGCCCGTTGAAGATCCTCATGGTCAGCCAGTTCTGCCTCCCGGTCGCCGGCGGCTTGGAGCGGATCGTCGCCGACATGGCCGCGGGGCTGTCCGCGCGCGGGCACGACGTGGCGGTGGCGGCATCGACGCCCACCCCCCGGCTGGATCCGTCCGTCCGCACCCACCGCATCTCGACGCTCGTGGGCCGCATGGAGTCGCTGCACACAGACGCCTCGCGTCGCCACGTGCCGCCGTTCCCCGACCCCGACGCTGTACGCAGCCTGCGCCGCATCGTCGCCGAGGAGCACCCCGACGTCATCCACGCGCACGACTGGATGGTGCACTCACTCCCGCCGTTCTCACGTGGCGTGCGCCCGGCGCTGGTGCTGTCGCTTCACGACTACAGCCTTCTGTGTGCGGACAAGCGAATGTACCGCGGCGATGCCGTCTGCCCGGGGCCGTCGCTGGCGGCCTGCGTCGCGTGTGCGGGCGAGCGATACGGCCGCGTGAAGGGGCTCGTGACCGCCGTGGGTCTGCGCCCGTCCACCGCCGTCGTGCGCCGCCGTGTGGACCTGATGCTGCCCGTGAGCTCGGCGGTCGCGCGCCTGTCGGGCCTGGCGCCCGGCACCCGGCCGTTCGACGTCGTCCCCAACTTCGTGCCCGACGCGCTCGTCACCCGGGGCGCGCCACGGATCGACGTGGACGGGCTACCGCCCGGCCCGTACATCGCGTACGCGGGCGACGCAACGCGCTACAAGGGCGCGCAGGTCCTCCTGGACGCGTACGCCGGTATGCGCGACGCGCCGGCGTTGGTGCTGATCGGGCGCACGTTCCCCGACGAGAACCTGCGGGTGCCGCCCGGGGTCGTCATCCTGGGGCGACGCGCGCACGACGAGGTACTGGCCACCCTGGGCGGGGCCGTCTGCTCGGTGGTGCCGTCGGTGTGGGAGGAGCCGTTCGGCATCGTCGCCATCGAGGCGCTGGCCCTGGGCATCCCGGTCATCGCCTCCCGTATCGGAGGCCTGGCGGACATCGTCGAGGACGGCGTCTCGGGGCTGATGGTGCCTCCGGGCGACGCGCCTGCCCTGGCCGCCGCGATGCGACGGATCGTGGACGACCCCGCCCTCGCCGCGCGCCTTGCCGACGGCGCCCGGCGCCGGGGCAGCGACTACGCGGCGTCGCAGGTGATCACGCGGGTGGAGGCCGCGTACGCCCGGGCCCGCGACCTGGCCCGCGCGACGTGAGCCGCCGCCCGGGGCGGGCGCGCGCGCTCGCCACGCACGGCCGGTCGCTCGCCGAGTGGCTGGCCCGGTTCGCGCCCGAGGCCAACGCACCGCCGGCGGCCGAGACCACCGCCGAGGACGCACAGGCGCCCCCGCCCGAGCCCCCATCACTCCGCCATGCCGACGACGCCTCCCGGCGGCCCGCTCGCGTCGCCGGCCCGCGGGCGACGTGGCGGGGAGACACCGCGTTGGTGGTGTCGGTACTGGCCCTCGTCCAGGCGTTCGCCATAGCGTTGTTCACGGCTTCGGGAGTGCTGGCGCGCGGTGGATGGAGCGGCGCGGAGCCTCTCTTCTGGCTGGGGATTCTCGGCATCGTGCTACCCGCCGCGTGGCTGCTTGCACCGTGGGGCGCCCGTCGCGCCGCACGCGTGGCCGGCGTCGCGATGACCGGGATGGCCCTGTATGCGCTGAAGGTCATCCACGACCCGGTGGCGTTCTCCTACAACGACGAGTACGTGCACCAGAGCAACGCGCTCGACATCCTCGAACAGCACGGAATGCCGTCGCACAGCGCGCTGTTGGAGGTGACCAACTACTACCCCGGGCTGGCCGGGGTGACCGCGGCCATGTCGCAGGCGTCCGGTCTGTCGACGTTCGTGTGCGGGCTCATCGTGATCGGTGCAGCGCGCCTGGTCTTCACCCTGTCGCTGTTCTTCCTCATCGAGCTGCTGACGGGGTCGCACCGCGCCGCCGTCATCGGATCGCTGGTGTACGCGGGGGCGCCCAACTACCTCTTCTGGGGCGCCCAGTTCTCGTACTCGTCGCTGGCGTTCCCGCTGGTGGTGTTCACGCTGACCCTCGTGGTGTTACGGGGACGCACCGACGATCGGCGGCGCCGCGCGGCCTACTTCGCGGCGTGCAGCCCGCTGATCCTGGCCGTCGTGACCACGCACCACCTGTCCGGCTACGCGCTGATGGCTCTGCTCGTCCTCATCTCGGCCGCCCCCGTGGTCGGCTGGGGCCGGCGGCGCCAGTCCGCGTGGGGTCTCGCCGTCCTCGCCGTCGTGGCGGCCGTGGCGTGGCTTGTGGAGATCGCACCCGCGACCGAGGGCTACCTGGGCATCATCTTCGAGCGGGCTTTCGAGGGCATCACGGGGACGGCAGGCGGCGGCGGCCAGACCCGGCGCCTGTTCTCATCCACCACCGGGTACGTGCCGCCCCCGTGGGAGCGCATCGTCGCGCTGGCCGCGGTCGCCGCCATCGCCGTCGTCCTGCCGTGGGCTCTGCGGATCCTGTGGCGACGCCGTCGGCGTGCCCCCCTCATAGTGCTGCTCGGCCTCGCGGGTGCGGGTTTCATCGCGTCCATGCCGCTGCGCTTCGTGCCTGCGGCGTGGGAGACCGCGAACCGCGCATCCGACTACCTGTTCCTCGGGGTCGCGCTCGCCGCCGGGACATGGGGCATCATGGTCACGCGGCGCCGCGGCCGCCTCGCACGCCTACGTGGCGTGGTCGTCATCGCGTTCACGGGCCTCGTCGTGATGGGCGGAGTGCTGTCGGGATGGCCGCCTCTCGCGCGGCTGGCCACCGCGCGGGAGGCCGAGGTCGGTGGGCGCGTCATCCGCCCGCAGGGTTTCGCTCTTGCGGCGTGGGCGCGGAGCCTCGGTCCCGCGCACGTGTGGGTGGCGGACGAGGCGAACGGACGAATACTCGCGGACACCGGTCGGCAGAGCCCGCTCTCGGCACGTGACGGCCTGTCGCGCACGTTCCTGGACGCCGAACGCTACGACGAGAACCTGCGGGAATTGGCCGCCGCCAACGGCCTCACCTACATCTCTCTGGACGAGCGCCTGACCGCCCGCGACGGGATGCTGGGCAACGCGTTCCCGTCCCCGGGCGCACCACCCTGGGGCGTCTTCCCCCGCGCCGAGGCGGGTGACCGCCCGCTGCTCGCCTCGCCCTACACCGACCGCGTCTTCGACAGCGGCTACATCACGACCTACCGCCTGCGATGACGCGCGCGACGGATACCCGCACGCTGCCCGTCTGGCTGGCGTTGGTGGCGACCATCGCGGCCGTGATCTGCGTGCTCGACCCACTCCCGCCCGCCGTGCGGGCGCCGTGGGCGTGCGCGCTCGCGCTGTGGCTGCCCGGCCGGGCCCTCACCGGTGCGCTGTTCCGCAGGCCGCCGGGACGAGCCGGCGCCACCACCCTGGTGGCGGTCGGGCTCAGCCTGGCCACCGCCGTCATCGCGGCGGTCGAGCTGGCCGCGTTCGGCGAGCTGCGGCAGGGGACGTGGGCGCCCCTCCTGGCGGGCGTGACGCTGGTCGCCGCCACCGTCATGCGTGCGCGCGATCACCGGCCGCCGCGGGTCACCGTGCGCGCGGCAGACGTGCGTCGTCCCGTCGTGCTGGCGGCCGCGGTGCTGGTCCCCGTGATGCTGGCAGGCAGCCTGATGGTCGCCCGGAGGCCGATGGCCGCACCCGCCGACCGCGGCTACACCACGCTCGCGGTCGTCGCGGCGACCGCCTCCCCCGACACCGTCACGGTGGAGGTACAGAGCCACGAGGCCACCCGCACGCAGGCGGTCTTGCGCGCCACGATGCGCGGCGGCCCTCCCCGCCTCGAGCTCCTGCGCCTGGCGCCCGGCGATGTCGTGCGTCGTAACTTTTTCGTACCGCCAGGTTCACGGGGCCTCGTGACGGTAGAATTGACGCCCGCAGCAGGGTCGAAGCCGATCTCCCGCCGCGTGAACATCCGCGTGCCGACCGCGTTCCCATGAGGACCACGGCGGACGCGCGTGACCGCACCGGATGCAAGGCGCAACGGAATGACTCCACGATGAAGGTGATGCTGGCCAGCGAGTACTACCCCCCGTACATCGGCGGGGTACAGCGGCAGATCCAGCAGCTCGCGGGTGAGCTGACCGCGCGCGGCCACGACGTCAGCGTCGCAACCATCTGGAGCCCAGGGAGCCCGGCGTTCGAGGCCGCTCCCTGGCCGGTGTACCGGCTGCGACAGCTCCGCACGGCGGTGGAGAGGTGGACGCGCCCGGGGAAGAAGCACGCGGCGCCCGGGCCCGACCCGATCACGGTCGCGGCCATGCGCACCGCGCTGCGCCGCGAGCGGCCCGACGTCGTGCACACGTACGGTTGGATCTCGTATTCGGTCGCCGCCGCGGTCCAGGGCACGTCCACGCCCGTGGTGCTCAGCGCGCGCGACTACGCACAGGGCTGCGCGACGCGAACCCTGGTTGCCCATGGCGAGTTGTGTTCCGGTCCGTCGCCGCGGCGCTGCCTGGCCTGCACCGTCGACCATTTCGGCGCCGTGAACGGCCCCATCGCGCTGGCCGGGACGTGGGCGTCGTCCAAGCTGCTCATCCCTCGCATTTGCGGGCTGCACAGCGTCAGCACGTACGTGCGCGACTCGGTGCGCGAGCTGTGGCTGGACGATCGCGCCCGCGGGATCCCGCACGAGGTCATCCCGTCGTTCATGTCCGACGCCGAGTTCGACGATGCCGACGACGATCCGGCGCTGGAGCCCTACCTGCGCCTGCTGCCCGACGAGCCGTTCATCGCGTTCGCGGGAGCATTGCGTGGCGTCAAGGGCGTCGGCGTGCTGCTGAACGCGTACGAGGGCCTTTCCTCACCGCCGCCGCTGGTCCTCATCGGCACCCGCGAGCGCGAGACGCCACGCAGCCTTCCCCCCGGAGTCACGATCGCACCGGACTTCCCGCACGGCGCGGTGATGGCCGCGTGGCGGCGCAGCCTGTTCGGCGTCGCCCCGTCGCTGTGGCCCGAGCCCCTCGGCAGCGTCGTGTATGAGGGGATGTCGCGTGGCCGAGCGATGATCGGGACGCGCCCGGGAGGACATACCGACATGATCGACGACGGTCGCACGGGCATCCTCGTGCCCGGAGGTAACGCCACCGCGTTGCGAGCGGCCATGCAACGGCTGATCGACGATCCCGCGCTACGCACGCGGCTGGGCGAGGCGGCTCGCGTGGACGCCCGCGCGTACACCGCGTCCCACGCCGTGCCCCGGTTCGAGGCCCTCTACCGTGACGCGCTGGCGACCCACCAGGGCGCTCGCGCGGTCCACGCGCCCTGACCGAGACGACCGCACCGGGATCGCGCTCCACCGCCGGGGCGGATGCCCGGCGGCTGGTGAGCGGCGGCTACGCACTGACGCTCAGCTTCGGCATGTCGTCCGTGCTGGGGTTCGCGTTCTGGATCGTCGCAGCGATGCGCTTCTCGCCCCACGTCGTCGGCTTCGTCTCGGCGTTCGTGGCCCTCGCAGTGGTCGTGTCCGGCATCGGGTGCGCCGGCGTCGGCCCCGTGTACATGCGCTTCCTGCCCCGCGTCGGAATGCGCTGGGCGGCGCTGGTGGCGCGCGGCCACGCGCTCGCCGTCGCCGGCAGCGTCGTCGCCGCGGTCATCGCCGCCGCCGTCGTCACCCCCGGCAGCGCGCTTGGTGTGATCCGGGACGCCGGATGGCTGGGAGTCTTCGCCGTCAGCGTGGCCGGCTGGAGCATCTTCGCCATCCAGGACCAAGCGCTGACCGCCCTTCAGCGACCGTGGCCCGTGCTGGCCGAGAACGTCCTCGTGGGCCTCGTGCGCATCCCTCTCGTGTTCGTCCCGTTCGTCGCGGACGACCGCATGTGCCTCGTGATCGCGTGGCTCACTCCCACCCTTGCGGCGGCCGTCGTGATGAGCGCCTTGTTCGCCGCGCGCCGCGTCAGGTGGGCGGCGGCCTCGCTGGACGGAATGCCGTCGCGCCGCGAGGTGATGGCCTTCGCCCTGCATGCCGCCACCGGCACCACCGCGAACTCCATCCTGCTCAACCTCATGCCGGTCATCGTGGCGGGCGCGGCCGGTGCGCTGGTCAACGCCGCGTTCTTCCTCCCGTGGACGGTGACCGTGGGCATGCTGGCCCTGGCGGCCGGGATGACCGGGCCGTTCTCCGCGGCGGTCGCGCACGGCATCTCCGCCGGCGAGGAGGCCCTCGCGCGGCGTGTGCTGGCGCATGCGCTCGCGCTCAACGGAGCCATCGCCGTGTTCGCCGTCGCCGCGGCCCCCGCGCTTCTGGGCCTGCTGGGGTCCGGGTACCGCGTCGACCGCGCCGTCATGGTCCTCCTCGTCGCCGCGGCCCTGGTGGGAACGGTGGGCGTGCTCGACATCGCCCGTCTCCGGGCGCACGGGCATGCGGGGCGCTCCGCCATCTCCCTGTGGCTCGGCGCCCTGGCGATCGTCGCGACCGCCTACCCCGCGACGCGCGTCTGGGGGGGCGTCGGCGCCTCCGCGAGCGTGCTCGCGGCGCACGTTCTGGTGGCATGCACGGCCCGTGCGATGATGCGCGCAGTGGCATCCGCCGCGCGCTCCACAGGCGCACGCGACGACGAAGGAGCGAGATGACCGACCACGCACCCGCCCCGGACGCCCGGGACGCAGCCCGCTGGGCCGATGATGCGAACCGCACGCCCCTGCGGACGCTGTGGGGCCTGACGGCCGGACTGCGCGGCGTGCTGGTGCGCATGGTCCGTCACCGTGGCAACAAGTCCGCCTATCTGCGGTCACTCGGCGTGCAGGTGGGTACGGGATGCGACATCCAGACCGCCGTGGGGAACCTCGGGTCCGAGCCGTGGCTGCTGCGGTTCGGCAACGACGTCACGGTCTCCAACCGCGTGGTGTTTCACACGCACGACGGATCCAGCCGGCTGTTCCGGCAGCAGATCGCGGGGACAACCCCGTGGGGCAATCACTTCGGCCCGGTGGATGTGAAGGACAACTCCTTCATCGGGAGCGACTCGGTGCTGATGCCCGGCGTCACGGTGGGACCAAACAGCATCGTCGGCACGGGCAGCGTCGTCACCAAGGACGTCCCACCCGGCACCGTCGTCGCCGGCGTTCCCGCCCGCCACATCTGCACGCTCGACGAGTACGTCGCGAAGTACCGCGCGCGCCAGATCCCGATCTCCGCGACGTCCCGAGACGAACTGCGCAGGGAGCTCACCACGCGGTTCTGGGGCGCTCCGCGCTGAGCGGACCCACGCGACGGTGAGCTCTTCCCAAGCGGCGGTCGGCGTGGTGATCACCAACCACGACTACGCGCCATACGTCGCCGAGGCCATCGACAGTGCGCTCGCCCAGGTTCCCCCGCCCGTGCAGGTGATCGTGGTGGATGACGGCTCGCGCGACGGCTCCGCCGACGTGATCCGCGGGTACGGCGCCCGCATCACCCCGCTGTGGCGTGGCGGCGACGGGCAGGGTGCGGCGATCAACGCGGCCGCAGCGCTGCTCGACCCGTCGGTGGGGGCCGTGATGGTCCTGGATGCCGACGACCGGTTGCGTCCGGGCGCGTTGGCCGCCGTCGCCCGCGCGTTCGCCGCCACTCCGGGCGCCGCCCGGGTGCACTTCCCCATGCGGGTCATCGACGCGACCGGGGCCGACACGGGAGGCGAGCGTCCCCACCCCCACCTGCGGCTCCCGGACGGCGACCTTGCCCCGGGAACCCTGTCCGCGCCGTTCGACGCCCCCTGGGCCGGGATGAGCGGCAACGCGTTCTCGGCGGACGCGTTTCGTGCGCTCGTGCCCGTCCCCGACGGACACGGCGCGTTCCCCGACTGGTACCTGGTGCACGCATCCAGCCTGCTCGGACCCGTCGCCCGGGTGGACTCGCCCCTGGCCGACTACCGTCTGCACGGCGACAATGCCTATGGCATGGGAGACGGCCGCCTGGACCTCGCGCACGTGCGCACGACGATCGCGTACGCCGACGCCACCCGCCGCGAGATCGCGCGGGTGGCGATCACGCGCGGCCGAAGTGACCCCCTGCCCCGCATGGCCTCCATGTGCGACGTGGGCAACCGCATGATCTCCCTGCGCGCCGCACCGGCGCAGCATCCGGCGCCAGGCGACTCGCGGTGGGGCCTCGTGCGGCTGGGGGTTCGGGCCGTGCGGCACCGCCCGGACGGCACCCCACGCCTGAAGCTGACGTTCCTGGGCTGGCTGACCGCCTTGGCCGCCGCGCCCGGCCCCCTCGTGCCCCCGCTCGCCCGCGTCTTCCTCGACCCCACCGCCCGCCCGGCGCGACCCCGGCTTTCCCGCATCGCGATGCGGCGGCGCCGATGAGGATCGTGCTGACGTGCCCCATCCCGCCCGACCGGCACGGCGCGGGTGCCATCCCCCGCCTCCTCGACGCGCTCGTCGGCGAGCTGGCCCGCCGCCACGACGTGGTGGTGGTCACGTCGGCGGGACCCGACGCGGACAGCCTAGCCGCCGTCGCCGATCTGCGCGCCGCGGGGCTCGACGTGCGCTGCACGCCTCGCCTGCTGTGCGGTGAGCGCCTGTCGTGGCCCCGGCGTATGGAGATCGTCCAAAGCCTGGTCCGCGAGCGCGTGCCGTGGCGGACCGCGTGGTTTCACGACCCTGCGATCTCGCGTCATCTGGCCGACGTCCGCCTCGAAGGCGCAATCGACATGTTCCATGCTGAAGATAACGCCGTGGCGATGTACGACTACTCGGGCGCGCCATCCGTACTGACCGAGTACGAGGTACGCCGCGACCGCGGGTGGGCGCGCCCCCCCACCCCACGGGCCGCAGCCGCCGAGGTCGACTGGCGCCGCTGGCGGCGGTATCAACGGCGCGCGTGGCGACGCTTCGACCGCCTTCAGGCCGTCAGCGACCGCGACGCGCGGCTGATGGCGGACATGGTCCCCGACATGGCCGGTGCGATCGACGTGAACCCCTTCGCGGTCGTGATGCCGCCGGGCGCGGACCCGGCCGCACATGTCCCCGGGGAGATCCTGTTCATGGGCAACTACGCGCACGCGCCCAACGTCGACGCGGCGGTGTGGCTGGCCCAGGACGTCCTGCCACGCGTGCTGGCCCGGCGCCCTGACGCCCGGCTGACGCTGGTGGGCGACGCAGCCCCGCCCGCGATCCGCGCGCTTGCGGGCGGGCCCGTGACGTTTGCGGGTCGGGTGGCCGACCCGGACGCGTGGTTCGCGCGGGCCGCCGTCGTCGCCGCCCCGGTGCGCACGGGAGGCGGCATGCGCATGAAGGTGCTGGACGCGCTTGCGCACGGCAAGGCCGTGGTGACGACCACGCGCGGCCGGGAAGGCTTGGGCGACGCCCCGCTGCGATGGGCCGACGACGCCGACGGCATCGCCCGGGAGATCGCCGGCCTGCTGGGCGACCGCGACGCGCGGGACGAACTCGGGCGCCGGGCCCGCCAGGACGTCGAGCGGCGCTTCAGCCCCGCCGCCCACGTCGACCGGCTCGAGGAGACGTATGCGCGTGCGCGCCACGCGTACGCACGCCGACACGGGTGGCCGACATGACCCCGGTCGCCAGCGTGGTGGTACCGGCGTACGGGCGTCCCAGCGACCTGATGCGCCTGCTGGCCGCGTGTGCCCAGCAGACGATGGCACCGGAGCGGTTCCAGGTGGTGGTGTCGCTGGACGGACCCCAGCCGCGCACCCGGGCGCTGCTGACGGCCCTGCGCCCCGGGTTCGAGCTGGTGGTGGTGGAGGGGCCCCATGCCGGCCGCGCGTCGGCGTGCAATCGGGGTGTGGACGCCGCCCACGGCGACCTGGTGGTGATGCTCGACGACGACATGGAACCCGCTCCCGGCTGGCTCGCGGCCCACGTCGCCGCACACGCCGGCGCCCGTCGCCGCTGCGTCGTCGGCGCGGCGCCCATCGCGACCCAGGCCGGCGAGACGCGCGTGCGCGCCCACTACCGCACCCGCTTCAACGCCCACCTGGCGCGGCTGGCGTCCCCAGGACACCGCATGTCGCTGCGCGACTTCTACAGCGGCAACTGCTCGCTGCGGCGCGACGTGCTGACCGAGGTGGGGCTCTACCACATCGGCTTTCGCGAGTACGGCAACGAGGACCTCGAGCTGGCGCTGCGCCTGACGCGGGCGGGCGTCGAGATCGTCTTCTCTCAGACCGCCGAGGCCGCCCAGGCCTGGGACAAGACGTACCGTCAGGTGGCAGCGGACGCCTTCGCCAAGGGCCGGACCGCCGTACAGCTCGAGGCACTGCACCCCGGGACGGCCACTCACCTGCGGCTGGGGACGTACGACCGCGCGCCCGCCCCGGTGCGCCTCGCGCGGCGGCCCCTCGTGGAGGTGATCGCCCGCTCGTCGCCCGCCCGGGCCGCCGCCGTCGCCGTCGGGGCGCTGGTCGACAGGGGCCCCGCCCCTGCGTGGCTGTACGAGCGTACCGGCGACCTGCTCTACTTCGCCGGGGCGTTCTCCGCAGGATGGCGGCCACGGGCCGCGCGACCGATCCGCCGGGTCGTGCACTACACCGACAGCACGGTGTTCGGTGGCGCCGAGCAGGCCATCGTGGTGCTGATGACCGAGCAACGGCGCGCGGGCCTCGACCCCGTGCTGCTGCACCCGGGGTCGGCGGCAGTGGGCGCCCAGATGGATGCGGCGGACCTCGCCCACGCGCCGGTGCCGCCGATGCCCGAAGGCCTTGCCGGCGGACTGCGGGTGCCCCGCCTGATCGCGCAGCTGCGCCGCCTGCGCCCGGACGTGTTCCACGCGCACCTGACCTGGCCGATGGGGTGCAAGTGGGCGCTCGTGGCCGCGGGAGCCGCGCGCGTCGGCGTCGTCGCCGCCACGGCGCAGCTGTTCGTGGACATCCCGGTCGGCGCATCGCGCCGCGCGCAGTTGGCGGTGCTGCACCGCGTGGTGGACCCCTTGATCGCGGTGTCCCAGGGCACGGCCGACGAGATGGTGACCCGCATGGGGTGGCCGCGACGGCGCGTGCACGTGGTCCGCAACGCCGTGCCGGCGCCCACCGACGGCCCCGGGGACGTCGACCGCGGGCGCGCCGTGCTGGGGCCTGACCCGGTGGCGCTCGTCGTGGCGCGTCTCGATGCGCAGAAGGGCCATGACGTCGTGCTGAGCGCGGCCGAGCTCGACCCATCGGCGCGGTACGCGTGCGTGGGAGACGGCGCCTTGCGGGCGGCACTCGAGGCCGATGCCGCGCGGAGGGGCGTGGGCGACCGCGTGCGCTTCCTGGGGTTCCGCACCGACGTCGCAGACCTGGTCGCCGCCGCCCCGTTCGTGGTACTGGCATCACGCTACGAGGGCCTCCCGCTCTCGCTTCTGGAGGCCATGGCCGCCGGGCGTGCGGTGGTCGCCACCGACATTCCCGGTACCCGGGAACTCGTCGTTCACGAACAGACGGGTCTGCTTGTGCCTGCTGACGACGCCGCAGCCCTGGCGGCTGCGGTCGCCCGCGTGCGCGACGACGCCGAGCTTCGCGACCGCCTCGCCCGCGCCGGTCAAGCGCACGTACGGGCCGCGCACTCGTCGCGGGCGATGGCGGACGCCGTGCTGGCCGCGTACCGCGGGGCCCCGTGACCGACGGCCACGACCCCCGTGCCAACCTGAGGCTGCGGCGCGTGGACTGGCGCGTGCTGTTGCACGGGGCGGCGGCCGGCGCCGTCGTGACCGACGACGCGGAGCTCGCCGCGTGCCTGGGCCTCGCGTCGGGCCTCACGCCCTCGCCCGGGCCGCTCCCCGCCGGCGAGCCGGTCGCCCTGGTCGCGCTGGCGCACCCGACGCGCCGGCGCGTCGCGGCCGCCGCGCGCCGCACCGGTCCGGACGGCGTCGTCTACGCGGAGGCCACGACGCCGCGCGCGCGTGCGGCGCTGGCGCCCCGCCATCTGGCCGCGCAGGGGCTCACGCACGTGGCGCGCTGGTGGGTGTGGCCGCGGCCCGCGGTGCGTTCCCCCCGGCGCTGGGTCCCCGCCGACGCCGATGTCGGCGCGGACGTGATGCGGCATCTGGGTGACGACGCACGGCGGGTCGCCCCGTGGCTCGCCGCGGCGCGGCTCGGCGCCACGCTGCCGCTGGCCGTGCTGGCCGGCCGCAAGGAGCCGCCGCTGACCGCGACGCTGCGGCGTCACCTGCCCACCGGCGTGAGGGACGCCCCGCTCAGCTGGGTGCTGATCACCGGTGGGCACTCGCCGCTCAACAAGGTCACGGCGCTGGCATGGGTGCCGGGCCGCGGCCCCGTCGCCGTCGTGAAGTCCGGACGCATCGCCGAGGCGCGCCGGTCCCTCACCGTCGAGGCGCGAGCGCTCGCCGCGCTGGAGGGCGTCCCGGGCGTGCCACACCTCGTGTTCCACGACCCTGTGGGCGGCGTCGTGGCCGAGCAGTACGTCGCGGGCACCCCCTTGCTGGATGCGCTGGCGGGTGACGGCCGCGACGCGGCGCTGCGCGACGGGTGCGCATGGCTGGCGGGCCTCGCGGCCCGCACGCGCCGCCCCGCCGATGTGGCCGTGGGGGCCGTCGCCGGCATCATGGCGCGCTACCGCGATGCGGTCGTCGCGGGCTCGCTCCCCGCTGCCGTCGCCCCGGCGGCGACGTCCCTGGTGGCCGCCCTGCCCACGATGCCGGGCGTCGCCGAGCACCGGGACTGCTCTCCGTGGAACCTGGTGCGCACCCCCGACGGCCGCATCGCCGCGTGGGACTGGGAGTCGGCCACAGTGGACGGCGTGCCGGGCACCGATATCGTCTACCTGCTGACGTACGCGAACCTCCACCTGCGGCGCGCCATCGCCCGGCCCGAAGGCCTCCTGCGCTGGGCCTGGGACGCGGCGACGCCGCACGGCGCGGACGCGGCGGCACGGCGCGACGCGTACCTGGCGGGGTTGGGCGTCGCCGCCGACGCCGCCCCCGGCCTGATGGTGCTGACGTGGATGATCCATGCCACCGCGGCGGCCGAGCGCGCCCAGCGAGGCGCGGGCGACGGCGGCCACGCGGTCGCCACCCTGTCGGCACTGCTGGACGAGGCGACCCGGATGGCCGCAGAGTGACCCGCCCGCTGCTGGTCGTGCCGCCGCGGGCACGCGTACCCGCCGACGTGGCGGCCGCGGTGGACGTGCTGGCGACATCGTCGCCGCACGTCGCGGCGTCCGTCGCGGCCCGGCACGAGGTCGTGATGGCGTGGGACCCCGCGTTCGCCGTCGATCGGCGTCACGTCGAGGCGCATCTGGCGATGCTGCGCGATGCAGGCGTCACCGTCGTCTGCGTCGCCGGGGAGGGACCGGGTGACGCCGTCCCCGAGGGTGCCTTTCCGATCGCGTTGTTATCTACGTATGGTAACAACTTCGCTCCATGGATCGCGGCAGCGGAGGATGCGACGCCCTCCGCCCTGGCGGTGCACGCCGCGGTGGCCGGTGCGGCCACGACCGCAGGCGCGCCGGCCCACGCGTGGGCGAGCGGTACGGACCGCGTGGCGGCGGCCGAGCGCATCGGGCGAGCGCGCGCCCGTGCCGCGCTCGCCCTCCCGCCGGGTCCCGCGGCATGCGCCGTCGGCGGCTTCGGTGACGGCACCGCGCGCGAGCGCGCCGTGCGCCGAGTGCTGATCTCGCGCTGGCTGCCCGGACGGCTTGCCGTGGCCATCGCGCGGCGCCTGCCGGCGGGGTCCGCGCTGCCGAGCAGGATCGCGTACTGGCGCGCCGTCGCGCGTGTGCTCGGGTCGCGGCGGACGGCGATGCTGGTGCGCGGCGTCCCGGTGCTGATGTTCCACGCGTTCGCGCGGCCCGGAGAGCGACCGAGCCGCTACGTGGTGACGCGCGGCGCGCTCGCACGGCGCCTGCGGCTGCTGCGCCTGGCCGGTTATCGCCCGATCACGCTCGACGAGCTCGTGGACGCCCTCCACGCGGGCACTCCGCCGCGCCGCGCGTACGTCGTCACCGTCGACGACGGCTACGGCGACAATGCGACCGTCGCCGAGCCCGTGCTCGCTGCGTACGGCGTGCCCGCCACCGTGTTCGTGGTGACCGGCGCGATCGGGGGCGCCAACGAGTGGGACGACGGCGGTGTCCTTCGGGCACGCCCCATGATGGGGGCCGCGGATGTCCAGAGCATGCACGGGCGGGGGCTCATGTCGATCGGCGCCCACACCCGCACCCACCCCCACCTCACGCACCTCGCCCTCGGCCGCGCCCGCGAGGAGATCGCCGCGTCGCTGCACGACGTCTGCGTGCTCACCGGGGCCGAAGGCACTACGTTCGCGTACCCGCACGGCGATCGGAGCGACGACGTCATCGCCGCCGCCCGGGACGCCGGCGCACGGTGCGCGCTGTCGGTGCGCCACGGACGCGCGCGACTGGCGGACGACGTGTGGGACCTGCCCCGCATCGACGTCCGCGGCGACGAATCGCTGTGGACGTTCGCGCGCACCGTCATGTTCGGGGGCGCACGGAACGGGTCCACCGGCACATGACCGGTGGACCCGTCAACTCGCGCACTATGGAGCGGGGATCGGCGACACCCCGTAGTTCGCGTACTCGTTGCCGACGTACCGCGAGTGCCGGATCCCCGCGGCGAATGCTGCGGTGGCGGTGCTTGATGACTCGATGACCCAGTCCATTCCGTCGGCGTTCCAGTCGAACCACACCGCGGCGCGGACGGCGGGGAAGTTCGTGGGCAGCTCACGCGTCAGGGCGTCGGTGAGCCACTGGGCCTTGGAGCCGCCGAACTCGGTGGATCCCCACTCGCCGAGCATCACCGGCTTGGACGGCGCGATCGCCTGAACCTCGGCGTACGTGGGGCCGAGCACCTGCGTCAGCGTCTGCCACTTGTTGGGCTTGGCGGGGTTGGTGCCCCAGTTGTACGCATCGATGCACGTCCAGTCGACGTAGGCGTCGCCCGGGTACAGGCCCGCCAGGGGCGTGCTGCCGGTGTACGACGTGTTGGGACACCAGACCCACGACACGTTGGCCGCGCCCACCTGGCGGAAGACGTCGTACACGTGCCGCCACGCCGCCGCGAACTCGCCGGGGCGGTTGCCGTTGACGCGCTCGGACCACGGGAACCAGCTGCCGTTCATCTCGTGCCCCATCCGCAGGAACAGCGGGTGCCCCCAGTTCTTCGCGCCGGTGGCCCACGCGCGGATGTAGGCATCGTGGTTGCCCGCGATCACGTCGGCCAGCTGGAACGCGGGCTGGTTCGTCGGGCTCTGCGACGTGTCCCACGGTGACCAGTCGATCATGGGGAGCGCGCCGCGACTGCGCACGCGGGTGAAGTCGCCCGGGTAGAACGGCTGCGCCACGCCACCCCGGTACCACGCCTGGCCCCAGTGGACGATGGACATGTTCTTGCCGGCCTGCTGCTCGAACTTGTCCATGGTGCGGGCGTCCCACGGCGCGTCGCCCCAGCCCCACCGGTCGCCGTCGACGTACGCGCCCCAGAGGATCCGGGACGGCGTCGCCGGAGGAGGCGGCGGCGGAGTCACCACGGTCGTCGTCGCCGGAGGAGGCGGCGGCGGGGTCACCACAGTCGTCGTCGCCGGAGGAGGCGGAGCGGCGTTCGCCACGGTGACCGACGCCTGCACGGTGGTGGAGTACCCCTTCCGGTCGTACGCGATCGCCCGGATGGTGCGGGTGCCGTTCGCCGTCGCCGCGGTGTTCCACCTCACCACGTCACCGTACGGGGCGACGGTGTCGCTGTAGAGCGTGCCACCGTCGACGGTGACCACCACCTTGCTGACCCCGCTCTGGTCCTTGGCACTCACCAGCACGGACACGGAGCCGGACACCGTCGCGCCGTTCACGGGGCTCGTCACCGACACGACGGGGCCGCTGGTGTCGCGGGCCGAAGCTCGCTTCACGACGACCTTCGCCTTCGTCGCCTTCGCGGCCGGTGTGGCCTTGGCCGGCGTCGACGGGGTGGTCGAACGCGCGGCCAGCGCGGCGGTACTCGTCGCGGCCAGGGCACAGGCAAGCGCAACCGCGGTTGCGCGCGGAATCCGTTCCATCGCATTGCTCCAGGGGTCGTCGTGCCACCCGTTCGGGCACGGGGCGGCGACGCTCGTCGTCGATCGCTCGCGGTCCGCGTAGAGGCGCGTCTACCGCGAGCGGGGAATCTCACTGCTCAGGGTCTGGTATCGGCAGACCCGCCGAACCTCTAAACACTCACAGTGTCCGCGAGCCGCCGCGGGCGGCCGTCACCCCGCGGGGATCGGCGACGCGCTCACGCTCGAAAAGCCGTTGGCGGCGTAGTACCCGCTGTTGATCGCGACGCGGAACGCGGCGGTGGCGCCGGGCGACGTCTCGATGGGCCACGGCATCATCTCGTCGCTCTTGTTCCACCATACGACGGCCCGCACGGCGGGGAAGTTGCGGGGCAACTGCACGCCCAGCGCGTCGGTGATCCACTGCCCCTTGTCACCGCCCTGCTCGGCCGAGGCCAGCTCGGTGATCATCAGGGGACGGTGGGGCACCATGGTGCGCAGGCGGGCGTACGTGTTGGTAAACGTGCGTGCGAACGACCGCCAGCCGCTGCGGGGCTGCCCCGTACCCCAGTTGTAGCCGCTCATCCCCACCCAGTCGACGTAGGCGTCGCCGGGATACAGCCGCTCCAGCGGGATGCCCTGGTACGACTCCACCTCGTTGATGGACCACACCCACGACACGTTGGTGGCGCCCTCGGCGACGAAGATGTCGTGGACATGGCGCCACATCGCGGCGAACTCACCGGGGGAGTTGCCGTTGCGGGCCTCGGACCACGGGTACCACGTGCCGTTCATCTCGTGGCAGAAACGCAGGAAGAACGGGTGCCCCCACGCGGCCGCCCCACGCGCCCACTCCCGGATGTACGGGTCGTAGTCGCCCCGGATCACGTCCTGCAGCTGGAACTCGGGCTGGTCGTTGGAGCCCCTCGCCGCGAGGTCCCACGGTGCCCAGTCGATCACCGGGATGCTGCCGTGCTGACGCACGCCCTCGTAGAGCGCCGTGTCGAACCGCTGCATGCGGCCGTGGTCGCGCCACGCCTGTCCCCACGCCACGAGCGACACGCCGCGGCCCGCGTTGGCCTCGAACCGCGCCAGCGTCGCGGGATCCCACGGGGCGTCCCCGAACGCGGTGCCGTACGTGCTGCCGCCGATGCGCGCCCCCCAGTAGACCCCCACCGACCGTGGGTCGACGCCGCCGACGTCGCCGCCACCCGGCGTTCCCGGCCCGGTTCCCGGCCGCGCGCCGGAGGTCGGGCTCGGGGCGCCGGGGATGCCGCTGACGACGGCGCCGGACGCCGTCAGCACGGGGCCGTCTGCGGGATGCGCGCGGTCGGCGGGCACCGGCACCGACGGGGCGCCCCGCACGCTGAGCGCATACGCGTGCACGGTGAGGACGGCCGGGCGGCGCGAGGGCGCGACCCGCTGGAGGCCCACCGTGATGATCCGCGCTCCCCGCAGCCGCACCCTCACGACGGCCTGGCGGCGGCGGGCGTTGGTGGCGGCGCGCCAGGCGACGCGCGGGCGCGCTCCCGTCGCGACGTACACGCGGGCACCGGGCGTGGTGTACGACACCCGCATCGCGATCTGCGAGATGCGCACGCGGCGCGGCAGGGTGATCCGCACGGAGGCCCGGCTGCCCCGCGTCGTCGCGGCCGGCAGCGCCAGACGCAGCGACCCGCGATGCGTCGCCGTGGCCCCCGCCACGCGGTCGGCGGCGCGCCACGCGCTCCAGTCGTTGGTGAGCGGAACGGTGCCACGCTGCACGGCCTGGGCCGGGGCGCACACGCCGGCCAGTACGACGGCGGCGACGACGAGACGACGGGGCATGAGAGCGGGCACGCGCGGACTCTCGCACCCCCGCGCCCCTCGATGAACCGGACGTCGGTACAGCGCACGCACGGCGCGCCCCCCCATCCGGACGCGTGCTACACCGGGATGTCGATCCGCCGAGGCCTGCGGTGCACGCGCCACTCGGCGCGCCCGCCGACCCAGCGCTGACGGGTGATGTACGCGAGCGGGGTTTTGATCGCCAGACCCGCGCCGATCTCGCGGGCGCCGCGGCGGGCCGCCGAGCGCCGCGACGGCTCGTTGAGCACGTCGATGGTGGAGATGGCCCGCACCCGGTCGTCACCGTCGGACAGCCGCGACGTCATCTCACGGAACATCGCGACGTGCAGGCGCCGCCCCCGATGGGCCGCGTCCACGAACGCGTCGACCATCCACCAGGATCCGGGCGGGACGTGATAGTGCAGGCCCGTCTCGTTCCACGGACGCTGCGTCGCGAACAGCTGCGCCATCGGCTGTCCGGCGTCCACCGCGACGAGGCAACGGTCGCCCCGCGCGAGCCGCTCGGCGACGATGCCCTCCCCGGTGTGGAGGGGCCCGATGGCGCTCGCGTCGCGCGGGGTGGCCCACCGGAACGGCGCGGGCACGGCGCCTGGGGCCGGGTCGACCCACGTCTCGAAGACGAGGAACCACTCCAGCGTCAGAAAGCGCCGGGGGACGAAGCGGTTGACGCTGCGCACCACGATTCCGGCCGGTCCGACGCGCTCCATCAACCGGCGGGCCTTACCGAGGTCGCGTCGGACGTTTGCGATGCGGTCACGCACGGCGCGACGCTAGCGCACGCCCCGAGCGTCGTGCCGCCCCTCCACAAAGTCCTTACCGGTGGACGAGGCTCCCTCGCCGGGGTGGCCGCACCCCAGGGCGTCGAGCGCCCGGGCCGCGACCACCGACGACGTCAGCCCGGCGTCGGCCAGCAGCAGATCGCGCTTGCCGTGCTCGATGAACCGGTCGGGCAGCCCCGCGGTCAGAACCCGCACGTCGGTGCCCTGCAGGCACTCCAGCACGGCGCCGCCGAACCCCGCCAGCTCGGCGTGGTCCTCCACGGTCACCAGCAGGCCGTGGTCGGCCGCCAGGTCGTGCAGCAGCTCGGCGTCGAGGGGCTTACAGAAGCGCGCGTTGACCAGCGTGACCGGGTGGCCCAGGGCGTCCTCGAGCACCGCCGCGGCGTCGCGCGCGACGCTGACGCCGTGGCCGTAGCCCACCAGTGCGACGCGCTCCCCCCGAGCGAGCACTTCGCCGCGCCCGACCGGCAGCTGTTCCGCAGCCAGCGGCAGTGCCGCCCCCGGCCCCGCCCCGCGCGGGTAGCGCAGCGCCACGGGGCCATCGATGGTGAGCGCCGTGTGCAGCATGTGCACCAGCTCGGCCTCGTCCTTCGGGGCCATCACGGTGAGGTTGGGGATGCTGCGCAGGTAGGCCAGGTCGAACGCGCCGTGGTGCGTGGGCCCGTCGTCTCCCACCAGGCCGCCGCGGTCGATCGCGAACACCACCGGCAGGTTCTGCAGCGCCACGTCGTGCACGATGGGGTCGAACGCGCGCTGGAGGAACGTGGAGTAGATGGCGCAGACCGGCCGCTTGCCCGCCAGCGCGAGCCCGCAGGCGAACACCACCCCGTGCTGCTCGGCGATGCCGACGTCGTACGTGCGCTCGGGGAAGCGGTCCATCATGTGGTTGACGCCCGTGCCCTTGAGCATCGCCGCCGTGATCGCGACCACCCGGGGATCGTTCTCGGCCTCGCGCACCAGCGCCCGGCCGAACACCTCCGTGTACGTGGGCTTGGGGGGCGCGGACGGCGGGTGAGCCTTGCCGCACGACGGGTCGAACGGGGTGGCGCCGTGCATGTGCTCCACGTCGTTCTCGGCCGGGTGGTAGCCCTTGCCCTTCACCGTCTTCGCGTGGATCAGCACGGGCCGGTCGTGCTCGATGGCGGTGCGGATCGCCCGCCGCAGCGCCGGGATGTCGTGCCCATCGATGGGCCCGACGTACGCCCAGCCCAGCGACTCGAACAGGGCCCCGTGCTGGTACCACAGCGCCTTGGTGGCGTCGCGCAGATGCGTGCCCACCAGCTCGGCCCCGGGGACGCGCGCCAGGTTGCGCTCGAGCTCCTCCCGTACCTTGGTGATGGTGGAGTCGACCCGCGCGCGCTGGAACATGCGCGCCATCGCGCCCACGTTCTCGCTGATACTCATGCCGTTGTCGTTCAGCACCACCACCATCGGCGTGCCGAGTGCGCCGCCCTGGTTGAGGCCCTCGTACGCCATGCCGCCGGTCATCGCGCCGTCGCCGATGACGCAGGCCACGCGATGGTCGCGCAGGCCGCCCGCCCGGTACGCCTCGGCCAGCCCCACGCCGTAGCTCACCGACGTGGACGCGTGGCCCGCGCCCATCACGTCGTGCTCGCTCTCCTCGCGCCGCAGAAAGCCGCTCATGCCCCCGTGCTGGCGCAGCGTCGGGAAGTCGGGCAGGCGGCCGGTGAGCAGCTTGTGCCCGTACGCCTGGTGCCCGACGTCCCACAGGATCTTGTCGCGCGGGCTCGTGAGCTCGCAGTGCAGGGCGATGGTGAGCTCGACCGTGCCGAGGCTGGCCCCCAGGTGGCCGCCCGTCTGGGACACGGTGGCGATGATCGCCTCGCGCATCTCGGACGCGAGCCGCGGCAGCGCGTCGGCGGACAGGTCGGCGATGTCGTGGGGCGTGGTGAGCGCGGACAGGATGGGAAAGCGTGGATCTGTCATCGAGCGGCACGATACTCCACGGCGTCGCGCGACCACCCGGCGCCGGTGCCGGCCGCCACGAAACAGCCGGTAGAATGGCGTCGATCATGGGCGCCCACATCGCCACGGGGCACCGGCCCCGCCCCCCGGGACGCCGATGAAGATCCTGCTGGCGTGTCCCACACCGCCCGCGGCGAACGGTGCGGGCGCCCTGCCCCGGGTGCTGTACTCGCTGGTCACCGGGCTGGTGGAGCGGCACGACGTCACCATCGTGACCGTCTCGGGGCCCGACCACGACACCCAGGACGCCGTGTTCGACCTGCGGCGCGAGGGCTTCGACGTTCGCACCAGCACGCGCCGCGACGGTTTCGGCGGTCGCTCGCTGCGGCGCCGGGTGAGGACGTCGGCGGCGCTCGGGGTGCACCGCTGGCCCCGGCGGGTCGGCACCCTCTACGACCCACGGTTCGTCGACCACGTGCGCAGCCGATTCGCCCAGGGCCCCGTGGACGTGTTCCACGCCGAGGACGACGCCGTGGCCGTCTACGACTTCGGCGACGCGGCCTCGGTACTGACCGAGCACCAGGTGAAGGGAGACCCGCCCGCGCCGGCGCAGCCGGGCCCGGGTCCGTCGCGTCTGGCGCACGACGACGACTGGCGGCGGTGGCGGCGCTACCAGCCCCAGGCGTGGCAACGGTTCGACCGCGTCCAGGTGTTCAGCGACCGCGACCGCGGCGCGGCCACCGCCCTGGCCCCCGCTCTGGCCGATCGCTTCGACGTGAACCCGTTCGGCATCACGCTGCCCACGGTGTGCGACCCCGCCAAGGAGCAGGACGGCGAGATCCTCTACATCGCCGACTTCTCGCAGCCCACCAACGTCGACGCCGCCCAGTGGCTGGCCCGCGAGATCCTGCCCGTGGTCGTGCAGCACCGGCCCAGCGCCCACCTGACGCTGATCGGCGCGAACGCCCCGCACGACGTGCGCCGCCTCGCCGGCGAGCGCGTCACGTTCCTGGGGCGGGTGGACGATCCCCGCCGGTGGTTCGAGCAGGCGGCCGTGGTGGCGGCGCCCGTGCGCGTCGGGGGCGGCATGAAGATGAAGGTGCTCGAGTCGCTGGCACTCGGGAAGGCCGTCGTCACCACGTCGTTCGGCGTCGAGGGGCTCACCGGCGCGCCACTGGTGTACGGCGACGACCTGGCCACCAGCGTGCGCAAGATCACCGAGCTACTGGCCGACGACGACCGCCGCCGCGACCTGGGCCGGCGGGCGCGGCGGCACGTGGAGCAGCACTTCAGCCCCCAGGCGCACGTCCTCCGGCTGGAGGGCACGTACGAGCGGGCGCTCGAGGCGTACGCCCGGCGCCGGGCCTCCGGCGGTTAGGCCGAGGCGGCCGGCCGCGGCTCGGCCAGGGCGGCGGGCAGCATGCGGCTGATGGCGTCGGAGACCTCCATCACGCGCTCGGCCACCTGCGCCAGCGCTTCGGCACCGTCGGCGTCGGCCACCTGGGCGCTCAGCGCGTCGAGCTGCGCGGAGTGCCGGTCGAGGTCGTCGTGGGCGTCGGTCATGTGGCCTCCCCGGGTCGTTCGCGACGGGCGATGGCGCCGAGGATACCGTTGACGAACGCGGGCGCCTCGGCGCCGCAGTACGTCTTGGCGGCCTGCACGGCCTCGGCGATGGTGACGGCCACGGGCGTCTCGGGATAGTCCACGAGCTCGTGCACCGCGACGCGCAGGATGTTGCGCTCGAGCGGGGCGATGCGGTCCACCGTCCAGCCCTCGGCGGCGCCCGCGATGAGGCCGTCGATGTGCCCACGGTCCACGTGTACGCCGTCCACCAGCGCGCGCGTGAAGTCGTCGGGCGTGCCGCCCCCGTCACGGCGCAGGTTCTCCTCCAGATCGTCCAGGTCGAGGCCCGTGACGTCGTGCTGGTACAGCAGGAACACCGCCTGGGTGCGGGCCGGGCGCCGGCCTCGAGCGGCCGGAGCCACGCTCACCCTCCGCCGATGGTCGGCAGGAACGCGGCCCGCTCGGCCAGGTACGCGGTGGTGTAGCGGCCCTCCCCGAACGCGTGCTCGCGCACGATGTCGCGGAACAACGGCAGCGTGGTGGGCACGCCGGTGACGAGCGCCTCGTCCAGCACGCGCCGCAACCGCGCGACGGCCCGCGGCCGGTCGGGGGCCCACACGATCAGCTTGGCCAGCAGCGAGTCGTAGTTGGGCGGCACGTTGGTGCCGGGCGCGCAGAACGTGTCGATGCGCACGCCCGGCCCGCCGCCCAGGTAGAAGTCCTTCAAGCGGCCCGCCGACGGCCGGAAGTCGGCCTCGGGGTCCTCGGCGTTCACGCGCACCTCGATGGCGTGCCCCAGCGGCTCGGCGACGCCCGTACGGGTCAGGAGCCCGCCGGCGGCGACGCGCAGCTGCTCGGCCACCAGGTCGAGCCCGGACACCAGCTCGGTGACGGGGTGCTCCACCTGCAGGCGCGCGTTGAGCTCGAGGAAGTAGAAGTCGGCGTTGGCGTCGACCAGGAACTCCATGGTGCCGGCGCTCTTGTAGTTCCACGCCCGCGCGGCGCGGATGCACGCCTCGTGCATGGCGGTGCGGGTCGCGTCCGGCAGGTTCGGGGCGGGCCCCTCCTCCACCAGCTTCTGGTGCCGCCGCTGGATGGAGCACTCGCGGTCGCCACACACCAGCACGCCGCCCAGGCCGTCGGCCAGGATCTGCACCTCGACGTGGCGGGCGCCCTCCAGCAGCTTCTCGACGTACAGCGAACCGTCGCCGAACGCCGCCTGCGCCTCGCGCTGGGCGGTGTCGAAGGCGGAAGCCAGCTCGGACGCGGCGTCCACGCGCCGCATGCCGCGGCCGCCGCCGCCCGCGGCCGCCTTGAGCAACACGGGGAAACCGGCGCGCTCGGCGGCGGCGACGGCGGCGTCCAGGTCGCTCACGGCGCCGTCGGAGCCCTCGAGCACCGGCAGGCCCGCCTCGCGCGCGGCCTGCTTGGCCTGCACCTTGTCGCCCATCCGCTCCATCACCTCGGGGGCGGGCCCCACGAACGTGATGCCGTTGTCGGCACACGCCCGGGCGAAGACGGGGTTCTCGCTGAGGAAGCCGTAGCCGGGGTGGATGTGGGTGCACCCGGTCACCTCGGCCGCGCCGATCACCCGCTCCATGCGCAGGTAGCTCTCCCCCGGGGGCGCCGGGCCGATGCACACGGCTTCATCGGCCAGCTCGACGGCGGGCGTGTGCACGTCGGCCGTCGAGTAGACCGCGACCGACGGGATGTCCATCTCCCGGGCCGTGCGGATCACGCGCACGGCGATCTCACCCCGGTTCGCGACGAGCAGTTTCACGATGCGTACTCCCCGGTGCTCACGACGGCTCGATGAGGAAAAGGAGCTGGCCGAACTCGACGCCCTCGGCGTTCTGCACCGCGATCTCGCGCACCGTGCCGGCGCACGGGGCCGTGATCTCGTTGAACAGCTTCATCGCCTCGATGAGACACAGCACCTGCCCCTCCTCCACCTTGGTGCCGACCTCGCAGAACGCGTCGGCCTCGGGCGACGGGGCGCGGTAGAACGTGCCCACCATGATGCTTTCGACGCGCACGTAGCCGTCTCCGGCGGCGAACCCCGCGTCGGGTGCCCCCGGCACGGGCGCCGACGACGGCGCGGAGCGCCGCACGGTCACGCGCGAGCCGGCCACCTCCACCGACACCTCGGCCTCGTCCGACGACTCCACGGCCTGGATGAGGGTGTCGAGCAGCGCGCGGTCGATGACCGTCGCCTCGGTGTCGTGCACCTCGGCGCGCAGGCTCAGGCGGCGCTCGCGCAGGCGCTCGGTGTCCTCCGGGAACTGCGCCAGCAGGACGCGGTCCTCGTCGGAGAGGTCGGCCTGGGCATCGAACTGCGCGACCGCGGTGGTGACCACGTCGGCGTAGTCGACCGACGCCGCGGCCTCCTGCGCGCGGGGATCGACGGGTCCGCGCAGCGCGCCGAACGCGCCGTCCACGGCGGCGGCCAGCACCGGCTGCATCGACGCCCACCTTTCCCCGCCGATGACGTGCTGCGAGGCCTGTGACACCAGGGCGTCGCCCAGCGGGAAGGCGAACGTGAGGTTGCCCAGCTCGCCCGCGATGCGGGCCGCCTCGTTGGCGACCTCGGGCAACAGGGGCGACATCCCCACCCGGCCCAGGCGGCTCATGAGGCCGATCTCGAGGTCGGGCGGGATCGGCACGGCCGCCCCGAACACCGCCGCGGCACCCTGCACCAGGCGGTCCGACGACAACAGCGGCGCGATGGCGAGCGTCGCATCGGCGACGCCGGCGGCATCGCACTGCAGATCGTGGCCACTGCCCACCAGCGCGGCGCGTACCGTCTCGACCGAGGGACGCGCCCCCACCAGCGCGGCGGGGCCGGCGGCGGCGTACACGACCGCGGCGCCCGCGCCGATCGCGGTGACGGCCAACAGCGGCGCCAGGCCCCCGGGGGACTGCAGCAGCACCTCCACCGGGCGTCCCGACACCTCGGCCGCGGTCCCCACCAGCGTCCTGAGCGCCGAGGGCGTCAGGTGCCCGCCTCCGTCCGAGATGCACAGGGCCGAGACACCCGGCAGCGCGGACAGCGCGCGGATCTCGTCGCGCCAGCGCGCGTCGTCCAAGTGCGGGACGGGCCCGGCGATGAGGCTGGGCACGAACTCCACGCCCTCCGCCTGGGCGGCCTCCGCGATGGCCAGCATGTGCTCGGCGTGGTTGAGCGGGTCGAGCGAGCGGATGCGGCGGACGCCGTTGTCGGCGGCGCACACCACGAAGCGCCGGCAGACCTCGTCGGACACGGGGTGGTCCGACCACAGGAGGCGCCCGTGCACGACCACGCCCACCGGCGTAGTGCCCGCGTGGCGCACGACGGCGCGCACCCGGTCCCACGGGCTCTCGGTGCGCAGTTGCAGCACGGCCCGCGCGGACCGCGGATCCACCACCTCGAGGGCGCGCGCGCCGCAGCGGGCCAGGGCGGCGCCCGCCACCGCCACGTCGTCCGCGGCGATGCGCGATCCCCACGGGAACGTGGTGAGGTCGCGGAGGGTGGTGTCGACGAATCCGACGGTGGTCACGAAACGCCTCCCGGGGCGTGGTCGGTGGGGCTCATACGCGGGCGCTGTACTCGCGGGTGCGGGTGTCGATGCGGATGCGGTCGCCCTCGTTGACGAACAGCGGCACCTGCACGGTGGCGCCGGTCTCGACCTCGGCGGGCTTCGTGACGTTCGAGACCGTGTCGCCCTTCGCGCCGGGGTCCGTGCGCGTGACGGTGACCTCCACGAACGTCGGCAGCTCCACCCGGAACGGGGCGTCGCGGACGAACATCACCTGCACCTCGCTGTTGGGCACCAGCAGGTCCTGGCCGTCCACCGAGTCGGCCGGCACCTCGGTCTGCTCGTACGTCTCGTTGTCCATCAGTACCAGGTTGCCGGCGTCCGAGTAGAGGTACTGCATGTTCTTGCTGACCGTCAGCACCCGCTCGAGCTTCTCGCCGGCGCGGAACGTCTTGTCCTGCGTGTTGCCGGCCGCCATGTTCTTGAGCTTGGTGCGCACGAACGCACCGCCCTTGCCCGGCTTGACGTGCTGGAAGCTGACGATCGACCACAGGCTGCCCTCCAGGTCGATCACCCACCCGTTCTTCAGGTCGTTCGTGCTGATGGTCGGCATGCGTCTCCCTCAGTCGTCGTGCGAAGCGATCGGTGCGTGCGAGAGCACCTCGGCGCCGTCGTCGGTGACCAGCACCAGGTCCTCGATGCGGACGCCGCCGAGCCCCTCCAGGTAGATGCCCGGCTCGATGGTGATCGCCATCCCGGACGCAAGCTCACCCTTGGCGTTGCGGCCCAGTCGCGGCGCCTCGTGGATCTCGATGCCCACGCCGTGACCCAGGCCGTGCCCGAAGTGATCTGCGTAGCCGGCGTCGGCGATGATGTCACGTGCGACGGCGTCAAGCTCGGCGCAGGCGACGCCGGGGCGCACGGCCGCGACGGCCGCCCGCTGGGCGCGCAGGCACACGTCGTAGATCTCGCGCAGCTTCGCGGGCGGGTCGCCCACCGGGATCGTGCGCGTCATGTCGGAGCAGTAGCCGCCGTGGATCGCCCCCATGTCGATGACCACCAGCGTGTCGTCGGGGATGACGGCGTCGGACGGCACGGCGTGCGGCCGCGCCCCGTTACCGGCGGCCGCCACGATGCTGTCGAAGCTGGGACCCTCCGCCCCCTCGTCGCGCAGCGCGGACAGGATGTCCCACGCGACGTCGCGCTCGCGCCGGCCGGCGAGGCCACCCGCGAGCACCCGGGCGAGCGCCGCGTCGTTGATGCGGGCCGACTCGCGCAAGAGCGCCTTCTCGGCGTCGTCCTTCACCACGCGCACGTCCTCGACGATGCCGGTCTCGCCCCTGGTGGTGCGTCCCAGCGTCGTCAGGACGCCGCGCAGCTCGTCGGCCCGGTGCAGCGTGATGTGCGCCGCCTCCAGCGCCACCACGCCCCCCTCGGGCGTCATCCCGGCGAGCGTCTGCGCGACCGCGGGCAGCGCGTCGACGCCCTCGATGCGCACCTGGGTGCCCTCGTCGACGGCGGCCTTCGCGGCCACGGTGTAGCGGGAGTCGGTCACCAGCACCGTGCCATCGGGGCTGAGGGCGACGACGCCGTTGGAGCCCACGAAGCCCGTGAGGTAGCGGACGCTGGGCAGATGCGTGACCAGCAGCGCGTCCACCCCCCGGTCGGCGAGCGTGGCCAGCACCGCGGCGCGCCGCGTGGCATGCGTGTTCACAGCACCCCCTTCAGGATGTCGAGGGCCTCGCGGTAGCCGTCCGGCCCCTTGCCGGCGACCGTAGCCACGGCGAGATCGCGCACCACCGACACGCCGCGGTGCGGTTCGGTCTTCGCTCGTTCGTCCACGTCGCTGAGATGCACTTCCACGAACGGTACCGACAGCACCTCCAGCGCGTCACGGATGGACCACTGGTAGTGCGTCCACGCCCCCGGATTCACCACCGCGCCGTCCACGATGCCCGCGAGGCCGTGGACGTGCTGCAGGAACGCGCCCTCGTGGTCGCTCTGGAAGCACCCGACCCGCATGCCGCGCTCGGCGGCCCACCCGCGCACGCGCGCCTCGAGGTCGGCCAGCGTGAACGCCCCGTAGTGCTGCACGGGACGATGCCCCAGGCGCCCCAGGTTGGGCCCGTGCAGCAGCGCGATGCGGGGTGTCTCCACAGGCGCACCGGTCATGCGCGCAGCTCCTCGATGGCGGCGACCACCATGTCGTGCGGGGGATCCTGCCGCAGCACCACCTTGCCCGGGGCGTGCAGCAGCACCATGTTGAGCGCGTGCGCGTCGGCCTTCTTGTCGCGGCCCATGGCGCGCAGCACGTCCTCCGTCGCGATGCCGTCGCCCAGCGACGTGGGCAGGCCGTGGGCGCGCAGGACGTCGGCCGTGCGGGTGCGCCACGCGGGGTCGAGGCCGCACATCCGCTCGCTGATGCGCAGCGCCGCCAGCAGGCCGAGGCTGATGGCCTCGCCGTGGTTGTAGCGCGAGTACTCCCCCGCCGCCTCGATGCCGTGCCCCACGGTATGGCCCAGGTTGAGGCTGGCGCGCAGACCGCTCTCCCGCTCGTCCTGCGTGACCACGCGCAGCTTGTGCGCCACGCAGTCGGCCACCAGGTCGGCCAGCGCCACGGGATCGCCGGGCAGGGCGGGCCAGGCCGCCACGCGCTCGAAGAGGTCGGTGGACTCCAGCAGCCCGTACTTGACGACCTCCGCGAAGCCGCACGACAGCTCGCGGTCGGGCAGCGTGTCCAGCACGTCCAGGTCCATCACCACCAGCCGGGGCTGCCAGATGGCGCCCACGTAGTTCTTGCCCTCGGGCAGGTCGATGGCCGTCTTGCCGCCGATGGACGAGTCGACCATGGCCAGGAGCGACGTGGGCACCTGCACCAGCGCCACGCCCCGCTGGTAGGCGGCGGCCACGAACCCGGCGAGGTCGCCCACCACGCCCCCGCCCACGGCCACCACCGCGTCGCTGCGGCGCACGCCCGCCTCGGCGGCGGCCCGCGTGATGCGCTCGAGCTGCGCGAAGCACTTGGAGGGCTCACCCGGCGGCACGTCGACGCGCACCGCGCGCGTGCCGCGGTGATCCAGGAGTGCGGCGACGTCGCCCGCCACCCGCGTGACGTTGGCGTCGTGCACCACCAGCGCCGACGTGCCGGGGGACACGGCGTCCCACCGGGCGGCCACCTCGCCCAGCACGCCGCGGCCGATCACCACCGTCACCGGGCTGGTGCCGACCGTGGTCTCGATGACCCGGGGCGTCGCCACGCTCACCCGCGGTCCGCCCACCATCGCGCCACCTCGTCCACCACCGCGTCGAGCGGCTGCGACGCGTCGACCACCGCGTCGGCCAGACCCTCGTACAGCGGTTCGCGCCGCGCGTAGCGGCGCGCGAAGACCGCTTCGTCGGCGGCCAGGGGACGGTCGGTGCCGTGCACCCGCTCCCATAGGGCCGCGGGGTCGGCCTTCAGGTAGACCACGTCGGCGACGCGCCCCAGCAGATCGCGCGTCTTGGCGCTCTCCACGGCGCCGCCGCCCACCGAGAGGACGCCTGCGGGCTCGCCGGCGACGGTGTCGCGGATGGCGCGCTCCTCCATGCGCCGGAACCACACCTCGCCCTTGGTCGCGAAGATGCGGGGGATCGGCATGCCGGCCTGCTCGCGGATGACCTCGTCGGCGTCGACGAACGCGCACCCGGCCCGCTCGGCCACGAGGCGCCCGCACGTGGACTTCCCCGCCCCCATGAACCCCGTCATCACGAGCCAGCTCACGAGACGAGGTCCCGGCGGTAGAGATCCACCGCCGCCGTCAGCTGGTGCATGGAGTCGCCACCGAACTTCTCGAGGAGCGCCTGGGCCAGCACGAACGCGAGGGCGGCCTCGCCCACCACCGCGGCGGCCGGGCTGGCGCAGATGTCGCTGCGCTCCTTGTGCGCCTTGCGGGGCTCCTTGGTCGCCACGTCCACGGACGCCAGCGGCCGCGACAGCGTGGAGATGGGCTTCATCACCGCGCGCACCACGAGGGGCTCGCCGTGGGTCATGCCGCCCTCGAGACCGCCCGAGCGGTTGGTGCGCCGGAAGTAGCCGCGCCCGTCCTCGTGGAAGATCTCGTCGTGCGCGGCCGAGCCCCGCATGCGCCCCAGCGCGAAGCCCGCGCCGATCTCGACGCCCTTGATGGCCTGGATGCCCATGAACGCCTGCGCGATGCGGCCGTCGAGGCGGCGGTCGCCCGACACGTGGCTGCCGAGGCCGGGCATCGCGCCGAACGCCCACACCTCGAAGATGCCGCCCAGCGTGTCGTGGTCCTGGCCGGCCGCCTTGATGGCGGCGCGCATCGCGGTGGACGCGTCCGCGTCGAGGCAGCGCACGGGGCTGTCGTCGACGCCCTCGAAGTCGGCCACGGTGAGGTCTGCGCGCACGGGGGCGGCGACGTCGCCGATCTCGGTGATGTGGCTGCGGATCTCGATGCCGAACACGCGCAGGAGCGCCTTGGCCACGCCCCCGGCCGCCACCCGGGCGGCGGTCTCACGTGCCGACGAGCGCTCGAGGATGGGCCGCAGGTCGTCGGTGCCGTACTTCAGCATCCCCGCCAGGTCGGCGTGGCCCGGCCGGGGCAGCGTGATGTGCTCGACCTCGGGGTGCGGGTCCCACACGGCCATGCGGTCGGCCTCCCAGTTGGCGAAGTCGCGGTTGGCGATCTCCATCATCAGGGGACTGCCGATGGTGAGGCCGTGGCGCAGGCCGGCCCGTACCTCCACCCGGTCGGTTTCGATCTTCATGCGTCCGCCACGCCCGTAGCCGAGCTGGCGCCGCGCGAGGTCGCGGTCGATGTCGTCGCGGGTGAGGACGAGTCCCGACGGAAGCCCCTCGACGAGGGCGAACAGCGCGGGCCCGTGCGACTCACCGGCGGTGCGGTAGGTCAAGGTCACGACCCCGAACACTACCCAACCGCCACCCCCCGGCGACCCGCCGGGGAGCGGTCAGGGTGAGGGCTCGGCCGGCCGCGTGGCCGCCGCGCCCAGCAGCCGGTTGAGACGATCGAGATGCCGCCCTGCAGCCGCGTAGTCGCCGCGCGCGTTGGCGGCGTTGAAGGCCCGCAGCTCGGCCCGGGCCTGGGCGATCAACGGCCCGCCCCCGGTGGACGCCGCCGGGCCCGGCTCCGAGCGGCCCGTCAGCGCGGCCAGCGCCGCGTCGAGCGTGCGACCGGCCTCGATGCGCGCGCCGTCCGAGACGACCACGCGCAGGAGGCCCACCACGGGCTCGGCGGCCCCGGACCCCGTGCCCTGCGACGTCACGTAGATGGGCAGGGCGTACAAGACGCCCCGATCGACGGGCACCACCATCGCGTCACCGCGCTGACGGTGGGGCTGAAGGGCCAGTTGCCGGGTGAGCTCCTCGTCGCGCCCGATCAGGGTGGTGAACGTGGCCAGCGACGGGGGCCCGTCGGAACCCGAGAACGTCGTCAGCGTCAGCCGTCCCAGGTCCTGCGGCTCGCTCGAGGCCACCAGCCAGCCGGCCACGGTGCGCCCGGCGTCCGTGGACGCCAGCGTGAACGTCCGCATGACCGCGAACGATTCGTCGCTGCGCCCCTGCGGACGCAGGTACGTGTAGCGCGCCGCGGCCGCGCTCACCTGGCCGTCCTGGGCCCCGACCTGCTGCAGACCGGGCGTCCACGCCTGGGTGTCGTTCCAGAACTCCTCGGGGTCGGCGACGTGGAACCGCTCGGTCGCGGCGCTCTGGAAGTCGAAGAGGTCCTCCCCGAGCCGCACCTGGTCGGCCAGGCCGGGCGCCAAGGCGTCCATGCGCGCGGCGGGGGTGAAGAGCCCCGGGTACACCGCGCGCCACGTCGCCAGCATGGGCTCCTCGTCGTCGGTGACGAACAGGTGCGTCTCGCCGGAGTACGCGTCCATCGCGGCCAGCACGGGCTGACGCATGTAGTTGGCGCCGCCGAACGCCGCCGCGTGCGGGTACCGCGACGTCGCGACGTAGGCGGGTACCACGACCCAGATGCGGCCTCCGGCGGCGGCGAAGTACGGGTCGGAGTCGGGCACGAGGAACGGCGCCATCTCGCCCAGGCGGGCGCGGATGTCGCGGTGCAGGAGCAGGCGGGTGCGGTCGGTGGCCGTGTTCGCGTCGGTGGCGGCCCACACGCGGCGCCCCTCCCCCACCAGGGGCATGCCGCCCAGCACCTGCGACACCGCGAAGCGGCGCCAGAGGCCCGCCACCGAGATGCCCGTGCCGCCGGCGCGCCCGCACGCGGCCTGCGCGTCGGCTCCGTGGCACCAATCGTCGATGACGCGGTTGGGCGATCCCGCGTCGAGGCCGCGCAGCGTGGTGTTGACCAGCGCCCACGGCACCGACGGCTGGGCGCCGAAGTAGATCTCGGGGTGCGCGATGGCCGGGCTGATGCCGCGCTGGGGGATGCCGTTGGCGATCCACTCAGGGCGGCCGTTGGCCGCCACCCGGTCGACCGGGGCCACCAGCACGCCGTAGCCGTGCGTGCGGGTCAGGTGGCGCTGCGAGAACTCCGTGCTACGGGCGTAGTCGATCTCCCGGCCCGCCACGAACACCGTCAGCCGCCGCCCGCCGACGGTCATGCGGTTGATGTCGATGTCCTCGCACGCGTAGAGCCGGTTGACGCCCGACCCGGCCTCCGAGCGGCACGCGCTGCGGGCCGCCCCGACATCGACCACCCGCAGCGAGCCCAGCGACGCGGGCGAGGCCTGGAGCCCCGCCTGGGTGATGGGGCCGGGCACGCCGGGGTACGCGACGACGCGCGCCGCCGCCAGCCCCGTGGCGTCGCGGCTGGCGCGCAGCGTGTCGGTGATGGGTGCGCGCTCCACTTCGAAGCGCGGACCCCTCAGCACGGCGGCGTCGTACAGCACCGTGCCCAGCGGACCGGCCATGGCCATCAGCACCACGCTGCCCAGCGCGAACGTGGGCGCGGCCCAGGGCGGGAGCGGCCGCGCGGCGTCGCGCGCCGGCAGCGAGCGGTGCAGCGCCACGAGGGCGGCCACGACCGCGGCCAGCAGCACCAGCCACCACACGGTGGACACCAGGGTCAGCGCCACGGCCACGGCACCCCAGAACGCGAGTGCCGCGAGCGCCGCGGGGCCCACCCGGGACGGCACCAGGAAGCGCCGCAGCGGCCGGATCGCCGCGAACGCGAGGGCGGCCCCGAGGAGCATCAGCGCGATGCCGCCGACGGCGCGCGTGGGGATGTCGACGCGGCGGGCGGCCTCGGTGGGTCCCGCGATCGCGAGCCCCCGGCCCGACAGGAGGCCGTAGCGCGACAACCACATCGCGGCGCCCAGGGTGACGAGCCAGGCGCCTCCCACCGCGAGGCCCATCGTCAGCGTGCGCGCGGCGATGCGTTCGGCCCGCCGCCGGCTGCCGTTCTGTGACTCCCCGTACCACAGGGCGACGCCGGTCAGCACGACGGCGACGGAGGCGATGCCCAGCCCGACGGCCAGCATGCGGATGACGGCCTGCCACGCCGGCACCGTGAACACGGTGAACGCCACGTCGTGGCCGAACACCGGCTCCGTGACGCCGAAGGGCTGCGCGTTGAGGCCCGCGAGCAACGTGTCGCGGGCGCCGACGGCCGTCGGGATCACAATGCCCGCCACCAGCATCACGGTGACGGCGAACGCGGCCTGCCCCAGCCGGCGGGCCTGGCGGGCGTGCGCCGTCCAGCCCCCGGTGCCGCGCGGGGGACGCTCGCGCGTGAGGTCGGCGGGGTCGAGGTGCCGCGCGATGCGCGCGATCTCCTCCTCGGTCAGCGGGCCCGGCTCCTCGGGTGACGACTCGACGCGGTCGTCGTCTCCGGCGTCGGCCCGCGCCGACGGGGCCAGGAACAGCACGGGCAGGCACATCACGAGCGTGACGATGCCGGCCACCACCCCGAGGCCGACTCCCCAGCGCACGCGGGTGGCGTAGACGTCGCCCATCCCCAGGGCGTCGAAGAACGCCGCGCCCACCGTGACCTCCGCCGCGATGCGCAGCGCCACGCGGGCGAGCACCACCAGCACCACGAACGCGACCACCAGGGTCACGAGGTTGCGGTGGCTGCGTTCGCGCGTCGGAGAGTCGTCCCTGGGCACCGGGGTCAGCGTACCCGGCGGACGCCCCCGGAGGATGGTGCCCGCGCGTCGGCCGACGGTTTCACCACAGCCTTACCCGTCGGCGGCGACACCACCCGGCGGACGCGTCATACTGGCCCCCACTCGTTTGATCAGGGGGTGCGGTGGCATGACCGATACCGACGTGGTGCAACACCTCGTGGATGAGCTCGACCGGGCACGCAGCGACTACCTCGCCGTGTCGCGCAACGCGCACCTGTACTCGTCCGGGGACGATCACCAGGAAGCCGAGGACCGCGCCTGGCAGCGCCTCGAGGCGGCCCTCGCCGCCGTCGCCGCGGCCGGAGACGACCGCTGACGCCGTGAACGGGGGCGGTGCCGCACCGCCCCGTCCCGGTCAGGTCTTGCGCACCTCGAGCAGCCGCAGCTTGTAGGTGGTCTTCGTGGTCTGGTTGACCAGCGTGATCGACTGACCCAGCTTCAGCGTGATGGTGTCGGAGCCGTCCGGCAGGAGGCCGCCGTTGAGCTTCAGCACCACGGCCGACCGGCCGATGGTCATCACCGTGAACTGCTGCGTCTCGGGCGGGATGGAGTCGCCCATGCGGGCCACCACCGGCTCGCCGCCGATGTCGAAGTCGGCCTCGTAGCCCTCCAGCGGCGCCACCCCACGGGGGGACGACGGCGCCTGGGGCTGCGTGCCGGTGGGCGCGGTGGTCGTGCCTGGAGCGGGGGTGGTGCCCGGGGCACCCGGGTTCGTCGGCGTCACCGGCGGCGGCACCGAGTTGGGGGATGCCGGCTCGGCCGGACCCGTCGCCGTGTCGGGCGCGGCGTCCGGCGCCTTCGTGCCGGACTCCTCCGACACGATGGGCACGAACACGTCCTTCGGCGAGCCCATCTCGTCGTATCCCGGCAGGCTGGCGACCACGTCGTCCGGAGCGGACGGCGCGCCGTACAGGGCGTCGGTCGGCGCCGCCGCGGCGGCGTCCACGGGGGCGGCGGCGACCGGCGACGGCGAGAAGCCGTCGTTGCCCGATCCCCCCTCGTCCCCCCCGCCCCCGCAGCCTGCGAGAACGACCAGGGCCGCGCCCGCGGCCGCGGCGCGCAGTGCGAGTGCTCGAGGCGTCACGGGGTACCTCCTGCGCTCGCGTTGGTGGCGTTGATGGCGTTGATGGACTTCTGCTCCGCCGCCTTCGGCGACATCATCCCGGTGGCCGTGGCCGACGCGGGGGTCGTCGGGGTGCCGTCCTGGCTGGTGAAGATGAGCACGGTGAGCTCGCAGTTGACGGCGTTCGGCGCCAGGCCGGTCTCCTCCGTCGACTGCTCGAGCTCCATGCGCACGCCCTTGGTGGCGAACAGGCGCCCGGTGATGTCGGGACGGCGGTTCTCGTCCAGCGTCACCATGTTGTGGACGCGGAACATGAAGTCGTCCACGTCGAAGTACTTGCCCTGGACGCCCACCACCATCTCGGTGGCGGTCACCGAGCCGTAGTCGGTGACGGACGACGTCCGCACCTCGGACAGGCGCACGTTGGCGTCCTCCGCCAGCCCCTGCAGCTGCACGATGGCGCCGGCCACCTGCGGGCGGGCCGGGATCGCCTTGGACAGCGCGAAGGCCTCCACGATGCGGGCCTGCTCGCCCTGGGTCTGCGTGCGCAGCCGGGTGAGCTGGTCCTGCAGCGTGCTGGTCTCGGACTGCACGCCCGCCAGCTGCTCGCGGGCCGCGTCGGCGGACGCCCGGGCGGGCTTCACCACGAACCAGAACCCGCCGCCGACCGCCAGCACGATGGCCAGCACCGACAACAGCAGCTTGTCTCGTGCGTTCAGGTTCACGGCGTCACGCTCCCCGGCGTCGTCGCGTCGGTGCCCGGGGCCACGTCGAGGACCGGACGGTCCTGCGCGCGCTGGTCCACGGGGACGTCGATGATGAAGTTGACGGCCCACTTGTCGCCGTGCTTGACGATGTCGGCGCTGGTGACCCGGGGGGTGCCCAGGCCGGGGACGGCCTCGAGGCGCGAGATCAGCGTGGCGACGTCGGGCTGCGTGAGGGCGACGCCCTCGAGGTGGAGGCCCTGGGGGGCACCCACGACCTGCGGCTGCGTGCCGGTGGCCGCCGCGGGCGCCGCTGCGGGCGTGCCCACGGTGGAGGCGGGCTGCGTCGCGGAGATCTGCGTCAGCGACACGCGCCCGCGGGGCATCACGGTGACCGCGTCGCGGATGACGCGCTCCCAGTTGATGCGGGCACCCGCCAGCTGTACCAGGGCGCCCTTGCGCTTCTGCTGCGCGCCGGCCTGCTGGCTGACGACGAGCATCTGGTTCAGCTGGGCCTGCAGGGCGGTGCGCTCGGCCTCGGCCGACGCGACCTCGTCCTGCACGGCCGCGGCGTCCTGCCGGGCGGTGTAGCCCATGAAGCCGACGGCGAGTACCAGCACGGCGCCGCCGAGGGCGACCAGCTGCATGCGCCGGTCGCCGCCGGTGCGCAGGCCGCGGCCGCCGCCGGACTTCGCGGGAAGGAGGTTGATGGCCTGCACGTCAGCGCCCCCCGTCCAGCGCGAGGCCCACGGCCACGGCGCAGCGCGTCGCGACCTCCGGCTCGATGGCGCCCGCGTCGTCGATCTGGCTGAGCGGGTCGCCCAGCTCCACGCGCATCCCGGTGCCCTGCTGCAGGTACCGGTCGAGGCCGCTGCACAGCGACGTTCCGCCGGTCAGCACCAGGCGGTCGATGGGCCGGGAGAACGGCTGCGAGCGGTAGTAGTCGAGGCAGCGCGCGATCTCGCGCACCAGCGGCCGGGCCCCGAGGGCCAGCGCGTGCCGCACCTCGGCGACGGTGTCCGGGTCCCAGCCCTCCATGGGCCGTCCCAGAAGGCCGCACTCGCGCTTGACCGCCTCGGCCTCCTCGGTGCTGAGGCCCGTGCGCTCGGCCACCGCGGTGGTCAGCTGGCCCCCGCCGAAGCCGACGAGGCGGGTGAAGTGGCACTTGCGGTCGACCGCGACGATCACGTTGGTCGTCTCGGCCCCCACGTGCACGACCGCCTGGGCCGGCGTGTCGTCGGCGCCCTCGTCGAGCACGGACGGCGCGGGCAGCAGGGCCCGCAGGATCGCGAACGCCTCGAGGTCGATGCCCACCGGCTGCAGCCCGGCGCCCTTCACCACGGCCACCAGGGTCTCGATCATGTCGCGGTACGCGGCGACCACCACGACGCGCTCACGCTCGCCGTCGTCGCCCATGTACCGCATCACCGGCTGGAAGTCGACGATGCTCTCGTCGGGCGGGATCGGGATGTGCTCGCCGGCCTCGAACTGGACGGCGGCCCGCAGCTCCTGCGGGTCGTCCAGCACGGGCAGCTCGATGGTGCGCACCAGCACGCGCTGGTTGGCGACGCCGAGGCGGACCTTCTTGCCGGAGAACTTGTTCTCCTTCCAGAAGCGCTTCAGCTCGCCCGCCAGGTCGGCGGCCTCGCGCACCTCTCCGTCGCTCATGAGGCCGGGCGGGAGCGGCGCGAACGCAGCCTTCGTGAGGCTGACGCGGTCGCGTCCCACCTTCATCTCGGCCGCGGCCAGCGCGCTCGATCCCAGATCGAGGGCTACAACAGTGCTCATCAGGACATCCGTGTCGTGATCGGGGTTGCGGAATGGGGCACTACGGGGCTACAGGTGTTATCGGCGGATCGGGCGCTCATCCGAGCCGGTCGGCATACCAACCGACCATGGCGTGCCCCCACCAGAGGGCGGTGATGGCGCCGACGGCCAGGAACGGGCCGAAGGGCACGGCGGTCTTGCGGGCGGACGCCCCGTGGCGGGCCAGGAGCGCCACGCCGAGGACGCTGCCGGTGAGGAACGCGATACCCAGCGCCGGGATGACGGCCACGCCCAGCACGGCGCCCATGAGCAGCGCCAGCTTGACGTCGCCCAGGCCCATGCCGCCGGGGTACAGCAGCCACAGGAGGAACAGGAAGCCGGCGGCACCGGCCGCGGCCGCGAGGGGCTGCCACCACCGGCCCGGGTCCTGGGCGATCACCAGGGCGAGGGCCACGGCCGTGGCGGGCAGCACCACGACGTCGGGGATCAGCTTGTGCTCGAGGTCGATCGCGACGACGGGCACCATCGCCATCGCCAGCAGCGCGGCGGCGGCACCCTCGGCCGTGGGGCCGAACGTGGCGATCGCCGTGCCGGCGAGGGCGCCGGTCGCGAGCTCCATCAGCGGGTAGCGGGCCGACACGCGGGCGTCGCAGCTGCGGCAGCGTCCGCGCAGGGCCAGCCACGACAGCACCGGCACCAGCTCCAGCGGACCCAGCACGTGCTGGCACGACGTGCAGTGCGAACGGGGCGTCGACAGCGACTCCTCACGCGGCCAGCGCCACGCCAGCAGCGTGAAGAAGGAGCCCAGCGCGAGGCCGAACGCGGTGGCCAGCGTGGTCCAGTACCACTGCGGTGCGAGGGTGAGGAGGCCGGGCATCGGTCAGCCGCCGCGCTTCACCACGAAGCGGTCGAACACCAGCAGGTTGCGGCGGGCGCTGGACGCGGACTCGAGCGTGCGACCCTTGTCGCGGGGCACGAACAGCCGCACGCTGCGCTTGCCCGTGGCCACGCGGGCCCGGACCACCACGCTGAAGCGGGCCTTCGTGCCGCTGAGCTTGCGGATGGTGCGCCAGCCGTCGGCCTCGCGCACCTGCACCTCGGAGGGACGGCGCGGGAACACCGAGCCCGTGATCTTGAGGGCGCCGTTGCGGGTGACGCGCGCCTTCGACGTGCGGAACCCGATGCGCGGGGTGGCGCGGATGACGAACGGCACGACCCCCTCGGGGTTCGTCGCGGTCGCGGCCCAGCGCACGCGCCACGCCGCGGTGCGCTTGATGGGGAGGGTGAACGCGAAGCGGCCCGAGGCGTCGCCCTTGACGGTGCCGAACGTGCTGAACGTGTCGGACGGCCACACGCGCCGCTCGACGACCAGCACCGGCTTGGAGACGCCCGCGCCGTTGTGCACGAGGCGGCCGCTGATGACCTGCCGGGTGCCGTACGGCACCGACGTCTTGAACGTGTTCAGGTTGAACGCGGGGGGCCGCACGCTGACGAACTTGCGGTTGGCCGACCAGCCGCTGAACGCGTCGTCGCCGCAGAACTTCACGCGTACGCGCCAGTACCACGTGCCGGTGTGGGACACGATCCCGCCGGTGGGCACGAGGCCCGTCTGGGGCGTGGTGAACGATCCCTTGGTGTCGGGCTCGATCACGGCGTTGCCGCCGGCGGTGTTGCCCCCGCCGACCGGGTCCACCACGGGGGCCGAGTCGGAACCGATCTGGAAGCCGGGGTTGTCGGCCACCTGCAGCTGGTAGACGCACGCGCCGTTCTGGGGCTGCCACGTGAGCAACGGCGATCCCACCACCGTCGCGCCGTCGGCCGGCGCCGTCGCCGTCACCGTGGGCGGGTTCAGCGTGAAGTTCGACACCTTGCTCCACGTCTGGCCGTCGCCGCCGCCGTCGATGGCGCGCACGCGCCAGTACCACGTGCCCGTGCCGAGGCGCTTGGCCTCGTCCTTGATCCACGCCGAACCGCGCGACCAGGTGATCACGTCCTTGGTGCGCGTCTCGGCGAACTCGGTGTCGCGGCTGACCTGCAGCTGGTACCGGGCGGCACCGACGACGTCACCCCACGTGAACACGGGCGGCGACGCCACCACGCCGGTCGCAGCGTCGCCCAGCGTCACCTGGGTCTGCTTGCGGAACTGGCCGACGGGGGCGCGGCCCTCGTCGTACATCCAGTCGGGGGCCTTCTCGGTGTAGCCGGTTCCCGCCAGCACGCGCCAGTAGTAGCCCTCGCGCACCTGGTTGTCGGGAAGCGGAACGCGCGACGTCCACGACGTGGTGGACGTGTGCACCGATTCCACGATGTGGTTGAACTGGGCGTCCGTGGCCACGTCGACGCGGTAGATGTGCGCACCGACCACGGGCGACCACGCCAGCATGGGGCTGAGCGCGTCGCTGCTGTCGGGCGTGGGCTCCAGCTTCGGCATCGTGTCGGTGGCCACCGACGCCGGCGACACCCACTCGAAGCGCCGCGCCGTGGACCACGTGCCGTACACGCCGTTCAGCACCGGGCGCACGCGCCAGTAGTACGTGCCGGGGCCCATCGCGGCGGTGAGCATCTCCGGGGTGGACGCCGTGAACGCCGACTGCGCCGTGGTGGCGTTGATGGCCAGCGCGTCGCCCTGCCACACGAACTGCTTGCGGGTGATCTGCACCTGGTACTTCTCCGCGCCCGGCAGTGGACGCCAGCGCAGGTTGAAGTCGTGACCCGTCGCGGCGTCGTCGGGGCCGACGACGTCGACGCCCCGCCACGCCTTGGTGAAGGACCCCATCGTCACCCAGCGCCCGGGGTTCATGTTCGCGTCGAGGGCGCGCACCCGCCAGGCGTAGCTGTCGTCGGGCAGCACGCCGACGATGCCGGGCTGCATGGTGGTGTCGGGGTAGTTCTTCGACCAGAACGCCGGGATGGCGAACTGGTCGCCGGCCGCGATCTCGGTCTGGTAGCCCGCCGCCCCCGGCAGCGCGTCCCAGCGCATGTATGGCGTCAGGGGGATGAGGCTGGCGGGCGCGCCCAGGGGCGAGTCCGACACGACGCCACCGGTGATCTGGGTCGGCCATTCCTTCGAGAACGTCGCCACCGAGCTGACGATGCCCTTGGTGTTGGCCTTGTCGAACGCGCTCACGCGCCACCAGTACTGGCCGTCGGGCAGCAGCGTCTCGGGCGCCACCATCACCTGGTCGGTGTTGGTCTTCCACACCAGCGTGCCGAAACCGGGCGAGGGCGACACCTCCACCAGGTAGCTGACGGCGCCGGGCACCGGCGACCAGTTGAGCACGACCGGCTCGGCCGGGTACGTGAACGGATCGGTGGTCTGGTTGGGAAACAACCCCAGCGCCTCGGACGACGCGCGGTCGGCCACGAACGGCGACGCGGCGTTGTTGGTGGCCGGCACGCGGGGCTCGGGACCGGTGGTCTCCGGAGCCGAGGCGGTGGGCGCGGTCGGCGCCGCGGTCGGCGTCGCGGCGGGCGTGGGCGTCTGGGCGGCCGCGGGGCCGGCGAGGCCTGCCAGGGCCGCACCCACCGCGATGGCGCTCAACCACGAGGCCCGCGAACGGTGCGGGCGGATGCCGGTGGTCGTACCGAATTCGCGCAGGGCGATTGCCGCGCGCGTCCCGTCGGGCTTGGGCACTGGGGCGCTTCCTTGCGTGGAGGAACACTCGGGGAGCAGGCGGTTCCCTCCGCCTGCCTCTCATGTCTTATCGGCCGGTGCACCCATCGAGATAAGCGCGTGACCGCCATCCGCCGGCGCCGGACCACACCGGCGTGCCCCGCCGGCTACCAGGTGCAGCCGGCGCCGCACGTGCGATGCACTCCGGCGGCGTCGCGGGACAGCGTGAACGTGGTGCCGGAGCCGCTGGTGGTGGACAGCGCGTAGCCCGTGGCCTCGCCGCTGAACGTCACCTGCTGGTCGCCGGCCGACGCGGGCGCCGCCGCCGCGAAGTGCACGGACGGCTCCGTGGCGTTGAGGCGCGCGACGTCGATGCCGGAGTAGTCCCGCTGGTCGGCCGACGCGGCCTCCACGGTGGCGTACGCGGTGCGCAGCAGGTGCTTGGCGGCCGCGTCCCCGCCCTTGTCGCGCTGGCCCACGAACATCGGGATCGCGACCGCGGCCAGCAGGCCGAGCACGATCACGACGGTGAGCACCTCGACCAGCGAGAAGCCACGCTGGCGGTGCGGGGGACGACATTCGGGCACGGGCGTTCCTCGGGCGGTCTCGGCACGGGCGCGGCGCACGCCGCGGGTGCTCCCCCATCGGCCGCGCCCGCCCGGGACGTGAGCGGTGCGCCGTCCGCGCGGCCCTCGACACGACGAAGGGCCCGCCGAGGCGGGCCCTTCGGGTACTGCGATGACGCGGGTACTACCAGGTGCAGCCGGCACCACAGGTGCGGACCACGCCAGCGGCGCTCTTGGTCAGCTCGAACGTCTTACCGCTCTTGCTGGTGGACTTCACCGTGTAGCCCGCGGCCACACCGGCGTAGTTGACCTGGTCGTCCTTGGCGAGGAACGTGGCACCGAACTTGATGCTCGGCTCGATCGCGTTCAGCTTGGCCGCGTCGATGGCGACGTAGTCCTGCGAGTCCGCGTACGCGGCCTCCACCGTGCTGGCGGCGTTGCGCACCAGGCTCTTGGCAGCAGCGTCGTTGGCCTTGTCGCGCTGACCCAGGAACGTCGGGATGGCGATGGCGGCCAGCAGGCCGATGATGATGACCACGACCAGAAGCTCGATGAGGGTGAAACCCTCCTGGCCGCGGCGATTACGCAGCGAGTTGATCAATGGGAATCCCTTCCAGATGACGAATGAACCCCCATGGGCATCAAGGGGGAGCGCCCGGTTCGGCCGTGGTCTTCTCCGTGGCCAACACTCGCCGGACATACACTTCATCGAGCAGCGACCGCTATTCCTTAACAGTTCCGCCCCAGAAATCTCGGGCCGGGCCGCGACCCGCTAAGGTGCGCCGGTGCCGACGCCCGAGAACTCCCTGCAATCCCCCATCACCCTGGTGACCGACGGTGCCTGCTCGGCCAACGGCCGGGACGGTGCCCGCGGCGGGTGGGCCGCCATCCTCACCGGGGCCGACGGCGCGGAGCGGGTGCTCACCGGCGGTGAGGCGCCGTCCACCAACAACCGCATGGAGCTGACCGCCGCCTTGGAGGGCCTGGCCGCCGCGCCGGCGGGGTCGCGCGTGGCGCTGGTGACCGACTCAACGTACCTGGCGCACGCCATCTCCAAGGGCTGGCTGCAGTCGTGGCAGCGGCGCGGGTGGCGCACGGCCGCGAAGGAGCCCGTGGCCAACCAGGACCTGTGGCTGCGCATGATCGACGAGCTGGCCCGGCACGCCGAGGTGACGCCCACCGTGGTGAAGGGCCACGCCGGCCACGAGGCCAACGAGCGGGCCGACCAGCTGGCCCAGGACGCGGCCGCCCGGGACTGGCCGGCAACCCCCTCCCCCGCTCCGGCTCAACCGTCCGCGACGCCGGCGTCGTCCGCCGAGGACGACGGCCAGCTGGGGTTCGACCTCAGCTAGCCCGCACGGGCGGCCTCAGCGGTCGCGCAGGCCCCGCGTGTCGACCACCTCCAGGTCGGCGCCCGTGATGCGGCCGAGCTGGTGCAGGTCGTCGTCGTCCCAGCCCGCGCTGGGCGCGCCCGTGATGTACCAGGGCGAGCCGTTGTCGGCGAGGATCATGCCGTAGTCGCGCAGCGCGGTCAGTACCACGCGCGCCTGGGGCCCGAAGCGCGAGATGTCGACGGTCGCCTTCAGGCGCACGCGCAGGCCCATGGGCGGCAGCCCAGCGCCCGCGATGCCGGCCCGGTGGCGCGCGGGGAAGATGAAGCGGTCGGCCGTGCGGGGAGCCGTGAACCGCAGCGCGTGCGGGATCACCCCGGCCCGCACCTCGGCGTACCGCGCCAGGCCGGGGAAGATGGGCAGCCCCGCGGCGTCGGCCGACGTCCACCCCACGGGCCGCGACGGGTGCGCGCGCAGGTCGAACACGGCGCCGGATCCGGCCGTCCACCGTCCCCGCACCCGGCGCGCGTCGAACAGCTCGTACAGGCGGCAGCGTCGTCCGTCCACCAGCAGCATGTGCCGGTCGCTGCCCCGCTCGATGCGGGGGCGCCGCGGGATGGGGTACGGCACCCGGTCCGACTCGGCGGCGTAGTGGAACCGCACGCGCACGGCCTTCGTCCGCGGCGGCACCATCTGGAACGGGATGCCGTACCCGCCGTTGCGCGAGAAGTCGGGGTGCAGGCCGTCGCCCAGGCCGATGGCCGCCAGGTAGCGGGCGGACTGGGGGTCGACGGGCAGGTCGGCCACCGTGGTGTTCCACACGTTGCCGGGTGGCAGCACCGGGCACGGCCCCACCGTCGGGGACGCCCCGGCGGCCCACGCCGGCCCAGCGAGGGCCAGGGCCGCGGCCGCGCTGAGCGCCGCCCGCGTGCTCATTGCGCCACCGGCGGGACGCCGCGCAGCACGTACGCGGCTCCGGACGCCAAGAGGTTCGGCCGCCGGTCGCGCAGGCCGTTGGCTCGGAAGCCGCGGCTGTTGATCAGCACCCGCTGCTCGGGCCGCACGCCCTCGGCCACCAGGAACCGCTCGAAGTCGGACAGCGTGCACGGGTGGATGGTGGGCGTGTCGTACCACGTCTCGGGAAACAGGCGCGACCGCGGCATGCGTCCCCGCGCCAGGCCCAGCCGCATGCGGAAGTGGCCGTAGTTGGAGAACGAGACGATGGCCGTGGACGCCACCCGCATCATCTCCCTCACCACCAGCGCGGGGCGCCGCACGGCCTGGAGGGTCTGCGACAGCACCACCACGTCGAATGACTGGTCGGCGAAGTCGGGCAACCCCTGGTCGATGTCGGCGGCCACCACCGGGATGCCGCGCCCCAGGCAGGCGTAGAACGCGTCGGGCGACACTTCCACCCCCTGCCCCGAGCATCCCCGGAAGCGGATCAGCTCGTCGAGCAGCGCGCCGTCGCCGCAGCCCAGGTCGAGCACCCGCGACCCGGTCGGCACCAGGTCGGCCACCACCGACAGATCGGGCCTCACGTGGTCGCCTCCCGGGCGCGGTACACGCGGTCCATGAACGCCCGCACGGTGTCGTGGTACTCGGGGATCACCAACAGGAACGAGTCGTGCCCGTGGGGCGAGCTGATCTCGCGGAAGCTCACCGGCGTGCGGTGGGCCGCCAGCATGCGCACGATGTCGCGCGAGTGCGACGTGTCGAAGCGCCAGTCGGTGTCGAACGAGATCACCAGGAAGTTGGTGCGCACGGCGTCCAGCTTGGCCGCCAGCGCCGCGGGGTCGGCGAACGGGTCGAAGTAGTCCATCACCCGCGTCAGGTACAGGTAGCTGTTGGCGTCGAAGCGCCGCAGGAAGCTCTCGCCCTGGTGCTGCAGGTAGCTCTCCACCTGGAAATCGACGTCGAAGCCGAACCGGGGGGTCTCGGCGTCCTGGATGCGGCGCCCGAAGCGGGAGCGCATGCCCTCCTCGGACAGGTACGTGATGTGGGCCATCATGCGCGCCACCGCCAGGCCCCGGTCGGGCCGCACCCCCGCCGCCAGGTAGTCGCCGCCGCGGAACTCGGGGTCGCGCATGATCGCCTCGCGGGCGACGGCCGAGAACGCGATGTTCTGGGGGCTGAGGCGGGCCGTCGCGCACACGACGACGGCCGCGTCGATCTCGTCCGGATGGTCGAGGGCCCACTGCAGCACCTGCATGCCGCCCAGCGACCCGCCGACGGCGGCCAGCAGGCGCTCCACGCCGAGATGCCGCAGCAGCGCGCGATGCACCTGTACGAGGTCACCGACGGTGAACAGCGGGAACCGCAGGCCGTACGCCTCGCCCGTCGCCGGGTCGGTGGACGACGGCCCCGTGGTGCCGCGGCACCCGCCCAGGAGGTTGGCGCACACCACGTAGAGGCGCGACGTGTCCACGGGCTTGCCCGGGCCGATGAGGTTGTCCCACCAGCCCGGCCGGGACGCCTCGTCGTGGAAACCCGCGGCGTGCGCGTCGCCGGTGAGGGCGTGGCAGATGAACACCGCGTTGCCCCGATCGGCGTCCAGTTCGCCGTACGTCTCGTACGCCACGTCGACGGGGCCCAGGCGGGCGCCCGACTCGAGCACCAGCGGGGCGTCGCGCGTGAACAGGCGCGCCGTGCGGGTCTCCACCCGCCCGACCGAGGCGGGGGCGCTCACGACCGCCGTCCGCGGCGGCCCCGCGTGACCGGGACCGCCGTGAGCGCGCCGGGTTCAGGCCGTGGCAGCGGCGATCGCCTGGTCGAGGTCGGCGATGAGGTCGTCGACGTTCTCGATGCCCACCGACAGGCGCACCATGTCCTGCGACACCTGGGCCTTCGCGAGCTCGTCCTCCTCCAGCTGCGAGTGCGTCGTGCTGGCCGGGTGGATGGCCAGCGACTTCGCGTCGCCGATGTTCGCGAGGTGGCTGAACAGCGTGAGGCTGTTGATGAAGCTGCGGCCTGCCTCGCGGCCGCCCTCGATGCCAAACGTGAGAATCGCGCCATATCCGCCCGTGAGGATACGGGAGGCGACGTCGTGGTCGTCGGCGGATGCCAGGCCCGGGTACGACACCCAGTTCACCTTCGAGTGCCCCTCGAGCCATTCGGCGATCTTCTGCGCGTTCTCGCAGTGCCGCTCCATGCGCAGGGGCAGCGTCTCGACGCCCTGCAGCAACAGGAACGCGTCGAACGGCGACAGCGCCGCGCCGGTGTTGCGCAGCAGCACGGTGCGCACCCGCGCGATGTAGGCCGCAGGGCCCATGGCGTCGCTCCACACCACGCCGTGGTACGACGGGTCGGGCTTCGTCAGGCCGGGGAAGCGGTCGGCCTGCTTCGTCCAGTCGAACTTGCCGGAGTCGATCACGATGCCGCCGATGGTGGTGCCGTGCCCGCCCGCGAACTTCGTCAGGGAGTGGACGACGATGTCGGCCCCGTGCTCGAACGGGTTGCACAGGATCGGCGTCGCGATGGTGTTGTCGATGATCAGCGGCAGGCCCGCGGCGTGGGCGGCCTCGCTCCACGCGTCCAGGTCGACCACGTTCACGCGCGGATTGCCGACGGTCTCGCCGAACACCAGCTTCGTGTTGTCGTCCGCCAGTCGGGCCACGGCGCCGGGGTCACCCGGGTCGGCGAAGCGCACCTCGATGCCGTACTGGGGCAGCGTGTGCGCGAACAGGTTGTACGTGCCGCCGTAGAGCGTCGACAGCGCGATGATGTTGTCGCCGGCGCGGGCGATGTTGAGCACGCTGTACGTGACGGCCGCCTGACCGGACGCGGTGACGCACCCCGCGATACCGCCTTCCAGCATCGACATGCGCTGTTCGAGCACCGCCCACGTCGGGATCATGATGCGGGTGTAGAAGTTGCCGGGCACCTTCAGGGCGAACAGGTCGGCGGCGTGGTCCGCGTCGTTGAACGTGAACGACGTGGTCTGGTAGATCGGCACCGCCCGGGCGTTCGTGACCGGGTCCGGGCTTTGCCCCCCATGGAGGGCGATGGTCTCGACGCGCTGGTCGCTCATGTGGAAGTGCCTTCCCCTCGCCGACGTGATGACAGACACCCTCGGGTGTGTCTGATGATTCGCGCCCGACGCTACGGATGACGTCCGCCACTGTCAACGCGGCCCGACGACGTCACGTCCCGTCGTCGGCGGGCTGCACCGCCGCGCCCGGGAACCCGGCGCGCACCAGCGCCGCGCGCTCACGGCGGGCCTGGTCGGACGTGCCCCGCGTGACGGTGACCACGAGGTAGCGGGTTCCGGCGAGCGCCGTCCAGCGGGACACGACCCGGGGGCGGGGAGTGTGGTTTCTCAGGCGGGCCACGACCGCGCGCGCCTGTGCGGTGGTGGCCACGTCGGCGGCCACCACGCGGAACGTGCCGTGAGCCCCCGGGGCCGGCACCGCGGTGGTGTTGGCGACCACCGGCCAGCGCTTCGAGCGCACGGCGGGATCGGACGCGATCGCCTTGGCGACGCGCGCAGGTCGGCGCAGGCGCCGCAGCGCCAGCACCTCGCGCAGGGCCTCGCCACGGGTGGCGTAGCGACCGGTGACCACCAGCAGGGTCGTCTTCCGCCCCGCCGGACGCGGGATGACGCGGGCGCCCTTACGCGAGGGGCGCAGCGCCACCACCAGGCGCCGCGCGGCGCGGCGGTCGGACGTGCGGTGCACCACCACCAGCCATCGTCCCCGGCGCTCCACGAGCGGCGGCACGCGACGCGGCGCCTCAGGCGCGGTCGCGGGGGCGGGAGCGCCCGCGACGGGCGGCTCGCCGGGGTCGGGCCGGTCGCTGCGCACGACCCAGAACCACGAGTCGTCCAGGTTGAGGCGGTTGCGGATCTGCCAGCCGGTGAACGTGGCCGTGGAGCCGTCGGCCGCCGTCACCTTCACCGTCCGCGGTCGTGGGCTCACGCCGCGCTCGACCACGTCGAACTCGGCGACCGGCGTGCTGAGGCCCAGCTTCCCCGCCAGCGCCGTCGCCGTGAACGCCGGCGGATTGCGCCAGCGATGCATCGGCGAGATGTCGTCGTACGCGTCCGGGACGCCGCGCAGGTACGGCACGGGGCTGCCGCCGAACACGTTGACGTAGTCCTCGGTGTAGCCACCCGACGTCGACGAGAACATCGCGTTGATGGGCGCGCCCTTGTACGTCATCACGACGCCCGCCGTGGCGTCGATGGCGGCGTTGGAGCGGCGGTCCTCCGCGGTGGCGCCCTCGTACACCTGGTCGGACGTGTCGTCGGTGACGTCGTACGACCGCTGCGGCGTCACGTGCGCGATGGCGTATGTGCGGGCGGCCACGGCCTGGGCCTGCAGCGCGGCCGGGGCGTCGTCGCCCCACGACGCCGACATCTCGCGCGGCACGACGCCGCGCAGGTAGAGCTCGCTGTCGATGCGGTTCACCACCCACAGCCCGTCCGGGCGGGGCGTCACGTCGATGACGCCGCGGAACGCGCGCCTGCCCGCCTGCACGGGCGCGCCCGCCGGCGTGATGTCCATGCCCACGGGGCTCGCGGCCACCACGACGCCGCCAGGCCCCTCCAGGCGTGCATCGCCGCCCACATGCCGCACCGTGTACTCGGTGCCGGCGGCGAGGTTCACGGGCTGGCCGCCCGGGCGGGGCGACGCCGTGGCGCCCCCGGCCCCCGGGATCACCGTCAGCGCCGGGACGCCCTGGTTCAGCAGCACGCGCAGCGTCACCGGCGGGCGCTTCTCCAGCGTCACGCCCGTGTAGTAGTGCGTGAGGATGCGGGTGGCGTCCCACCCGTTGAGGGCGTACCCGCGGGCGCCGTACTGCGACATGCCGACGCCGTGGCCCCAGCCGCGCCCCTGGAACGTGAACGTCACCTCGGCGACGGCGGGTGCCGAGGCCACCAGGGCCACACCGGCGGCGGCGGCCGCGATGCGGCGGCCAAGCACCGGATGGCGGGTCGGGACGGCGAACGGCATCCGTGCAGCTTTCCACGCCCCCGGCGGCTTCCCTGCCCCGGTGGGTCCCGCGGCACCCGGTCCGGCCCGCCCCCGCGGGTGGGCTATCGTGACGCGCGTGTCCGCTCACCGCCCCGCCCCCGGGCCGGCATCCACGCCGCGACGGGTCTGCTTCGTCTGCCTGGGCAACATCTGCCGCTCCCCCACGGCCGAGGCCGTGATGCGTCACCTGCTGGCCGACGGGGACTGCGACGTGGAGGTGGAGAGCGCGGGCACGTCCGGCTGGCACATCGGCGGCGACGCCGACCCCCGGTCGCGCGCCGAATGGGAGCGGCGCGGCGTGCGGCACGTCCACCGCGCCCAGCGGTTCACGCGCGCCGACCTCGACCGCTTCGACCTGGTGCTGGCCATGGATCGTCAGAACCTGGCCGACCTGGAGGAGCTGGCCGCCGGAGCGCCCACCACCACGCGCATCGCCCTGCTGCGCGATTTCGACCCGTCCGCCCCGGACGGGGCAGAGGTGCCCGACCCGTACTACGGCGGTGAGCGCGGCTTCGTGGACGTGTACGACATGGTCGAGCGCGCGTGCCGCGGAGTACTCGACCACCTCTGCGCGCCGAGCGGGCACCGTGGACGCTGACGGCCCCTTCCTGGACGACCAGGACGACGAGGACCCCGCGGTGGTCGAGGCACGCGAGCGCGAGGCCGAGGTGGCCCAGGCCGTCTCGGCGTTCCTGGGCCTCGTGGACATCTCCCCCGCCGACACCGTGCTGGCCGCGCGCGCCGTGGCGTGCGTGATGAGCGCGGTGGCGGGGGCCCGCAGCCCCATCGACCCCACCCCCGGCATGCTCAGCGTGCCGCACCTCATCGAGAGCCCGCTGGCCCGCGCCCAGATGGCCGACGCCTCCCCTCCGGCCCGCGAGCTCCTGGGTGAGCTGGAGGTGGCCCTGGTGGGCCGCAGCGCCGAGGAATGCGCCGCGGTCGCCGACCGCGTGCGGTCGGCCGTGCGCGCGGCCGACCGGAGGCTGGCGCGATGACCAGCCGTCGCCTGCTGCTGCGCGAGGGGGCCATCGGCGGCGCCGAGCGCGTGCTGTGGGGGCGCGACGGTGACAGCGGGGCCGCCGTGGCGGTGGTGGTCCACACGACGCGGCTGGGACCCGCGGTCGGTGGGTGCCTGCACCTCGTGCGGGGTGAGTCGTCGCAGGCGGTGGCCGCGGCCATGGCGCGGGCCGAGTTGGTGACGCTGGCGGCCGTCACGGCGTCCGCCCCGATGGGAGGCGGCGCCGTGGTGATCCTGGGCCGCGCGGACGAGTCGGCTGTGGCGACCGCCGGCGCCATGATCGATGAGCTCGACGGGGCACTGTGGATGGTGCCCGACCTGGGCGACATGCCCCATCTGGGCCGCGCTCTGGCGGCCCACACGCGCTTCAACGCCGACCCGGATCCGCGGGAGACAGCCGTCGGCATCGTGGCGGCCGCCGCCGACGCATGGGCCGCCGACGACGACGCGGCCACCGGGCTCGCCGGGGCCCGGGTGGTGGTGCTGGGCGCGGGGCCTCTGGCGGACGCCGTCGCCGGGTCCGCCGCGGAGGACGGCGCTCGCGTCGACCGGGTCCACGACGGCCTCCACACGCTGCCGGCATGCGACGTGCTGATCAACTGCGGGGCGCGCCGGTTCGAGCCGGAGACCATGCGCGCGGTGCACTGCCGCGTGCTGGTGGGGGCCATCGGCGGGCCGTCCGACGACGACGCCGTGTGGCGCGCCCTCGCCGCCCGGGGCATCCAGAGCGTGCCCGGCAGCGTCGCGGCGGGCGTGCTGCTGCGCTCCGCCGCCGCCACCATCGCGCGCCACGGCTCGGGGGCAGGCGGGTGACGCCCAGCCCCGCCGACCGCCATACTCCCCCGATGGACGACGCCCGCGAATTCATCCTGGTGCGTCACGGCCGCAGCGACTACAACGTCCGCGGCGTGCTCAACGGCGACCCGTCCGTGCCGGTGCGCCTCACCGATGAGGGCGTGCAGCAGTGTCGCGCCGTCGCCGTGGAGCTACGCGACGACCCCATCACGCTGGCCGTGTGCACGCGCTTTCCCCGCACCCGCGAATCGCTCGGCATCATCCTGGACGGGCGCGACGTCCCCGTCGATGTCTATCCGGAGTTCGACGACGTGCGCCTGGGGTGCTTCGAGGGCAGGCCGGTCGACGAGTTCCGGTCGTGGCGCCACGAGCACGGTCCCGCCGCCGCGCCGACGGGCGGTGAGAGCCGGCTGGACACGCTGCGCCGCTACGCCGACGGCTACGCGCGCCTGGTGCGCACCACGCACGAGGCGTGCACGCTGTGCGTCGTGCACGACGTCACCATCCGCATGATGGTCAACGCCGTGGCGGGCGACGATCCCATCGACGGCCGCGTGACCCGCATCGAGAACGCCACGCCGTACCGCTTCACCGCCGACGAGCTGGCTGACGGCCTGGCGCGCATGTACGCGCGGGCCGGGGACGCACCGACGGCACCACCAGTTCCACCCATGAGATAACGGAGGAGCCATGACCGTACACCGCACACCGGAGCAGCTGGCCGAGGCGATCGGCGCCGACGAGCGCGTCGTGCTGAACGCCGCCCGCGAGCTGGACGTGCCCGTGTTCGAGGGGCGCATCGACTCCGTACTGTTCGCCGAGGCGCTGGTGGCGGCCGACCACCATCTGGCGGGTGCGGCCCGGCGCCTGCTGCCCGACGACGCCGGCTGAGCCCGTCGCCGCGCCCCGGGTGTGACCGATGGGCGGTCGGCGGGGTATACGGGGCATGAGACGACGCCTGCTGATCCTCCCCATGGCCGCGACGCTGATGCTGAGCGCCGGCTGCGTCCCCCCCTGGGCCGCGCCTCCCAACCCGATCCCCGCGCCCGACCCCTCCCCCGTCCCGCCGTGCGGCGACGGCGGTGCCCCCCAGTGCGCGCCCGAGCCGGCACCGCCGATGCGGACGTGCGGTGGCCCCACGACGGGGTGCGCACCCGAGCCACCACCGTCCGCGTCCCCCGCCCGCCCGTAGGCGGACGGGGCGGCGCACGTCAGGGCGTGTCGGCGTCGTCCGTGCGACGGGTGCGGCGCGTGCGCATGGTGCCGGGGCCGGCGTCGGGCGCGGTCGGAGCCCGTTGGATGGGCGGAGGTTCGGGAACCTCCTCGCCCATGAGGCGCGCCCAGCCCAGGTAGTGGCGACACGGCCCGCACAGGGTCGTGCCCGCGGTGGGCTGCCGGTGGCAGCGCTCGCACACCTGGGAGCGCTGCAGGTCGAGCGCCGACAGGAAGCCGGCCCTCATCAGCGCGGCCACCTCCATGGCGTCCAGCCCGGCGCCCTTCATGAGCACCGACAGCGGTTCACCCCGCTCGGTGCCCATGGTGGCCTCGATGCGCTGCAGCACCTGCAGACCCTGCCCGCGCCCCGTTTCCAGGGTGTTGCGGGCGAGCTGGGTGAACCCCACCAGGCTGTGAGCGCTCAGCGGCATAACGTCTTTATCGCCACGTCGTGCCCGATTCTCGACCTCTGACGGGCGCTATCCCGGTAATTGCCCCGAGAAGTCGGTCTCGTGGTCGCTGAGCGTCTGCGGCAGCGTCGGCGTCGCCAGCGCGACGAGGCGTTCGTCGAGCTGCGAACCTGCGGCGAAGCGGCATTCCGCGATGGCCGCGTCGATGGTCAGCGCGCGCCGGTACGGACGGTCGGCGGTCATGGCGTCCCAGGCATCCGCGATGGCCATGATGCGCGCGCCCTCGGGGATGTCGTCGCCGGCCAAGCCGTCCGGATATCCCCTGCCGTCCGTCCGCTCGTGGTGGTGGCGCACCCAGCCGGTCTGCTCGGGCGTCAGCACGTCGGCGACGATCGTCGCCCCCAGCTCCGCATGGGTCGCGATGAGCGCGAACTCCTCGTCGGTGAGCGCCCCGGCCTTGCGCAGCACGTGGTCGGGGACGCCGATCTTGCCGACGTCGTGCACCAGCGCGGCCTCACGGGCCAGCTCGGCGCGTTCCTCCGTCCAGCCCGCCAGCCGCGCGATGCGGTACGTCATGGCCGCCACGCGCTCGGAGTGGCGCTGAGTGGCGGGGTCGCGGGCGTCCACGGCGCGCGCCAGCGCACGCACGGCGGACAGCGTGCGGGTGCGCTCGATCTGCCGCTGGCGCATCTGGCGCGCCTCGCTGGTGAGGAACTCGGGGGCGAACGCCACCACGGTGTCGCGGCCCTTCGCCTTCGCCACCTGCAGCGCGGCGTCCGCGCCCGCGAACAGCGGCGTGCGGTCGCCCACCAGTCCCAGCGTCGCGACCCCGACCGAGATGGTCACGCGGTTGGTGCCCACCGGGGCGGCGCTGACGGCGCGGCGAGCGCGCTCGGCCAGCTGCATCGCCGCCTGCTGGGTCATGCCCGGTACCAGCCAGCCGAACTCCTCGCCACCGACCCGGGCCAGCATGCCGCCGGGCGGCGTCAGGGGCGCCAGCCGCCGCGCGACGGCGGCCAGCACCCGGTCGCCCTCGTGGTGGCCGTCGCGCACGTTGACCTCGGTCAGCAGGTCCAGGTCGGACAGGACCACGGCGGCCTCCCCGCCGTCCTGCCCCGCCTGCGACGTGGTCTGCGCCAGCCGCTGGTGGAACGCGGCGTGGTTCGGCAGGCCCGTCAGCGCATCGGTCTCGGCCCGCTCGGTCAGCACCCGGCGCCCCTCCGCGCCGGTGATGGCCAGGCCGGCCAGGCGGGCGAACGGCAGGAGGTTGTCCTCGCTGCCCCGGCGCAGGCGGTCGGCCCGCGTGCCGAGGGCCAGCACCGCGCCCCACGTGCGCCCGGACGCGACGATGGGGGCGGCGATCGCCACCCGGGCGCCCAGCTCGCGCAGGCGCCGCTCCTCCGGCCCGGGCCCGCCGCCGTCCTCGCCGAACGCCGGCGCCCCGGTGGCGAGCGCGCGCTCCAGCGCACCGCCGTGGGCGATGGGGAACCGCGTCACGCCGTCCAGGCGCAGGCGTAGCGGGGCCGACTCCATCGCCGCGCCGTGCACGAACGCCAGCCGACCCTCGATGCGCACCACCCACGCGCCCCCCGCGCCCGTCAGCGCCACCATCTCCTGCGCCACGGCCGACAGAACGCTACGTTCGTCCTCCTCGGCGGCCACCAGCTCGGCCACCCGGCGCAGCCCGGCCTGCTCGTGCCCCGCCCGGTCGACGTGCAAGAGCACGCGCTCGCGGGCCTTCTCGAGGCGCAGCCACAGCGCGAAGCCCACCAGCAGCACGGCCGACACCACGCCGATCAGCATGGCCGACAGCCGTCGCGCGGTGCGCTCGAAGTGCGTGGTGGCCCGCTGCGACGCGGCGCCCCGGGCGGTCACCCAGCGGCCCATCGCCGCCGTCGTGGCGCTGACGTCGTCGAACGAGCCATCCATGATCGCCCTGCGCTGGGCCGGGGTCTCCGCGGTGAGGTACCCCACTAGCAGGTCCTGCAGGCGTGACAGGCCCGCCACCGTCTGCTCGGCCGCCTGTGCCGCGTCGGCCGAGTCGGGGTCGACGGTGCGCTGGCGGCGCATCATGTCGCGGGCCTCGGCGGTCAGGGCGTTGACGCGCAGGCCCAGTTCAGGCGCGATCGGCCGCCCCCGATCGACCAGCGCCTTCCACTGCAGGATCTCGGCCTCGCGCCCGCGGTCGCGCATCGCGACGATGTCCGAGTAGAGGGCGTTCGCGCGGCGCTGCTCGGACGCCGCGTCGTTCAGCACGTGGCCGAAGTAGCCGGCCACCACGATGACGGCGAACCCCAGGAGGCCCAGGATGGCCACCTGACCGCGCTGCAGGAGCCGAAAGCGCGCGAGCCCCGACGGATCGTCGCGGTCGGCCCCGGGGGCGGTGAGTGGTGTGCGCGCGCGGTCGATGCGACCCAGTCTTACCCAGGCGCCCCCCTGAACGCCACCGAACGCGCCGCAATCGTCATTTCAAAGAAGGTTTCGCTGACTGTCGCCGCCGGGTGCACGCCCCGCACTCCGGTCCCGGGTTGTACCGGTTGAGCACGGTCGGGCAGCTCATGCACACGCGCCGCCCGGTGACCTTCGCCACGCGCTGCACCGGAGGGCACGCGCACAGGCGGGGCCGTGCCGCGCCGCGAGGCCGGTACAGCTCGGCGATGAGCCCGCACGTGGGGCACGTGATCTCGATGGGCTGCGGCATGCGCTTGGTCGTCACGGGGCGGCTCCGGGCATCCCCCTATTGTGGCGCGCCGGATGGTGGCGGTCCACCCACCTCGGCTTGCGCCGCGGCGCGCCGGGGTGGAGAGTGACCACATCGGGCGAGAACCGGCGAAGGGGTGTCGTAATGGATCTCAGGGGCAACTCAGTGACGTGGCTCGGGCACGGGACGTGGCTGTGGACCACATCCGAGGGCAAGAGGGTGATCGTGGATCCCTTCCTCGGCAACAACCCCACGTGTCCTGAGGATCTGCGCGAACCCGATGTGGATGCCATCCTCGTCACGCACGGCCACATCGACCACATCGCCGATCTGCCGCCGTTGGCGGCCCGCACGGGCGCACCCGTGGTGGCCAGCTGGGAGGTGGGTGCCCACCTCATCGGCCAGGGCGTCGAGAACGTGACGCAGATGGGGTGCGGCGGCACCGTCGAGGCGGCCGGCGTCGCGGCCACCATGGTCACCGCCGTGCACGGCAGCGGCATCGGTGCCCCCGACGACACGATGCTGCAGGGCGGGGCGGCGGCCGGGTTCATGATCGAGTTCCCCGACGGCCTCGTGGTGTACCAGGCGGGCGACACCGACGTGTTCGGCGACATGGCGCTTCTGGCCGAGCTGCACGCGCCCGAGGTGGCGGTGCTTCCCATCGGCGGGCACTTCACCATGGGCCCGGCGCGCGCGGCCGTGGCCGTGCGCCTGCTGGGCGTCACCAAGGTGCTGTGCGGCCACTTCGGCACGTTCCCGCCGCTGGTGGGCCGTCCCGCCGAGTTGCAGGCCCTGACGGGCGCGTCGGTCGAGGTGCCCGACCTGCAGCCCGGCGACGTCTTCGGGGCGGCCAGCTGACCTTCGTCCACGGCCCCGCGCCGGAACCCGCCGACGACACGATGCCGCGTCCCGCCGCCCCCGCGTCCCCGCCGCGCCCCAGCGCGCGTGGCCGCGTGTTGCGGCTGCGCGACGGGGCATGGAGCCGCCGTGACGACCGCCTGGCCGTGGAGGAGCCCCTGGAGGTGCGCGTGGCCGCGGCGGGGGCCCCGCCCGAGCCGGTGACGGTGACCATGCGCACCCCGGGGGCCGACTTCGCGCTGGCGGTGGGCCTGTTGGTCACCGAGGGGCTGATCGCCCCGGACGATGTCGCCCGCGTCGCGTACTGCACCGGTCCGGGGGTGCCGCAGGCGTTCAACGCGGTGACCGTGCACACCCGCCGCCCGCTGCGCCGCCCCGTGTCCCCGCGGGCGCACGCGATGACCGCCGCGTGTGGCCTGTGCGGGCGGGTCACGCTGGACGAGCTGGCCGTCCGTTGCGCGGCCGTGGACGACGATGCCACGTTCGACGCGGCCTGGCTGACGGCGCTGCCGGACGCGCTGCGCGACACCCAGCCGGGGTTCGCCCGCACGGGCACCCTGCACGGCGCGGGCCTGTTCACGCCGGGGGCGCCGCCGCTGGTGGCGGAGGACATCGGCCGCCACAACGCCGTCGACAAGGTCATCGGCGCCGCCGCCATGGACGGCCGCCTGCCGCTGAGGGGTACCGTGCTCACGGTGTCGGGGCGCGTCTCGTTCGAGATCGTGCAGAAGGCCGCGATGGCCGGCATCCCCGTCATCTGCGCCGTGTCGGGTCCGTCGACGCTGGCGGTCACCGCGTCGCACGAGCTGGGCATCACGCTGGCCGCATTCGTGCGCGGTGGCGACATGAACGTGTACAGCCACGACGAGCGCATACGCCAGGGGGACGACTGATGGGACGCACCGCACCGCGCAGGCGTGACCTGTGGGCCGGCTGGAGCCCCAACGGCCTGGGCAAGGTGAAGCCCAACCACTACGGCGAGATGGCCAAGGTGCTGTGGGAGAACCGCGACAACCTGCCGCACGCGTGGCGCATCCTCAGCCGCGGGGTGTGCGACGGCTGCGCGCTGGGCGTCGCGGGCCTGCACGACTGGACGATGGACTCGACCCACCTGTGCCTCACGCGCCTGAGCCTTCTGCGCGTGAACACCATGGGCGCCATGGACCACGACCTGCTGGCCGACGTGGAGCCCCTGAAGCGCATGTCCGGCAAGCAGCTACGCGACCTGGGCCGCCTGGCGTACCCCATGGTGCGCCACGCCGGCGAGCCCGGCTTCCGGCGCGTGCGCTGGGACGACGCCCTCGACCTGGTGGCGGGCCGCATCCGCGACGCGGGCCCCGACCGCATCGCGCTGTACCTCACCGCCCGGGGCATCACCAACGAGGTGTACTACGCGGCCCAGAAGGCCATGCGGTTCCTGGGCACCAACAACGTCGACAACGCCGCCCGCATCTGCCACGCGCCGTCCACCTTCGCGCTCAAGCAGACCGTGGGCGCCGCGGCCACCACCATCAGCTACACCGACCTGCTGGGCACCGACCTGGTGGTGCTGTGGGGCTCCGACGTGGCCAACGCGCAGCCCGTCACCATGAAGTACCTGTACATGGCCCGCACGAAGGGCACCAAGGTGGTGGTGGTCAACCCGTTCCGCGAGCCGGGCCTTGAGCGCTATTGGGTGCCGTCCAACACCGAGAGCGCGCTCCTCGGCACCAAGATGACCGACATGTTCGTGCCCGTGAACACCGGCGGCGACCGGGCGTTCGTGGCCGCCGTCATCAAGGTGCTCGACGAGATGGGAGCGGTGGACCGCGCGTTCATCGACGGGCACACGTCCGGGTACGACGCGCTGATGGAGGGCCTCACCGGCGTGACGCTCGAGGAGCTGTCGTCGCGCTGCGGCACCGACGTCGCCACCATCCGCGAGTTCGCCCGCCTGTACGCCGATGCCGATAACGCCGTGTTCGTGTGGTCGATGGGACTCACCCAGCATCCGTTCGGCGTCGACAACGTGCAGGCGCTCATCGACCTGGCCCTGGTGCGCGGCAACGTGGGCCGCGAGAACGCGGGCCTCATGCCGATCCGTGGGCATTCGGGGGTGCAGGGCGGAGCCGAGATGGGCGCGTACGCCACGTCGTTCCCGGGCGGCCTTGCCGTGGACGCCGGCAACGCGGCGATGTTGTCCGGGCAGTACGGCTTCGACGTGCCGTCCACGCCGGGCCTGTCGGCCGACGAGATGCTCGAGGCCGTCGAGCGGGGGGCGCTCGACGTGCTGTGGTCGAGCGGCGGCAACTTCCTGGACGTGTTGCCCGACCCCGCCACGGTGGCGCGCCGGCTTGCCGACGTGCCGGTGCGCGTGCACCAGGACATCATCGTCAGCACCCAGATGCTGGTGGACCCCGGCGAGACAGTGGTGCTGCTGCCCGCGGCGACGCGCTACGAGCAGGAGGGCGGCGGCACCGAGACCACCACCGAGCGCCGCATCGCGTACAGCCCGCGCATCCCGGGGCATGTGGTGGGCGAGGTGCGCAGCGAGTGGCGCATCTTCACCGACGTCGCCGCGCGCGTGCACCCCGACCGGCGCCACCAGATCACGTTCGCCGACGGCCAGGCGATCCGCGACGAGATCGCCCGGGTGGTGCCCATGTACGACGGCATCCAGCACCTGGCGAAGACGGGGGATCAGGTGCAGTGGGGCGGCCCGCGCCTGTGCGACGGCTGGGTCTTCCCCACCGCCGACGGCCGCGCACACTTCTCGCCGATCGACCCGGCCGACCCGCGTCCCCCCGAGGGCCGCCTGGTGCTGTCGACCCGTCGTGGCAAGCAGTTCAACAGCATGGTGTTCAAGGACAAGGACCCCATGACCGGCGCCATGCGCGACGCCCTGTTCATCTCGGCCGCCGACGCGGGTGCGCTCGGCGTGGCCGACGGCGCCCCGGTGCGGGTGCGGTCGGAGGCGGGCGAGGTGACGGCCACCGTGCACGTGGCGAAGATGCACCCGGGCAACGTGCAGATGTTCTTCCCCGAGTGCAACCCGCTGCTGGCGTCCGGGCGGCGGGATCCCATCAGCGGCGTGCCCGACTACAACGCGCTGGTCGAGGTGCTCCCCGCCTGAGCGGGCCCGCAGCGGCCCCCGCGACGGCCGCCGGGCCGTTATCTCCGGTGCATCACACCCGGGGCCGCAGAACGGCTCCTCTACGCGGGCTTACGGGCGATGGCGAACAGCTTCGCGAACTCGTACGTCCACCCGCGCGGCCCGGCGAGCTCCCGCAGCTTGGCGTCGATCTTCGCCACGTAGTCGGCCACCTCGGCGTCGGATTGGTCGCCGATCATGTGACCGGCCACCACGCGCATGCGCTCCATGTACGCGTCGACGGTGGTGTGGCGCACGCGGGTCTCCATCCAGATGTCCACGGGCTCAAGCCCTGCCTGCACCAGGTAGTCCTCCATCTCGTCCTGGTTGCGCAGGTTGCCGTCG